>PALM01000020.1 GCA_002706365.1 Flavobacteriales bacterium | reverse complement strand
CGAAAGAAGTCTTTCTGGAATTAATTCCAGAAAGATCATCACTATCTTTAACAATGAATTAGTAACCTAAAACGGTCAACACTAATCAGGCAAGCGCAATAATCCCAGCTCCTAACTCCTAACTCCCACATCCCAACTCCCAACTCCCGAATTTAGAAGGGTTCTAAATAAGCTTTAATGTTAATAGAAGAATCAACCACTCTTTTATAACAAAAGCTTTAGTTGTTAATTTAGACATTGAATCCCTAGAAATTCTGTTCTAGATATTTATTACTGCTTATGGGTATTTCAAATATTATCTTCTTAGTCGTCTTTATAGCTTGCGTAGCGTGGTTTAGCATGAACATACGTAAGATCCGTCGGAATATCCTTCTGGGGAAAGATGAAGATATATCAGATCGAAAAGGAGAGCGGTGGAAGAAGACGTTCATGATTGCTATTGGACAATCAAAAATGGTGAAGAAGCCTATTTCAGGAATACTTCATGTCTTGGTTTATTTGGGCTTTGTGATCATCAATATTGAGGTCTTGGAGATTATTATTGATGGAATTTTCGGTACACATAGAATACTTGCAGAACCTCTAGGTGGACTTTACGACATATTGATCGCATCATTCGAAGTATTGGCGCTATTGGTTTTAGTATCGGTGATCATTTTCTTGATTCGCCGGAATATCATGACCATAAAGCGATTTAATTTCAGAGAGATGGTAGGTTGGCCAAAGACTGATGCCAATATCATTTTAATTGTGGAAGTACTCCTTATGCTTGCATTCCTCAGCATGAACGCTACCGATTCAATATTGCAATCCAGAGGAGATGCTCATTATGCAGAGGCTGGGGCTTTCCCAATTTCAGCTTGGTTAGTGCCTGTTTTTGAAGGTATGTCAGATGCCAGTTTAATAGCTATAGAAAGAGGAATGTGGTGGTTTCATATTGTGGGCATCCTTCTGTTCCTTAACTACTTACCATGCTCTAAGCATTTTCACATCATCCTTGCTTTCCCTAACGTATTCTATTCAAAACTGGATCCAAAGGGAAAACTGACCAATATGGAATCAGTTACCAATGAGGTGAAGATGATGTTTGATCCTGAAGCTGACCCATATGCTGCACCTCCTCCAGCCGAGGAAGGGGCTGTTCCAGAACGTTTTGGAGCAAAGGATGTGACAGATCTGAGTTGGAAAAGCTTAATGGATGCATACAGCTGCACAGAATGCGGTAGATGTACCCAGCAATGTCCAGCAGCTCAAACAGGTAAATTATTGTCGCCGAGAAAGATCATGATGGATACCAGAGACCGTCTAGAGGAAGTAGGTAAGGCAGTAGATAAGGGTCAGAAGCCTGGACAAGACGGTAAGAGCTTATTGGGAGATTATATCAAAGAAGAAGAATTGTGGGCATGCACCACATGCAATGCATGCGTGGAAGCTTGTCCAGTAGAGATCAATCCAGTTTCCATTATTATGGAGATGAGAAGATCATTAGTAATGGAGGAGTCCAAGATTCCTCAAGAGCTAACTGGAATGTTGACGAATGTGGAGAATAATGGCGCTCCTTGGCAGTTTGCACAGACTGATAGAGCGAATTGGGTTAATGAGCAATAAGTGCACTAAAGTTGGTGCCTTCGAGAGCCTCAGGCACCGGATACATGTAAAATGAAACAATGAAGCATAAGAATACATTTGATTCTGAATTACAGGATGTCCAAGTAGATGGAAAGAATATCTCTCCTATACTTCCTGAGAGTCGCAAGAACTTCTTGATCGATATCGATGGTACGGTTTGCGATGACATTCCCAATGAAGAGCCTGAGCGTATGAAAGATGCCGCTTTGTATCCCGATGCTTTGGATACCATAAACAAGTGGTTTGAAGAAGGACATATCATCACATTCTTTACCAGCAGAGTAGAAGAGCATAGAACAGTTACTGAAGAATGGTTAGATAAACATGGTTTTAATTACCATGGTTTATTGATGGGTAAACCGAGAGGAGGAAATTATCATTGGATCGACAATCATATTGTGAGAGCAACTCGCTATGATGGGAAATTCACTGATTTAGTTAGAGAAAAAGTAGATATAGAGGTATTTAGGAAATAGAATCTAGAATCTAGAGCCTAGACAGAGTAAAATGAAGTCTAGCCTCCAGCTTCTAGCTTCAAGCATCAATAAAATTATGAGCGAACAATTGAACGTAAATACAATGGCCGATTTGATGGCCAAAGGAGAAAAGCCGGAAGTGTTATTTTGGGTAGGATGTGCCGGAAGTTTTGATGATAGAGCGAAAAAGATATCTAGAGCTTTTGTAAAGATCCTCAATGAGATAGGGGTGAAGTATGCAATTCTGGGTACTGAAGAAAGCTGCACTGGAGACCCGGCAAAACGAGCTGGTAATGAATTCCTTTTTCAGATGCAGGCAATGACCAACATTCAAGTGCTCAATGGCTATGAGGTAGAGAAGATCGTGACTACCTGTCCGCACTGTTTCAATACCCTGAAGAACGAATATCCTTCATTGGGAGGTAATTACGAAGTAATGCATCATTCTCAATTCTTACAGTCCTTGATCAATGAAGGCAAACTTAGAGTTGAAGGTGGCGACTTCAAAGGGAAGAAGATCACCTTTCACGACCCTTGTTACCTTGGAAGGGGAAATGGAGAGTATGAAGCTCCAAGAACTCTAATTGAGCAATTGGATGGCGAATTGGTCGAAATGAAACGCTGTCGCACCAAAGGTCTCTGCTGTGGTGCCGGTGGAGCTCAAATGTTCAAAGAAGCCGAGCCTGGAAATAAGGAAGTCAATATTGAACGAATGGACGATGTCATGGAAGTCAAGCCAGACATAGTAGCTGTAGGCTGTCCGTTCTGCACTACCATGATGACAGACGGAGTGAAGCATGTTGAGAAAGAGGATTCGATTAAGGTTTATGATCTGGCGGAGTTGATTGCGGAAGCGAAAAATTTGTGAAGCAAATTTTTGGAGACCAGAGACCGAAAATCTGAAATCAGAAATCTGAGATCAGAAATTTTAGGTTTTTCGTTTATATAGAGATACGAAAATGGCAGTCAGCTGATTTGCTTCATTTTTCAGCTCCTCTAATTTCGCCTTTTGAGAGATTTGTAATCTTGCTAAGGCCTCTAGCCATAAACCACATTCGTCAGCCTCCTCTACAACAATACCTAATTTGGAATAATATTCTTTAGTACTGCGTGCTCTAAACATTGCTCTAGTATTAGAACAAACTGAACCACTACTTCTGGTCAACTGTTTTATTATTTCATTTGAACGAACTTCATATTTACAGTCGTTTAAAGTATCAATAGTTTTAAAGAAAAACTTTTTAGACCTAATTCTCAAATCTCCATCTCTCATAGTAGATATAAGTTAGTGAGTTTAATTAAGTCGAACAAATAGAATTTCAGATCTCTGATTTCTGATTTACATTCTCAAATTTCCTCCCTGGAAATTTGAGAATGAACTTCACTCACTTCCATAAGCGCCGCACTCCCATACCATTTCATCAATTCCATTTCCAAGCTACCGTATTGAATTGCTGGATCTGTGCTTGTCATGGCTCTAGCAGAGTCGAGATTGTCTGTATCAAAAATGTAGATGCCTCTTAGATCTTGATCACCGTAAAAGGGTCCAGCTAAAACGAGCTTACCTTCTTTAGCCAATCGCTTGATATTATCGAGATGGGCACGCATAAGTTCTGCAGACTTGGCTGAGTCTTGCGGACGATTAGGACCTCTCTTCAAGAATGCCATTACATAGGTTTTCATCCCGTAATCATCTGCTCCATACTCTGTTGCTTTATCTGCATTATAGCCATCGATCACCTCTGGATCTGCAGCTGTTTCAAGCGTGTCTTGCTGTGCAGCTAATTCCTCAGCTTTTGAGTTTTCTAATGGCTCACAAGCCCATAGGGTAATGATTAGAGAACTGAGTAGTAGAATTATTGATTTGGTTTTCATCATTTATGATTTAGTATTTTGTAGAGATTGAGCTAGCCAGCTTTCCATTAATGGGACTTCCCACTTATTCTCGAATTCTTCTTTTGTATCTACCAAATTGTTGAAGATCTTCAGATCATTTGGCAATTCACCTTTCTCTACTTCCTCGACTAATTGATGCATTGCTTTTGTTGTGATTTCTCCGGTTGATGGATCTTTAAAGGCAATTTGCATTCTATCGAATAGCTGGATATCGAATACACCTTCCAATTCTTTGAAGAAGTGAACCGAACTATCTATTGAACAACCGGATGCTTTAACGGCCATTTCATCGGCAAAAAGCACGATAAAACGCTTGTGGAATACATCTAATGATGCTTTCAGTGCTTTTCCATGAGTAGCCCAATTGTCAATAAAATGCTGACCTAGCTGCTGAATATGAGTCAATTCTTTGTCGCTTAATTCTCTGGAAGACTGATAGATCCAAACGCGACTGTGATCGGGGAGTTCTTTGTAATTCATAGATCAAAGTTACAAAGCTATTCGGTGGAATCCGGACAAATCAACATAATCATAAATTGTCGCTATTTTAGCTGCGGTACTAGCCTATGAAGTGGATCAAAAAGTGTTTGATTGGATTACTCTTGACTTTTGGAAGCATAAGTCTGATTATGCTATTCCTAGCTTTTACAGATATTCCTTACAATGCTTATCACGATCTTGCAATGAGGAAGGACACCTTGACTTCCCCTCCAGATGCTATTGTGATCATGGGAGGAGATGGAATGCCATCCCCAAATACTTTAATGAGACTCTATCACGGAGCAGAAGCTGCAAATGAGTTCAAGAAAGCTTATGTGATCTTGGCAATGCCCTACAATAAGGGCGCTGAAGATAGTTTGAGGCAATTGAGAATGATGGCTGAGGAATTGAGATTGAAAAAAGTAAGAGACCATCGAATAATCTTTGAGCCTTTGGGGTATAACACACACACTCAGGCCCTTCAAATCTCTAAAGTGATGGATCATAATAGTCCTATTTTGATCATCAGTTCTCCTGAGCATATGTATCGCGCCTTGAATTCATTTCGAAAAGCTGGCTTCAAGCATGTTGGAGGAAGGGCGGGATTTGAGGTACCTTCTGATGAGTCAAGATTGCAAAGGGGGCAAGATGAGGACGAAGACGAGGACGTTCAAAACCTCAATTTGCGTTATAATCTATGGAGTTACCTGCAATACGAGATCATAGTGATGCGCGAGTATGCAGCTATCGCCTATTATTGGTGGAAAGGATGGATCTAGTCAAATCTGAAATCTGAAATCAGTCTTTCGGCAAGCTCAGGAACCAAGATCAGAAATTTTAATTTCGACTATCAAGACCATCTGCTTTAACCACAGCGATCACAGCGAAGGCACGGCGGTCACGGCGGCATTTAGGTATGAATTGCCAGCCTCGACCTTAACTTCAAGTACTTCAAGTATTTCAAGCGCTGCCCTGAGCGTAGTCGAAGGGTACTCTTAACTTTAGATTTATTCCTTCCTCTTAAAATCCCCATTCTTCCAGGCTTCTATGAACTTGGCCCAGGCAATAGGGTTGAGCAGGTTACTCAAGTTGTTCATTCTAGACTGTCCTGCATAGTAGAGCGCATTTGTTCGCTGTTGAGTTTGCCATTTGAAGTTCATGCTTGCCGACATGGGCATATTTTCCAATCGCTCTTCCATGAATTCAGCAGAGAGGTTCTTCCTTGCAATCTCCAGATCATCATCAGGGATATCTAAGGCCAGAAAAGCTTCTTTGAATTGCTCAGGAGTAGGCCAGGGATAGATATTCACAGTTTCTAGCTCAATTGTATCTCTAGTTAATGATTGAATTAGAGAATATCTATTTCCTACCAGACTATCTTCAACTATGAATTCTGCAGCTTTATATCCTACAGAAGTGAATATAAGTGTGTCTCCTTTTTTAGCTACGAATGAGAAGTATCCGTAATAATCAGATGTAGTTCCCCTATTGGCATTCTTTACCATCACCGTAGTAAAGGGAACAGGGTAGAGGCTATCTCTGCTTATCGTAACGCCGGATAATTGAATTAGATCCGAGTTATCCTGAGATCTTGCATCAAATAGTGAAAGAATACAGAAGAAAAAGAGTCCAAATATTCGAAGCGCTTTAAACATGATTCAAAGTTAAGCGATTTGTAGGGCTTAGGATGTTAGCTTTTGTTAACGCCTAAATTTAGCGGTATATGTCGATAGGTTGCCCCTTTCATCTTTCACTTTTAAGACCAACTCATGTTCGCCGCTGCCAATACGGCCGTCGAAATAATGAGTGATC
Source organism: Flavobacteriales bacterium (assembly GCA_002706365.1). Lineage (GTDB taxonomy): Bacteria > Bacteroidota > Bacteroidia > Flavobacteriales_E > Vicingaceae > UBA1494. The sequence continues at coordinate 352,145 of PALM01000020.1, read as the reverse complement.
AAGCGATTCTTAGCGTCGTAATCCATTAAGATCCACTTTCCGTCTACTTCTGCTCTGTATGAGCCTATGCCAGACAGATCATCGTCGATCTTGAATTGGATCGACCATTTCTTATTCATATTTGCTCCGGGATAGATGTTGACTGGAGTGATGCTTGGAGCTGTGCTATCAATCGCTATTGCATATCCGCCAAAGCTTCTGGTTCTTACACTCAATTGATCTCCTTTCCAACTACCTCCTTCAGCATACCAATTCCTACCATTGGTTGTGCTTACAATTAGTGCTTTGGATTTTAATTCTGAAGGCAGTCCTTCTTTTCGAATGGCAACAGTCATATAAGAATGCAGTGGTGTAAAACGGTTGTGTAGCCAATAGATCGGACTAATTGTTTTGTCGGTACCTTCCTCTTTGCGATACTCGAAGTATATGTCGTCATACAGCAAGCCCTTTGGAATCCTAACCAAGACTTCATCTTCAATGAATGAATGTGATCTATCATGGGCTAGGAATTTGATCTTGGCAGAACTCAAGTCGCTACTTTTAGGAATGGCTGGATACTTTTTTCCCTCTATGGTGAATTCTATAGTAGCCTCATTGCCATATAGGTCGCTTGCAATATATTTCAATGTGTGTTCTTGCTCATCATTGATCACAATCTTACCCTCATTCACTAAGGATTTATAGATGCGCAAGCGATTACCCGGATCGACGAAATTCTTCTGAAATCTCAATCCCTTAAGTGCATAGAAGGCATAATCTACATGAGAGTTGATATATCTGCCTTCGTGAAAGGCAAATTCGTTGATCTCTTGTTCGTAAACCTTTTCTTCGTCAAAGTATAATTGGAGATTGTGAAGTCCGTACTTATTGTGAGTTGAATTCATTCGATCCACTGCCATGATACCAAACCCAAAGGTCCCTTGAAGCAAAATAGGGTAAGGGTAGTCGATCTTATACTTACCATAGCTTCCTTTAGCCTGAAAGTACTTCATCTTATTTGCTCCATTGATATAGGATTCATCATCAAGTGGATATATGGCGATCTTATAGATCTGCGGAGGGATGTCATCCTTAATATCAAAACCGAAGAAAAGAGGGTTTACCGGATGCTCGGATGCGGTTTCTCGAATTTCAAAGTGAAGATGTGGCCCCGCAGAACCGCCACTATTTCCCGAATACGCAATGATCTCACCTTTCTTTACTGGAATTGAAAAAGGAGAAGGGAAGATGTGCACGTCGAATCGCTCACTTTCATATTGCTTCTCTTTTACAAGCTCAGCGATCTTATCTGAATACTTCTGAAGATGACCGTAAACTGATGTATATCCATTCGGATGAGTGACGTATATGGCTTTTCCATATCCATATGGAGAAACCTTGATCCTACTTATATAACCATCGGCAACAGCATAAATCTTTTGACCTTCAAAACCTTGAGTCTTAATATCTAGTCCAGCATGAAAGTGATTGCTTCTTAATTCGGCAAAATTCCCACTTAGGTAGAGTGGAATATCCAAGGGAGATCTAAAATAGTCTTGGGGGTATTTATCCCTAAAATCCTGAGAGTGAAGTGATAATCCAATGACGAAAGAAAGAAAGAGAAAGATTCTACCCATGCAAAGAAAAGCAGCAAATGTCGAACCAAAAGTTGCTTATAAGCAAGAGGATAGCCTCTTTTTATTTTAACAATCGACTCTTGGAAAGGCTTAAATTTTTGTTAGATTTGTATAAGAATCTTGTACTTTAAAAGCCGAGCTCTATGGCAAATTTTTCCGGCACTTTAGCTAGTATAGAAGATAAGCTAAAACTATTGATCAGTCGGAAGAAGGCGCTCGAGTCGCAGCTAGAAGAGGCCAGGAGGAGACAAAAAGAGTTAGAGGAGACTCTTACTCTGCAGTCAGTTGAATTAGATGAGTTGAAAGAAAAAAACAAGATCTTGAGAATAGCCAACAGCAATAGCGAAGGCGATAATCGAGAGATCAAGTTGAAGATCAACGAAATTGTGCGGGAGGTGGATAGGTGCATCGCTCAACTAAATCAGTAAAGTGTCCGAAAAGGAATTATCAATAAAGGTCAACATCGCCAATCGGATTTATCCGATGAAGGTAAAGCTCAAGGAAGAAGAGGGTATACGAAAGGCGGTTAATGAGATCAATGAGAGAATAAAGCAATACGAGCAAAGCTACGCGGTGAAAGACAAACAGGATCTATTAGCCATGTGCGCCTTGCAGTTTGCAACAGAAGCTCTCAGCTACCAGGGAAAGAGCCTGGTTGATGATGTAGCCCTGCAGGAGCGCTTGAAAGTGATAGAAGAGTCGATCACTGACAACCTGTAACGTTCTTTAAATAATACCGGTTTTAGACCGGAAATACCTGCCCGTACAGTGTGTTATGTTTGGTAAACTCAACATTTTTAAAAACGTGGGTTTAACTCAGCAATAATGAAAACAGGCCTTACTTATCCGCCAGCCGGCGGAGATTTTTTACCACCACCTGGTAAAAGACGTTGGAAGTTTGACTTATTCGGAAAATCCAAATCCTTTGATAAAGGGGTTTATTCAGACCAACAGATTGTACGGGTTTTTTATGTTTTAAAATGACAGCATGGAAATCATAGGAATAGTGATCGCAGGGATTGTAGGCTTAGCGGCTGGAGTGATTACTGCCTTGCAAATAAGTAAGCGAAAGAACGAAAGCAAGGCAAACAGTATAATAGAGGAGGCAAAAGCAGAGGCAGAGGTTGTTAAGAAGGATAAGATCCTTCAAGCCAAAGAGAAATTTCTGCAATTGAAGGAAGAGCACGAAAAGGTAATTGCTAGTCGTGAGCGAAAAATGGCCGATGCAGAGAACCGCATCAAGCAGAAAGAAACCACTCTCAACAATAAACTCCACGAAAACAATAAGAAGGATAAAGAGCTCAACAAGCTTAAATCCGAATTGGATCGCAAGTTCGAAGTTGCCGAGCAAAAGCAAGCAGAACTTGATAAGAACCACAGAAAGCAAGTTGAGTTGCTCGAGAAAGCTGCCGGACTATCAGCCGAAGAAGCAAAAGCGCAATTGGTAGAGGTGCTCAAAGAAGAGGCTAAGACCGATGCCATGGCTCATATCAAGGATACTGTTGAAGAGGCAAAGATCAATGCCAATAAGGAAGCTAGAAAAGTGGTTATTCAAACCATTCAACGAGTGGCGACTGAACAGGCAATAGAGAATTCAGTTTCTGTTTTCAATATCGATTCTGATGATATGAAAGGCCGAATTATCGGTCGCGAAGGAAGAAACATTCGCGCCCTGGAAGGGGCAACAGGAGTTGAGATCATAGTTGATGATACTCCGGAAGCAATCATACTTTCTTGTTTCGACCCAGTTAGAAGAGAAACCGCTAGATTGGCACTTCACCAATTGGTGACCGATGGTAGAATTCACCCTGCCAGAATTGAAGAAGTAGTAAAGAAAGTTAGAAAGCAATTGGAAGATGAGATCGTAGATGTGGGTAAGAAGACCTGTATCGATCTTGGAATTCACGGGCTACACCCAGAGCTTTTAAGAATGGTTGGAAGAATGAAGTATCGTTCTTCTTATGGACAAAACCTTTTGCAACACTCTAGAGAAGTGGCAAACCTTTGTGCTACTATGGCATCAGAATTAGGACTTAATCCTAAGATTGCCAAGAGAGCAGGCTTACTTCACGATATTGGTAAAGTGCCAGACGATGAACCGGAATTGCCACATGCTCTTTTGGGAATGAAGTTGGCAGAGAAGTACAAGGAGAAAGCAGAGGTATGCAATGCTATTGGTGCTCACCACGACGAAATAGAAATGACTTCGCTGATCTCACCAATCGTACAAGTTTGTGATGCCGTTTCAGGTGCTAGACCGGGAGCCAGAAGAGAGATCGTAGAATCCTATATCAATCGTATAAAAGAATTGGAGAATCTAGGTATGTCGCAAGCCGGTGTAGAGAAAGCTTATGCAATTCAAGCCGGAAGGGAACTGAGGGTGATCGTACAAAGTGAAAAGATCAGTGATGATGAAGCGGATAAGATCTCATTCAATATCGCCCAGAAGATCCAGACTGAAATGACCTATCCTGGTCAGGTTAAAGTGACTGTGATTCGCGAGAGAAGAGCGGTTAATTACGCTAAGTAAGATGTTAGAACCTAGAATCTAGAGCCTAGACGAGTCTAGAGTCTGTCTAGATTCTAGACTCTAGATTCTCAAGTCTCAAAAAACAATGTTTGCAAAGACCCCCAAACCACCTTATTACGCAGTAATCTTTACTGCAGTGCGAACAGATATAGACGATGACTATGCAGCTACCTCAAAGCTGATGAGAGAGTTAGCCGCTAAGGTTGATGGTTATTTGGGGATTGAGACCGCAGGTGATGGGGAAGAGATCACCGTTTCCTACTGGAGAGATCTGGAAGCCATTCAAGAATGGCGATCAAATACAGATCATAAAATTGCCAAAGAGAAAGGTAGAAAGGATTGGTATAAGGCTTATATCAGTAGGATTGCCTTAGTGGAGCGGGAATATGGATTTAGTTCTGTTTAATGAAACAATTTATCGATGTAGCAATGTGACGATGGATCAATGTAACGATGTATCAATGTAACGATGTAGAAATTGGTACATTTTCACATTTACACATTGGTACATTAAAGAACCTTTCGAGCTAATTTCAGTCCTATAGAGTTGTTTTTGTACAAGCAGCTATAAGGAGTCAAAACACCTCCAAACCCTCTCAAGTACTTCTCGATTGCTGGAATCATACTTCCTTCGAAGTTGAACTGCTTTAACTTCTTCTCTTGCTCTAAACTTACACTCTTGCTGTCTTTGATCGCATTCCACATTAATAGACTCATGGCTCCTGAGTTCTTGTGCTCTTGATCTGCGCCGCCAATAAGATAATAGGCCGAATTAGCATCGTGGATCCAAAGCAAGCACGCATGGACCTTATCATTATCATCCTTTGCCACCAGCAATTCTCCGCAATTGTGCTTCTTTAAAAAATCCACAATACGCTGATAAACCTTCGCATCCTGAATTGGATAAGCAGTAGTCTGCTCTGAAAATGTCGATTTCAACATACGATCGATCAGCTCTGCATCTTCTGAGCGTTCAATTTTTAGACTCTTCTCGGCTTTTCTGATCTGACGTCTGATATTCTCTCGAAAATTCGCCCAGATCTCATCTTCTGCCTGTTCTAAGTTGAGTAGATATGTGTATTTCTTTCGATCTTCAAATCCTTCCCAAATGAATGGAAGAGTGTTATCTAAATCTATTCTACAATTGATCTCAAGCTCTGAGAATGCTGGAAGAGAAGCAATCACACCCGCAGTAGCCTTTTGCTCAAAACTATATCTGCGCTCGATCTTTTGTCCTTCGGGATAATTGAAAGTTGGTCCGCCATAGGGGGTGAAAGCCGGCTGACAAAGCATAGTGAACGGTCCTTTTGTTCTTTTGAAATAGGGCCACACAGCTTTGATCTCTCCTTTCTCTTTGAAAACAGAAACCTCCCAATTGTCCACAACCACTTCATTCCACCATTCATACTGAAGTGAAAATGGCAAGTCTGATGCAAAGGCACGACTGATTTCTGCGAAGGCTTGCTTATTAGCTGACATAGATAATTGCAATAAACGAAAAAAAAACGCGGATATTCTTTGTTTCTTTGTAGCAAAAGAAACGATTTATGTGGCAAAGAATACAGACCCTCTACCTCTTTTTGGCAATCTTGCTAAATGTCTCTCTCTTCTTTTTAGATTTTGCTGTCATTAAGGTCGAGGATAACACGCAGTCTTTTGGTATGTATGGACTTGAAGGTGAAGGTGCTTATCATACAGTAATTCTGGCTGTAATTACTACTGTGAATATTCTACTGAGCTTGATCGTTGTTTTGCTTTTCAAGAAACGCCAATTGCAGATCAAACTTTCTCAATTGAATCTCTTTACACAAGCGGCTTTAGTAGCTGCAGCCTTTTTTCTTGTAGATGAGGGAATAAGAAGTTTGGGTATTACGGATTCAATCACTTTTGTCTATGATGCCGCAACTTTTGTGAGTTTGATTCCAATGCTTTTCATCTATTTGGCCATTAGAGGAATCAAGAAAGATGAAGCCTTGATCAGAGCTGCTGATCGCATTCGCTAGACCCTTTTTTCCAACTCAACGACTTCCAGATTTTGCACTTGTGCATTTTCGACTTCAAAACGCATTAGTGTTTGGACTTGATGAAAGCCCACTTTACCAGCTGCTCCTGGATTTAGGTGCAAAAGGCCGAGCTTTTTGTCGGGCATTGCCTTTAGAAAATGTGAGTGTCCACAAATAAATAATCCCGGTGGATTTTTTCGAATTTCTTCTCTAACCCTAAGATCATACCTTCCCGGATAGCCTCCTATATGAGTGATCCATACATCCAATCCTTCAATTTCGAAGCGAAGGTTCTTTGGGTATTGTGCTCTGATCGTATGTCCATCAATGTTGCCATAAACGGCTTTAAAAGGTTTGAAAGCAGCTAGTTCATCCGCCAAAGCGATATCACCAATATCTCCTGCATGCCAAATCTCATCAACATCCTTGAAATGATGCTTGACCCTTGGATGCAAATAGGAATGGGTGTCTGATATCAATCCGATCTTTTTCATATTGGCTAATTCCTCAAAAGCTAAACATAAGCTTTATCTTCCTAGTTTTGATTGCATATTATGCAGCAAAATCCTATTACCACTGTAAAATTCTTAGATCAAGCTTCTAAGCAGTTTGTCGAAAGTATCGATTGGGATAAGTACTCTTCAGTTTTTCTTCTTTGTGATGAAAATACACATCGTGAGTGCTGGCCGAAATTGAAGTCCTGGTATCCCCAACTGTTCAATGATGAACAATTAATCATTGTTGAGGCGGGTGAGGAACACAAAAAGCTGCAGACCGCTGAATTTATTTGGAGGTCATTGGTTGATAGTGGTGCTGATCGCTATTCTTTGCTAATAAACCTAGGTGGGGGTATGATTACTGATCTCGGTGCCTTTGCCGCCTCTCTTTACCAAAGAGGTATCGAATTCATTCATTTACCCACTAGTCTCTTGGCTATGGTGGATGCAGCAATTGGTGGGAAGACTGGGGTTGATCTGGATAATTTGAAGAATCAAATAGGTACGTTCAATCAGCCTAAAGCTATTTTAGTTTTTGACGATTTCCTTGAGACTCTTGACGATGAGGAGTATTTAAGTGGCATGGCTGAAGTGTATAAACATGCATTGGTTAAAGACAGCAGCTTATGGTCTGAATTGATATCGATATCCAATGATCGTTTGAGTCTACAACTCATTAAAAAAGCGGCAAACATAAAAGCTGAGATCGTGGAGCAAGATCCTTTGGAATTATTCATTAGGAAAGTCTTGAATTTCGGGCATACGATCGGACATGCCATTGAAAGTAACTTTCTAAGTTATGGGAATCCAATTCCTCATGGCTATGCCATAGCAGCAGGTATGATCTGTGAAGCTTATCTATCGAAGGAGTTTTCTACACTTTCAGATGAAGATTTTCAGTCGATTGTCAATACGCTAAAAGAGAAATATCCTAAGCTGGAATGGACAGAAGATGATGAGCCTCAGATGATCAAAACAATGCTTGCCGATAAAAAGAATAAAGGCGGAGAGATTCGAATGGTGCTGCTCCAAGACATTGGAAAGGCCACCTTCGATCATAGTATAAGCCAAGAACAAATCCACAGCGCTCTAAAATGCTACAGAGAGCTATGATCAGGCTTAATTTCAATTCAGATGATAAGCAGCAATCTCAGACAAGCATACAGCTGCCTGCTTCAAAGAGTATAAGCAATAGGCTTTCTATAATCCAGGCTCTATCTCAGAATGAATTGAATATTCAAAATTGGTCTGATGCTGAAGACAGCAGATTAATGCGGGAAATACTGAGTTCGAACTCATCAGAAGTAGATGCAAGAATGGCGGGGACGGTCATTCGATTTCTCACTGCATATTTTGCTTTACAGGATGGAAAAGAGGTGGTTCTTAAAGGAGCTGAACGCATGCATCAACGTCCAATTGCACCGCTTGTTGAAGCTCTGAAAGAACTAGGTGCGGATATAGAATACTTGAAGAAAGATGGCTTTCCCCCTTTGAAGATCAAGGGAGCTAAACTAAAAGGTAAGAAGCTCAGTATAGACGCTTCTATGAGCTCTCAATTTGTAACAGCACTGCTTCTAATTGCCCCATACCTCGAGAATGGGATTCAATTGGAACTGTTTAATCCAAGCTCTATTCCCTATATCGATATGACACTTTCACTGATGAAGATGTGTGGAATAAGCTGCGAGAGGGATAAGAACGCTATAAAAGTGGAGGAGGGAAGCTATCAATTGAGTACTCCCTATACAATCGAGCCCGACTGGTCTTCAGCGGCTTTCTTCTATCAGTTCTTTGCGCTTTCTGATATGGAAGAACTGAAGATCGAAGGTTTACAACCCAATAGTCTACAAGGTGATAGGAAATGTGCAGAGCTATTTGAAATGCTGGGTGTAAAGACCGACTTCACAGAAGCTGGAGTAGAGTTGAGAAGAACTAATCTCGCGAATAAAGAGATCGAGCTAGATTTGTCGGGACAACCAGACCTAATTCTTCCTTTTGTATTTGCAGGTATATTCCTTCTTCCATCGCTTAGAATAAAAGGTATACAGACACTTAGAATAAAGGAATCAGATAGAGTAGAGGCTCTCTTATCTGAGTTGCAAAAACTGGCAAAGATTGAATACGATCTAAGTGAAGATGAGATCTATTTAAAGCTGATCGACAAGAATCCTGATTCTGAGCTTCGAATGCTTTCATCTCACAACGACCATCGCATAGCCATGTCAATTGCACCTTTGACATTGCTCTTTCCAAGTCTTGAGCTTGATGACGAGCAGGTAGTGGATAAGAGTTTCCCCGACTTCTGGAGGCAGATTGAGAAGCTAGAAGTGCATCTTTCAAAAGCGTAGCCTCAACTGACTTTTTATTTGAGATCTTGTATTTCCGAGAATTTCATCCCTTCCGCTGCCAATCACATCCCTGTCGGTATATGTAGTGTTTTCATAACGTATCCAGAGATCGATACCTTTCTTTACTTTCCATTGAAGTAGAATGTAGTATCTGAAACCTACACCATTATATGCCGGAATGCTAAAGGCATACAGTACATCTCTTTCATAGGCATAGATCCGACTGTCATATGTAGGGCAATCGAATAGAGCTCCTCTGAGACTGAAGGAAATAGGGGAGTTCAAGCTTTTATAGGATAGATCTTGATAGATCAATAATCCATTCTCGCTTTCAGCTTCAAAATGATAGTTTCTCCATTCAATCCTACTTTGCCATCTCAATTCATCATTGATCTCATACCTCAAATGCAAGCGATAGTTTCTGCCTATTTCTGTCATTATGGGATCAACTCCATCTGTACTTAAACTTGAATTCCGTTCTCTTTTTCGTTCTCTATATCGAAAGTACAGTTCAAGACTTCTTTTGGGCCTGTATCTAAGCTCAGCCAATCGATCAAAACCTCCACTTGGAGCATCAACTTGATATCTCAGCCAGGGAAATCTATACAGATTGAAATTCAGGATGAGTTTGAGATTGCTGTAGATCGGACTCTCCAAATTCAGATATAAGCCTCTTTCATTGAAGTTCCCTGAATTGGATCCCAATGCATTGGATTGTATGACCAAATAATCTCCTTCATAATGACGGTGTAATAAACCCATTTGAAATCCTTGACTCCCAGCCCATAGCAGGCCATTCAAGCTAGCGAAACCTCCATTCTTGCTCATTGCACTTTCGCCAAAGAACAAGAGGTTTGATAAGTAAAAAGTGTAATCAAGTCCAGTATTCAATTGGAATTGCTGATCTTGATTCTCCAAGCGATAAAGCTGAGTGTTTATCGAGGGATTGTATTCCAATTGTCGGGCTGCAGCTGTCACCCCAATCTCTGTCCTTAATGTCGAATACTTTAGATGGCTGCCAATTTGATACTCTAGAATTTGCTGTTTCCTTTCTAGTTCAGATTCAGTTCTGTGTAGGCCATTGCCCGGAAAGCCGCTGATCCTAATACCATCAGTACCTTCTTCGATTTTACCATCAAGCATAAGTCTTGACCCAAAGACTGAAATGTTCATATTTCCAAAGCTTCTTTCCAATCCCAATCCTCTGAGGAAAGAATTCTCTTGTACTGAAGTGTATGGAGTCAACCCAGAACCCACCCTTTTTAGTCCGGCAACACCCATTCCTCCGCTAAATGCCAGTCCCGACCAGTAAGTAAGTCCTTGTCCGTACTGTGCTTGAAAGTCGCCAATGGCCAGCTTATCAAAGCCCTGCCAATCTTGAAGGAATATATGGGCTGAATAGAAATCGAAACCGGCAGGCTGACTACCCTTGAAGAACTCTTCACCTGCATCTTTTTCTGCACTAAAACCTATACTTAGTCTGTTGTTGTATTGGAATCTGTAACGACTGTAAAGCTTGTCGCTACTTCCCAGATAGCTTCCATATTGCTTATAGCCCTTCTGTTCTTCTATTATCTTGCTATGCCTTAGAAAGAAGGTGGATTTGCCCTCCGACATTAAAATCGAAAAGCTAGGATCAGGATAGTTTTGATTCTGCTTTAGCGTACAAAAAGGTCTGATCAATCTTATGGTGGATACATCAAATGCGGGGATACTCAATAACTCTTCAAACTCCAATAAAGCGCCATTTTTCACCCTATGCTCGATCAATGCTGCAATTTGTATCTCACTCATAAGGTTCAACTGCCTCAGTTCATCCGCATCTACCTTATTTAAATTGATAGGTCTTTGCAAAGCTTGTTCTAATGCTTCAAATTGAGCAGTATAATCAGCATTGGCATCTAATTGATCAGCTGCAAGGAACTCGAGTCTTTCTTCGATCAATGACCTTAACTCTTCTGAAAGAGCTTCTTCCTGTGCCATTAGTTCAAGAGAGCTAAAAAGGATCAATAGAAGTAGGAAGTAGCTATTTTTCATTTAACTCAGGGTAATAGCTGATTGAAATGGATGGACTAAATCCCAATTGCAAATGATAGAAAGAAGCTAGGTTAAATTGAAAGAAGCGCTGTCGATAAGAAAATCCAAATGCGAACTGTTCAGTCAGATTCGAGATACCCATTCTCAGTTCGAGATTCTCCTTATAACTGTATTGAATCCCCAATGCTGTTTGCAGTTGATGATTCAGCTCCTTTTCCGTTTGTATAAAGATCGAAAGGAAATCATGGGGATTATATCGTAGACCCAATTTGATGATCTGGGGGGAGTAGGCATCATTGGTTTCAGATGTATTTACCCTGTTGGGGTTGACGATAAGAGCGGCTATATCGACTTTAGAGCTTAATTGGCTATGCAAGCCAAGGTTTACCGTATAGAATGATTGAGCACCATAAGGGTCGATCAATTGCAAGGAGAAATAATTGAATTGCAATCCCATAGAGAAAGAAGGACTAAGTCTTTGGGCATATGCCAAGGCCATTCTATTCTTTCTATAATCGCTAAAGCCCTCTTGTCCGCCGCTTAAGGCAAATGCCTTCTTATTCAATGGTAGATTCGCAGTAAATGAGCGGGAGGATAGCTCCTCAATTAGGAAATCATTGCGATAGGAAGCGGCAATAAGCCAGTGATCAGCATAAGCAAGTCCAGCAGGATTGTTATTTGCAGTAAAGGCATCTTGCAGGCAAAGATTTGCACCGGCGAGACTTAAAGAAGCAGCTCCAGAAGCCGATTGCTCCTGAGCCTGAGAGATGGTGAATCCCAGAACTAGGTAAAGCAAAAGAAGCCGCTCTTTGAATGAAAAAAGAGCGATTCTAACCATCACGATATTGAAGTTATAACAATTATTCGAATCTGCCTAATCGAATTATAATTTGGCTGACAGCTTGCATGGCATAGGGAAAAATTTACCTTTACCGAAGTGAAACTCCTTTCAAAATTCATCTTTTGGATCGCAGGCTGGAAGCTTGTCGCCGAGGTCCCTCCATATAAGAAAATGGTCATGATCGCCGCTCCGCACACGAGCAATTGGGACTTTATGTATGCCAGGGCAGCATTCTACTTGATGGGTATTCCACTTCGATTCACCATTAAGAAGGAACTCTTTTTCTTTCCTCTTGGACCAATCCTCAGAGCCTTCGGAGGCATTGCAATAGACCGTTCGAAGAGTGGTGGAATGGTAGGACATATGATCGAGCTTTACGAAGAAAGGGATGAGCTTTTCATTTTGGTTACACCTGAAGGAACAAGATCATATGCAAGAGAGTGGAAGAAAGGTTTCTATCATGTGGCTGAAGGTGCAGGAGTTCCTATATGTTGCGGGTATTTGGATTATGCCAAGAAGATAGCTGGTATAGGCCCAACAATTCACCCTAGTGGAGATTATGAGAAGGATCTAGAAATAATTCAGGACTTCTACAGAGGAGTTACGGCTAAGTATCCGGAACAGGGAGTTAGGTAACGGATAGTGGATTTGGGATATGGGATGTGAGATATAGAATGTTAGGTTGATTCTGAATCAAGAGGTATTCCGAAAGTAAAATAGAATTTCTTTAGCTCCCAGCTCCCAGCTCCTAAATCCGACTCAACCTGTTGCTAACTTAAATCCTACCCCATGTACATTGATGATCTGGATGTTCTCATCCTCGCTAAGGTACTTTCGGAGCTTTGAAATGAATACGTCCATGCTTCTGCCATTGAAGTAATCGTCGCTTCCCCAAATGGCTTTTAAGGCCTGATCGCGATTCATTACCTCATTCATGTTTATTGCAAGCATTCGCAATACATCTGCTTCCTTTTTCGTGAGCTTTTGTCGGCTCCCATTCCTCTCCAAATACTGATTCACATAATCAAAAGTGTAAGAGGCGATTTTAAAGTTCTTCTTTGATTCTTCATCAGTTGATTCAGAAGATTGCACTGAGTTTAGCACATTATTCATCCTCAACACCAATTCTTCCATCTCAAAGGGTTTGGTTAGATAATCCCTGCCCAGTTTTAGGCCTTTGAGTTTGTCTTCAAGTAGTGATTTTGCAGTGAGAAAGAGAAAGGGAAGTTCCGGTTTGGCTTCCACGATTTCTTCGGCCAGGTCAAAGCCACCCATTTCAGGCAACATCACATCTAAAAGTGCTAGGTCGTAGTCGTTACTTAAGGCCTTACTGAGTCCTTGTCGGCCTTTGGTAGCCCAATCTACCTCAAAGCCATGGTCTTCCAATTGATCTTTTACAACAAAGCCAAGATTTAGGTCGTCTTCAACAAATAGCACTTTTTTTTCCAATGTCCTATTTTAATTTTGGTAAGAATATCTTGAATGTAGACCCAGCCTTAGGTTCTGAGCGCAATTGAATACGACCATTATGTTGCTTCACCATTTTGAGCACATAGTTCAACCCTATTCCAAATCCCTTCACATCATGTTGATCTCCTGTGGGGACTCTGTAGAATTTCTCGAAAACATGTCGCTGTTGTTCTCTGCTCATTCCAATTCCATTGTCCTTTACCCTTAGATAGATACCATTCTTATGATCCTCGGTGCTCACAGTAATTTGAGGCTTCTTATCTGAATACTTGATTGCATTGTCAATAAGATTGAAAAGGATGTTGGTCAAATGCATTTCATCACCTAGGATATAAGGTTTTGTAGCCTTTAAGCTAAGCTCGATCTCCGCTTCATTGGCATCTAAGATCAATTCGAAACCGCTCACAGTCTTTTCAATGATACTGTGCAGGTTTACCTTTTCTTTTTGTAGCTCGACTCTTCTTTTATCTAGAGTTGCCATCTGCAAAACCTTATCTACTTGTCCTTTTAAACGCTCCGTTTCTTCCTTGATGATTTTCGTATAGTTCTTTAATCTATCCGGATCTTTTGCTATAGCTGGATTATTCAGTGCTTCTGTAGAAAGGGAGATGGTAGAGATCGGTGTTTTTAACTCATGGGTCATATTATTGATGAAGTCGGTGCGCACTTCAGATAATTTCTTTTGACGAAGAATTACCCATATCGTATATGAGAAGAAAATGACGACGAGCAAGAGGAATACACTAGATACTATCCAAATATTCATATCCCTAGCCAGATAAAGCTCCTTGTCGGGAAAATACACTCCAAAATAGTGGGATGTTCTATTCCACTGATCTCTATTTGAAGTTCTATATACCAGACTTTTCGCCTCAGCTTCAATATCAACTGAATTACCAAAGACTATAGAATCTGTAAAACAATCATAGACCACATACTCGAATTCAGTGGCCAAATTTCGATTCTCGAATTCTTCACTCAACAGCCTTTCTAATACATATGGATGCAAAGTGTCATTGGTTGAGGCTAGATAGTAATTACTCGTGATTTGTTTAACAGGTTGATATAGGGCAGATGAATCCATATTCAACCTTTGCACTTCCTCAACCACATTAGAGAGGGCAACATGTACGCGCTGATCGAACTGTCTTTGTTGAAGGTCAAATGCCTTTCTAACCCAAAAGATCTGAAAGCTGAATACACCAATGATCGTAAAGACGGCGAAGAAGATAATTAGGCGGATATATGACCTTTTCATTGCGACGAATATAAATTATTATTCGAGGCTTTAAATTTCCTTAACTAATTTTTAACAAATCCTACCTTTGGATTATGGACTTCCCACAATACAGGAGATATAAGAATGGCAAGAGCTACTTTGAGATATTTTCAGCAGAAGAATTCGCTGAATATCAGCTTCAATTTGGGAATATCTCCAAGCATGAATTCAAGGCGAAGATCTTACCGGATCGCAATTACATAGCTGATATGCTATATGAGTATGAAACTCATTGGGAAAAGATAGAGAAGGAGGACTTTTTAGAATTCCTTGAAAAAAATGCCGGCAAATAGGAGGGTTAAACGCCTTGAAAGCCTTATATTCGCTGCTTTCCAATTCAAAAATCAATATGAAGTTTAGAAGATTAATTGCAGGCGCAATTGTACTGAGTTTTGTTGCCTGTGCTCCTACAAATGGGGAGAATAATGCTGCTGAAGCACAAGACAGCACTGCAAATCATCATGATGGTGATTTTAAATATACCGCGGATCGTTTTGCCGACCTAAGGGTAATACGATACCAAATTCCAGGGTTTGACGAGCTGGATGCGGGAAAGAAAGAGCTATTATACTACCTGTATGAGGCTGCACTTGCTGGTAGAGATATCATGTACGAACAGAATTATCAGCATAATCTTCAATTGCGTAAGTTATTTGAGAAGATCGTTGAGAATGAGGCAAATTTGGAATCAGATGCTGATTACCCAAAGCTATTGGAGTATATCAAGCGATTTTGGTTTTCTAATGGTATTCATCATCACTATTCAAATATGAAGTTCGAGCCTGAGTTCAGCAGAACTTATTTTGAAGGCTTGTTGGAGAATATGAATGAAGAGGATCTACCATTAAAAGAAGGTCAGTCAAAAGCAGATATGATCGCTCAGCTATCAGAAGTGATCTTCAATCCTGAGATCGCTCCTAAGAAAGTGAATAAAGATCCAGATGCCGACATCGTTGCAACTTCTGCGGTGAACTTTTATGGCGAAGATGTAAGCCAGGCTGAAGTTGAAACCTATTACGCTAGCCTAGATAAAGTGGAAGGTAATCAACCAGAATATGGATTGAACACAAGATTGGTAAAAGAGAATGGTAAGATCGTAGCCAAGACTTGGAAAGTCGGTGGACTTTACTCTGAAGCAATTGAGAAGATCGTTTATTGGTTGGGTAAAGCTGCTACAGTCGCTGAAAACGATCAGCAAAGAGAGACTCTTGAGCGCTTGATAGCATACTATAACAGCGGTAATGTAAAAGATTGGGATCTCTACAATATTGCCTGGGTGAATGATACCAATTCTAGAACTGATGTGGTGAATGGATTCATAGAGGTTTACAATGATCCTTTGGGATATAAAGGCTCATTTGAATCGGTTGTTTCTTTCAAAGATCTTGAAGCTACCAAGAGAATTGAAGCAGTTAGTAAAGAAGCACAGTGGTTTGAGGATAACTCTCCAATAATGGACGAGCATAAGAAAGAGAGTGTAAAAGGAATTACCGGTAAAGTGATCACAGTAGTTGTGGAATCTGGAGATGCTTCTCCATCTACACCAATCGGGATCAACCTGCCTAACAACAATTGGATCCGTCAAGAGCATGGCTCTAAGAGTGTAAGCTTGGGTAATATCGTTCATGCTTATGAGATGTCTTCTAAAGAAGGTAAGAGCTCTTTAAGTGAGTTTGCTTGGTCTGAAGAGGAAATAGAAAGAGCGAAGAAATACGGAAGTATTGCCGATCTGCTTCACACAGACCTTCATGAAGTGATTGGACATGCTTCTGGTATAGTGAATGAAGGAGTAGGTACTCCTAAAGAGACCTTGAAGAATTATGCTTCTACTCTTGAAGAAGGAAGAGCTGATCTAGTAGCACTTTACTTCCTGTACGATCAGAAATTGGTTGATATGGGACTTGTGGAGTCTTTAGATGCCGGGAAAGTTGCCTACGATGATTATATCAAGAATGGTATGATGCTTCAGCTTAAGCGTCTTAAGCCGGGTGAGCAAATTGAAGAAGACCACATGCGCAACCGTCAGCTGATTGCCAAATGGGCTTATGAAGCTGGAATGGAAGACAGCGTGATCGTAAAGAAGAAAAGAGACGGAAAGACCTATTTCGTTGTTCAAGATTATGCTAAGCTGAAAGATATCTTTGGAATGCAATTGAGAGAATTGCAGCGAATTAAATCTGAAGGCGACTTTGAAGCTGGACAAAAGTTGGTTGAAACATACGGTGTGAAAGTCGACCCAGAATTGCATCAAGAAGTGCTAGATCGCTACTCTACACTTGATATCGCCCCTTATGGCGGATTCATCAATCCTGTGCTTAAACCTGTAATGGAAGGTGATAAGATCGTTGATGTGAAAGTAGAATACCCAATGAGCTTTGTAGAACAAATGCTCTATTATGGAAACAATTACTCCTTTATATCAGTAAAATAGGAGTAATACTAACCAATCTGAAAGGGCGTATCAATTTTGGTACGCCTTTTCTTATTCAAATAGCTTCTTGAAAGAAGGGATGTCGAATTGCTCTTTCTCTATACTATAAGCGCATTCGAAGTGATCCAAAGGGCATTTCTTCTTGCCATGTAATCCGCAAGGACGACAAGCTAACTTCTTCTTGGTTTGAATCACTCTAGAGCCATCGCCTAAAGGGCCAAATCCAAAAGATGGGATAGTTGAGCAAAAAACTGCATTTGTAGGTGCATTCATTGAAGATGCCAAATGCAAGGGCGCAGAATCATTTACATAGTTCATCTTTGCCTTCTCTATCAAAGCCGCAGATTCTAATAGACTTAACTGTCCGGCCAGATTGAATACACTCTCGCGCTCACAAAGCTCTCTGATCTCTTCACAAGCTTTGAAATCTGATGGGGCTCCCAATAAATAGATATTCCATTCTTCATCCTGAGCCAGGATCAACTCAACCCATTTCTCAGGAGGGAACTGCTTCGTAAACCAAACTGAGGTAGGAGCAATGACCAAATATGGACTTTGCTGGAATTTCTTCACCTTCTCGTAATCGCTTTTTTGCGGATAGAGCTTCGGTCTCACATAATCTGCATCTGTAAGATCTTTGATCAATGAAAGGTTTCTTCCGGTTTCATGCTGACCAATTAGTCTGTGGCCGATCTTCTTATCGAAGGTAAATGAGAGTGGATTCTTTGCAAAACCAATCTTCAAGCGAGCACCTGATAATGCGGTGATGATTCCCGAGGATGAGAAGCGCTGAACATTGATCACTACATCATAGTTCTTAGACCGCACTAAGGCGATCATCTTCAACATATTCGGGTATTTTTTCTTGCGCTTTTCCCAGGTAAATACCGATCTTAAGTGAGGATGACCTTTAAGCAATCCTTCATTGCCCTTACGAACGAGTATGTCAATTTCGGCTTCCGGAAAATACTGATTGATCTTCTCAATAAGAGGAGTACAGAGAATCACATCTCCAATAAAAGCAGTTTGTATGATCAGGAAGCTTTTCATTTGGCTTAGACTGCTACTTCGTATTCGCGAAGTGCCTCATTCAATGAAGTCTTAAGGTCGGTGCTTGGCTTTCTTTCCCCAATGATCAAAGCACAAGGAACCTGAAATTCTCCAGCTGGGAACTCTTTAGTGTAAGAACCTGGAATTACCACAGATCTTGCTGGCACTCTTCCTCGGTATTCTTTCTTCTCAGGGCCGCTTACATCAATGATCTTTGTTGACTTTGTAAGTACCACATTGGCACCTAGCACAACTTCCTTTTCTAAATGAACGCCCTCTACTACAATACAGCGAGAGCCAACAAAACAACCATCCTCAACAATAACTGGGGAAGCTTGCAAAGGCTCAAGTACTCCGCCAATACCAACACCACCACTCAAATGCACATTCTTTCCGATCTGTGCACAGCTGCCTACAGTTGCCCAGGTATCTACCATAGTGCCCTCATCTACATATGCTCCAATATTCACATAAGAAGGCATCATGATCACTCCAGAGGAAACATAAGCGCCATATCTTGCAATTGCATGAGGAACTACTCTTACACCTTTCTTGGCGTAGTCTTTCTTCAATGCCATTTTATCGTGAAACTCGAACGGACCAACTTCTATAGTTTCCATTTTTCTAATAGGGAAGTACAAGACAACAGCTTTCTTCACCCATTCATTCACTTTCCATCCATCTTGAGTTGGTTCCGCACATCTCAATTCACCGAGGTCAATGTGTTCAATGACCTTTTCTATTGCTTTAACGGTATTCTGATCAGACAATAGACTTCTGTCGTCCCAGGCTTTCTCTACGATTTCTTTAAGCTCTTGCATTCGATTATTTTGAGGCCAAAAATAAGGCTTCTAATTGAGTAGTACTGCTATCCCAATTGTAGTTTAGACTAATGAATTGGTGACCATTGTTGGCAATTCTTTGAGCTTCATCTTTATTGTCGAGAAGTGAGATCACATGTTCTGCAATATTTTGAGGACTTTCGGCAATTAGGATGTTCTCTTCATTTGTTGCTTTCAAAGCATTGTTTGCCAGGGGAGAGGTAATGCATGGCAGTTTCATTGCCATAGCTTCTAATAGTTTATTTTGTAGTCCCGACCCAATGCGCATTGGCGCTACAAATACCTTTGTAGCAGCATACATATCCCTTATATCATCTACCCAGCCTGTGATTTCAACGCGATCAGCTGCTAGTGCTTTGACCTTTTGAGAAGGTGTAGCCCCGGCGATTACCAATTTGCAATTGCTTTTCTTTTCCCAAACAAGAGGCATAACCTCTTTTACCAAAAACTCAGCGCAATCGACATTGGGCGGATAAGACATATTTCCGGTAAAGAGCAATTCAAATCTTGCCTCCGTGTTTGCTCTGGGGTTAAAATAGTTTTGGTCCACACCATTGCGAATGATTGCAATCTTGTGGTTATCTGCATGCACGATATAGTCCCTGTCTTGTTCAGAAATTATACTCAGATTGTCGAACTCCGAGAAGATAAAGTGTTCATACCTCTTCAATCTTGTTGTTTCTATGCGGATAAAAGGCTTAAGGTAGAATGGGGCCATTTGCTCTCTTCGCATCATACCTCTTGATAAGGCATCCATATAGTCAAGCGTTTTGGGTACCGATTTGTAATCCTTTACATATTCGGCCACTCGAATTAGCTGACAATAGAGATGGTCTAATTTGGAGTCTTCAAAGAATTGGATGATACTTGCTTTAGCTCTTCTATTGAAGAAGTAGGCTACTTGCAAGGGTAGTTTGCTAAATATCAAACTGTAGAACAAGTTGAGCAGTATGCTAAAGCGGGTAAGCTTAATCACTTTGATCTCCTTGCAATAAGGTTCCAGCTCCGACGTCGCTTTAAGATCCAACTTTCCAACCTGAAGTGCACAGAGATAGATGTCGTGATTCTTAGAGAGACTCTTAATCTGATGATAAGCTCTCAGTTTATCACCTTTCTCTAAAGGGTAGGGGAATCTGGATAGTAAAATGCCTAATCTCATGCGGACTCTGCTTGCTTCTTCTCTTTCTTTTTGAAAAGCTTCTTAAGAGGGTAAAGGTAATTGTCGAGGCGGAAAAAGGAAGAATCTGAAGTTGCTTTATAAGTAAAGAACAATCCGATGGGCAGTAGTATTGCACTAGCCATCCACATTCCTCTTTCCACTTCTATTGCACCTTCTTTAGCCATCTTTTCACCTGTAATACTTACCATATGGAAAATGAGGAAGAAGACTACTGAAATAACTATAGGCATTCCCAAGCCACCTTTTCTAATAATAGCACCGAGGGGTGCGCCAATTAGAAAGAGTATAAAACAGGCGAAGGAAAGGGTTAACTTCTTATGCCAGTAGATTTGATGATAGCGAATGTATTTATCGCGACTGTAAAGGTCGTCAACCATACTGTCTAGTCTAGACTTGGAGTTTCGCGCCAAGTTTCCGGCTGTGGCGAAGACTTGCTTTTGCTTATTTAGCGGTAAAGAACTTAGCAGCTTATCTATATCGGGTTTTGTCTTAACGAGATTCTTCTCTTTCTTTTGATTTTTGGATGCGGCAAAGCGGTAAAAGCTTTTGTACATCCCTTCTTGGAACTGATTGAAATG
Organism: Flavobacteriales bacterium; assembly: GCA_002706365.1. GTDB lineage: Bacteria > Bacteroidota > Bacteroidia > Flavobacteriales_E > Vicingaceae > UBA1494. The sequence continues at coordinate 331,443 of PALM01000020.1, read as the reverse complement.
ATTGTCGCGAATGATAGTTAGGGTATCAATAGCAGAAGCAAGTTGATCCATATTGAGCATCTTGTAATTGCTTTTGAATAGATCCTCATCTGTTCTGTTAAGGTCGAATTGGGCAAGATCGAAGCGAATTACATTCTCATCAAAGCTTGTTCTTGCCATTGGATATTTGTAATTGTTCTTTCGCTTGAAGTTCTCATCGTAGTTCTCTCCATCGAATAACTTTAAAACCAAATAGCGCTTGTTCTCGCTAACAGTCATCATACCTTCCTTGGCAACAGTAACAGAGCGATTACCCTGACTACGGTGATCGTAGATCATCACATCATAAAGATGCTCTACATCGTCAATAACCTTTTTATCCTTTACACGAATAGAGAAGTTATCGAGGCCATCTGAAAAGATTCCCGGACGAATATCCATGGTGGGTTTTTGCTTCTTCACATCGTAGAGTAGTGACTTGCTCTTTAAATTGGCAATTGGAAGCCAATAGTTAGAGAATAAGTAGGCAACAATCGATAGTAAAGCAACTAATACTGCTAGTGGCCTAAGCACTCTTTTAAGGGATATTCCTGCCGATTTGAAAGCCACCAATTCATAATGCTCCCCGAGGTTTCCAAAAGTCATTAGAGAGGATAGGAGGATAGCAAGAGGAAGAGCCATAGGAACCAAACTCGCAGACACATAGACAAGGAGCTTACCGATCACGAGCCAATCGAGACCTTTACCAACGATATCGTCGATGTACTTCCAAAGAAATTGCATCAATAGCACAAATAGCGAAATGAAGAAGGTCGCTAAGAATGGTTGTGCGAATGACTTGAGAATAAATTTTGAGGAAGTCTTCAAGAAGCTAGGCTTTTCGCAAAAGTACGTAAAGCGGAATGTTGAGAGATGTTAAAAATTATGAACCTATAGCGTGAAGTAGACTATTGATCTGACTCTCCCATAGTAGGCGAGCTTCTTCCAATTCATCTTCTTCAGCAAAATCAGTCACAATTAAGGATACATCATTTGTAAGATCATCAGTTACGATCTTAAACTCGAAGTATGCCTCATCATCCTCTTCTTCTTCCCAGCGAAAACGGATCAATTGATCGGTTTTCTTGCTAAGTACACTGGCTTTCTCCTCAGATCCGTCCCAAAAGAAAGTATACTCCTTACCTCTTGAATTCACATTGTCTGCAAACCACTCGGAAAGTCCTGAAGGAGTAGATAGGAATTTGAAAAGCATTTTTGGTGATGCTTTCACGACAAACTCCATATTAAATTCTTGCTTTTCAGCCATAACGGTGTTTCTAGATGCGTGCAAGATAGTGTTTTTTTCGGTAGAGTCTAGAATCTAGAGTCTAGAATCTAGACTCTAAAATAATCAGTCTTCCAAGAGGTATTCAACCGTTGCAACCCTTACTTTCTTCACTTGCGGAGTACTAGGATCTCGATCGCTAATGGTAAATAAGCCCTGATTTGCAGAACGGATCTTACCCACTTTAGAATTGGAGTCTTTGGCAAATTTTTCAGCCACTTCTTTGGCTTTTACAGTAGCTTCTTCGATCATCTCTGGCTTAATGTCGTTCAAGCCGGTGAAGATATATTCAATTGGTCGCCAACCATTCTTTGAATTGATCAATATTCCCTCTGAGGTCAATGCCAATGATTTCTCTAAAGCCAATTGAATCTTTTTAAGATCAGTAGTTCTAAGTGTGATCTCTGCCTTCCCGAAAAAGCGCAGACTAAAGTTTTGATTGCTTGCATATTCACTCGCTTGCCTGTCTATGATACTACTAACGCCCATGCTGATCTCATTTTCAGTGAACCCCAATTCCTTAAAAAAAGCATTAACCCTGCTTTTCTGATTATCTAATTTGCTGTTCAAGGCATTGAGGCTATTATCAGCTAAGTTGAGTTCCAAAGGCCAAACGGCAAGGTCAGCTTCAACTTCTCTTTCGGCCAGACCTTTCACTTCAACATGTCGGTCGTACACTTTGGCCTTCTTATGCATATCGCCAATAAGATAACCGCCAATAATTATGGATATTCCTAAAAGGAGGGAAGGGAGGAGGTTGGATTTCATGGGATCTATATCTTTTAATGCTTAGTGCATGAAAGATAGTGCATTAGAATTTAGAATTAACTATTTTGCTAGTGAAATAACTAAAGCAATATGAAAAGTTACCTTTTTTCATTCTCCTTAATTCTGCTCTTTTCGGCTCAATTAAGCGCTCAATTTCCAATTGTCAATCTCCATTGGGCAAAAGATTTTGGTGGACCTGGACTTTCTATTTCAACCTCAATAGCTGTAGATTCTCGAGGACACACAACTGTGGTTGGCGTATTTTCTGATAGCATTGACATTGATCCCGGACCAAATCAATTATGGTATTCTTCAAAAGGTAACTTTGATGTTTTTATACAGCAATTGGATATAAATGGTGACTTCCTATGGGGAAAGACTATAGGTGGAAGAGGAATGGTTAATGGATTAGATGTAGAGGTAGACCCAATTGGAAACATCTATGTTGTTGGAGATTTTACAGACACAGTTGATTTTGATCCTGGAAATGGAAACTATGATCTGATAAGTAATGGGAGAAGTGATGCTTTTTTACTGAAATTAGATACATCTGGAGATTTTGTTGCGGCATATAGTTTTGGCAGTGCATCCCTTGAAACCATTTATGACATGCATATAGATGATAACTTGAATATTTATCTGAGTGGTTCTTTCAGTGATTCTACTGATTTTGATCTTTCAGCAATGAGTCAGATACTGGTTTCCAATGGGGGGCAAGATTGTTTTATAGCCAAATGGGATGCAGCCGCCAATTTAGTATGGGCTAAATCAATTGGGGGAACTACCAATGATGTAGGAGTTTCTATAGGAGTAGATCAACACTCCAATATTTATGCATGTGGTGGATTTGGGAATACTGTGGATTTTGACCCCGGCAACGGAATAGATTCAATTTCTGCTGTTGGAGGCTTATATGATGCCTTTTTATTAAAGTTAGATTCAAATGGTAATTATATTTGGTCTAAATCGTATGGAGGACCATCTAATGATTTAGCTTACAGTTTAGCAATTGATACCAATGATGTTTTGATCGTTGGAGCATTTGTAGACTCCATTAATCTTAATCCAGGAGTATCAAATCCAGTGTATTTGAAATCAATGGGAAATACTGATGGATTTGTGCTTCGAGTGAATTCCCAAGGGATGTGGAATAGTGCTAACCAATTTGGAGGTCCGGGACAAGACATTTGCTACAAAGTAAGTGCGAATCCAACAATGGATAATTATTATGTGATTGGTTCTTTTAATGTTAGTGCGAACGTGGTAACATATCCGGTATTTCAGCAATTGGTCTCTGAAGGAGCTGGTGATTCATTTATAATAAAGTTTGATCAAGGAGACCTTCCCTTGTGGGTAGGCCAGATTGGAGGGCCTGGAGATGAGTTTTTAAATGCGGTAGATGCAAACAATATTGAGGTAAGGTTCGCAGGTAGGATAGCAGATTCATGTGATGTAGATCCAACTGCTGTAGTTCAAAGAATTGGCTTTTCGGGATCTAGTCATGCTTTAGTTGCCTTAATGCTCGATCAGACTGTTGGATTGAAGGAAAACGATTTGATAAACTCGCAAATCAAAATCTTTCCTAATCCAGCAACGAACATTTTAAATATTGAGTTTGATGACAAACTAAATGGGTGGTTAAGAATATTCAATAGTGAAGGGAGACGAGTTTTTGAAAAATTGATTCAAGATCAGAATAGCATTCAAATAGGGTTAGATTATCCATCTGGAATGTATTTCCTAAAAGTAGAAGGTAATGACCAATCCTATTCCAAACCATTCATCATTCAACATTAATAATTCACACATTAAATAAAATTGTCACCATTCCTCAACAAACAACGAAAAGAACTTATGTCTGGAAAGTCTAAAGGCCTTGGCCGCTATTTAAGTTATGCATTTGGAGAGATCATTCTGGTTGTCATTGGAATCCTTATTGCCCTCTTTATAAAAGGTGAGTATGAGCAAGCCCAGAAGAATGATGATTTGGAGTTGATAGGCTTACAGATCATTGATGATCTGAGAAGGGATACAGCGGATGTATCGGAAATGATCAAAGCTTATGAACCTATGGAAAAGCACTTTTTAGGGATAATGTCTAAAAAGTACACTTTGGATTCGCTAAAGGCATGTGGAGCTTGTCCATATATCATCAGCAGTGTTGCTCCCTTTGAGCCTACTCAAAATGGCTTTATCATGTTAAAAGAGTGGAAGAGCTCTTTTGATACCAGCGGTGATTCATTGATTCACGACACCAAATTCTTCTATGCACAATCGATCCCAACCATGGAGCTGATCGTAGAGATGCTAAAAGATGAGGTGAAAGCAAGTTTGTCGGATTGGCGAGATAATCAAGCTTGGTACTCTGAATGGGTTCAAGGCCAGCGCACAGAAGAGATGTATCAATACATGGCTAATAGTCCTTTTTATCGAAATAAAGTGGCCAATTTCTACCTTTTAGCTTACCGCAATTACCTTGTTGGTTTGGCTCAATATAAAGATGCTGCCACAGAGCTAGCTGATCGTTGGGAGAAGGAGTTGCAAACTGATAATAATGAATAGCTCACTACCATTGTAAGAATTCAGAAATAAAAAAACCGCAAATCTCTTTGCGGCTTTTTAAGTAGCGAGGAGCAGACTTTTAAAAGTCATTTTTGCAACGGTTTTACTGGGATACAGAAGCAAAAATCAGTCGTTTTAACCCCTTTTTGGCGCAAAACTGACGCACTTAGTTCGCTAAATATCAGAAGCTTAAAGCCCTATTTTATACTTTTTATGATGCAAAGTAAATAAAAATATGATTTTGGCGGCTTTTGTCTTTTTATGTCTCTTCCAATTTTAGTCATGTTTCTCACTTAAGATGATATAATTAACGCCCTTATAGTTACTTTGTGCATTTATTTTGCACAATTCGAATTTAAGTACTAATTTTGTATAAAAACAAAGCCCATATGTTAATTGAATTTAAATGTTCTAATTACTTATCCTTCAAGGATACTATTAGTATTAATCTTACTTCAATGGATTATTACACTGAGCATGCCGATTCTCATATCATAAGAACTAATCGTGAAGAATTTGATTTGCTGAAGTCAACAGCAATTTATGGAAGCAATGGTGGAGGTAAGTCAAATTTTGCTTATGCTCTTTTCTTTATGGACAATTTAGTGCATAACTCATTTAAAGACTCACTATCTAAGGAAGAAGATCGTAAAGAATGGAATGACTTTTTTAGACTTTGTGATAGCTGCAATAAGAAACCATCAACATTTGAAGTTTCTTTTCTCAGAGAAAATGTAATATATCGATACGGGTTTGAAGTATATGATTGGAAAATTGTTAGTGAGTGGCTTTTTAAAACCGAAAAGAGAGAAACGCTGCTTTTTGAAAGAACTGGTCAAGATTTTAATATAAATGAATCTTCTTTTAAAGAGGGTAAGAAGTTTCCAGAAGTAAATTCTAACGTGCTATTCATAAGCTACCTTGCACATCATAATGGATTTGAATCAAGCAAAGTATTCGAGTTTTTCAGCAAACTGAATATAATCGATGGATTAAATGACAGTCATGTCAAGCATGTTACAAGACAATTACTTAAGAGTGATGATAAATTCAATAAATGGATCACAAAAGCACTAAAGTTTTTAGAGATTAATTCTGTTTCTGTAACTAACGATGAAAAGCTTGTAACAAAACATGGCACTTATAGTGATGAAAAAATTCTAACCGGCTTTACAAGCTTTGACTTAGAGTCTGAAGAAAGTGAGGGAACTAAGAAATTAATTTATTTGCTTGGTGCAATTTATGACACCCTTTATTGGGGAAAAATATTTGTAATTGATGAATTTGATTCCAAGCTTCATCCAAATCTCTCTGTCAAATTAATTCAACTATTCCATGAGTTTAATTACTCAAGCTCTCAATTCATTATAACCGCTCATGATTCTACTTTATTGGATAAAGATATTTTTCGACGCGATCAAATTTGGTTCGTTGATAGAGATCAATTTGGAGCAAGCGACCTTTATCCAATGTCCAATTTCAAAGCAACGGATGGTTTAAGAAGCATGTCCGATTTTAGAAAGAAATACTTGAATAGTGATTTTGGAGCAGCGGAAAGTATAGAGTTTACTGAGAGCTTTTTGAATCTAACTAAATCAATTAGCCTTGGGAGGTAAGCGAGGAAAAGGAAGGAAAAAGAGCAAGTATCTTCGGGAACAAGGATCTCAGGCTGACCTACAACCAAAGTCTAAATTAAAGCGAGTTGTTGTCAGTTATTTTTATTTAGACATAAAACAAGGTCAAACACTTGAAAAATGGGATGAAACTCCAGGAAGACTATTAAAGTGGGAAAAATTAATTACTCAATTAAATAGCAGAACTATTCGGCAAGCTATAACCGATAGAATTATAATAGTATACAAAGACTTAGATGCAGATATCCATAATATGCCTAAAAAGTCAAAGTGGAAGTTTCCTGAAGCTCTTAAGGGTAAAGATATTACTTGGTGTAAAATTGAAGTGATGCAGAAGGTTAGAGTTATTGGCTTTATGGAGGATAATATATTCTATGCAGTATTTTTAGACGAGGATCATGAATTCTTCCCTACTGAGCCAAGGAATACGTAAATTAATATTTGGCGCAAAACTGACTCACTAGAAAATAAAAAACCGCATTAACAATTGATTATCAATGTGTTATGCGGTTTCGTAGCGAGGAGCAGAATCGAACTGCCGACCTCCGGGTTATGAATCCGACGCTCTAACCATCTGAGCTACCTCGCCGAATGAATCAAAGCTGAATTTCAGCCTGATTTTTAGGGCTGCAAATATACTATGGTTTTCTGAAAAGAGAAACCACTTTTCCATCCTAAAATTCAATATTGTTTTCTTCGAATTAAAGATAAAAATAGTCTAGACTCTAGGTTCTAGGTTCTAGATTCTGAAAATCATAGATTTTCAAGCCTCCCCAACTGAAAATAAGTCATTACCCTCGAGATCTGATTGTCTGAGATCGACTTGATCCAATTAAGTTGAGCCTTGATATAGCCTAACTCCCGACTATTGATCATGAATACAGAGCTTTCTCCAATATCAAACAATTGCTGCTCAGCTTGAAGTAGGGTAAGGGAGTTCTTGCTTGCATCTTGATATAGATCTACCTGCTGAGCGCTGGCATTCCATTGATTAATGGCTGCTTGTATCTCAAACATCAACTGCTGCTCTTGATTCGCATACTCATACTCAGTTTGCTGCAATTTCAGTTTGATCTGCTGTAGCTTTCCTCTTTCTCCTCTGATGAACAAAGGAAAGGAGAAGCTCAATCCCCAGGTGTAATTGTCTTGCAGCATGCCGACTTCCCTGTTCGTTTCGAAGGCTTGTTGCAATGCTCTATACTTAAGATCGATCTTCGGTTTGATCTTCTCTGCTGCCAATCTGCGATCAATATCCAATTGGTCGATCTGCAATCGGTTGAAACGGAGTAGGGGATGATTCGCTAAAAGGCTATCGCCATTCAACTCATCCGCATTCATGGCTTCAATTGAATCTATTGCAGGCGGACGAACATCGTCGCGAATTACCAGAGGTAACTGTCCTTCTTGCCACAAGAATGTACTTAATTGTACTCTGGCATTCTGATATTTTGCCAAGGCATTTTGGAATTGGGCCTTTCTGTTCTGCATCTGGATCTTTGCCTCAATGGTATCAATCACCGCATCTTCACCGCTTTCTGCACCTGCTTTTGTATTTTGAAAGCGCAATTCAACCACATCTACCGACTGGTCAAAAACCTGATAGCTGTAATAGGCTTCAAACCACTTCCAATAAGTCTTTCCAGCTTCACTTAGCACCTTGTTCAGCATAAGCGTACGCTCAGCTTCAGAGGCTTCTTGAAATAATTGAGCTTGTCTTAGAGCAGCTCTTCTTGAATCGATAAATAGATCTTTTCCAAGAGGAACAGAAATGCCTGCCCACCACAATCCATCTTCCGGCACGAATTGCTCCGGATTGAGATAAGTCCCATCATTGTTCTCATAACCTCCCTCAAATTCTATCCCTAGCCAGGTAGGAATGATCACTCCACCTTCCTGATGAGAATAATATTGAAGCTCATCGTAGTATTTCTGCGACACATCAGCATAGGCCATAGGGTCAAAGCCACCGCGGTTTGAGCGTACTTCCATACGACCAATTTCGGTCTGCAGATTCGCCTTCATAGCCAATGGATGATGCGTTTCCACCAACTCCATGAATTGAGCGAAAGAAAGCACCTCCTGTATCTCAGTGACCTTTGTACTATCCTGGGCTTGTGAGAACAGAATGCTATGAAGAAGCAAGAAAAATGATATGATCAGTGTCTTTCTCATTTCTTACCATTCGAAGATTTTCTCAGCTCATCTGAAGAGCCAACTGATTTACTTTGATTCTTATCACTATTTCTGGAATAGAAATCAGGTGGGAATCCATTTATCTGTCGCCAAAGCTCATACCAAATAGGCACATCATTTAACAGCAACATATTGTTAGTTCCACCGCCAATTCTCAATGCGTCAGGCCAAGGGTGATCATTTGGATCCGGCTTTACCAAAACCCTGAACATCCCATTGTCGCTGATGAACTTATCAATAGCAACCACTTCACCACCATAGGTTCCATAAGAGGTGTTTGGCCACCCTGAAAAGACAATTGCTGGCCAGCCGTCGAATTGAATTCTCACATGCTCTCCTTTATCAACCAGAGGCAGGTCCAAAGGCTCAATGAACATGGCCACAGTCAGATCTGAACGGTCAGGCATAATACTCAAGAGGGGAGTGCCTTCTTTTATTGTTTCTCCAATACCCACCTGAATCGCCTTGGTGATCTGCCCATCTTGAGGTGCTGTGATATAATAGTATGAACTTCGAACCTGATAGTTGCTCAGCTGATTTTGCAGCTTGTTCACTTCAGTTTGGGTGTCGAATTTGGCCGACTGTGCAGAATAAAGCTCAGACTCAGCTTTAGAGATATCATCTTGAAACTTCGCATCAGTTGCATTGATCTCCACTTTCGCATTCAACACTTCATTTCTGCTGCTTAATAGCTTGTTCTCTGCAGAAATCATCTTTGCATTGGCCTCCTGCATCTTATTCTTGCGATTTTCTGTGTCGGTTAGCGACTTAAGACCTTGATCATAAAGTGTTACAATACGATCATATTGCTTTTGAGCAATCTCATAGTTGATCTTAGAAGCATTGTAATCCATGCTATCGCTAGTATACTTCAAGCGTGCTTGCTGCAGTTTATTTATGTTCTGCTGCATCTTTAGCTTTCGGTTCTCCTTCTTTATCTCGATCTGTCGCTCTAAGGCTTTTATCTTCTCATCATACGACTCAACTGATGAGCTTTTAGCGTTAAGTTGAGCCTCTGTTCTCTCGATCAATTGAGGATCGAAGTAAGCGTCTTTGATCTCTGTGATATATACAATAGTATCTCCTTCCTTCACAAAATCTCCTTCCTTCACATACCACTTCTTTATTCTTCCCGCAATTACAGAGTGAATGGTTTGAGGCCTTTGGTCGGGCTCAAGGGTAGTGACATATCCATCGCCGCGAATATTCTGTGTCCATGGCAAGAACATAAATACAAATCCCACCAAGAAAAAGGAAGTCATGAGCTTCTTAAAGACCTTCCCCGAGGTCAGTGAATCCACATGACGCAGAGAACCGTAGGACTTCTGATCGAGATCCTTATTGATGCTATCTGGACTAATGTTTAACATGACCTGATATTATTTTTGATTGATGTGTTTTTTATATTCAGCCGGTGACCCATTAAAGCTCAATTGACCTTCTCTAAGCTCAATTACTTTATCCGCTTTTGAGATGATCGCCTCTTCTTTTGTGGCAATTACAGCTGTCCATTTATTCTCCTTAGAAGCTAAGAATTCGATGATCGCTATTTTCTCTTCTTCGTCTATCGCACTCATATTCTCTTCGATCACCACCAATTTTGGATTGTTGATTACCGCTCTAGCAATAAGAAGTTTCTGAACTGTGCCTTCTGCCAAACCACTTCCCTGAGGGTCTAATAGCGTATCGAAACCTTTGGGCAAATGATTGATATAATCTGTGAGATGAACTTTTCGCACTACATTTCTCACTGTATCCAGATTGATGTCCTTACCCATGGTTAGGTTTTCCAATACTGAACCCTGGAATAGCTCTTCCTGAGAAAGATTATCGCCAATTGCAGATCTCAATGATTCAGCAGAAAAACTCTCTTTGTTAATCTCATCATAAATAAGCTGACCCTTATTCAGATCGTACAAGCCTGAAAGAATACGCATAAGCGTGCTCTTTCCCGAGCCTGATGGTCCAACAACGGCAATTAGCTCACCTCTGCCTATCTTCAATGAGAGATTACTCAATATCTCTTCTTTTCTTCCCGGATAGGTAAAGCTCAAATCAACAATCTCGATCTCCATTCCATCTGAAGCACATTCAACCTCGATGTCGAGCCCCTTTCGGTTCTCTAACTCCAGATCAGTAACCTGACCAACCTTCTCAAGACCGGTTAAAACGTCATAAATAGTCTCCAAACTCTTGATCAAGCTCTCTACAGAGCTCATGATCAAAAGGATGATGATCTCGGCAGCGACGAACTGACCGATATTCATCAATTGCTCCATCACCAAAAGACCTCCAATGGCGAGAAGTCCAACTGTGATCAAGACCTTAAAGCCCACCATCAGTGAGAACTGACGCATAAGGATCTTAAAGTGACTTTCCCTTGCTTTTAGATAGTTATTTACGTTCTCGTCGATTCGTTTTAGCGGTAGAGGAGTCTTGCCACTTAATTTAAATGTGGTATTCGTTCTTGCCAACTCCTCAAGCCAATGCGCAGTTGCGTATTTATTGGTCGATTCCTGTAAACTGGTCTCCAAACCTTTCTTTGCAGTGAAGCGAAAGATCAAATAGAGCATGATCAATAGCAAAAAGCTAAAGAGTATGAAGAAAGGGTGATAGAAGGATAGGAGCGCCAATCCAAAAGTAATCTGCAAAGCTGCAGCTGTGAAATCAATAAGGATCTTACTCAGCCCTTTCTGAATATTGATGATATCAAAAAAGCGGTTCATCAATTCAGGAGCATATCTTTTGTAGAGCTGGTCCATCTTGATTCTAGGAACCCTGTAGGCAAACTCAAAGGCTGCCCTGGCAAAGATCTTTTGCTGTAAGTTCTCCACGATCCTCAATTGGTAGATCTGAAGTAGACCAGTAAGCGCAATACCACCAGATACAAGGGCAACCAGAATAACCCAAGAAGTACTGAACCTACCTCCTTGAATAAGATTGATGATCGCTTGGATTCCCAAAGGCATGGAAAGGTTAACCAAGCCTCTAAAGATTGCATAGGTGTATACATTCTTTATTTCCGTAGAATCTGGCTTCAATAGTCTCCAGAACCTATCAACTGGAGATATTTTCATTTTATCAACTAATTCCATAATCCTATGATTTCCCTATTGCTTTGAAAATGATTTCTTTATAGAAGTCGAAGATGTAATCCTCTCCCTTCTTCACATCTGTTAATCGCGGAAGGTGTTTTCCAAAGAAGCGATGTAAGTGCGCACCCTCTATGGTAGTGGTGATTAACATATGAGGATACTCATAGGAGGGATTTATCTCTAGTATAATATCGCTTATCCTGCCCACAAAGTCCTTGTAAGGTAGAAAAGCACCTTCTTTGTTGACTTGATCCACCTCTCTATTCAAATAGATCTTCAAGGACTCATCATTAACGATCTGACTCACTTTTGCGAGATTCATATGCTGACAATGCTTGCCTTTATCAACAGCTTCAGTGATCAGCCTAATTGCTCTTTCTAAACGCAATTGCGGATCCTTGACGTTGGTTATTGAGAATGCCAATTGATAATCCATAAAGGACCAGTACCAAGCACTCAAATACACCAATACCTTGTATTTGCTCTCAAAATACCTATAAATAGAAGCTTCTGTGCTACCTATATGCTGAGATAGCTTTCTAAAAGTAAACTGATCGAATCCAATCTCATTGATCAATTCCACACTTCCTTGAACAATGCGCTTCCCAAGATCACTGCTTTCAGGATCCTTTAAATACAAATTGTCGTTCAGCTGAATATGAATTGTTGATAATACGTCTATCATAATCAATATTTAATTATGCAAATATAATAGTAATACTATTAATAATACATAAATAACTATTAAAAACTATTTTTGTTCTATGAATGAGGTAGAAGAATATATTCTTAGGCAATCTGAAGGACAAAGAGAAGTAATGCTTTATTTACATGAATTGTTCGTGAGGGAATATAATTTATCACCCAAGATCAAATATGGCATACCGTTTTACTTTGGCAATAAGTGGGTGTGCTATCTAAACCCCAGAAAGATAGGGGATATTGATCTCACATTTCTAAGAGGTTCCAAGATCAAAGGCTTTGATGGAGTCTTAGAGACCAGAGACAGAAAAATGGTCAAATCACTTGTGCTAGATGTAAATGAATCAATCGATGAAGACTTGATCCATCAATTGATGGCATTGGCTATGGAGTTAGATAATAGCTAATTGCATCTTTTCCTTATGTTTGGTTCTCAATTGTTTAGCTATGCACACTTGCAAGAATTGCAATACTTCATTTGAAGGTAATTTTTGTCCGAATTGCGGACAAAAAATGATCGATGGCAGATACAATTTGAAGGATTCGATTGGCTGGTTGCTCAATTCGATCTTCAACCTGGATCATGGGTTTTTTTACACCACTGTTAAGTTAATCAAAAAGCCCGGGGAAGTTATCGGCGATGTCTTAAATGGTGTAACTATCAAGTACACTCATCCATTTCGCTTGCTTTTTCTTTGGGCAACCATCAGCACAATTTTGGTTGTGGTCTTGGGCACTTATGACGCTCAAACTTCAGATATGTATCAAAACTTCGATTTCTCTGAGGATCAAATTGAGTTTCAAAAGAAGATGAATGAAGTTTTGAAGAAGTATCTCAACTTCGTGATCATGCTAAATGTGCCTATAATCGCCTTCTTCTCATGGCTATTCTATAGAAAACATAAATTGAACTACACAGAGCATTTGATCATTAACTCCTATGCCTTTGTCACAACTACATCATTAGGAGTAATCCTTGTATTTGCTCAATACTTCTTGGATAATCCATCATCAATGATCTGGTTTAGTATGCTAGTCAATGTGGCCTTGGTTGGCTATGTATACTCTTCATTCTTTAAAGAGAACTATTTTGCCTCCTTCTTTAAGTACTTAGCAGCCTTTTTGTTGAGCTATATTGGCCTGATGATCATATCGGCAATAGGCGTGATTGTCTATTTTATTGCCACAGGGAAAGGCTGATCAGTTTTCTATTATTTGAATCTTCTCGACATATTGGGAGTTCTCAACTTTCACGACTATCAAATAGATCCCTTTATTTAATTCGCTTAGCTCAAATGTGCTTTGATTTGGTTCTAAGCTCAATCTTAATGAGCCCTGTAGATCGTATACATCTATTGAACGTAAGGGTTTTTTACTTTCAATATTTAGCAAACCACTTGTGGGATTGGGGTAGAGTAAGATTGGCTTGCTCTTTTGCCTTTCACCTTCGCCAACTACAGAAGGTGTAAAGCGATATACCGTACCATTCGGAATATTTCCATTGATAAAGAGCAGGGTGTCGTTAGGATTTCTAGTCTGAAAGGTAGGACTCAAAGGATTTCCATCAAGACAATAATAATTGCTGCTAAATACACCATTAACAAGATCAACAGAAGGAGCTAGAAGAATGTCCGGACCTGGAAATCCATCATAGGATAATGAAGGAGATCCAATATAATTGGGTCCTATATGAACTTCAAAAGAACTCCCATTCTCATAAAACCAGAGTTGAAAGTTGATCGAATCAAGAGCTGAACTGCCATTTACTTGCAGATCTGAATAGAATCCGGCGTTCTGCCATTCGATCTTCAATATCCTATTGCCTTGAATTCCACTTAACTGATAGCTTATCGGACTTAAAGATCCTGGATTTCCCGGGCCAGAGCTGAAACGGTATCCTCTATCGATCAGATCGGCACCAAAAGGGGATAGGAAGCTCGCAATACCATTGCCTGTGAGGCTCATTATCAATGTTCCGCCATAACCATAGGCGATTAAGACTGTATCTATCTGCCTCCCAAAATAATTGAAATTGAATCCCAGAGGAATGGTGAAATAAGGATCATCCCATGTCAACCCATTATTCAATGAAATAGGGTTGTTCAGATATTGATATGCGTTATTATTGACAGTCAGGTTAAAGGGCTGAGCTGTACTGAATAAGCTGAATAGCATGGCTACACAGCAAGTAATTATAGACTTTTTCATTTGCTTAGATTTTAGATTTCCTATCTAAGTTCAAATGAATTTAGTCAGATGTCAATATTGGGAATTCAGAAAGATTGTTGTAGCTTAATAAAGAGCCGGAAACTTATCAGGATCTACATCTCTCATGATCTGATAGGCCTTTTCAACTATATCATCTATGCTCGGCTTAGAGAAATAGTCTCCATCAGTGCCATAAGCAGGACGGTGGTCTTTGGCCGTAAGTGTTGCAGGTTCTACATCAATATGATAGTATCCTTTTTGTACTTCAAGTATCTGCTGCATGATAAAAGCTGAAGCAGCACCGTTTACATCCTCGTCTACGATCAATAGTTTATTGGTCTTCTTTAGAGATTCTACAATGCTGTGATGCTTATCGAAAGGCAATAAGGTCTTTACATCGATCAATTCCACAGAAATACCCAACTCATTCAATTCTGCTAATGTTTGCTCGGCTACATTACAAGTAGAACCATAACTTACCATAGTGATATCGCTTCCTTCTTGCACGATCTCAGGTACTCCAAGCTCCATTTGGAATTCGCCAAGGTTGTTTGGCATCTTCTCTTTACTTCTGTAAGCATTCAATGGCTCGATGATCAGCGCAGGATCATCACCTTGTATCAAGGTGTTGTACATGGCAGCTGCATCTGTAAGGTTTCTTGGTACACAGATGTGCATTCCTCTTAAAGCATTGATGATCACACCCATAGGAGAGCCTGAATGCCAGATTCCCTCTAGTCTGTGACCTCTTGTTCTTACGATCAATGGCGCTTTTTGTCCACCCGCAGAGCGATAGTGCACAGTAGCCAGATCATCACTCATTATCTGTAGCGCATAAAGTAGGTAGTCGAGATATTGGATCTCAGCGATAGGACGTAAACCTCTCATTGCCATTCCAATTCCCTGTCCGGCAATTGTCGCTTCGCGAATTCCTGTGTCGCTCACTCTTAGCTCTCCGTACTTTTCTTGCAGTCCTTCCAATCCTTGATTCACATCGCCGATCTTTCCCGAATCTTCACCAAAGATCAAGGCCTCTGGGTAACGCTCTAACAAGCGATCAAAATTATCTCTCAAGACAACTCTACCATCTACTTCTTCTGCATCATCATCATAGCTTGGAGCTATAGTTTTAAGCTTCAAAGGAGAGTCCTCTGACTCAGAATACAGTTTACTGCTGTATGTTATAAGGTTCTGTAAACCAGTGTTATTTGCCCAGTTAATTAATTCTTTCCTTGAAGTCCTGTCTTCGTTTCGGCTTGAGCGGATCACTTTCTTGACAGTAGACATCAATTCTTTGCGAAGAGGCTCGTTCAATGCTTTGAGATTTTGAAGAGCAGATTGGATGTAATCTTTCTCTCCGATCTCTTTTTGCATTTCTTCTAGAATGTCAATCGCTTGAAACTTTTCCGACATCACATCAGAAACAAAGGCATCCCATGCAGCTTTCTTTCCTTCTCTTACAACTTTCTTCGCTTCTTTCTTGATCTCTTCTAACTCCTCCTCAGTGGCGAGTTTGTTTTCGAGAATCCACTTGCCTAGCTGCGCAATACAATCATATTCAGTTTCCCATTCAAGTCTTTCCTTTGATTTGTATCGCTCATGAGATCCAGAAGTAGAGTGACCTTGAGGCTGTGTAACCTCTTCCACATGAATTAGAACAGGACAATGTTCCTTACGAGCAACACTAACGGCCTTTTCATAGGTATCCATTAAGGCGGCATAATCCCAACCTTTCACCTTGAAGATCTCAAAACCATTGGTGCCTTTTTCTCTCTGAAATCCTTTCAGCACTTCAGATATACTTTCTTTGGTAGTTTGATATTTCTTAGGAACAGAGATACCATGACCATCATCCCATACAGACATCACCATTGGTACTTGAAGAACACCAGCTGCGTTAATGGTTTCCCAGAATAGACCCTCAGAAGTGGAAGAGTCACCAATTGTACCGAAGGCTACTTCATTACCTCCATTGCTGAACTTTTCTCTATCCTTTAAAAGCTCGTTATTTCTATAAACTTTAGATGCTTGTGCAAGACCCAATAGTCGCGGCATTTGTCCGGCCGTTGGAGAAATATCCGCTGATGAATTCTTCATCTCCATCAAATTCTTCCAATTCCCATTTTCATCTAAACTTCTGGTAGCATAGTGCCCGTTCATAGAGCGACCGCCAGATGCAGGCTCTTTATCCACATCAGGATGAGCGTACAATTGAGCAAAGAACTTCTCTACTGTAAGTTCGCCAATAGCCATCATGAATGTTTGGTCTCTGTAGTAACCAGAACGGAAGTCGCCATTTTCGAAGAATCTAGCCATAGCTAATTGAGGGACTTCCTTACCATCGCCAAAAATTCCAAACTTTGCCTTACCGGTAAGTACCTCTCTTCTCCCCAATAGCGAGGTTTCGCGACTGATATTGGCCAACTTATAATCGTTGAGCACAGTATTCTTAAAGTCTTCCTTATTCATCGATTCCTTAGATTTCGCTTCTTTGCTGGCTACTTCACTCATATGGCAAGAAAAATTAATTGGGCTACAAAATTAATCATTTAGGCAGTTTTCGACTAAGCTTTGACCTACTTTCAGCTAGATAGATTCAATGTATGTGATTACCTTTGCAACTATGATTTTACCTATTGTAGCATACGGGGATCCTGTTTTGAAAAAGGAGGCGGAGGAGATCGAGGAGAACTATCCCGATCTTAAAGAGCTGATCGCCAATATGTATGAGACTATGTACAATGCAGAAGGTGTTGGTTTAGCCGCTCCACAAATTGGAAAATCCGTCAGGATATTCGTTGTGGATGCTTCTCCTTTCGCTGAAGATGATCCTTCTTTAGAAGGTTTTAAACGTACATTTATCAATCCTATAATTCTAGAAGAAGAGGGTGAGAAATGGTCGTTCAATGAAGGATGTTTGAGTATTCCCGGTATTAGGGAAAATGTAGACCGACAGCCATCAATAGTGATCGAATACCAAGATGAGAACTTCGAATTGAAAGAAGAGCGATTCGATGGTATTGCAGCTAGGATCATCCAACATGAATACGATCATATTGAAGGGATATTATTTACAGATCATGTCAACCCTTTGAAGCGACGATTGTTAAAGACCAAATTGAACAATATATCTAAGGGAAATGTAAAGGTTCCATACCGAATGAAGTTTCCAAACATCAAATAATTAAAGAAGTACAAACCATGAATATCAAAACCAAAGTATTTAAAACGCTAAGTCTATTGATTCTATCTTTTTTCATTGTATCCTGCGGTTCTACTTCATCTGAATCGAATGAGGAGAAAGGAAAATACGTGGCATTGGAAAAAATGAACATCGAAAGTCTTGAAAAAGAGATTGCCAAGAGAGAAAAGGCCGTGAATGATGACAGTACTGGTGTTGATGCTCAAAATGCCGCTTCTTTGATGGAGGCCTATGCGGTATATTCAGAGCGCTTTCCAAATAGAGCGAATTCTGCGGATCGACTGTTCAAAGCGGGGGAGTTGGCTATGAGCTTGAATCATACACCTCAATGTATCAAGTACTTTGAAAAGGTATACAATGATTACAAAGACTACGAAAAACGTCCATATGCTCTTTTCCTAAAAGCATTCGTGCTTGAAAATCAAGCTATGGAGTACGATCAGGCTAAAGAGGTCTATGGACAATTCTTAGAGTTGTATCCAAATCATCCTATGGCCGATGATGCTCAATACTCAGTGATCAATATGGGTAAGAGTCTTGAAGAGCTTATTCGCGAATTCGAACGTCAGGATAGCATTAGAGCGGCTCAGGAAGCTTCCTGATCTTCTTGGATATCTTCTATTTCAGTGATGAGCTTGTTTAGCTCTTCTCTGAATTCATCCATACTAAGGTCGTTCTGGAGTTTACCTCCTTTAGCGACCGATATTTTGCCATTCTCTTCGGAAACAACAATTGCTAGAGCAGGGGAGCTCTCTGTGAGTCCAACTGCAGCTCTGTGTCTTAAACCATAGTTGGCTGGTATCTCTGGATTATCGGAAACCGGAAGAATACATCTGGCTGCTTTGATCCTATTCTTGAAAATGATCACTCCTCCATCGTGTAGAGGAGAGTTCTTGAAGAAGATAGATTCCAATAAAGGGGCGCTAAGCTTAGCATCGATCTGATCTCCTGTGCTCGCATGGTATTTTAGCTCGGTATCTGTAGCAATCACAATTAAAGCACCCATCTTATTTCGGCTAAGATTGAAACATGCTCGAATGATGGCATTATTGTCGTTCACCTCACTTTCGCCGGCAGTTCTAGACCAGTTCATGATCTTGTTGATGATTCCAGCTCCTGCAAAAGGACTCTGAGAGCCAACCATCAAAAGGAATCTTCGAATTTCTTGCTGAAAGACAATGATCAATGCCAAAACCCCAACCCCGATGAATTGTCCCAATATCTCGGAAAGCAACTCCATGCTCAAAGCAGAAACTAACTTCCAGAGCAGATAGATCGCCAAGATTCCAAGGAAGATTCGAATTGCTACTGTTCCCTTTACCAATTTGTACAATTGATAAAGCAATACTGCCACTAGGAAGATGTCTACAACATCAAGCCATCGAATACTTAGAAAGAGGAGTGGTAGGTTTAGCATGAAAGCAATATTACTGCTTTTGATAAAAGTCGACAATCTGTTTTGCTTCTTTAGCTGCTTTTACATCGTGCACCCTTAGCATATTTGCTCCATTCATAAGAGCGATCACATGCGCAGCAGTTGTGCCATTTAGAGCATTCTCAGCTTTCGCATCAATGATCTTCTGTATCATTCCCTTTCGCGATAAGCCAACAAGGACTGGACATCCAAGACTTTGAAAATGCCCCAGATCCTTCAATAATTGATAATTGTGTTCTAGACTCTTACCAAATCCAAAGCCCACATCAAGGATTATATCCTTTAGTCCCAGATTTCGATATTCAAGAAGCTTTTTGTGAAACCATTTGTAGATATCTGAGCTTACATCTTCATATTCTGGCTTGTCCTGCATATTATCGGGCTTTCCCTGCATATGCATTAATATATATGGAATACCTCTTTCTGCTAGCAGTTTAGGTAGCTCTTTATCAAAATTGCCCCCTGAGATATCATTTATGATATCAGCCCCAAGATAGATCGCTTCATTTGCAATGGTGCTTCTGTATGTGTCAATAGAAATTAACACATCTGGAAATTGCTTTCGAATGGTTTTAAGAGGACCCATAAGTCGCTTTTTCTCCTCTTCTTCGTCGATGAGTTTAGCATTTGGTCTAGAGCTAAAAGCACCTATGTCGATCATATCGGCTCCTTCTTCAATCATCTTTTCAACTTGCTTCAATATTGCTGCATCTGATTGATACTCACCACCGTCATAAAAGGAGTCGGGAGTTAGATTGAGAATCCCCATGATCAATGGGCTATCCCACTCAAACAAATCACCCCCTCTTCGCAGGGAAAATTTCGTTGAAAAAGGGCTATTTTCGCGACTATAATCCATTCCTCAAAAGTAAGACAAAGCATGAGAAAGACCTCTGAACAATACAATCGCGAAGCAGCAGCTTGTAGAGAGATCTTTGAGAAGAAGATGAAAGATTATGGCTCTGCCTGGAGAATCCTCAGATCGAGCTCACTCACAGATCAGCTTTACATCAAAGCAAAGCGGATTCGCAGTTTAGAGGAAAAGCTCAGCTCAAAAGTAGATGAGGGAATTGATGATGAGTATAAGGCAATTGTGAATTACTCGATCATGGCCTTGATCCAATTGGAGAAGGGTTACAGTGAAGAATCTGATCTAGACGAAGCGCTTTTGTTAAAACTATATGATCAGTATTTGGCTGAAGCCAAGCAATTGATGGAGAATAAGAATCACGATTACGATGAAGCATGGCGAGAAATGCGCACATCTTCTCTAACCGATATGATCCTTCAAAAGCTTATGCGTATTCGTCAGATCGAGATGAACGATGGCAAGACCATAATTTCAGAAGGATTGGATGCCAATTATTTCGATATGATCAATTATGCCTTATTTGCGTTAATTCAATTGTCGGAACAGAAATAATAATCTAAAACAACAAATAGATGAGAACGATTTTGCACTTAGCGAGACTAATAGTAGGAAACCTATTTATTTTCAGTGGTTTGGTGAAGTTGAACGATCCATTGGGCTTCTCCTATAAACTTGAGGAGTATTTCATCGAGTTTGGAATGGATTGGGGCTGGCTTCATGAGATCTTAGTGCCTTTAGCCGCTGCTCTTTGCATCTTTGAAATTGTATTGGGTATTGCGGTTTTGGTTGGTTATAAATTCAAGAATGCATCCTGGCTACTGCTCTTGATGATCATCTTCTTTACGATCTTGACATTTGCTTCTGCAGTATTCGAGATCGTTCGTTCTTGCGGTTGCTTTGGCGATGCAATTCCACTCACTCCATGGGAATCATTCTACAAAGACCTCATATTGCTGGTATTGATCCTCTTGTTGTTCTTCAAGCGAAATGAGATCATTCCATTCCCTGACAGGAATTTTGATACGATCTATTTTGTGATCTCAGCAATCGCAATGGTATTCTTATCTATTCAGCTGGAATGGTGGATGCCATTCTACTTCACAGTAGGAGTGTTGGCAATAAATCTTATTCTGAAATTCAGCAGGGCCAATAAGCTTGGAGCGCCTATTTCAACAATTAGCTCGGCACTGTTGAGTTTGATCATTGGAATTTGGGCGGTTGAGCACCTTCCTTTCAAAGATTTTAGACCATATGCGGTTGGAAAGAATATTCCAGAGCAAATGACATTGCCTCCAAATGCGAAGCCTCCTGTCTATGAGAATATCCTAACCTATAAGAATACAGAAACCGGAGAAGTAGTTGAAATGAATATGCAAGAGTATACCGCTTCTAAGATCTGGGAAGATAAAGATTGGGAATGGGTGAGTACAGACAATACGCTCATTGATGAGGGAGATGTAGCCCCCATTACCGACTTTTCAATTGTAGCACATGGTGGTGGCGAAATGACAGATATCTTTATGTCGCAAGAGCGTCTCGTGCTTATTGTAGCTTATGATCTTTCTGCTGCCGATAATTCAGCTTGGGATAAGATCAGGGAATTTGCTATTAAAGGTTCAGAGCAAGATGTGATCACAATTGGTTTGTCAGCAGCCTCAAGAGAGGAAAAGGATAAACTTATTGCAGAATACAATTTGCCATTGGAGTTCTACGTGACAGACGGAATCGTGTTGAAAACTATTGTCAGGTCGAATCCTGGTATAGTGTATCTAGAAAGAGGTACCGTTAAAGGAAAATGGCATTTGAATGATATGCCTGATGTTAATCAACTGAGATAATTTGTTCGCATTCATCATCCGAAGGTTGCTGTACGGAGTCTTAGTGCTCCTGGGAGTAGTTACTTTGGTGTTTTTCATTTTCAATGTCCTTCCGGGTGACCCTGCAAGGATGATGCTCGGACAGAGAGCTGATCAGGAAGCTATTGATGAGATTAGAGAGGAGTTAGGCCTCAATAGGTCTATTTTCTATCAATATGCACTTTATCTCAATGATCTTTCACCGCTTTCCTATCATAGCCTAGATAAAGAGTCTCCTTACTTTCTGGATGAGAATAAGTACAAGGGAGTAAGCTTGTTTGAGACGGAGAATTATACTTTTCTCTTGAAGAAACCCTATTTGCGGCAGTCGTATCAGAGCAGGAGAAGGGTTTCTGAGATATTGCTCGAGAGCTTGCCTGAGACTGCAATACTTGCCTTAGCTTCAATACTCTTGGCCGCAATTCTCGGTATTTTCCTAGGCACGCTAGCTGCCTTGTTCAGGGATTCCTTTTTGGATCGCTTTCTATTGCTTATAGCCACCTCTGGAATGGCATTGCCTTCATTCTTTGTAGGTGTAATCTTCGCTTGGCTATTTGGCTACCTTCTTACCGATCTAACCGGTTTGAATATGAGTGGCAGTTTGTATGAGGTAGATGATCTGGGAAGGGGAGAGTACATCAATTGGGCTAATTTGGTGCTTCCAGCGCTTACACTAGGTATTCGGCCGCTTTCCGTAGTCTTGCAATTAAGCAGGAACTCTCTTTTAGATGTACTTTCGATGGATTATGTGAGAACTGCTAGAGCCAAAGGTTTAAGCAATTCCGTCACCCTCTGGAAACACGCTTTGAAGAATGCTATGAATCCCGTAGTGACAGCGCTTTCAGGTATGTTTGCAAGCTTAATGGCAGGTGCGGTCTTTGTGGAAATCATCTTTTCCTGGAAAGGAATAGGATGGGAAATAGTAAATGCGCTAGAGCAGTATGATTTACCCATAGTTATGGGGGCTGTTTTGCTTATCGCGATTATTTTTGTGCTGATCAATATTATAGTGGATGTGATCTACGGATTACTCGATCCAAGACTGAGAATCAAATAGATATAAAACCGTAAATGAGGAAGAAAGTAGTAGCCGGAAATTGGAAAATGAATATGAACCTCGATGAGGGACTAAGTCTTGCAAAGGGAATTGTCAATTCATTAAAGAGTATGGAAATGGAGAATGACCTAGATGTGGTGTTAATTCCTCCATTTATTCATTTGAACGAATTAAATGGCCTTTTAAAGGATAGTAGGCTAGCTCTGGGTGCTCAAAATGTGCATAAAGAGACTTCCGGTGCCTTCACAGGAGAAGTTTCTGCAAGCATGGTGAAGTCGGTTGGTGTGGATTACTGTCTGGTTGGACATTCCGAAAGAAGAGTATATCAGCAAGAAAGTGACGATGAATTGATTGCCAAGGTGAATCAATTACTTAAGGAGGATATTCAAGCGATCTTTTGTGTTGGAGAATCTTTAGAAGAAAGAGAGTCCGGCAAAGAGAAAGAGGTAATTGCCGATCAATTAGCTGTTTTATTCGACTTGGATGAAAGTGATTTTTCCAATCTGATCATTGCCTACGAACCTGTTTGGGCCATTGGTACAGGAAAGACTGCAAGTTCAGATCAAGCGCAGGAGATGCACGCTCACATTAGAGCAGAGATCTCAAACAAGTATGGATCTTCCATTGCTGATGAGATCCGCATTCTCTATGGTGGTAGTTGTAAGCCAGATAATGCAGCTGAGCTCTTCTCAAAGAAGGATGTTGATGGTGGATTGATTGGAGGAGCTTCATTAGATGCAGACTCATTTGTAGAAATAATCAAAGCTGCTTCATGGTCTTTTTAGAATGTACCTTTCGTCTCTCACCTTTTGAGCCATTCAATGAGATTCTCATTGCTCAGCTAGCCGAGATAGGCTATGATAGCTTTCAGGAAGAAGACCCTCTACTCAAGGCTTATATCGAGAAGGATGAGTTCTCTGAAGAACAGCTAAATAGCTTGATCTCCGATTATGAGGGAGTTGAATTCGAAGGAGCTGAAGAGATGGAGCAGATCAATTGGAATGAGGAGTGGGAAAAGAATTTCCAGCCTTTATCCATAGATACCTTTTGCCATATTCGTGCGCCATTCCATCCTAAAAAAGAGGGTTTTGAGCATGAATTGATCATAGAGCCTAAAATGTCTTTTGGCACTGGTCATCATGCCACCACCAGGGGTATGATACGCTTGATGAGAGATGTGGATTGGTCGGTTAATGCTGTCGCCGATCTAGGTAGTGGGACTGGTATTTTGGCCATCTTGGCTAGCAAGATGGGAGCGATATCTATCTATGCTACCGACATAGAAGAATGGGCATATGAAAATATGCAAGAGAATTTTGAGCGGAATGCCTGTCCATCAATTATCTCAATTCAAGGTTCTTTGCCACTTGAGGAACTCAACAATAAAGAATTTGATTTGGTACTGGCCAATATCAATAAGAATGTGCTTTTGGAACAGATTCCTCTCTATGCCAAAATGCTTAAACCAAATGGCATTTTAATGCTGAGTGGCTTCTATTCCAATGACTTAAATGATATCAAATCAAAGTGCACAGAATCTGCTTTAAGCAGCATAATGGAAACTGTTGAGGAGGATTGGATGGCAGTGGCATTCAAAAAGTCATAGTTCTCCTCGGATTTACTATGGAATAGCTTTTGATTATCGGGGCAAAATGGCTTTATTTATCCTTTCAGCCCAATCACTATGAAAGCTCTTCTAACTAGACTCACAATTCTTTTAATCTTCTTTGCTGGCTTGCTTTCTGAGCTTAAGTCGCAAACACCTTCATCCTTTCCTCAAGACTCGATTGAGTTCTTCGAAACGATGGAATCCTACTTGACTAGTGCTAGAAAGGATGGAAAGGACTTCATGAAGGAATTTGAAGAGGTTTGGTATGGAGGTTACTTCAGCGAGCGTGAGCGAGAAGGGGTATACCTGATCAGTAATAAGATGCTCAAGAAGAAAATGAGAGCATTTCCCGACTTCAGGAACTTTCTATACACCGTTGGAAGCTTTGTGTTAGATAGTAATCAAACGGATGCGAGTTATGCAGCCTGGGAAGAGATCCTGCTTCAGCTCTTGGAAGAAAGAAGGAATAAGAACTTCATCAGTTTTCTCGAATTCTGTGATGGATTATTCAGAGAGAACGCCATCTACTATTCCGCTTCTTCTTCATGGACATCTTCTAATAGCAATTACATTTTCGGATACGATAGTCTTCCATACATAAAATTTGAATCCCTCGACCTGATCTGCTTTGCAAAGCGAGATAGCATGAAGATCAATGAAACCAAAGGGATTTATTATCCCACAGAGAACATCTGGCAAGGAGATGGAGGAGTAGTCAATTGGTCGAGAGCTGGCTTAATGGAAGATGAAGTCTATGCAGAAATAGGTGATTACATCATTGATACGCGAAAATATGGATACATCGTAGATTCAGTGAAGTTCTACAATTCGTTCTACCTCAATGAACCTTTACTCGGCGTCTTAGAGGATAAACTATTGGCGAATATGACTCCGGATAAAGCTACTTATCCAAGATTTGATTCATATGATAAGCGAATAAAGATTGAGAACATATTCCCGGGAATCAATTACGATGGTGGATTCTCTATGGTTGGTCCCAAACTATTAGGTACAGGTGATGAGTTGAATAAGGCTTTTGTCGATTTCATTAGAGAAGACACTTTTTTCTTTAGAGCAGGATCGGAGAGTTTTTCCATTCGAATTGATAAGATCGTTTCATCCAATGCATTTGTCAGATTTTACTACGATGGAGATTCCATTTCTCATCCTGGATTGAACTTTAAGTATTTGCATGAGGATAAACTAGTCACCCTTTACAAAGAGGACAAAGGTTTGGCCTCTGCACCTTATTCGAATAGCTATCACAATCTTGAAATGAATTTTGAAGTATTGAATTGGAAGATAGATGAGCCAATAATGAGGTTTGAGAATCTGGTAGGGAGTACCAAAACAGACGCTCTTTTTACCTCGGAGAATTTCTTTAAAGAAGAGATCTTTTACAAGATTGGCGAAGGATTCAGGCAACATCCAATCATTACAATAAAGAATATGGTGGACCGAACTGGTAGTCAGGTCCTCATTATAAAGGATGTGGGATTTGCCTTGGGCATGGATCATAATTCGGCTAAGAACCTTACCATGGGTCTTGCAAGCCTGGGCTTTGTCGACTTTGATTTTACAAGGGATTATATGTACGTAGATCAAAAACTCATAGATTATGCTTTGGCCTTCCAAAGAAAGATCGATTATGATGTGATCAATATCTACTCGGATGTTGAAGGTGCTCCCAATGGACAGGTCAACCTACTCAACTTCGATCTAACCATAAACGGAGTTAGAGGTATTGTAGCCAGTGATTCACAGAAGGTAGTGATTTTACCTAATAATGGTCAGATCAAAATGAAGAGGGATCTATTCTTTGAATTTGCCGGACAGGTTAAGGCAGGTCGTCTCGATTTCTATGGTAAGGAGTTCAGCTTTGATTATGAAGGCTTTAAGGTGAATCTTACCAATGTAGATTCATTGAGAATGAAGGCCTTAAGCGGTAAGAAGGATCTAGAAGGCAACCCAATACTCGCTCCTGTGAAGACCGTAATTGAAGGGGTAAATGGCGATCTGCTTATTGATGATCCTTTTAATAAGTCGGGTTTACGTGACTTCCCTGAATATCCAATATTCAATAGCTTCGATATGAGCTATGTGTATTATGATAAGGATGAAATTCTTGGAGGAGTCTATGATCGTAATCGCTTTTATTTCCAGCTTGAACCCTTTAAGGTGGATAGTCTAGACAACTTCGACAACAAGCAACTTCGCTTTACAGGTACATTCACTTCAGCGGGAATCTTTCCTGAATTCGATGAGACATTAAGGCTGCAGCCCGATTTCTCTCTCGGTTTTGTAAGAAGTACTCCGGAAAGTGGTTATCCAGCTTATGGAGGCAAAGGGCAATATTACAGTCAGATCAATATGAGTCATAAAGGCTTAAGAGGAGACGGTAAATTGGAATATCTAGCTTCAACGACCTATTCAAGGGATTTTATTTTCTATCCAGACTCGATGGAAACAAAAGCATATCAGTATTTAGTTGAGGAAGTAGGTGAAGGTGTTGAAACTCCAGAGGTAATCGGAAAAAGAACAGATATGCGTTGGTTACCCTATGATGATGTCTTGTATGCCACATCAACAGATACAGGAATGTTGTTCTACGATGGTAAATCCATTTTTGAAGGAACAACTTCCATCCGTCCAGATGGCTACAGAGGTAACGGTATCTATAGATTCGAAACAGCTGATCTAACTTCCAAGGAAATTGTATTCCAGTCGAAAACCTTCGATGCTGATACGGCCGCATTTTGGTTGAGAGACCCTGAGGTAGAATCGTTTGCTTTAAAGACCGATAATGTCAATGCCCATGTGGATTATGAAGGTCGCTTCGCCGAATTCAAAATGAATGGAAAGACAGATCCAATTGAATTCCCCATTAATCAATACATCTGCTATATGGATCAATTCAAATGGTATATGGACAATGGGAAGATCGATCTTATTGGCACAAGCAGCAAGCAAGTATCAGCTGATGTGAACCTTGAAGGTTCTAAATTCATATCGACAAATCCCGAACAAGACAGTTTATTCTTTTACGCTCCAGTTGGTACCTATGATACCAGAAAGCATGTTATAGTAGCTTCTGATGTGCAGTACATTGCATCTGCAGATGCGAGGATCATTCCCGATTCCGGATATGTGACAATCCGCAAGAAAGCAGCTATGGATCCACTTAAGAATTCGCAGATCGTTGCGAATAGTGTAACGGAGTATCACAAGATCTACAATGCCAGCACTAAGATATTTGGAAAGAGAGATTACAGATCGGCTGGACTTATAGATTATGTAGATGCGAATGGAAGTACGCAGACTATCTATTTGGATGAGATTGGAGTAGATACCACCGGTCAAACCATTGCAAATGGTAATATCTCAGACACTGCTGAATTTACTTTAAGTCCTGAGTTTACCTTCTTAGGAGGAGTGAAACTCTTTGCGAATAAAGAGCATTTGGTCTTCCATGGTGCAACCCAGATCAATCACGATTGTGAACGTTTAATGCGACCAGCGATCAAGTTTGAGGCGGAAATCGATCCAAGGGAGATCTATATTCCTATAGACAGTGGAATGAGAGCAGCTGATGATGCATTTCTCGCCACGAGTATGAATCTCAATGTAGATTCAATCTATTTCTATTCGGGATTCCTGACTAAAAGGTCTAATTACAGTGATATCAATGTGTTACCAGCATATGGTTATCTTACCTACCACAGATCTTCAGGGGAGTATAGAATATCTTCTCAAGATAAGATCAAATTGAATGATCTAGCGGGTAATTATCTCAGTCTGGATCCAAAAAGCTGTAAGGTATACGGAGAAGGCTTAATTGATATAGGTGCTAGGACAGGTAATGTAGAATTTCAGGCAGCTGGAAATATCAATCACAACCAAATTGACAATGATGTCGTCTTTGACCTGTTAATGACTATAGATTTCTTTTTCGACAACAACGCTTATAAAACCTTGTCTGAAGATCTTAATGCCAACATCAATTTGGCACCAACTGATGTGATGAGAGAGACATTTGATAAAGCATTAAGAGAATTAGTTGGGGTAGAAGAGGCCGATGAGATGATTACTCAATTGAGCTTGAATGGAAAGATCAAAAAATTGCCGGATGAATTGAATAAGCGTCTGGTTTTCAATGATGTGAAGTTTAAGTGGAATGAAGAGACCAATACATACAAGTCCTTTGGACAATTGGGAATTGCCAATGTGAATAAGGAGGAAATCAATAAGTATGTGGATGGTGGCATAATGATTGAGAAGAAAAGAAGCGGAGATATAGTGGACATCTATATTGAAATAAACCCTCAAACATGGTATTACTTCAATTATAGAAGAGGGTTGATGAAAGTTATTTCTTCAAATGAAGAATTCAATAATCGAATTAAAGAGCTGAAAAGAGACGACAGGCGCTACGATAATAAGAAAGGAGAGGAGCCGTTTACCTTTATGTTTGGCTCTGATAGAGAGCGAATCAGTTTCGTGAGAAAATTTGAAAGTGATTTTTAATTCTGAAACTGAGGAGATTAAATAATGGCTGTCCACAAAAAAATGTTGATTAAAAAGAGTCTTAATACCTTAAAGACCGGAATATGTTTCCAAATTTGTATAACAAGCCTCGTATGCAACTATATTAAATGAAGGCTAGCAATTTACTAACTACGTTTCTATTGCTGCTCTTCTCTATCACTGCTTTCGGACAGAGTAACATCCAGTCTGAAGATGAGTTAAAGGAGAGGGCAAATCAACTTTTTGAGGAAAGAAAATTCGAAGAGGCATCACCCTTATTGGCCCAACTTCTCAGTTTATACCCTCAGGATCCCAATTATAATTACAAGTATGCTGCAACTATGCTAAGTACTTCGGCTGATCGAGAGAAGCCGTTGAAGTACTTGAAGTTTGCAATATCCAAAAGCAGTCAGGTGGATCCTTTGGCCTTCTTCTTCATGGGAAAGGCATATCATCTCAACTATAATTTTAGCGATGCGGTTAAGTATTATACTCGTTTCAAGCAAAAGGCAGATAAGCAGCTTGTAGATGAGTTTCAAGTAGACCGACAAATAGAGATGGCCAAGAATGGCAAGAATATGCTAGGAAGAATGAATGAGGTTCAAGTAATTGAGAAGCAAGTTGTTCCTCGAAAGGATTTCTTCAGGATCTATGAGCTAGAAGGTATAGACGGAAAGATCATTGCCAAGCCAAATGATTTTAGATCGAAGTACGATGAGAAAGTCGGCGAAAGATCTGTGATCTATTTCCCCAATGATGCACAAGAAGTATACTATTCTTCTTATGGAAAGAAAGGAGATGAAGGGAAAGACATTTACCGTGTAGTTAAATTGGGTAATAATACTTGGTCTGAACCTGTGAAACTTGGTCCTTCTATTAACACACCTTATGATGAGGACTTTCCATTCATTCATCCTGATGGAAGAACCTTGTATTTTGCTTCAAAAGGACATAGCAGTATAGGAGGTTATGATCTCTTCAAGAGTACCTACGATGAAGCCAATGCGGAATGGACAGAGCCAGTGAATCTAGATTTTGCATTTAGTACTGTGGACGATGACATTATGTTCGTTACCAATCAGGATCAAACACTTGCTTACTTTGCCTCAGATCGTGCAAACTCAGCTGGCGACATCACTGTCTACAAAGTTCTAGTTGAAAAAGCACCGGCCAATCTCACTGTGATCAAGGGGCAATTCATCGCTGAAAGCGATCCAAATCTCAAGAAAGCAAGGATAACCGTGGTGGATGAAAGTAGCCAACAAACTGTGGGTATCTACGAAACCGATGCAAATGGAAACTACCAAGTTGAGATTGCAAGCAATGGAGGTAACTACAGATTCAATGTAGAAACTACTGAAGAAGCTCCACTTCATACAGGAGCGGTAGAGATTCCTAGGCAAGATGAATTTGCTGTATTAGGTCAAGAATTGAGATTGGTAGGAGTTGGTGATGATCAACAATTAGTGATCAAGAACATCTTCGATGGATCTGCCTATGCGAATAATAGCGGTCCAAACATCAGTTCAGAAACCTTGAAGATGAAAGCATTGATAGATGTGAATACCGATGCATCAGCTGTGGCAGCACTTAGCGATAATGCTAATCAAGAAAGCAGAGGGTCTGTTTCAGGAGGAAGAGGTGCTAAAACAGAAGCAGAACTGGCAAGTCTTAGATCGAGTTTAAGAGATAAGTCGGCAGCCTTGAGAAAAGGCAGCGAAAGAGCATATAAATCGGCTGCACAACTAAAGGCTGAAGCAGATAAAGCCTTTGCAGAAGCAGGAGTTGACCCTAAGAAGGCATCTAGCAATGCTGAAATAGAAGAGAATGAAGCATTGAGAAATGCTCAGGAATTAGCCAGTAGAGCAGCAATTATGACTGCCCTAGCTCAGAAAATGGAAAAGGAGTCTGTTCAAGCAGATCAATTGGCCGATGAAGTAGACGACAGAAGTTCAGAAATTGAAGAACAGATTGAGCTAGAAGAATATGATGAGGCTGAAACTACTGTGAATGCCTACAAAAAACAAGGTGATGGAATACCTGATAGTCAACAATATCTAGAGCAATACGACAAGCAGTTGATTGCGACATTGAACAGAGAAGCACAGGCATTAAAAGCAGAAGAAGCTAAACTTGCCTCACTGCAAGAAGACGACAGAAGAATTGGAGAAGAGATATCTGAATTGGAAAGTGGCACAGCATTAAGTGCGTCACAAGAGGAGCAATTAAAAGAGCTCAAGACCGATAGAGATGACATACAATTCCAATTGAAGAGTACACAATTAGATGTTGACCTTAAGCAGGTAGAAGTGGCTGCTTTAGACCTGGAGAAAGGAGAAGTAGAAAGTTTAATGGGAGTAGCTTCAAATTCAGATGAAGTAACTGAAGTGACCCAAAAAGAGAAAGATGTAGTTGTTGAAGATCTGAAAACCTACCGTAACAATCGTCAGTTGGCCTATCTATCTCCCAAATCAAAGGATGAGGATCTAAGTGTACCTTCAGAAGAGTATGTAAACGAAGAAATCTCATCACCTGAGCTTGGTAAGACAGACATAGAGGGAATTCGTTCGACTACCGCACTCAAAAAGGACTTTGGTGATAGAATTGCTTCTACAGCTGCAATGGAGAATAAGACACAAGCCAATGAGAAGAAGAGAGAGATATACGATGATTGGTTAGAGGAGATCGACAATCAAGAAAGCTTAAGAAGAAATGCTCTAGCAGAAGCTGATTCAGAAGCCTTTAAGAACCAATTGCAAGAAGAGATCAATCAATTGAGCAGAGAAAGGTCTGCAGTTACTGCTTCTAAGGCGGAACTAGAAGGAGATATAGCGCAGATCAAGGATAATCAGATAGATGAAGCTGATGAAACATCTCTTGAAGATCAATACAACAGCGGTGATGTGATCATTGGAGATAATGAAGAATCAGATCTGCCGGAAGGTTATGTTGAAGTAGATGTAAGCAAAGTGGATGAGAAAACTCCATACCCTTCAGGACTTTACACATTCGACTTTGATAAGAATTACGAGTATAATTCTAAGAATGCACAAGAACCGCTTAAGAATGCGAAAGTTGCATTGTATCAAGCTAAGAAGTACAATGTGTCTGCAGATGAGGCCAGGAGGAAAGCATATGAATTGCCTACTCCAGAAGATAGAAGACAAGCCTTTAGTGATGTAAATAGATTTGAGAAGGCAGCATTGATCAGAGAGCTTGAGGCTATGCAAGCATTTGGCAATGTGAATCAGCAAGAATTCTATAGAAACTCTGCAATCCTCAAGAACTTGAACGACTACGATCAGGATGAGATCGACTCTAAGAATCTTGATCTAGCAGTGTTGCTTCAAGATGAAGCCGACTCTTATTTTATTCAAGCTGAGGAAATGAGAACTGAAGCAGAAGCCGATGGTCTATCCAACATCAGTCAGAAAAACAAACTGCAAAAAGCATATGATCTAGAGATGTTGGCTTTAAGTAAGCAAAGACAAGCATTGGAATCATTGAAACTTGTAGATGCTGAAGTTGAAGAGGCTGGATTGGTGGAAGATCTTTCACTTAGTAAGCTAAGAGATGCCAATGTTCAAACCATCACTAATCCTGAAGTCTTAGCCATTTCTGATGCTAGAGAAGCTCAAGTGATTGGAGATGAAAAGAATGCTGAAGCAGATAGCTTGCTCGCAGAAGCGGATCGTTTGACCAAAGCTGCAGATGTGGTTAGCATTGGCCCGGAAAGAGACAGTTTAATGATGCTTGCCGAGAAAAAAGAGGATTCAGCTTCTCAGTTGAGAAATGAAGCCTCAGTTTATTATCAGAGACAAAAGCAGTTAGAAAGTGGCTTTGTAGCTGATGCGAATATCGATGAAGGAATTACTCGTCCGACAAAGAAGTATGCAGAATCTCAATTTGAGTTGGATAATGTTCAAATAGATGAAACACGCAAGCCGGAAGTAACTTCTAAAGAAGAGTACAGCGAATTCTTAACTGCTGCAAAAACGAACCATCAGCAGGTAAAGGCAGCTGAGATCGAATATCAAAAGGCAGTAGACTTGAGAAAGTTACAATTAAAATTAGATGCCGAATCTCAGCAACTTTTGCAATCAGCAGCTACGGTAGATGATCCTGCAGAGAAAGAGAGAAGGGTTAAGGAGGCAAGGGTAATTGAGCTGAGAGCTCAAAGAATAGACGAAAGTATAGACTCACTGAACAAGATCATTAAGATCAAGAATTTCTTAGTGAGCACTTCAGAAGGTCAGATGCGTAAGAGTGTCGCTGAGCTCAGTGCTGAAGAGCAAACGGAGATCGCCTATTTTGCCAGCCGACAAATTGAAGAAGAAGAAGAAGCTAAAGGTGGAATTGCCGTTTCTCAACCAGTTGCAGATGTGATCAATCAATCTAATGAGGAAACAAATCCTTCAGAAACTTATGAGCCTGTAACTGACAATCAAGCCTCTGACCCAGTTGTGAACAATACAAGCACTTCTACAAGTGAAAGACCAAGAGAAACTCCAAATACCAATACCTCTGAACTAGATGAAGTGCCTGCAGTATTAGATGATGCAGTTTTCCAACTTCTAGGTTCTAGAAGTTCAGCATATAGCGAGGAGAAGCCTATTCCAACAATGAAGAAATTGCCAAGTGGAATCATCTATAAGGTTCAGGTTGGGGCATTTAGAAATCCAATTTCTCAAGATCTATTCAAGGGCTTTGCTCCTTTGATGGCAGAACCAGGTCCAAATGGAATTACCAGATATAGCGCCGGACTGTTCGACAATGAAGCTGATGCTATAAGAGCAAGGGATCAGATCAGAGAGCTAGGCTACAGAGATGCCTTTGTTGTAGTTTTCAATGATGGACAACGAACATCAATAACTTCTGCTAGATCAGAAGGCGGTGCTAGCAGCGGAGGTTCTACAAATGGATCTTCATCTTCGACTTCTACACCAAGACAAGCAAGCTATCAATTCCAAACTTCAGGAGTGAAGAATATTGAAACGATAGAAGATCTCTTCTTTAGCGTTCAAATTGGTGTATTCTCAAAAGAGGTAACAGATGGCTCATTCGATTCTTACAGAGATGTGAATGCAGTTAGACTACCATCAGGGCTATTCCGATACAATGCCGGAATGTTCACCGATCTACAATCTGCACAAGCTTATAAAGACCAACTCTCAGGAAACATCGCAGATGCTTTCGTAGTTGCTTATTATAAAGGCAGAAGAGTTAGCTTAAGCGAAGCAGCAAGAATTTTGAATCAAAATCAATAAGTATGGAAACTCAGAAACAGAACCAGATT
The DNA here is from genome assembly GCA_002706365.1 of Flavobacteriales bacterium. Taxonomy (GTDB): domain Bacteria; phylum Bacteroidota; class Bacteroidia; order Flavobacteriales_E; family Vicingaceae; genus UBA1494. The sequence goes on along the minus strand of PALM01000020.1, from coordinate 297,128 downwards.
CTCGAAACTGATCAGTTGATAGACTCAGCGAGCTTGATCTTATGGAATGATGATGTGAATACTTTTGATCATGTGATCGATTGTTTAGTGAGTATATGCGACCATAGCACAACGCAAGCAGAGCAGTGTGCTTACATTGTTCACTACAAAGGAAAGTGTGTAGTGAAGGAGGGAAGCAAAGAAAAGCTAGAGCCTCTTTTGGTAGCTTTACAACAGCAGAAGTTAACTGCTGAGATCAAATAATAGTATAGAAAATATACAATGAGAAAAGGATTTGTCCTTCTAATTCTTGGCGCCTTACTAAGTCAGTGCGCCACTGTCCCGATCACGGGAAGAAAGCAAGTTAAACTTCTACCGTCTAGCGAATTAAGTAGCATGGCGCTTGCAGAATATGATAGTTTTAAAAAGAATGAGAAAATTCTACCCGATTCAGATCAAAGGGTGAAAACGGTGAGAGAGATCGGTAATAATATTGCCATTGCTGTAGAGAAATTCATGGTAGGTAATCATATGAAGAACCGTTTAGAAGAATTCGATTGGGAATTCAATGTTGCTGAACAGGATGTTTTGAACGCTTGGTGTATGCCCGGTGGTAAGGTGATGTTCTATACAGGCATACTACCTGTTTGTGATGGTGTAGGTGGAATAGCTACTATAATGGGACATGAGATTGCACATGCTGTAGCACGACATGGAAATGAGCGAATGAGTCAAGGATTATTGGTTCAAATGGGAGGTATGGGACTTGCTGCAGCAATGGAGCAAAAACCAGAGGCAACAGAAGCTTTGTTTATGACAGCCTATGGAGCCGGATCTCAATTGGGTATGCTGAAATACTCTAGAGATCATGAGTCAGAAGCTGATAAAATGGGGCTAGTTTTCATGATCATGGCAGGCTATGATGCAGAAGAAGCCGTTGATTTTTGGTCTAGAATGGCTGCAAATAAAGGAGGAGCTGCTCCACCTGAATTCTTGAGCACGCACCCAAGCGATGCCACTAGGATCAAAGAGATAAAAGAATTCATTCCAAAGGCAAAGGAGATTGCTGCAAAATATAAATAGAGCAAATTGCTCTAAAATAAAAAGGCCCCGATAATCATCGAGGCCTTTTTTATGATATTTAGTCTACTATTTATCCGTTTTAGTAGTTGATTTCTTAGCTGTACTACTTGATTTCTTTGCAGTAGTTGTCTTCTTCTTAGCTGGAGTCTTTTTAGCACTACTTGCTTTCTTAGCGGTAGTTGACTTCTTGGTGGTAGTGCTTGCTTTTTCAGCAGTAGCTTTCTTGGCAGTAGTAGACTTCTTTGCAGCTTTTGCCTTAGCATTTGAAGCTATAGTCTTTGCTGATTTTTTAGGTCTGCTTTTGCCGAATGATCCGGCTGCTCTTTTTCCTTTTTTAGTTTTTATATCACCTTTTCCCATAATTGATTTTAGCGTTAAACGTATTTACATATGTTCTAAAACAAATATAGAAAAATTGATAGAGGGGTATTTGGAGAATATGAGATAAAAAAAACGCCTTCCCGATAACGGAAAGGCGCTTTTATAATTTTTAGTGGTTAAGACCTCTACTTTACTTTGTTAGAAAGTTCGCTTCCAGCTTTGAACTTAACAACATTTTTAGCAGCAATATTAATCTCTTTACCAGTTTGAGGGTTTCTACCTTTACGAGCAGCTCTTTTAGATACTGAGAATGTTCCGAATCCTACTAATGCTACTTTGTCGCCTTTTTTAAGCGCACCACCAGTTGCATCAAGGAATGCATCTAGAGCTCTTTTTGCGTCAGCTTTAGAAAGGTTAGCACCATCTGCCATAGAATCAATTAATTCTGCTTTGTTCATTTTTTTGAATTTTTGGTTAATGAATTAGATTAATGCTTCTCGTGAAGCATGTACAAATATAGAGTAAAAGTCAAGCGGTGCAAGGAATTCATGCAAAATCAGGCAGATTTGTTGAAAAGTATGGACGAATGTTAATAAAGCCGCAGTTCTTAGATAGTAGCGGCCTACATAGAAATCTACTTAATTAGTACTCTCTGAGTGCTCAATTGCTTTCCACTAGTCCTATCGAAGATGGACAGAAGGTAGATTCCTTTATCTACTTGATCCATAATCTCTAAGCCATAGCTTTGACTGCCCAGTTTGATTGCTTTGAGCCTATGGATCTTACCTTCCATGCTAATGAACCTGAAGTCCAATTCTCCTTCATGGGCAATTTCTAATCTAAAGACTCCGTCTTCAACTGGATTTGGATAAACTTTAGCCTCTTTTGACTGAAGGCTTAGGGATGGACTTACTTTTAAGGCTTCAAAAGGGTAGGTCTTTGAAGTTCCATCATGATCTACTTGAATCAACCTATAATATGCTACATCTGTATAATCTATCAGATCTGTATAAGCATATTGTATGCTTTCAGTTGAATTTCCACCTTCTGCTTTTGAAGGGATTGTCGAAATATCGATGATATTCTTACCATCTAGAGTACGTTGAAGTATAAAGTGGTTATTGTTGATCTCAGATGAAGTCCCCCATTCAATTCTCGCTTGATTACCAATTGCTCTTAAATTGAATTCCATCAATTCAACAGGCAAAGGGTAAGTAACAAAGCCAAGTGTGAATGGACTAAAGGCGCTAAGTGGAGGGGAGGTTACTGTTCCAAGAGTGGTATTACCAGTAGTGGATGCATTTCCTTCATCATGCCATTCTGTATCACCATCATCATATCTAGCTACCCTCAAGTCGCTTAAGTCAGCAACACCAATAGAACCGGTATAGTCGCCAAGAGTATTGTAATTGAGTGTAATGGCCACAGATGAAGTACCTACAAGCCTATCAACCTCCCATGATTCAGCATCACTAATTCTCACCACTGCATCTATTAGACTAAATAGTAGTCCTAATAGCCCTTGAGGATCTCCTCTGAAATATTGAGCTCTAAACATATCTGTTGCAGAAGATGGGGCTGATATGCCAATTGGATTGTAAAATGCGCCATCACCAGTGGGGAAAGAGAAGGCTTCATTTCCTATCTTATTAATGTCACCATCTACATATGAAGAAGAGCTTGCATTAATAACTGTGGCATTATCTACAATGGTTACCGAATTTCCATTTCCTATGATCAATCCATCAGTTAGATCAAGACGATTGGTAATGATAATGGAATCATTTAGAGAAACATTGCCGGAAGAGTTATCAATTGTCAGATTGTAGAATGTCTCACCACCATTTGAATTGCTGATCGATTGATTGGAACTGCCAATAAACTCAATTTCACCACCACTTAAAGTGGTGGTTCCATCATTGTCCCAGTCCCCAGTCAAGAAAAGACTACCATTTGTCATTGTTAGATTATCATTCCCTCCGGTCATATCCAGATCACCATCAATATCCAATACTCCTCCTCCCGATATTGTAATATTTACATCTTCACCGGCACTTCTCACATCTCCATCTGTGTATAATCCACCTCCACTGATAATGAGTTGATGGGTGTCTCCGGTATTATCATCAAAAACAAGATCACCACAATTAAAGGTTGCACCAGCAATTGTAATGGTAGTTTGACCGCTAGCGCCATCTGGAAAGTCAGCGTTATCTCTGCCTAGTACAAAATCACCATCAATATTAACTGTCCCCCCATTAAAGGTCATAGATGAGCCATTATCATAGATCCCCATATCCCCGCTAATGTTCAATGTACCTCCATTCATAATAAAGGTACCGCCTCCAATAACCGCAAATTCAGCATCTACGGTGACTGTCCCGGAATTCATAGTTAAGACTCCACCTTCACTTACAACGATTCCATCAATCCCTCTGGAAAAAGATGGTGTACTTGAAATAACTGGAGCATTTGTGTAAGTAGTAGGCCCTTCAACAATATAGATCTGTTGTCCGTTTTGAGAACCGGGATTTCGGTCCCAATTCCCATTGGTAACCCAATTCGAGCTCACAGACCCATCCCAAATGTAATCTGCACTAGCGTATAGCTTCGAATTAAATGAAATAAATACTACTAGAAGGATAAGTAGGCTATATAAAACTCTTGAACACCTCATTATTATGGTCATTTCGAGATAGTTAACTACGAAATTGGGCAATTTATGTTTCAATAATTGCCATGAAGGATCAATTAATTAACAATTTCTATTTGACTAAACTCAAATTCGTTCAATGACACTCTATTCGTTGGGAAATCGAGAAATATTGAAGTTTTGTCCATACCAACGTAAAGGGCGGGGATCTTAGTCGACTTTACAATGGCATGACAATAGGATTGGTATTGTTGAATGGTATTTGAATCTCTTGTCCAATCATTGGTTAGGATCAAGTGGAATTTTAGATCCTTGGTGTGATTCTTTTGCTCGATTATGTGAGGGTATAGGCTCTCATAGCATACAGAGGTAATGAAGTTTTTTCCTTGATAAGTATAGGGCCTATCGTTTCGGTCTATACCATAGGTGTTATCGAATCGGGGTATCCAACTAAAACGCTTAGCTGCTTGATTAATATTCTTCGCAAATGGGATGCTCTCTGTAAATGGCAAGAGAACTCGCTTACTTCTCCAATCAGCTTTCTTTAAAGGCTGAAGATATATGCTGCCATTGTACACTTCAAAGTAGAGACCATCTTCTTTTTTCTTAGCAGTAAATGATGGATAATCATTAGCGGGTATGAGTTCTACCAAGATCGCTCCAAATACCATGGAAATAGATCTTTGATCACAAACCTTCTGCAATCGTTTGATCATTTCATTTTCATTTAAGCGATTTACAAAAATGGGGTTATTTCTAAGGTCTTGAAGATAGCTCTCGGGGCCAACCAACAAAGTCGGGCCCTTGATGTCTTCCTTCTCAATCCGCTCCACAAGGTAGTCTATCTGAGCCGGTAGCTTGTTTTCTATGGCGCTGTAGTCTTCTGTACTTGGGCTAAAAGCGATAATTTCAATTTTATCTTCACCTTTAGCTTTGTCTTGCTCTAGATTGATAATAGAAATCAAAGAGAGAGCGAGAATTGTAGAAAAAGCCAGGAATCTCCACTTCAACTTAACAGTATACTTATCCCATAAAAACACACAGATCGAATTCGTGATCAAGATCAATATGCTTAATCCATTTATACTTAGGACTTGATACAATGGACTGGCAAGATCGCGATTACCCAATGATAATCCCAGGGTATACCAATTGAAAGAAAGCTCCCAATAGTATTGCCAGTATTCATGCAGGCTAACAGCTATTATCAATGTAAGAAGTGATGCGAGCAGGCCAATTCTCCTTCTTACTATATAAACAGGAATGAATGGTAGGGTCCAGAAGATAGGTGCAAGGAAGAGGCCAATTAACATGGTGGAGGAGTAGTCGCCTTCTGCAAATAAGCTCAAGCTCTTGATCAAGAGAAAGACAAAGAAGAAACTGTAAAGGAATGTGAATGCTGATCTAGCCTTCTCAATCTTGAGAAAAGCATAGTAGATCGGGAAATTGCTCAGGAAAATAATGAAGTTGAAAGGTGAAGGTGGCCAGGCCAATAGACATAGAATAAGGCCGGCTAGCCAATAGGACATTTTCTCCTTCTTAGTCATTCTCTATAAAATGCCTGTCATTGCCGAAAAACTGTGGACATTGAACCGAGATCACCTTGAGAGGAGATTCAGACAATACCCAAACGGCATGCTTTGCTCCCTTTGGAATGGTGTAATACTCGCCCTTACTTATCTCAATTAGCTCTTCATCTATCTGCATTCTCGCTTTACCTTCCAACACAAACAAATGCTCGGTATGCTCTGCATGATAATGCAGCCTAACACTGTCTTGAACTATGATCTCATAGGAAGATGAAAGACTATCGGTGTAGAGCGACTTCACCTCAATGTTTTTTGATTGGGAGTATAGAGATGAGTTAATAAATCCGAACAGAAGTAAAGCAGTAACCTTAAGATAGAATGCTTTCATAATCTTCTAAATTAACTCCATTTAGGAAATCCTTGGCATTCATTCGCTTTTTGCCCTCCAATTGCAGCTCCAAGATCTCTAGCTCAAAATCCGCCGTGGATATGAATAGTTGGGAGGCTTTAGAACTGATCTGGCCCTTAACAGCACTCTTTGTTTCCCCTGGAAGGCAATTGTAGATCTTCAGATTGAATTTCTTCCCATCTGACTTTCTCACTAAGCTTGTCCATGCAGTTGGGTAGGGGGAGAGGCCCCTGATCTTTTGATCAACCTCTATAATGCTTTTGCTCCAGTCTATCTTACAATCTTCCCTAAAGATCTTAGGGGCGTGAGGAAGATCTGATAGAGCTTTGCCTTCCGGAAGGAGTTCTGATTGTGGAATAGCTTTAACTTCTCCTTTAGCCAATTCATGTGCACTCTCCACCAATAGCTCGGCACCGACCTCCATGAGCTTATCGTGCAAGCTTCCTGCGGTTTCTCTACTTTCAATCTTTACTTCTCGCTGCTTTAGAATCTCTCCTGTATCGATCTCGTGCTTTAGAAGGAAGGTACTAACTCCACTTTTTTCCTCTCCGTTTATGATAGCCCAATTAATTGGTGCAGCACCTCTATATGCCGGAAGCAGAGAAGCGTGAAGATTCATAGTGCCCTTTGGAGGCATATCCCAAACCACTTCTGGTAGCATTCTAAATGCCACTACGATCTGCAGTTCGGCATTATAGCTTTTCAATTCTTCAATAAATGAAGGGTCTTTAAGGTTTGTTGGCTGTAAGCAAGGAAGTTGGTGTTCAAGGGCTAATTTCTTTACAGCCGATTGCTGTACTTTTTGTCCACGACCGGCTTTTCGATCTGGAGCTGTGATCACAGCAACAATATTAAGTTTGGCTTCAAGCAAAGCCTGCAGTGAATGTGCAGCGAAGTCTGGTGTGCCTAGAAAGACAATTCGCATAGTTATTTATTTGAGGGGAGTGTAGGAGAACTCTATTACTTAGAGATCTTCTATATCATCCATGTCGCCATCTTCATCATCGGAATCGTACTTTTCTTCGTACTCTTCACGAGCGTCATCAGTGAGATTTCCATCATCACCATAATCATCATCATCGTCAATGAGTTGCTCTGCAATGCTCGGAGTCATTTTGATCAGATAGATCTTCTCATCCGTTTCAAAGCGCAAGGCAGAAATTCTATTGCCTTCTTTATCATTGAAGCTAATAAGGTTCTGGCTAAAACCGTAAGGGTATTCCAATTTGATCTGCTCTTGAAGATTCGTGCTGATCTTTTCAAATGAAGTAACTACTCTAGGTTTATTTTGATCTTCCATAATGAGGGCTGTATCAAAACAAAAATAGCATTTTAGAATATTCTCAGTTGATGTTTGAAAAAAATCCCAAGATTATTCTTTCAATTGGAATCTATAGGGTAGAAGTGCATCCTCTTCAGCATAGTCAATGCCAATTCTAGAGCTTATAAGAATCTCAGAATCATCAATTTGAGTATTTCCCTCTTCGATCCAGATCTTATCTTCATGAAGACTCAGTTTGTTGTGTGCTAAGGTGATTGCCAAGGCTTGGCTCACTTTTCCAGGTCCACTAAGACTATCTTTTTTCAGCAAATTCAGCTTTCTTCTGCGCTGAATTGTAGCTATTCCCTCTTCGGCTTTAATGCCTCTGATCAGCACCGCATGAGGGATATCTTCTTGATTGGTGACCACATTAAACAAATAATGTATGCCGTAGCAGAGGTATACATAAGTTACCCCACCTTTGGCATACATTATTTCTGTGCGCTTAGTTCTTTTACCTCCATAAGCATGGGAGGCCTTATCTTCAACTCCGGCATAAGCCTCAGTTTCAGTGATGATTGCCGAGCAATATTCACCATTGATCCTGCTGCAGATTCTCTTTCCTATCAAGTCGCGACTGATCTGTACCACATCGCTCCTCAAATAAAAATCTGCCGGGAGTTTAGACATTCAATATGCTAGAATCTCTCTAGAGTAGAGAAGAAGAAGTTACCTTCAATAGCAGCGTTCTCATCACTATCAGAACCGTGAATGGCATTCGCAGAAATAGATTCAGCGTATAGCTTACGGATAGTTCCTTCAGCAGCTTCTTCAGGATTAGTAGCTCCAATTAGGGTTCTGAAATCAGCAACAGCATTGTCTTTTTCAAGGATAGCTGCAACAATAGGACCTGAAGTCATGTATTCAACTAGCTCGTCGTAGAAAGGTCTCTCTTTGTGAACTTCGTAGAATTTACCAGCTCCTTCAGTACTCAATTTAGTGTACTTCATTGCCTTGATACGAAATCCCGCTTCTGTGATTTGCTTTAAGATTGCTCCGATGTAGTTCTTCTCAACTGCATCCGGTTTGATCATTGTAAATGTTTGCTTTCCTGACATTGTTCGTTTTTTAAATGTGGCGCAAAATTATCTATTCAAATGTGATTATAGGTTAAGTTAGTGTAAGGAAATCAAATGATATTCTATTTATTCACCACTTTAACCTTTGCAGCTATTCTCGCTGCCTTTTCTCTAAGTTCATCTATAGGTGTATATAGCTCTCCTCTGCAGATTACGATACCCATTCTTCTGTATGGCCTAGTTGAGGGCTTTCCAAAGATCCTGAAGTCGGTGTCTTTTTCCTTCGCAACTTCTTCTAGTCCTTCATAGGCAGGTGGAGTGGAAGATTCGCTTTGAGCCAGGATCACTGCATTTGCCGCTCTATAATTCAATTTGATCTCGGGGATATCCAATCCAAGTACTGCTCTCAAATGCAATTCGAATTCACTGAAGTTCTGACTGCCGGAAAGACTCACCATACCGGTATCGTGCGGACGAGGAGATAGTTCTGAGAAATAGACTTCATCCTTCCCAAGAAAGAATTCCACACCCCATAATCCAGCACCTCCTAAGGCCTTGCAAACCTCAGATGCCATTTCTTGAGCTTTGGATAATAGTGAGGGCTCTACGTTAGCCTCTTGCCAGCTTTCCATATAATCTCCTCTTTCTTGTCGGTGCCCAATTGGCGGACAAAACAAAGTAGGTCCATTCTTCTGAGTGACAGTCAACAAAGTGATCTCACTCTCGAACTCAATGAATTCTTCTATGATCACCTCCTGTTTGTCGCCTCTTGATCCTTCTATGGCGTACTTCCATACTAGAGCTACATCATCGAAAGACTTCAACACGGACTGTCCTTTGCCTGAAGACGACATTAGCGGCTTTACCACTGCAGGCAATCCAATTTTTTCTGCAGCATTGCGCAATTCTTCTTCGCTTTTGGCATACTCAAATGCAGCTGTCTTCAATCCTAGATCCTTAGCTGCTAGATCCCTAATAGCTTTGCGATCCATGGTAAAATTCACAGCCTTGGCTGAAGGAACTACCTGTATACCGGCCTCTTCGAATTCAAATAGCTTTTCAGTTCGAATAGCTTCAATTTCAGGGACTATGATATCCACTTTGTGCTTATCGACTATCCTCTGCAATTCATCTCCAGAAAGCATATCGATCACTTCAGCGTAATCGGCAACTTGCATAGCAGGAGCGTTTTCATACTTATCTGCTGCAATTATGGTTAAACCATAGCGCTGTGCGCTGATGGTGAACTCTTTTCCCAATTCTCCAGAGCCGAGTAAAAGGATCTTTTTTGACATTTAGTTGTTCTTTTTTTGGATTGGCCCACGAAGATAGTTTAATTGATTTATTTTGACTTATGGATTCAAAAAAGACCCTTGTTTTAGGCGCATCAACCAACCCTAGTCGTTACTCCTACATCGCAACTCATCGATTGCTAGAAAATGGCCATGAAGTAATTCCCGTAGGAATAAAGCATGGAGAAGTAGCTGGATTAGAGATCAAGAATGATTTTGATGGGATAGAAGAGGTGGATACCCTAACGCTCTATGTAGGACCGCAAAATCAAGGGACTTACATAGATCCAATAATCGATCTTAAACCCAAAAGGGTGATCTTCAATCCTGGAACTTACAATCCCGACTTTATCCGAAAATTGGAAGAGAATGGCATTGAAACTGTTGAAGCTTGCACTTTGGTAATGCTATCAGCAGGAACCTATTAGTTCAAATAGAAATTCTGATCGAGCAAGCTTTCTTGTTCCCTGATCTTAGAGAGGAATTTGATCTGATTCAATAAGAAACGGTTAATGCTTTCACCATTCAGATGCTCAATCATCTCGTTCTTAGTATCCGTATCTAACTCAAGTCGATTGGCAATATAGAATAGCGAATTGCTATGCTCCTTTACATGTCTCTTCTTTGAGCTAAGTAGATATTTTTTGAATTCTTCTTGAAGCTCTTTGTTCGGTTCAGCATTGATCTCGTTGATCTCCACATCTACCCCTGAATATAATTTGTTAGGATATAACTCATGGAACTCATTGATTCTAACAATAGAGCTGCCCTTAACAATTACATCTACGGTTTCATCTGGGAATTCATTGACGATCTTTTCGATGTAAACCAATGTCCCAAATTCGGATCGTTTTCCTTGATGTTGCCTCACAATTACAAACTCTTCGCCCTCTTTATGGTCTTTGAAAAGTTGGCGGTATCTGGGTTCAAACAAATGAAGAGCAACACATTCTTCAGGTAGAACTACAATATTTAAGGGGAAAACTGCGTACATCACAAGAATTGAAACAGAAACTTTGAACTTTTTGTTTACGATGATTGAATTAAAAAGTGCCTCTTAGACCTACTTTTGCAAATTCAATAACAGAGCAATATAAAAAGTGTTTTAAGGATGTTAAAAAAGAGTTGGAGAGTATATTACAGGAGCTACAAAGCTAAAGGAGGAGGCAAGTTCTTGTGGAAAAACCTCTCTAAACTCCTGATCCTAATGCTCTTATTCTTGGGTATTGTGAGTTTGATCGAATACCTGCTTCCAGATACTGTTAAAAGCATAGATGAGAGAATTAGTCAATACCCTGATCATATCATTTATTTGATATTCTTCCTGTCTGAATCTATTCTTGGCTTAATTCCTCCTGATCTCTTCATTTTATGGGCTCAAAAACTGGATTTGCCCTATTTGGGGGTCACCTTCTTAGCCTTTTTGTCTTATGCCGGAGGATTGGTGAGTTATCAGATCGGCATTCGCCTAAGCCACTTAAGGATTCTTGAAGATTGGCTAGAACGACAATTGGTGAAGCATGTAGGCTTGATCAAGCAATGGGGATCTTTCCTCATTGTAATTGCCGCCCTCTTTCCACTGCCATTTTCACCCATCTGTATCGCTGCCGGATCGGTTCGATTTCCCATTAAACATTTTCTGGTTTTTTCTGCCTTCAGAATCGTTCGCTTCTACATATATGCAGTCATTCTCTTTCGACTCTTTTAAGTATTTACTATCTTTAGAGTCACACTAACCATTTTATCCATTTTTCTAATTGGGAAGCTTCGTAGACCAGATTAATGAAGCCAAAAGGGCACAGTTACAGCTTAATAAACTGTATAAATCGACTATCAATCTCATTGATAGCCTGAAGAATCGTTCTCGAAAGTATATGAACCAGGTTTCAAATATAGAGGACGGACTTCTAGAGCCGGATGAGGACTTCAAAGCGATGGAACAGAATATCAAAGCTCTTGGTAGTGATATTTCTGAGTTCAATGAATCCATTGAGAAGCAAATCAATGGTTTTAGCAAAGAGATCAAGGCCCTTACAAAGATGTACAAAGATGCTTGTCTGTCATATAGCGGAGAAAAAGGAGAGTTGAGTGCTATTTTGGAGGCCAGAAAGAGACTTCTCTACTTAGATGCGGTCATTCGCAAATTCCGCCATAAGATCAATAGCCTGCAACAGATGAACAATATCCTCTTTTCATTTTCAGAAGAATTGAAGAGGGTGAAGAAGGATTATAAACGTAATTTAATCCTTGTCAACTCCGAGCTTGCCATTTCATTAGAGGATTGTGCAGAGACAATCAGAAAGATCGAGCTATTAAACTAAAAAAGGAGCCATTGGCTCCTTTTTCGATAATAATCCTCAAATTATAACTTATCTCATTTCTGCAAAGACTTTTGCAGCATCAAATTTCTTAGCATCCTTTCCTATGCGGATGATCTCTATAGATTTGATCATATCTCCTTGTTGGATCATATCCACCACACTTTGTCCGTCTACCACATAACCGAAGACAGAATGCTTGCCATTCAACCATGGGGTGTCTTTATGAGTAATGAAGAACTGACTACCATTGGTTCCAGGTCCTGCATTTGCCATTGAAACGGTTCCTGCACGATCGTGCTTCAATTCCGGATCGAATTCATCTCTAAAGCTGTATCCCGGTCCGCCTGCACCAGTTCCTGAAGGATCTCCACCTTGGATCATGAAATCCTGGATCACTCTGTGGAATTTCAAACCATCATAGAAAGGTTCGCCTTCTCCTTTAGCTGTATTCTTGATGTTTCCTTCTGCAAGGCCTACGAAATTAGCCACCGTGAGTGGAGTTTTTTGATAAGTAAGCTTGATGGTAATCGTACCCTTAGTGGTATTGATCTTCGCATATAGTCCGTCTGCAAGATCAGATTGTGCATTACAATTTGTAAATCCGATGCTCAATAGAGCCACAAATAACAAGTTAAATAGTCGTTTCATAGGATTCATCATCTTCGTTTTATTTAGTTTATAGCAATTTTTAGACCGATTTTAAATGATCTTGGTGATCAATCTCAATCGGTGAGTGTAGTCGTTTTTTTCCTGGTTAAAGATACCCTGATGATCTAATTTATCAATCCTTACTTTACCGGAAGCGTGAATTATTCTGTTTCCATCCAAAAGTATACCCACATGGGTGATATTTCCCTCTTCATTGTCGAAGAAAGCAAGATCTCCTTCTTCAGATTCTTCTATAAAGGATAGTGTTTGTCCCATTTTGGCCTGCTGAGACGCATCTCTTGGCAATTGGATACCGTTTAGCTTGTAGACCAATTGCACAAAACCGGAACAATCAATACCGAAAGGACTGCGACCTCCCCATTGATAAGGAGAATTGAGTAGGAGCAGAGCATTGTCTTTTAATCGACTCTTATCTAGCACAGCTAGCTTCTCTTCGTATTTAGAAGCCAGTTCAAACTCTAGATTGGCAAATTTCAGGCTCTGAGCGTTGGATTGGTAACCACTGAGCTGACTGCCGATCAAGATGCTCATGCGCTCTCCATTCTCTTTGTTGCTCACTACATCAGCCAGATCGTGCAATACATTTGGTTTTGCATCTCTGATCGCTTCAAATTCCCTTTGTGAGATAGTGATGAACTGCTTCTCATCGATATAGCATTCATAGCCATCATTCTGATGCTTGATGCGAAACCAAGTCGACTTCTTCTCATACACCTTTATGAGTTCTCCGAAGAGCAATTGAGTGACTTGTTCGCTCTTTTCAGAAGCTTCTGCGCGACAAGGAACTACGCTTAGATGACAAATGCCATATTTCATTCAGGGAATGGCCTTTATTGGATGTTTTCTAGAATAAGTGCAGATGCTCCACCGCCACCATTACAAATACCGGCGCCACCTAGTTTTCCATTATTCTGTTTCAATACATTGATCAAAGTGACCAAAATACGAGAACCAGAATTACCCAATGGATGACCCAAAGAAACTGCGCCTCCATTGATGTTCACTTTTGCAGGATCCAATTCCATTTGCTGAGTGTTGGCAATTCCCACCACAGAGAATGCTTCGTTCAATTCAACTGCATCTAGATCCTTTAGGGAAATACCTGCTTTCTCAGCAGCTCTAGGCAATGCTTTAGCTGGAGCAGTAGTAAACCATTCAGGTGCTTGAGCAGCATCGGCGAAGGAAACGATCTTTGCCAATGGCTTCAATCCCAATGCTTCCATTTTCTCCTTACTTACCAAGATCAAAGCAGAAGCACCATCATTGATAGTAGATGCATTTGCAGCAGTAACAGAACCTTCAGGATCAAATACCGGTCTTAGGTTAGGGATCTTGTCGAAGAAGACATTCTTGTACTCTTCGTCTTCTGAAAATAGAATAGGATCTCCTTTACGCTGTGGAATCTCAACAGGAACGATCTCATCATTGAATTTACCTTCTTCCCATGCTTTAGCAGATCTTTTATATGAAGTGATGGCAAACTCATCTTGATCTTCGCGACTGATATTGCATTCTTTTGCGCACAATTCAGCAGCATTACCCATAGGGTAGTTGTTATACACATCGATCAAGCCGTCTTTAGTAAGTCCATCCACCAAAGTGCCATTTCCATATTTGTAACCAGTTCTTGCTTTATCAAGATAATAAGGAGCTTGCGACATGTTCTCCATTCCTCCCGCAACAACTACATCATTATCGCCAAGCATGATCGACTGAGCGCCAAGCATTACAGCTTTCATTCCTGAAGCACATACTTTATTGATGGTTGTACAAGGGATATTATCACTTAAACCGGCGAAAATAGCAGCCTGACGAGCAGGAGCCTGACCTAAATTAGCCTGGATCACATTGCCCATGAACACTTCTTGAACCTCATTCTTATCGATTCCAATGCTGTCGATTGCTCCTTTAATGGCGGTAGCACCTAGCTTGGTAGCTGATATGCCGGATAGGCTTCCATTAAAGCTTCCCATTGGAGTTCGTTTCGCTGCAACTATATATACTTCTTTCATTGATAGATTTCTTTCGTTCGAGGGCAAAATTAACCAAAAGCCCGAGGATTATCTAAGGCCAATTTCCACAGCTTTTGAAAGTATAAAAGGAGCTTTTCTTACTTTCGCTAGCCTAGCATACTATGAAGAAGATCATCGAATTCTTGAGGAACTTCCATCATCAGATCTATAAGGTGATGCTTTTCCTCCTGGCTATCATATTGATAGTGATTGTCTTTCCGAGAGAAGGAAAGTTCAAATACGAGTTTCAAAAAGGCAAACCCTGGCCTCATGAAGACCTTATTGCCGACTTTGATTTTCCCATCTACAAATCAGAAGAAGGGCTAGAAAAAGAAAGAGCGGAGATAGCCGAAAAGCAAGCCATTTACTTTTTCGATAGTCCAAGAGAAGTAGAAGAGGCCTATGAAGAGTATCAGTTGAATTTTGATACTGAATGGCAGCGCTTCATGGGAATGTCTGATAGCATCAGCTCACAGCTAGATGAAGAAAAGAGAGAGACCTACTATGCTCGCGGTAAGGAATTGATGGGTAAGATCTATGCAAAGGGTCTTATTGAACTGCATTCCAAAATAGAAGGAAAGGGAAAGGATTTTGAGATTCAGGTATTGAGGAATAATGTGGCGGAAAGTCAGACCATTGGCGACCTCTTTTCTATCTCAGAAGCTTTTGATTTCATTCGAAAACAGCTCTTAGACTTGAATGAGGTTGAAGAATCCTTGATATTGAATACCCTTGAAGAGAGTTTGAGAAGGAATGTGAGTTACGATAAAGAAACCAATGAGCATTTCTTACAATTAGCATTAGAAGATATTTCACCTACCGCCGGCATGATCCAAAAGGGAGAGCGGGTGATCGCCAAGGGAGATATTCTAAATGATCAGCGTTTTCAAGTATTATCATCACTTAAAAAGGAATATGAATCTCAAACAGGGGACGAAAGTCAGTTGAGCTGGATCCTTTTGGGTCAAATACTTCTGGTGAGTTTGATGATCCTTTCGCTTGCACTGTTCTTATTGAATTACAGAAGAGAGATCATGCGTTCCGATATGCAGATCACCTTTCTCTTGCTGATGATCATTTTTTATGTGGTAGCGTCTAAATATGCGATCGACAGTGAGAGTGTGAACTTGTATCTCATTCCATTCTGTATGCTGCCGCTGATCATTCGTACATTCTTCGATGTGAGGGTGGCTCTCTTCACTTATTTGGTGGCCATATTGATCGTGGGCTTTATTGCACCAAATCCATATGAGTTCATCATCATTCAAATGATGGCAGGTATACTCACCGTCTTCTCAGTGATCACACTGCACAAGCGATCTCAGCTCTTTATCTCGGCCTTGATCATCTTTGGAGTCTATGCAGCCGTTTATCTTGCTATTGGTTTGATACAGGAGGGAAGTCTGGCCAATACCAATTGGAAATTCCTAAGCTGGTTCTTCTTAAGTGCATTACTGACTCTATTTACCTACCCATTGGTTTATATCCTCGAGAAGATCTTTGGTTTTGTTTCTGATGTGACTTTGATGGAGTTGGCAGATACCAACAGCAAATTGCTCAGAAAGCTCAATATGAAGGCTCCAGGGACTTTCCAACACTCATTGCAGGTATCAAATTTGGCTGAAGAGGCTATCAGAGCGGTGAGGGGCAATGCACTATTGGTTAGAGCCGGTGCCTTGTATCACGATATCGGTAAGATGAATATGCCCAATTATTTTATCGAGAATCAGAATTCAGATTACAATCCGCATGATGAATTGGCTCCGGAAGAAAGCTCCAAGATCATCATAGAGCACGTGATTCGCGGTATTGAAATGGCCAGAAGGTATAAGTTGCCGGATATCATTATCGATTTTATTCGAACACATCACGGTACTACCAAGACCCAGTATTTTTTGAAAAAGTATAAGGAAGAGCATCCCGATGAGGATGTTGATGAATCGATCTTCCAGTATCCGGGTCCCATCCCATACTCAAAGGAAACTGCTATTCTAATGATGGCCGATTCAGTTGAAGCAGCTTCCAGAAGTTTGAGCTCTTACGATGGTAAAGGCATAGAGAAATTGGTGAATTCCATTATCGACCATCAAATTCAAGAAGATCAATTTGTGATGTCGAACATCACTTTCAGCGATATCACCACCATTAAGAAGATCTTCAAGAAGAAGTTGATGAGCATCTACCACGTTAGGGTAGAGTATCCCGACTAATCGGCAATAGTTTCGCCTAACTTATTGCAAGCATAGATCACCGCAAAGATGGCTAGACCTGGAAAAACAGCCAGCCACCAGGCAAAAGGCGTGCGTCTGGCTTCTGCCAACATTGCTCCCCAGCTGGCTTCATCCGCAGCTATTCCCACACCTAAGAAAGATAAGGTAGCCTCTATTAGTATTGCAGCGGCAATATTGAATGCCAGAGCTACAGCTAAAGTTGGTAATGCATTCGGGAGAATATGCTTCCAAAGGATCTGCATCCTATTCAAGCCGATCACTCTAGCAGACTCGATGTATGTGGAATGTTTGATCTTCAAGGTTTCAGCTCTTGCAAAACGGGCAATTTTCGCCCAATTGCTAATTCCTATGATCAATACCACTGAATAGATCGAGGGTCTGATGATCGCTGACAGGCTAATGATCAAAAAGAGTATTGGTAAGGAATCCATGGCTTCGATCATTCTTCCGATAATTAGGTCTAATGGGAAGTTGGATCTCTTTCCAGCTGGAGCCTTTGTGAGTTTGAGGATCAACCAAAAGATGAGCGCAAAGAGTAGAAGCAAAATCAAGAACTGCGAAAAGACGATCTTGCTATAAGGAACAATAAAAGTGATATAGCATAGGAAGAGCAATCCGAAGAAAGAAATTCCAATTACTCTTGACTTTGATACTTTCAAGCCCTCATCTCCAATGTAGGCAGCTGTCATTCCTAAAGTGATCCCAATAATGGCTGAGATCAGTACAGATAACAGACCAACAATCAGTGCAGTTCTACTTCCATGGATCAATTGTGAGAGCACATCTCTTCCAAGCTCATCTGTCCCCAACCAATGTCGGTGATACACATTCTCAACTTCCTGTGATTCAAACGGACCAACAGCGCCTGCATTGGCAAAGTCGATTGAGGTGGCTGAATAAGGGATCAATGCCGGAATAGATAAGCTGTCTTCTTCATGTGCGAGAATGGAGGCAAAAAGGGCTAAGATGATCCAAATGACGATCAAATAAAGGCTGAATCTCGAATTTCTTCGAATTCGATCCCATATGAAGGATTGCTTAGCCATTGCTTTCTGAGAAATTTAAGCGTGGATCGGCAAAATAGTAGGCGATATCTGCCAAAAAGACGCCAAGAACGGTTAGCACACAAGCTAAAAAGCTAATGTTGAAGATCAGTGGATAATCCCTTTGCAGAAAAGCATCCAGCGTAAGCTTTCCCATACCGGGAATTGAAAAAACACTTTCAATAATGAATGAACCCCCGATCATGCCGGGAAGTATCGCGCCAAGCATGGTGATCAAAGGGAAAGTGCTGTTCCTGAATGCGTGTTTCCAGATCACTTCCCTATTTGATAGTCCTTTAGACCTAGCAGTTAAAGTATAGTCCTTGGCGATCTCTTCTTTGAGCTTGGCTCGCATATGTCGGTAAATGATCGCCAACGCTCCATAGGTCCAGCAGACCAATGGCAATGCAAGATGACTCATTCTCAGTGAAAGAATATCGAAGAATCCCATGCCTTCCTGCACTTCACCAATTCCGAATGAAGGGAACCAATGCAAATAATGCACAGAAGCGAAGAAGATGATCAGCAAGCTGGCCATCCAAAAGAGCGGTATGGAATACAATCCGAAGAAAACTACATTACAGAATCTATCCGAGAAGCCATTTGGATTAGAAGCAGCTTTGGCGGCCAATGGAATTGCAATGAGAAGAGCGATGATTAAAGAAATCATGCCTAGACTAATTGTCCATTTTAAGGCATAGGCGATGGTCTGACTAAGCGGACGATTATCGACCATAGAGCGACCGAGATCGAATGAAAGCACACCCTTTATCCACTGATGGTATCTATTATTGGAGCCATTCCATGAAAGGGAGGGGATGAAGTTGAGCCACTGATTCCCTGTGAAGGAATGCTCTAGGTCCTCAACAATAGATGAGAAATAGGCATTCTCGCTTTTTAATCTATTGAAATTTGAATTTTCGAAAAGGGCTATTCGTTCATTCGCATTCTCCGGATTCTCCTTGATGTCTTGCTTGATCCTGGCATATAGTGCATTCGTTGCGCTCCAATTGCAAATATCAAGCGCCCACTTTTCTAAAGTTGCTCTAACTTTAGGATTGCTGATCTTGTAAAGGGTATCACTAAGCGAAGCGGGGTAGATGCTTATATAGAATGCAGGAGCAAAGGTGCCTGTCGACTTTCTATACTGGTCGAGTCGTGATTCATAATTGAGGAAATCAATATTGGTCGACTTTGAGGCATAGTTTTCGAGTTGGGAGTCGGGCAAATATGGTGCAGTTAGTGAGATCCCAAAGATCAAGAGGGAAAGCACGAATATGGTTGGTAACAACCAGAGCAGACGTTTAATGAAATAGTTCATTTCACTCCAAACTGATTTCAGCTACCCAGAAATTAGGTCGCAGTCGGTATGCATTGGCGTTTTGCAATTGCTTACTAAAAGCGATGGTTTCCATTGGTTGAATGAGGGGTAGCATAGGAAGTTGCTCAAATATCCTCTTTTCCAATTTGCTGAAAAGGCGATCTCTCTTTTCGGCATCCAGGCAGTCGTGAATACTATCTAACAATTGATCGCTAAGCTCATCTTGGTATTGGAAGTAGTTACGGCCCGACTGTATTGCGCTTGAGTGGAAGCTATTAGATAGGTCGGGAGTGATAGCCGAGTTTACGGCTCCATTAAGGAAGAGATCCAGCTCTCCACCTCTTAATTTTTCGAGGTAGACCGTCCATTCATAAGTCTCTATTTCTAGCTCTATACCAATGTCTTTCAGGCTTTCTTTGAGGATGAGTCCGATAGCCTTTCGTTTATCATTGCCCGCATTGTAAGTGTAGGTGAGTTTAAGTTCTTTATTTGGATGATCTGCTCTGAATGCATTGATGTATGCCTTGGCCGAATCTTGGTTTAGATCGTATTTGGCAGTAGCATTTGCAGTAGATTCATCAGCTTGCGGCTGGAAAGAAAGGCATGGACTTGCCAGTCCGTAGTACAAATTATCGATGATCTCAGAAGTTGGAACACTATAGGCAATGGCTTTCCTTACCCTAATATCGCTAAGCAGAGGCTTGCTTAAGTTGAAGCCCAGGTATTGATAAGCAAAACGAGGAACCGATTTTAGGTCGAATTGGCTAGAAAAGCGCTCATCTTTCTCCAATCTGCGGAATTGTTTAGGAGGGATGGCTCTCATTAGGTGGAAATCGCCATTTTCAAGCGCATTGATGGCAGTTGTGGCATCTTCGATAAAGTAGAAGGAGAAGCTTTCGGCATTGGCTTTGAAGTATGAATTGGCTTCACGGTGATTCTCACCCCACCAGTTGAGAACTTTGGTGAGTTTCATTTTCTCGCCGGCCATCCAGCTATCTACAGCATATGGAGCAGAGCCGATAGTAGGGGTGGAGTCGCGAAAATCAATAGCTTGGATCTCCTCAGCATAGTTGATGAGGGTGGTATCACTTTTATTTTCGGAAGCATTCTTTAGCTGAGCGATGGAATATGATCTGAGAGTATGCTCAGGATCGAATTGATCTTCAGAGACTATGAAATAATCGCCGCTACTGAATTCGGAAAGGTAGTAGGTGTCTTTGCTATAGATGGTAAAGCAAGAGCTGTCGGCACAGTCGACCGAAACACTATCGATAAACTCATAATAAGAGCTATAGAAAGGATTTACAAGAGGGGAGATGTTGGCTTTAAGGGAGAAGAGCACATCGGAATACTTCACTTGCTTACCATTTGAGAATTTGGCATCCTTGCGCAGTTTGTATTTGATCTCCATTGACCAATTCTCTGAGGAGCTGATTTGAGGACGTTCTTCAGCCAAAACACCCACGAGGACTTCTTTTTGGTAGTCGACAGCCAATAATGGTTGCCAGATCTGGCTGCAGATGTAGAATCCCAGCTCATCGCGAATAAAGAAAGGGTTGATGGAAGAAGGCTCAGCAGACTCGCTGATCTTGATTTCGCTGCTCACTTTTTCCTTTGGCTGTTCTTGGATACAAGAACTTAGAACAGAGAGTAGTAGCAGCGCAGAAAAATAGACTTTGGGATTAGGTGTAAGTAGATGCATGAAGATTAGATAAGTGTTAAACAAATATAGCATGGATAATTAAGCATGCGGGATGTAAATAATATCTTGAAATCCACATTTTTTTCTTCCGCGACTAAAATATACTTGTTACTTTTGTCAACCTTCAAAGGAGAGGTGGCTGAGTGGCTGAAAGCGGCACCCTGCTAAGGTGTTATACCCGCAAGGGTATCGGGGGTTCGAATCCCCCTCTCTCCGCAAATAAATCCCAGCTAGTGATAGCTGGGATTTTCTGTTTCTAGCGATTGAAGCTAGCTTCAAAGAGCGTAGAACCATAAAATCCCAAGTCGCAGAGCGGCTAGCTGGGATTTATTTGCTGGTAATCCCGTCCGGGATGCCGGCGACGCAGTCGGCGGAATCCTTACCCTTTATGGAACAGCCGCTCCAAGCTCGCTTGAGAGCGCAGTAAAGGCATAAAAAAAGAAGAGCCGTGCAAACGGCTTGTCAGCTTTTTGTTGTTGGTTACCCCCTCGGGATGGCCCGACTGCAAGGAGGGCAATCCTATTTAATTCGGTATCACGCGATACAATCCCTCCAAATCAGAAATCAGAAATCGGAAATCGGAAATGATTTTTGTTTGCTGCAATCCCTCAAGGACCGATTGCCGATGGTCGATAGCCGGAAATTAGAGCTAAAGACGCTATCCCAACTTTTAAGTATTTTAACCGCTAGTTAGGCCCCATTCTATAGGTTGAACTTTTTTACGAACTTTGAAAGAAAGGAGAAATTTTGGCTACAGTAGATAACATAAGAAACTCTCTTATCAGCAAATTGCTGGCTATTAAAGATCGTGATGTTCTTTCAGCCTTAGACAAGCTCGTGAGCAAAACAAGCATTGATCAAAAAATAGAACTTACCGAAGATCAAATTGAAATGCTCAAAATGAGTGAAGACGATTTCGAAAATGGAAGAGTCATTGGTCATGAAGAATTATTTGCGAGAGAAAGAGAATGGCTGAAAGAACAGTAATCTGGTCGGTCACAGCCAGCAAGCAGCTTCGTCACATATTAGAATTCTGGATCAAAAGAAACGGTTCAAACACCTTTTCATTAAAACTTCTAGATCGAATAGAGGATAATCTCGAACAGATCAAAAAGTATCCTAAGAAGAGTCCGGAATCTGT
Source organism: Flavobacteriales bacterium (assembly GCA_002706365.1). Classification (GTDB taxonomy): domain Bacteria; phylum Bacteroidota; class Bacteroidia; order Flavobacteriales_E; family Vicingaceae; genus UBA1494. Next base: position 275,082 of record PALM01000020.1, on the reverse strand, counting down.
TTACCCAGAAGTCAGGGTGGCAGCTATGAATCACTACAGCATCTATTATCGCTTCACTCCTTCTTCAATTAGAATTGAAGCCTTCTGGGATAACCGTCAAGATCCTAACCAACTGAAGAAAATAATAAAAAACGGGGCCTAACACTGGCCATACCCGAGTGCAGCAAGAGTGTGAGTTGAGAGCAAGTGGTGTTTGTTGTTCAGAGTTTAGAAATTATGCTTTCTCCTCACTACTTGAATAATGTTACCTTGACTTTTTAGTATTTTAATCGCTAGTTGGGCAACATATCGCTATAAAAGGTTTTCCAGCGAAAACATTAACTTTGATAAGACTATAAATTAAACATCATGTTCGAATACAAATCCAGAATAAAAAGAGACCCAGAGAAACGCTTTGGAAAACCTTGTATTCGTAATACCAGAATTACCGTATTTGATGTTCTTGGATGGCTGGCCTCCGGAATGACCAACAAACAAATTCTTGAAGACTTTCCTGAACTCGAAAATGATGACATTAGAGCTTGTCTAGCTTATGCTGCTGATAGAGAGCATAAATTAAGACATGCCTCATGAAGTTGATCTTTGATCAAAATATTTCCTTTAGAATTCTTAAAAAGTTAAATCCTGCTTTCGAAGATTCTTTGCATGTCTCAGAAGCTAGGCTAAATAATGCCAATGATAGCGATATATGGAAATTCGCTAAGAAACACCACTTCACTATTGTCACATTTGATGCAGATTTCTATGATATCAGCATCATGAAAGGTCATCCACCAAAGATAATTTGGGTTCGCTCTGGCAATTCTACTACGGATTCGCTAGCCAAGCTCTTGAATAAAAATCAAGAGGTAATTGAAGAATTTCTCTCTAGTAAAGACTATCAAGATATTGCTTGTCTAGAGATCGAATAATAAATACGTTGCCTAACACTGGCCATACCCGCGTGCAGCAAGAGTGTGAGTTTTCCTCCTTCGCTAAAGCTATGGAGGACAAGTGAGCAAGAGGTAATTCCAAATCAGAAATCTGAGATCAGAAATCAGAAATCAGTCCTTCGGCGGAGTTTATCCTGAGCAAGGTCGAAGGGCTCGTGAACCAAGATCTGAAATCAGAAATGATGCTTTCTGCTCACCTAAACAAGGCTATTATCTAGACTTTTGGGTATTTTACCGCAAGTTGACATTAATTAGAATTGAGAATAGGAAAACTCTGGACATATTATTCCCTTCTTCTGATGACAATCACAACAGTCTCATGCAGCTACGGTGAAGGAGATTGGGGCGCTACAGTTGGTGATTGTGACGAAATCTGCACTGTATATTACACGGCTCAGCGCGAATTAATGAAAGAAAGAGAGATATCTGATCGTAATTTTCCAGACCAAGAGATCAGAAGAAATCATGTTGAAGAAATAGAGAATGGACATAAAATTAAATCGTGGTTTGATATGGTTGATGAAAAAGGTGACACGACTAGAAAAGATTTCTCTTGCGAAATTTACTATGATCCCGAAGTAATTGGATATGTAGTAAAGAATCTAAAATTAGAAAACTAATGCCTACAGAATCTAAACTGAATTGAAACGAAGTTTAGCTAAACCGTTGGCGACCTTTAAAATGAAAATTTGGATAAAAATATCACTGTCAGTTCTAATTCTTAGTTCGTGCGGACAAAAAAAGAACGAAGACAAAGAGAATCCGACAAGGGTAAAGGTGCAAATTTCCAATTCAAATGTTTCAGACTATTCAGAAGAGTTTCACAACCATTTTCAAGAGAGTAAGCTGACACTTAAGGAAGATTCTATATTGTTTCCAGGGGAGAAGGACTCAATGATTGCCCTCATACCTGAGTATATCCCTAGAAACCAAAATGTAAAATTTGAAGCAGAAAATGGAAGTTCAATTACCATAAGACAGATTAACTATACCGATATTGAGTTCGAAATCGAATATAATGACGAGAAGTTTAGAGGAAAGGCTTCTTTGTTTCCATATTTCTATCTGGGAATGGAAACAGTTGGTTTCTCAGATGGGGAATACATGATCACCCATTATTACGTAACTGAAACTGATAATTTTTGTCTCGACTTTATTGGGTTAGGTAATCAAAACATTGCAAAAGATAAGTCTGAAAATGTCTACGCTTTAGTTTCTGTTTCGGGAGATAGTTGTGAAGACGAACTAAACGCATTGACAAATAAAAAATTAAAAGTGCTTGTCTCCAGTGCACAGAACAACCATTTACCCGATCCGTTTGAAATAGAGTATGAAAGGAATTATCGTCTAAGTAATCCACACTTAATCAAGCCTGATTCAAATTATTTAGAATACTGGTGCTCTATTGAGATCCTAAATAGAACTCACACTAATATTGAAAACCTTTCTCTATCTGAAGTGGCTGCCTTTCTAGCAACTTTTCACCCTTCTTGTACTACTAATATTGAATATTCGGAGTGGTCAAATGAGCTTCTATTTAAAGTTCTTAGTCTTCATCCAGAGTCGGCCTTAAACATTATTGATAAAAACAGCTCACTTTATAGAAATCAAATAGCTACTGAATTAGCCAATCCTATTCATGATAATATTGAGATTTCTCAATTAATATCTAAGCTTGAGTCGGTAGAGATTGAGAGTTTTCGTAGGACGAGAGATATAATTATTGGAATTCTTAAAGAAAAATGAACTAGCCTTTCACTGGCTAAAATTATGAGCGCCTTGGCAAATCTGAAATCTGTCCCTCGGCTGGGCTCGGGAACCAAGATCAGAAATCAGAAATGATGCTTTCTGTTCACCACTTCAAAACCGTTATTCTGCCTTTGAGTATTTTAACCGCTAGTTACCGCCAATATAAAGATGACTTATTTTCTATACATCGCATCATTTCTTTTAGTAGTCACCTTTGGCATGCCTAAAATAAATTCTTTAAACAGCACACTAAAGGTTGAAACTGAGGTTGGTCAAAGTGTAATTGATAGTACAAAAAGTAAAGAGGATGGGTATCATTTCATTTACTATCCAGACAAAGAAAGCATATTGCTAGTTGAGCATTTTAAAGATGGAATTCGAGAATGGATTGGTTATCCAGCAGCTGGTCGCGACTATGTCATTCCACTCAAAGAATTTGGAATATTTGTAGACTCTGTTTTTGTTAAAGCGCCCTACATTAATGGCAAAACTTGGTATGAGGGCAACTTTATTACTTTTCCTGACGATACATTAAAAAACGGTAATCGAATTCCATATAGGTCAGGAATCCATAGGGTTTATCATCTGAATGGGAAAATAAAAGCGGTTGTGGATTACGAAAATGAAACTGTGCAAGAATTTGATAGCCTTGGAAATGAAAAATATAAAGTCGGATTTAATCAAAGTGAGGTACATATGCTCCCGACACTTGGTAATTACTAAATAAAAAACATTGACTAATAACCATGGACCCTGTAGGAAATCTGACCCTTCGGCTCCACTCAGGGTAAGAATCAGAAATCAGAAATGGCTACTTCTGCTCACCTAGTCAAGGCTATTTTCTAGACTTTTGAGTATTTTAATCGCTAGTTAGGCTCAATTCATGATTGATAATATCGACGAAAAAACAATTAGAGCTTTAGTTTGCACTCTAATCATAGCGTGCATTGCTATCTACGACTACATTAGAAAAAACTATGAATTAATAGAGGTTCATAGTGATTATCTAGAAATTCAAAGGCTATTGTCATCGGTAAAACTAGTCTACTCTGATTCTATAACATCCTTTAGATTAATTGAAAAGAAGCGAAAATCATCGGTCCTTAGAATTACAACAAAGAATAGAATTTTCAGAATCAGACCATCAGATGACGAAAAGAGATATGTGCAGCTAGTTGAATTCGCTAGAATTCATGATATAGACTTTTATATCGAAACCGATAGCGGTGTTGAAAAGCTTGAAAAAGGAACTGAGCCTAACAATGGCTAAAAACCATGGACCCATTCGCAAATCAGAAATCTGTCCCTCGGCTGCGCTCGGGAACCAAGATCGGAAATCGGAAATCTGGATTATAAAACCCTCCTTTCTCCTTAATCCTTAATCTTTCCTCCTCCATCCTCAAAACCAAGATATTTCCACACTAAGATGCACTCCTCATTGTTTTTATTGATTTTTGCGAAATTGTACTCCCAAAATGAATCAGCAAGATGAATAAAATGATTTTTATACTACTTTCTTTCTTAAGTCTTATTGCATGCGAGCCTCAAATAGAAGGGTCTAAACAAGAAGAGACCACTAGTGATACACTGGAAATCAAAATAACCGGCTCTGTTAAGGAAGTGATGCTGAGAGGAGAATTGGGAAGTAAGATCGATCTAGATACGCTTGAGGAAAGGGAAGGCTTATACGGACTTGGCCCGCTTGAAAATTTGCGTGGTGAGCTGATGATTTATAATGGAAGGAGCTATGTTTCTAGAGTAGGGGATTACCCTTTTATGAAAGTCAATGAAGAATACAATGTTTCCGCTCCTTTCTTTGTGTACACCAATGTGACCAAGTGGAAACAGCTAGAGTTACCGGAAATATTCAATACTCGACATTTAGAACTGATCATTGATTCACTAAATCCGGAAAAGGACAAGCCATTTGTCTTCAGACTTGAAGGGGTGGTGAAAAGAGCCAGAATTCACATTCAAAATCTCCCTTTGGGAACTGAGGTGTCTTCTCCTAAACAAGCTCATTCGGGACAGATCAACTACGAACTCAGGGCAAGACCTTCTAAGATCATCGGTTTCTTCTCTAGAAGACATAAGGGTATCTTCACTCATATTGATAGTTATGTCCACATGCATTTGCTCTCAGATGATCTAGAAATGATGGGTCATATTGAGCAATTGGAGACTAGAAACATTAAACTTTATATCCCCGAATAGAACAGAGTCTTTGGTGAATTGTCAATTTCTTGATAATTCGGTTTTAGAACCTCTATATTTTATATTTGAAGTCGAAGCCTAATTCACCAATCAATGTTCAGAAGAGTTCTTCTCATCATACTAGCCATCCTCATTGTTGGTGTTTTCCTGCTGCTCACTTTCCTTCCGAAGATTATCATTGACTATGTTGAGAAAAATGACCTAGAACTCATCGGTAGAGAAGTAGTTATTGAGGATCTACATATTGGCTATCTCAGCGGGAGCGCTAGTATTGAGGGCTTTAGACTTTACGAATACCAAAGTGATTCTGTATTCATTCGCTTTGAGCATATGAATGTGAATCTTTCACTTACTGATCTCTTCTCGAAGAAGCTGCATATAGAATCATTCGAATTAAATGATTGGTATACGCGCATCAAACAAAGTGGAAATCAGTTCAACTTTGATGATATCATTGAAAAGTTAAGTGAAACAGCCAGTTCAAATGATACTGACAATTCAGACAGTGATTTGCATTTTGAGATAAAGAATGTGAAGGTGAGTGGAGGACAAATAGGATACAGTAGTATCTTATATCCATTAACCACTATTGATTCGATCGAATTTTACCTTCCCTTTTTCAGTGATGGCAGTACTTCGGTAAAATTCAATACGACCTCTAGTCTATCAAGCGGGGGAGGAGTAAAGGTGGTTGGGGCCATAGATCTTATTGATTCTATGTTTACAGTAGATCTTAAAACCTCAGATATTGATCTTGCACTTATTGAACCTTATTTACGTCCCATTCTCAACTTCAATGAGTTGAATGGAAAGTACAATTCCGAAATGCGATTGAATGGCAGCTTTGTTGATTCGGAAAATTTGAATTTTAGTGGAAAGGTAACAGTTAGCGACTTTGAATTTGTTGATGCCAGAGCGAAATCAATACTGTACCAAGATGAGTTTGAGTTTGATATTGATACCGTTCAATTCTCAGAAGCAGTCTACAATATTGAAAAAATTCAAAGCAGTGGCTTAAAGGTAGCTTTTGAGATATATGAGGGTGGAAACACCTTCTCCAACCTAATGAAAGTAGATACCATAGAATCTAACACAACTTCGTTTAGTGACAAAGAAGTTACTGAATATGAGAACCCTTTCTTAATGGTATTTAAGCATGTGAAGAATATCGTAAAGTCATATGATGAATCTTCCTATCGCTTGGATCTGTTCAAAGTTGAAGGTGTGAAAGTAAACTTCACTGATTACAAAAGGCAAACTAGAGAGTTCGATTTCAAGATTCATGATGCGGGATTGATAGCCAAAGAATTGAGCTCTAAGGACGAAAGACTGAAAGTTGATTTCAGTGCCGCATTGAATGAAAGAGGTGAAGTAAGGGGTTTTATTCGTCCGTACACCCAAAAACCAAAAGATCTTGACATGCAGATGGAGCTGAAGAATTTCGACTTGACTCCATTCTCGCCCTACACCATTGATTATGTTGATTTTCCACTGGAAAATGGAACGATGGCATATCACTGTGAAGTGGAGATACGCAACAATAAATTGAAGAGTATTAATCTCATTGAGGTCGATCAATTGAATTGGGGGAAAAGGAGCAAGCTCAAAGCTGAAAATGAAAAGCTTCCTGTAAAGCTCGGTACTTCATTGCTCAAAGATGTCGATGGAAATATTGAATTGGATATACCTATCGAAGGTGATTTGAATGACCCAAATTTCAATATTGGAAAAGTAATCTGGAGGATAGTCAAGAAGTTACTAAATAAAGCAGTCTCTGCACCATTAAAGGGATTGGGGGAGCTGTTCGACTTCGAACCCCGTGATTTGGAGTCGATTAATTTCAATTTCTTGCAGCAGAGGCTTTTTAAGAAGGATAAGATGAAACTGGATCACCTCTCTAGAATAATGAAGAATAAAAAGGATATCAATGTAGATTTCAAACGCAGTACAAAGATATATTATGAATTACAAGAGTATGCCTTGAATGAAATGCGCTATCGCTATATGTTCCCTAATGATTCACTTCCCGATGTAGATAAGATCAATAGAGATGTCTACCTTGAAATGTTAGAGCTTGATAAGAATGATAGTGCTTTTGTGGAATTTGTATTTAAACAGAGTCCAAAAGCCAAAGGGGAGGTGAGCGTTGAAAAGGCATGCATAGAAGCCGTTGGCGAACAAAATGCACTCAAAAAGGTTGATCGTATAGGGACTCACAGGCAAAATGCGATAATAGAATACTTAAGTGTTGAAAAAGGCATTGATCCTACAAGAATTCGCTTTAGCGTAATGCCTCCGGATTCTCTAAAAAGCAATGTTTCATCACATGAATTCCGACTTGAATTTTGGGTGGAATAATTTCTTCCTTTTTTTCTTGAGTAGAATAAAGGAAATGGGTTATATTTGCGCTCCCGTTTTTGAAGGAGTTCAAAGATGTAATTGGTCAGGTTTTTCTCACCTGCTTAAAGAAGGAGAAGAAAGACTTATCGGGGTGTAGCGTAGCCCGGTTATCGCGCCTGCTTTGGGAGCAGGAGGTCGCAGGTTCGAATCCTGCCACCCCGACCAACAAAAAGCCTTCAATCGAAAGATTGGAGGCTTTTTTTGTTTGAGCAAGCACAAAGCTTGCTTAAGTGCGAAGCGAAAAACAAAAAAAGCAACAGCTCACGAAGTGAGATGAAGGCTTTCTGTTGAATCGACATCCCTTAAGGATAGAGCGACTGAAAGGAGTTCAATCCTTCAAACTCGAAGCTTGCTTCAGAGCGAAGTGAGAAATAAAAAAGTAAAGCTGCGCTAGCAGCTGTGGCTTTTATTAAGTTTCTGCCCATCAGGATGGAGCGACTGAAAGGAACTCAATCCTGATGAAGTTAAAAGTGCCCTAATACTTCTACGCCATGGCTTCGAAGTGCAAAGAGTGCAGCTAGAATGCCTAGAGTTTTTAAATTATGTTCGGAAATGTAATTCATCATTAAGTCTAGATTCAAGGCTCTAGGTTCTTCTTCTATACCCAATCCCCTCAACATTAGTCGACTATCTTTGTTTCTTAATTGTTAATTTTGAGTAAATTCGTGGAATATGAAGAAATTACTACTCCTTTTAAGCCTCATATCAGCCTTTGCGATCTCACTATATTCTCAGACTGATATATATCTGAATATAGATCATAAGCTTGGAAATGCGGATTATTCTACTTCCGAAATCATTTCGAATGAGAATGATCCTTACCGTTTCACTAGGATTGAATACTATCTATCCGGATTTAGTGTGATCCATGATAGTGGACAAGTCACTAGTATCCCTTCAAAGTTCTTATTGATAAATGCAGAGATAGATTCAACTTTCTATTTGGGAAATCTCAATGTGAATAATATTGAAGGTATACAGTTCTTTGTTGGAGTAGATCCAAATAACAATCATTTGGACCCTAATTCTTGGCCTACAAATCATCCCCTAGCTCCAAAATTCCCATCTATGCACTGGGGTTGGGCTGCAGGATATCGTTTTGTGGCATTTGAAGGGCAGATTGGCGCAGGTTTTAATACCTTGATCTCTATTCACGGACTCGGAGATAGTAATTATGAACTTCAAAGTCATACTGTTACACCAACTGATCTAAATGGAGGTAAGGTTTTTAATCTTACGGCAGATTATCTACAATCACTCACAAATATTCCCGTAGATCAGAATTTGAATTATCATGGAGAGTTTAGTCATGGCAGTACCTTGATCTCGAACTTCACAAGAAATGTGTTTAGTGAAAATACAGTTGGATTGGAGGATCAAGAAAAGATCAAATTGAATCTAAATGTTTGGCCGAACCCTTCTAAAGGTCAATTGAATGTTCGTTTTGAAAGGTTCACTACTGATTTGAAAATCCAAGTCAGTGATCTGAGTGGAAAAATGGTTTACTCTGCTCCAGTTACAAAACAGAATGAGCTTCTTGAGATCCAAGATGCAGGTATCTATCTTTTATCGATCTATAAAGCTGAAAGACTTGTTGCTACTAAGAAAGTCATTGTACAGTAGTTCTTATGGCTGTTAAAACATATCTCAAAATATTTGCAGTTGCATTTTGTGCATCTGCTATCTTGTTTGCTTGTCAAAAAGATGATGAGAGCGACAATGGGAATGACTCTGGTGTAAAATACGATGATACACCATACCAATTGGAGGTTGGAATTTTAGGTACACCTAATATTCCTGCCGACAATCCCCTTACAGTTGAAGGAGTTAAACTAGGTAGAATGCTTTTTTATGAAAAGCGTTTTTCCAAGAATAATCTTCTTTCTTGTGCAGGATGTCACAGACAAGAACATGCATTCACAGATACTGCAAGGTTTTCTCTGGGTGTAAGGAATAAAGAAGGGTCTCGACAGTCGATGTCGGTCTTTAACATGGCCTGGAATTCAAATGAGTTCTTTTGGGATGGTAGAGCGCATTTGTTGAGGGATCAATCATTAATGCCTATTGAAGATTCGCTTGAGATGGATGAAAGTCTTGAAAACGTCATTCAAAAGCTATCTGCAGATCAGCAATATAAAGATCAGTTCACAAGAGCTTTTGGAAGTCCGGAGATTACTACTGAAAAGATGTCTCTAGCTATGGAGCAATTCATGAACAGCATTGTATCAAACGATAGTAAGTATGATCGTTACATCAATGGCCTTGTTAGTTTAGATAGTAATGAAGAAAGAGGTAGGGTACTGTTCTTTTCCGAATTCAATCCTGCATTCCCTTCTTTATCAGGAGCAGATTGTCAGCATTGTCATTCGGCGCCAAACTTTGAGAATGACGCTTACATGAACAACGGGCTTGATACAGATGCTCAAATGACTGATAATGGAAGGATGAAGGCTACAAACTCAGCATCCGATAAAGGGAAGTTCAAAGTCCCTTCATTGAGAAACATCGAACTTACTGCTCCTTATATGCATGATGGTCGCTTCGAAACTTTAGAAGAAGTGATCGACCATTACAATGTTGGCTTACAAAACTCAACTACATTAGACCCCACATTGGTTTATCCTTTGAATAATGGCGGACTGCAGTTGACAGAAGAAGATAAGAGAGATCTAATCGCTTTCCTAAAAACCCTAACCGACTACTCTTTGATCACCAATCCTGAATTCAGTGATCCTTTTAAGAACTAATTGGTTCGTAGCCCTAATCGTATTTCTTTTCTCTTGCCAGTTCATATCCAAAGAACATATTGGAGATGATGAAATAGATGAGCTTAATGCTCAATTACCTAAAGGTTTTCCTGCAATTTCAGTAGAAGAGGAGAATACTTATTCATTGGATAGATGGAAGTTAGGGAAGAAACTATTCTTTGAAAAGAGATTTTCGAAAGACGGAAAATTAAGTTGCGCTTCTTGTCATAAACCAGAATTTGCTTTCTCAGATAATAAAGCATTGAGTATAGGTGCTTTTAAAGCCTTAGGCACACGAAACGCTCCATCTCTAGCCAATGTAGCATATCATCCATATTTCCTAAGAGAAGGGAGTATTCCAACCTTAGAAATGCAGGTATTAGTGCCTATTCAAGAAGAAAATGAGTTCAACCACAACATTGTGCTCATCGCCAAAGAGCTCAAAGAAGATGAAAGATATCAGGCATTAAGTGAGAAAGCATATGGAAGAGAGATGGATCCATATGTGATCACAAGGGCATTAGGAGTATTTCAAAGAACCCTGATCAGTGGGAATAGCGACTTCGATAAGTATAAATTCCAATCTGATTCCTCCGCACTAAGCGACAAAGCTAAGGCCGGAATGAAACTATTCTATAGCGAAAAAACCAATTGCTCATCTTGTCATTCTGATTTCAACTTCACCAATTATAGTTTAGAGAACAATGGATTGTATGAGGTCTATGCCGACTCAGGTAGATTTAGGTTTTCTCATGATTCTGCTGATATAGCCCTTTTCAAAGTGCCTTCATTACGCAATGTTGCCATTACCGCACCTTATATGCATGATGGGAGCTTAAGTACTTTAGAAGAGGTGATCGAACACTATAATAGCGGTGGAAGGCAGCATCCAAACAAGAGTGAAAAGATCAAGGCCTTGAATCTGAGTCAAGAAGAAATGGAATCTCTCATTGCATTTCTGGAGTCGTTGACTGATAAGGAATTTACAAATGACCCTAGATGGGTAGAGACTGATATATAGAGTCTTTTTACAAGAGATAATTCATAAATAGCATATCTGCTTATCTTTCTTCCATGGGAAATCGCAGAGAATTCATACAAAAGAGTGTCCTTAGTACAAGCTTTCTTGCTTCCATGGCATGGTTTAGTCCATTGATCGCCAATACCTCTAATAGACAAAGGGTTACTACTATCACTTGGGATCAGCTGAGAAGTCAGTTCCCTCTGAAAGATGACTTATTCCATTTCAATATTGCAAGCCTGGGACCCACATCTGAAGCTGTTCTCGACAGGATTAATGAAGTGAATAGAGAGCTTGCCTCTAAGGCTAGAGATGGAAGGTGGCTATTTAAAGAGGCAAGAGAATCGCTCGGGAATTTTGTAAAAGCAGATCCAAGTTGTTTATCCTTCACAAGAAATACCACCGAAGGCATGAATCTCGCCGCCCAGGCTATCCCATTCAAAGAGGGAGATGAGATCATACTAACGGATCAGGAGCATGTTGGTGGCGCGGCTCCTTTTATTGCTCTGCAAAAGTCGAAAGGAGTTATCGTGAAAGTGGCAAAGCTCGATCCTAAAGGAGATGGCCTGTTTGAATCGATTCAATCGATGGTTACCGAAAAGACAAAAGCAATAGTCTTCTCGCATGTGTGCTGTTCTAATGGCATGATACTTCCCGCAGAAGAGATTGTCGATCTATGTCGCCAGAATAGCATCTATTCCGTTGTTGATGGTGCTCAGGCAGCCGGAATGCTCTCATTGGACTTAGATGCTCTTTCTCCCGATTTCTATGCAGCGAGCGGACATAAATGGATGTACGGACCAATTGGAAGTGGCTTTCTGTTTACAAACAATGAGATACTGCAAAGCCTTGATCCTGTTTTTGCCGGCGCATACAGCGATTCCAAATTCGATATGGATGACTTGGCTCTAGATTACTTGAAAACTGCTTCTAGGGATGAATACGGGACTAGAAATGCGGCGAATGTGGCTGCTATTGCCGCAGCAATTGAACTCTTAAATGAATTGAATCTAGATCAAATACAGTCGAGAAGCCTGGAGTATAGAGAATACCTATATGATTACCTCTCTAAGCAAGATCATGTAGAAGTCATTAGTCCTAAAGAGCAATGCCATCACGCTATGCTCAGCTTTAAAAGCGCTAAAGTCTCCAGTAAAGAGATCGTAGATCAGTTGAGAAAGGAATACAAGATCAATTTGCGTTATGTATATGAAGGAAATCTCGACGCAGTTCGTATATCCATTCCAATCTATACTTCAGAGAAGGAGATGAAGTATCTGCAAAATAGCCTTACTTCAATCTTTAAGGCCTAATTCGCTATGAATAGACTCAATAGGATCTGTTTTATTGTCGCCCTGTCTGGCTTCTTATTTGGCTTTGATATCATAGTGATCTCCGGAGTGGATCAAGTGCTTCAAGATCTTTGGAACAGTTCAGACCTCTTTCACGGTTTTGTCGTCATGGGGACTGCTCTCTGGGGGACGGTGATCGGAGCCATTTTTGGCGGCTATCCATCGAATAGATATGGCCGTAAGAAAACGCTGATTATCATAGGTTTACTCTTTCTTATCTCAGCTATTGGTTCAGCTATGGTGAGTGATCCTATTTCCTTTGCGATCTTTCGATTTATTGGCGGTTTGGGTATTGGTGCATCTACTATTGCAGCACCTGCTTATCTCACCGAGATATCTCCTTCCAAAGAGAGAGGAAGGATAGTGGCTATGTATCAACTTAGTATTGTGATTGGCATACTGGCTGCAATGGCTTCTAATTATCTTATAGAAGGCAATGGGGATGAAAGCTGGAGATGGATGATCGGAGTAGAGGCTTTACCTGCACTTTTCTTTTGCTTGCTGATCTTGAAGATCCCTCAGAGTCCACGATGGTTGCTTTCAATGGGGAGAGTTGAAGAATTTCAAGAACTGAAGTTGAAATATAGTTTGGAAATCGATGAAAAGGCATTGCTAGATAAGCCATTAAAGTCAAGGAAAAGAGGCCTTAAGGAACTTTTTAAAAGAAAGAACCTTAGAATAACTTATCTGGTCATTCTCATCGCATTCTTCAATCAATTTTCCGGTATCAATGCAGTATTGTACTATGCTCCTAGGATCTTTGAATTGGGTGGTTTGGAAAGGAGTGCTGCTTTATTGGGTGGAGTGGGAATCGGAATTGTCAACTTGGTATTTACACTTCTTGGCATGTGGTTGATCGACAGAGCAGGTAGAAAGCAGCTGATGTACATCGGAAGTGTAGCCTATATTGTTTCACTTTCAATCATAGCCTTCTATTTCTTTCAGGGAATACAATCTGCAAGCCTTAGCATATTCCTCTTTCTTTTCATCGCCGCTCATGCAATCGGACAAGGAACGGTGATCTGGGTGTTTATGGCCGAGATCTTTCCTACGGAGCTGAGGGCTTCCGGACAAGCATTGGGGTCCTCTGTACACTGGATCTTGGCTGCTTTAATACCTTCGGCAATACCATATCTCTTTTCAATGATCGGTGCCGCGACAGTCTTTATGATTTTCGGCATATTGATGATCGTACAATTGTTTTGGGTGTACTTCTATATGCCTGAAACCAAGGGGAAAAGCCTGGAAGAGATCGTGGGTGAATTAAGGCCTAATGAATAGGAGCAGGATCGCAATTGTGGAAGATGATTTCTTTCATCTTGCTTGATTCAGTAAGCTCTAAGCCTTCAATCAAAAGCTCATTTGCATCATCGAAGACTATTGCCGGACGGTAATCATATTTATTTCTTGTGAGCTTTATATTCTTTAAGGTCAATCCTTTTACATGTCTCACATACAATCCCCAAGAGGGTAGCTCTCCAAACATAGAGAACTCAGGGTATACAGTGGGAAGCTCTGGCACATCATCTAGTCGATCTAGAGGAAGATTTGCATAAGCTGGATTTCCACCTCCAGGATAGATGATCTCTATATTCTCTAATGTGATATCCTCAATTTCGTAATCTGCTAATCCCACTATAGAAGAAGGAAAAATGTTGTGAAAGAAGGGTAGAGCAGGCCCCCTAATCTCATACAATTCATCTGGAGCAGTAATAGGTACTTCTACCTTCATATTTCGAATGGTCACATTTCGTATTCCACCCTTTCTACCGTCATTCCTAAATTGTCCGAGTCTCACAAAGAGCGCATTCCCGGTCCATGTGGCATTGATATTCTCAACCAATACATTTTCGATCAAGCCATTGTGATAAGATTCAATAGCAATAGCCGATCTGTAGGTATCATAAACCAGGATATTGCGAATGGTAATGTTTTTAAAGCCGCGATAGGAGGAGGTGCCTAGCTTGACTGCGCTGGCACTCGATCTCACTTTGCAGTCTTCAATGAGGATATTGTCACACATCATACTCCAGTCTTGCGGACCGTCATAGCCACCGGCATAAGATTTTAGGCATATCCCATCATCTGAAGCATTGATATCGCAGTTGCGGATGATCACATTCCTGCTATCGATAATATCGATCCCATCATTATTCCAATAAGTATCACTATCCACCTTGATCCCATCGATCAAAAGATCAGCACAGCGGAAATAGGATTGCACCCAGCTAGCTGCCGACATTATGGTAACATCAGTGATCTCAATGTCTTTGCAGTTGACCATCTCAATGATCTGCGGACGGATATCTGCTTTGGGGCGTTTATCCTTGAAATTATAATCCGCACTATCTACGTCACCGGCATAGAAAAGGCTATCGATCCTCAAGGCTAATTCTGCTCCTTGTCCGTCGATTATCCCCTTGCCACCAATAGATATGTTAGTAGCTGAATCAGCTAAGATCAAGGCTTTCCATCTTTGTATAGCATAATAATGAGCCGGCTGAGTGCTACCTAGCAAGACAGCATCACCATTCAAATGCAGATGTACATTCGATTTTAGGCGAATACTACCGCTGAGGAATCTTCCCGAGGGAATGATCACCTTGCCGCCACCATTCTTGAAAGCATCATCAATTGCCGCCTGAATGGACTGAGTATTCAGTTTCTTCGCATCTCCTACGGCACCATAATCGAGAATGTTATATTCTTGAGCTATCGAAAGCTTTGTAAGCAGCAGTAGAATAAAAAGACCTAGAAATCTTAATTTCATCCTTCTAAATTCAAGATTTTCGCGCAATTTGTCGGCCATTCATTTAAATAATAGTCTCAACTCAAAGATTGAGAATTCAATTTTGCTGTCGAAAGCGAGCATGATACTCATTTTCTCAGCGCTATTTGCAGCCTTGCTAAGTTGTGGTGAAGATAGCGCAGAGAAGTCATCAGCATGCATTAGACCAGAGAAAATAGAGCAACAGTATGCCTTATTGGCAAGTAGAATAGATAACCTTCAAGAACTAGAAGAGCACATCAAGATCCAATACTCCTCAAATGGCGAAGCTTCAGAAGCCGGTAAATTGAAGAATGATCAGGTTAAACTGATCTATTGCAGTCGGCTAGATACAATAATCAGCATACTGAAAGAGGGTATCAGCCAAACTGAAATTGAAGAAGCAAAAGATGGCACCTTCATCGATAAATTCAATATCCTTTGGTCGGAGCCATATCTTATCTCCAATCGTCAGCATTTCAAGGATATCTACCTATTAGCTAGAAGAAGGTATGATGTATATGGTTATGGCGATGTGGCATTCTACGATCTCGCCTTAGAAGCCTCAAACAAGATCAAATTAAATAAGAGAGCTTATCAAAACCCAAGAGATAGCAGTGAGAAGGGCTTTATTAATTCATTCAACCACATTACTGCACAGGCAATGATAAGTTCATTATACTCGGCCAAAATAGCCGATGTAATTGCAGATGTACACGAACGCTACAATATGCCCGAGCTAATCCATGGAAGCTTTACTCAAGAGCAGTTGGAGAATAAGAATAACAATCCGGTCGACAATTATGTAGATGTGATCAACAATGAGATTGGTCAGATCCTAGGCACCAAGCTCAAGATGAAGTATGGGATTGAAACACAACAAAGATGGACAACTAGCTTATTGGCTAACTATCTCAATGATCTCCAGGATTTCTATTCAAGATCCTTTCAGATACAGATGAAACCATTTGAGTCAGATGAAGAAGTGATAAAGAAATTCACAGAAAAGCTCAATAGCTATTACTGGATCAAATACGAAGTCTAGCTGCTTCTTTTTGCTTTGATGAAATACTTTCTATACTTGAATCGCTCAGAAGAATCCCTTCTAACTTCAAAGCTCTCCAATACATAATCCAATCCTAGAGGCTTATACTTTTTTACTTTTTTGATCCATTCCTTTGTTACCGCAGAACCATCGAGATTACTTCCATTGAGATTACAACGGTAAAGCTTTGTATCATGAAGTCTAGAATCTGTGAGATTGCAATTGGAAAGGTCTGCATCAATTAGCTGAGCCGACCATAGGTCTGTTTCGATCAAGCTGGATCCTTTGAAATTGCTATTGTTGAGTACAGTCCACTTCATGTCTGCACTATCTAGCACTGAGTTCAACAAGGAAGAAGATTTGATCTGAGAACCTGTAAGATCCGATCCAGTAAAGTTGGAATTATTCATACTAGACCAGTCAAAATATGCTCCAACTATTTGACAATGTAGTAGAGTGGAATTGTCAAGTTGGGCCTCATACAGCAAGCATTTGCTTAAGTCGGAGTTCCTGAACTTGACTCCTTCCAGATTGGCCTTATTCAAATTGGATCCCTTTAGATTCATGCCGATGAACTCGGCATTTTTTAGATCTGCATTATTTAGATCAGAATAGGAGAAATCCAGCTTGTCAATTAAAACATCATAGATCTCTTTTTGTAGATCGAGCTTTAGGATTGTGGTGAGTAGATGTCCTTTACCTGGACTGAGTTTGTACTTGCTTGAATCATTGATGTATATCTCAAGCACTTCTAATTCCCCTATCAATTTCCTTAATACACTTAAAGTAGTGTCGGTGTTTTCTAAGCTAAACTCAATTTGCTTTAAGGTCTTATCCACCATTCTTCTCTGATCTATTCTCTCCTGTGCATAGATCATTTGCAGCTCATTCTTCTCGGTCTTCACAAGGATTTCTTCAGCTTCAAAGTTTGCTTCTTTCTGCTCCTGAACCAGTTCAGAGAAAAGGTAAAGGCTTGTAGTGGTGAAGGCGATCAAAGTGATAAGCAGGATGATTCCACTTCTTTTTTTCTGCTTGAGGATTCTACCTCTAATCAGGAAGAAGAATATGAAAGCTGCTATTGCACTTAGTGCCCCTATCCAGAATTGATCCTTGTTTGGTATGTATGGCAAACTGAGATAGCCGAGGCTCCAACCGACAATAAAAACTGCGAGAATTATGACTATTCTTCTGCTTTTCGAGATCATTTGGTGAATTTATCCAAAAATAGATTATTGATGTCTGAGCTCTCTATTCCGCATTTAGCTTTTGATATCTTTATCGAATGAGAATGATCAAAATTGCGTTTTACTCTGCTATTGTTTTACTCCTTTCTTGCATTGGCGAAGGAGATAAGTCGACTAAAGTTGAAACAGATGATCCCTATTACAGTTCTGCAAAGCCCGGACTTAGATGGTGGTGGTTTGCAACAGAAATCAAAGCTGAAGATGTAAAGCATCAATTGGATTGGCTTAAATCCAAGAATTTTGGAGGTGTTGAGATTGCTTGGGTGTATCCTCTGCACAGATACCAAAGGATGTATGCCAGAAAGTACGATCGGCATTATCCTGTAGACACTTCTGCACAAGAGTGGTTGAGCGAAGAATGGGTAGATATGGTCACATACACAAAGCGCTATGCAGACTCCATTGGATTATACTGCGATTTTACCTTCGGCAGTGCTTGGCCAGTAGCAGGAGATAATATCGGCAAAGACCTGACCACTAAGATCTACGGTGATACTAGCTTTCGTCAGACTTTAACTTTCGCTTGGTCTTGGCCAGATACCTTATTGGTGATCGATCATTTGAAGAAGGAGGCTTTTGAAACTTTTGCCAATCCAATCGCGAAAGCGCTAGAAGAATCTTTAAAAGGAAGTAGGTCTGCATTATTTACCGATTCCTGGGAGATCAAGTTGAACTCCACAAACAAGATATGGACGGAGGGTTTCGACAGTCTGTTTCAAAGTCGGTTTGGCTATGATATTATTCCCTATATGGATGAGGGTTTAGATTCCTTTCCGGATGTGCGATACGACTATATGATGCTTCTTGATGAATTGGTAAGGGAGAACTTCTACAAGCCCTATGTGGAGATATGTGAGGAGCTTGGAGCGATATCAAGAGTGCAGTGTTTGGCTTCGCCCACTGATGTGATGACTACCTACGCTATGGTGGATGTGCCAGAGACTGAAAGCATGTTGAATAATCCCAATTACTCACTCATTGTGAGTTCCTCAGCATGTTTGGCTTCAAAAGATATTGTTTCAAGTGAGAGTTTTACTTGCATGTATGGATTTCCGGCTACTTATTTGAGAGAAGAGCAAGTAGCAGATCTAAAAATGGTTGCAGATGCCATGTTTGCCAAAGGGGTGAATCAACACTTCTATCATGGATTGCCTTATAATCCGAAAGGTGTTGATTCTATCGACTTCTTTGCCACCACCTATTTTGGAAAAGGAGGGAGCTTAGATCCTCATTTAAGCGATTTCAATGCCTATATGCAAAAGGTATCTGCATTGATGAGGAAAGGTGTGAGCTATAGCGATGTGGCGGTTTATATTCCATTTGAAGATGGTGTAATGAAGGGCGCTTACCCCAAAGAGCGACAAAGAGTTTGGGTTTGGGGAGAATATGAGATGCGTTATATCGATGTTGCTGAAGAAACTAAAGGATATCACCCACTGTGGATCAATGGTCACTTCCTCGACAAAGCGAAATGGGATGGCGAAAAGCTAAGGGTTGGAGATGCTTCTTTCTCCTTGCTTTATGTGGATTTAGAATTCCTTGATTACAGTGCTCTTGAGCGCATACTAGAACTGGCTAAAGAAGGGCTGCCGGTATGCATAAAGCGCAAGCCTAAGGAGCCAGGCCATAAAAAATCTGCTGATTTCAATTCCATTATTAAGGACTTAATGACGCTTGAGAATGTAAATGGAGTATTCGAGAAAGTGATCGATCATAAAGCTTTGATAGAAGGAGAGGACTTGCCCGCTTATTGGGCTAGGGAGCAGAAGGATGGTTCTTTGATCGTCTTTTTGGCACAATCCAAGTCGAAAGATCTGGGGTATCCGGTCTATTCCGGTCAATCTTATATGAAAGAGTCTGAATGGAATGATCTCACATTCAATTATGCTGGGAATAGCATTGTGAAGAAGATAGAATTCAAGCCATATCAGTCGGTAGCATTGAGAATTAGTACAAATGGAGATATCGAATTCATAGATATCAATTACATTCCGGAAGATCCAATAGTGCGTGAAGCTGAGCCTCAGAAGACTTATTTTTAATGATAGGAGAACTCTTTTTGCCTTTTGTTGTGTATTAATACCATGAATGCATCGGAAGTTAAGATCAATATTATTGGAGCAGGAATAAGTGGATTGATCGCCGCTCATTTACTTGAAAGCTATGGTTTTAAGCCAGTGATTTGGGAGGCAAGTGATCGTCCTGGTGGACGCATGAAAACCGATCTGATCGATGGATACCAATTGGATAGAGGTTTTCAAGTCCTTTTGGATCAGTATCCCAGCCTAAAGAAGTATCTAAACTTCGATGAGCTCGAATTACAGAAGCTTCTTCCAGGAGTATTGATCATCAAAGACAATAAAAGGTATTCATTTGGCGACCCTCTGCGTTCATTTTCCAGCTTTTGGTCATCTGCTTTCAGTCCTGTCGCTAAGCTCTCCGACTTATCTAAACTCTTCAGATTGAGGAATGACTTGGCTTCAAAAGACTTAAGGGATCATTTTAAGGGTGAACGAACTACTAGTCTAGAATTTCTTAAGTCATATGGTTTCTCTGATCAGGTGATTGAGAATTTCTTTAGGCCATTCTTCTCGGGTATTTTTCTCGAGAATGAATTAAAGACTTCCTCAGAAATGCTGCAATTTGTCTACGCCCTTTTTTCAAAGGGAAATGCAGTAATACCGAAGGCTGGAATAGAAGCTGTACCCAAACAATTGGCTGAGAAACTCAAGGATACCAAACTTCATTTCAATACTAAGATCGATAGAATAGAGGAGGGTAAACTGATCATCAATGGAGTGGATCAAATAGCGTCAGATTTCACGATAATCGCTTGCGATCCTTCTAAGATAGTGCCTCAGTTAGCGAATGACAGTGTGCTTTGGAATAGATTGGATACCTTTTACTATGAAGTGGATAAAGATGTCTTTAATAAACCCATTCTTGGATTGGAGACTAATGACGACTTCATAAATCATCTATTCTATCCTCAATCTGTATCTGTGGTAAGCAGAGGAGAGAAAGAACTTATCTCTGTGAATGTGGTCAAGCGTAAAAATGAGTCTACCGACAATTTAAAAAGGCATATTGAAGACTATCTAGATCAGAAATTGGGATTGAGTGAAGCTCGATTGATCAAGCAATATGAGATTGAGAAAGCTTTGCCAAGATTTGAGCGCATGCAGTATGATCTCTCGGCAGAAGAAAGTATGTTGAGTGAAAATGTATACGTCATAGGCGACCAGCAGATCAATCCCTCACAAAATGCGGCAATACTATCTGCCGAAGCTGTGGTGTCGGCAATAGTGGATAAGGAAATGAACAAGCAGTTTAAGCAGTGATCAAGCCCACATTCATGGCATAGACCGTAAGCTCGGAAGTCGATTTTACACCCAGCTTTTTCAAGATATTTCTACGGTGGGTGTGTACAGTGTGATGACTCAAGTGTAGCTGTTCTGCGATTTCTTTATTTGTATTTCCCTTGGCAATCAATGCTGTGATCTCATTCTCACGCTCTGAAAGGACAGTAGGTTCGCAATTCTCCTCTTCTTCCGGACCAAATTGCTTGTTGAGAATGATGTCCAATACCTTATTGCAGTAAAACTTCTCTCCTTTATTGATGGCAAATACCGCATGTTTGATCTCCGCTTCGTCGCATTGACGAGTTAGATAGCCTTCAACACCTTTTTCTAGTACAGAAAGCACTTCATTTGAGCTGGCAATATTTGATATGATAAGGACTTTGAGTTTTGGGAATTCTTCTCGGATCCTATGAGTGGTGTTAGGAGAGAAAGCCTCTTCATCCAAAGGGTCAATTACCAAGAGATCAAAGTGATCTTGCCTAAGACTATCAAACATTTGCTCTTCAGTTGAGGCAATCTTAATCCTCTCTATTCCTCCGCCATTGGCTAGGATCGCAGAGAGGCCATTAGCCATGAGCACATTTGCATTGGCATGCAATATTGATATTGACATCTTGTTTAGAATGATTCTAAATAGCAAAAATCCGACTACAATTGCTAATAAGCAAGGAATGCTGTGAAACTTTTCTATTTCTTAATGTAGAGTCCGTCGAAGACTTGATTCCAGGTCGCTTTGCTGCTATCGTACTGATGCATTAATTGCCTTACATTGCCATCTTCCAATAAGGTATAACTCATTCTCAAGCGTGGATTAGAAGTGGAGTCTGTTTCCATCATCAAATAGCCATCCTTAGCTTCAACTTCATAATATTCGGTCTTTCCAGCTTTGAAATTGATCCAAATTTGGTGATAGGCATTCCTTTGCTGATCAAAGAAGTTGAAACT
The DNA here is from genome assembly GCA_002706365.1 of Flavobacteriales bacterium. Classification (GTDB taxonomy): domain Bacteria; phylum Bacteroidota; class Bacteroidia; order Flavobacteriales_E; family Vicingaceae; genus UBA1494. Next base: position 253,304 of record PALM01000020.1, on the reverse strand, counting down.
TTGACCAGAGAAATCACCAAGTGTAGTGTAGTATTCGTAAAGCATGCAATTACCCTCAGGCCGACTGATCTTGCTGTCGGCTCGTTTACTGCCATTGACAAACACATCCCAATTTCCGATCCAGAAATCGAGCTTGGTATGTTTAGGGTCTTCATCGCATGGAAATACTTTTGCTCGAATTTGCGCTTTTCTAGATTTAAATTCAGCTTGATCCTTTATTGGCATGAATAAGCTGTCTTCAATAGGGAAGTAGCTAAATGTAGAAAGACTGAGGACTGAATCTAGATAGGCTATCGATCTCTCATAATTCTTTTGTGATGTAGATAACATCGCCATATGGTAGAAGTAAAAGCTTCTTCCCTGAAACTTCAATTCATTGGCTTTCTTAAATGATTGCTCTGCTGTCTTTAAGTCGCCCTTCCGCATTAGGGCAGCGGCATGATAGAAGTAATCGATAGCTGTAGCTGAATCGAGCTGCATTCGCTCTTCAGCCTGTTCAATACAATAGGAAAGATCACCTTGATTGTATGCTGAGAAATATTGATTCTGGGCATTTAATCCTATTGCTAAGAGCAAAAGAATCAAGCTTATAGAACTTTTCATGAGTCTAATATAGTGGATTAGTCGTCTATTCGGATATAGAATCTGCTAATGAAATGATAATTTTAACCTTCAATCAAAAGACAATATGACCGAGAAAAACGCTTCTTTCAATTTTATACCATGGATAATTGGAACCGTGGCTCTAGTAGCAATCTTGCTGATCTATAAGAATACGGCTACTAATGATGCTCCGAAGGAGCAAACTACAGAGGAATCAACAGCTTCTACTGAAACAGTGATAGAAATTGATTCATCAGCTAAGAAGGTAGAGGTTGATCTAAGCAATCAAGTAGCATTCTTGAACCTGAGTGAGGATGAACTAAATGACTTACCTCAAGAACTAGCCGATTATTATAGAGAGATCGTCCAAACAAAGAATTTCGCCAGTGGAATTTCCATTCTGAAGCCGAGTGAGAAGCTGAATAATATCTTGAATGACAGATTGAGTGCATTAGAACTTGAAGCAGCTACAGATGAGGCAAAACTGAAGGAGGAAATGCAGGCATTGAAGATTAATCCCAGAGTAACCGGAAATCATTTTCATTACTGTGGAAGGACCTTCCTAAAGAAGATCTATGTAATTCAGGAAAACCAATATCCAAAGCTTTCTTCTCAGATCAGATCCATAAAGGCAGCTTTGGGAGATGTTCCTGCTCAAGGTAATTTACAAGGGAATGGCAATAAGGTTAAAAGATTCTTTGATGAAACCTTTCTGTTCTTCTATTTGATCTGGGAAGAGGAGAATAATTCTAAAGAAGGAGATCTATAGAATTCATGAAAGAGCCTATTCGATATTGGGGAGATATTCCAAAACGTTTCTATTCAGATCTGGATCAGAAGCCATTTGAGCATTGCTTATTGTGCAATAAGGAGCTATTGCATAAGGGTGTGCATTACATTATTGAGAAAGCCTATCGCTCATTTGGAAGTGAAAAAGCTGAGAAGACCATTTTTGAATATGCTATCTGTCTAGATTGCGCAGAAGAGTATCGGGAGCAATTATCTGAAGAATCAATAAAGAATATAGATGAGTATATGTCACAGATCGACTTTGCAACACGATCATACAAGCTTCTAGGCAAGGATGATGAAGAATGGCTGAAGGAGTGCCTTATTCATAAAAGTGGAGTAGGAGAAGAGGGTGAAGCACAGATCTATGGCTTATGTGACGGCGATAATTTCATTTATGGTGAATTCCCCTATATGATCAGATTGGAAGCTATGGATGAAATAGTGGAATTGCTTTCATCTGAAACACTTGATGAATTGAATCGATTCAAGGATAGGCTAACTTCTGGTCCTCCAGAACTGCAGGACATACTCGATAAAGTAGGTCCTAGATTATTGGTTTAGTTAGCGCCTTATCTAATGGTCTTTGCAAAGATCGGATCTGGATCCTTAACCTCGTCGAAATAGGTATGACCTCTCATGATCTTGCGCTCACCCATAGATGTAGTACCCGTTCTATGGAACATATCCGTATCAAAGATGAACATTGTACCAGCAGGAGCTTCTAAGGATATCACATCTTCTTCCTTGTATGGCAACTGACGAGAAAGTTCTCTATTCTCAAATGTGATCTCTGAAGCTTTGTCGGACCTTCGGATATCTTCCACCCATTTATGGGTTCCCGGGACAAATTCAAATGCACCATTGTTGGCACTTACATCATTGAGGTAAATAAAGAATTTTAAGCATTTCTGCACATCAAAATGCAGATCATTGGCATATGTGGTCGTTCCAACCACATCTCTTACGACATAGATCTTTGAATTGAGTTTTGCAGTAGGATGCACATAATGCTCAATGAACACATGCATGAAAGGACGATTAAAGAAGTCGGCCGTTGCCGGAAAATCCTTGCTCTTAAGCTTCTTTCTCAGAATTCCAACACCTTCACCTTTCTCCAATGCAAATGGCTTAATTGCTCTATTCCTGGTTTTGACCAACTCTTCGAATTCATTGTTCAACTGCTCTAATTCCATGGCTGGAATGAAGGAGGGTAGAACTGCTAGGCCATTTTCTTTAACTGTATCAAATACTGCTTTAATCCCGCTCTTTTCAGGATCCAAGAAGTACTTTTTCAATTCATCTTGCTTAGTTGCCATTTCCATTTGCTGTGATTTATGTTTCAAAGATATAGAGCCAACGATCCACAAAACATGATATTTATCAACTAAAATAACAGATTCAGAAGACTGTTATCCAAATTAAAAAAGGACTTAACTTTGACTTAACGATAAACCAAACCATATCAGAATGAGAAAATCTCTACTTATTGCTTTATTAATAAGCTTTTCAGCCCTATCTGCACAGAATTTTAGAGTAGACTCGATTAGAGTGAATACAGTAAGGCCCGATAGCTGTACAACCATAAATGTGAGTGTTCATACCTATTTGGGCTGTATAAATTTTACACAAGGTCCATCATCCTTTAATAGAAATGGCAGCAATATAGAATTTACTGTCAACTATACTTCTTCACCTATTTGCGCAGGAGCGATTAGCTGGCCTATATTTAGTATTAATATGGATTCCATTCCTCCTGGCACATATACAACTACTGCTACAGCATTTCTAGATGGGGTACAAACCAATAATATTTCTGGTCCATCTCTAACAGTAGCTAGCTGTGGTGTGACATCTGTGAAAGAGAATTCACTGGGACAATTAAAAGTATATCCAAACCCAACTAAGGGGAATCTATATGTAGATGGATTAGTAAAAGGGAATTATGGCTCAATTATGCTTCTAGATATTAGAGGTAAGGAAGTGAGCTTGCCATTGAATTTTCAGAATGGAAGATTGAGTCTAGATCTGGAAGACTTGGATAAGGGAATCTACTTCTTAAGTATTCAAAGAGGAGATGAAAGAATCTCGAGAAAGATCGTGGTGAATTAATATTTTTCAAAAAGAGTATTGAATTGAAAATAGCTGCAATTTTGTGCAGCTATTTTTTTTTGATTGAAGACAACCAAATCTATTTCTCAATTTGAGAAATTAATCGATGGATACCTTGATAAAGGTTATGCCATCTACGATGAATGCTTTTCTAAAAGTTTTATAGACGAGCTTAGAGAACTTGCTATCAATCGATACGAAAACAATGATTTTCGTCTTGCCGGCATAGGTGATCGTTTCAATTTTACCAAAGAGAAATCCATTCGATCAGATCAGATCTACTGGCTTCCAAAGACCGGTATAGAAGGAGTACAGCAAGACTATATGAATTGGGTTGCTGAATTCGTAGAGTATCTCAATTACAGCTGTTTTGCTGGTATTCTCGATTATAATTTCCACTATGCTATCTATGAGGAGGGCAGTTTCTACGAGCGACATTCAGATCAATTCCACAATAGGGATCAACGTAAATTCTCCATGGTGCTTTACCTCAGTGAAGATTGGAAGAATGGAGATGGAGGAGAGTTAGTGATATACAGCAAGAGGTTGAATAGTGAGCAAGAGGCTGAAAGTAAATCAGAAATCAGGAATCAGAAATCTGAAATGGGAGTCATAGACGGAAATGAACGAACTCGGACCTCGAATTCGAACAGCATCATCATAGAACCTTTGCCAGGTCGACTTGTGTTCTTCGATAGCGCCCTAGAACACGAAGTGCTTACATCAAATGCATTAAGAGTTAGTTTAACAGGCTGGATGAAGCGAAGAGGTTTATAAGGATCTAAACCCTTAGTTTTGAGCAAAGCTCAGCATGGACCAAGAAGCCAATTCCAAACTACTCTTGCAATTAGTTCAAATGAAAATGCCCTTTGGTAAATACAAAGGCAGAGTACTTTGTGATCTACCTGAACCCTATTTGGTATGGTTCAAACAAAAAGGATTTCCAAAAGGCAAATTGGGAGTGCTATTGGAAACCCTTTACGAGATCAAATTGAACGGATTGGAATATCTGCTCTACGACTTAAAGTCGAAAGTGAAAAAGTAGAATGAATATCTATTGTTTGATCAATTTCTGAACTGCTTTATTTCCCGATTGATCTTCGAGCTGTATCAAATAAAGACCATCACTAAGATTGCTTAGATCAATAGACTTCTGAGATGTTCCATTAATTGTGTGAACAGCTTGTTGTCTTCCTTGATAATCAAAGATCCTTAGGCTGATTAACCCATCATTAGCATTCTCTACATTCAAGGTGTTTCTAACCGGATTGGGATAGAAGTTGAAGTAGTCGTTTAGATTCACTTCATTGATAGCTGTAGAAACATTTTCCGTAATGGTCAACTGATCTGAATAACCATTATCACCAGATGTGCCTCTATTGTTATTGATACCATTGGAAGCGCTATAAAAGTCTACCGGGCCGCTTCCCTGTGAAGGAGCTGTCCAACTTACGCTAAAAGTGTTATTCGTAATAGGACCGTTTTGTTCTGCATAAGATCTGCCATTAAAAGCAGATGCAATTCTGGTGTTGGCAGATGGTGACGACCATGCATTATAAGTGCCATTTGTGTTGATCAAGCTCACCACCTGAAAACCATAAGCAGCTGGTACAAGATTTCCGGAAGGGGTAGTGAAAGTTCCTCTCAAAGTATATACATCACCCGGATTGTAGGAGGAAACTACACGATTGTTGCTATCCAATAACTCAATTTGATAAGTAGTTGCTCCATATGAGCCACCGGCATGACAGCTCCCACAAGTTGTTGGCTCTCCCGGTGCTCCAGTGTTTCCACTGTTGCCGGCAAAAGCTCTACCATTGGAACTTGAACTTAAGATAATACTGATTGCCATTAAGGCAAGAACTAAGGTAAAAGAAGAAAGAAGTAGACGTTTTTTCATTTGAAACTGTGATAATTGGTTTATAAATCTTTTAAACAGCAATTCTGCAAAAGGGTTTAAATAATCCTATTGAATCAAATGGTCCTTAACTAATGAATTAGAGAATGCATTCAATATTGGATTTACCTTTGGGATTGATTTCTGAAGCAGCAAAAAGATTGAATATCGTAATTAACAGATGAATAGGGAACAAGAGAATTCATTGCTCAATTCGCTAAAAGAAGATTTCATTGAGCTGAGTGAGGTGCTTCAGGAACTCTGGAGCGGCTATGGGAAGATCTGTCGATATACATTAAAACCTTCCGGAAATTCGATCATCGTCAAAGAGATCGATCTCAAAGCAAAAGGTAGTCATCCCAGGGGATGGAATACTGAAACTTCTCATCAGCGTAAGCTGAGATCCTATGAAATAGAGTGTAATTGGTATAAGGATTGGGCAGATTCATGCAATGATGATTGTAGACTACCCAAACTCCTTTTCCTCGATTCAAGCGAGATAAACATTATTCTTGCTCTTGAAGATCTTGATGCTGCAGGATTTCCAAAAAGGCTTGAAGTGGTTGATCGACAAATAGCTAGACTCACTTTGAAATGGCTGGCCAATTTTCATGCGAGATTTATCGGAAAAGAACCCAGTAGATTGTGGGGGGAAGGTACCTATTGGCATTTGGATACCAGAAAAGATGAATGGGAAGCAATGCCAGAGGGGATACTGAAAACTAAATCTTTAGTTATTTCGAAAACTCTGGCAGAAGCAAAGTATCAGACAATTGTTCACGGGGATGCCAAGCTAGCCAACTTCTGTTATTCTACCGACTTTCAAAAAGTTGCCGCTGTTGATTTTCAATATGTAGGTGGAGGTTGCGGCATAAAGGATGTAGCTTATTTCTTAAGCAGTTGTTTTGAATCTGAGGAGCTATTTGATTATGCAGATGGACTGCTCGATTTCTATTTTGACGAATTGAAGAAAGCGATAATTAAATCCAATCATTCTATTGATCTTGATGCTTTGGAAGAAGAGTGGTGGAGACTCTACCCATTTGCTTGGGCTGATTTCTGCCGCTTCTTAGAAGGTTGGTCGCCAGATCATTGGAAATTGCATGATTACAGTCGGGAAATGACAGAAAGGGCTCTAAATGCTTGCAATTAAGCAGCTATACTCAGTAGATCAGCATTAATGAACCCTTTTTCACCAACTCTTCATCACAGTAGTCGCGATACTTTAATACATAATAATAGCTAGACGACTCAGATGCATTGGAAGCGGATTGCTTTCCATCCCACTCAATAGGTCCTTCTGTTTGACTGTACACTTCCATTCCATAGCGATTATATATCTTGAGATTGATCTCGCTTAAACTATCACCTTGAATTGCTCTGAATTTGTCATTGATCCCATCTCCGTTTGGACTAAAAATATTAGGTAAGATGAGCTCTTCGCAAATCACCTCTGTCAAAGGTTCAACTGAGGGATCCGTAGGCTTTTTTGATGCAGCACCATACACATTTTGGAAGTTAGAGACTATGCATATCGTTGAAATTGATGAATTGCTGAGAGAAATCTGACTAAAATTTATGCTGCTAATATTAACCGGTTTATGTGAGGTGATTAAGCTTTTATCTTCATTTGTCGAATCCATTTGGAGACTCAGCAATGAATATCCTTGAATGTAATCAGACATTGGAATAAAACTGATCTCTTCTAATGCAGTATAAGTTTGATTGATCTTGAATTTATACAAGCCGGCGGGGCTTCTGCCACTTGCGTAGAAATATCCTTCATGCTCTACAATGCCTCCAGAAAGATCATCATTGCCACTTGTCAACATGCCAATGCAAGTCGCCGAGTTGTTATTTAAATCGAATTTAAGAATAGATCCATTTCCAGCTCCAATGATCAATAGTTCGTTTCCTACAGAAGTGCATGAATTGTAATATGCATTTGAAAGTTGAGGATCACAACTTAGATAAATGCTACCTATTTCAATGATATAGTCTTCTTCTTGATCGTAATGGTAGACTTCATCTCCAGAAATGAAATAGAATTCTCCATTATCCGTAATCGCCATATCTGTAAGAATGTGATCCACCCCATTGCTATCGAGAAGTTTGGTAATGAAGTTTTGACTACAGTCTTGTAGATCGTATTCGTATAAATTATGATAGCTATCTAAAAAATAGAAATTAGTTTGTGCTATTGTAGTCAAGGAGCATAGGGTAAAACAAACTATATAGATAAGCCTAAGCATTGATAGTAGCTTTATTTACTAAGAGACGTTTTAAATGTAAACAAAGTTGGCAGCTTATAACTTCCAAAGCACCCTTATCCCCAGGGAGTTCTGCAAACCTCTTTCATTGAATTGTTCAGTGAGGTTCACTTGAGCATGCGTAAGTTGATAATGGATATCAGCCAGCATCACCTCAGTGAGATCGAATTGAAAACCCATACCAACTCCTGCACCTATGCCATTGCCACCAACTTGCAGGTCGGCTGAGTTATTATTGAGATGAAAGATATCGTAGCGAATATTATCGATTACGATATAATTGCTCTGCATGCTAATATTATTGACATTCCCATATGCTGAAATGAAGGCTCTACTGCTTTCTCCACGATAATAGAAATACTGGATTCCAAGATTCAGATTAAAGCGATTCTCTTCGCCAATAATGGGGAAGCGAAGAAGGGTAGGACCAGGAATATTGTTATTTGGATCATCTACCTGCATGGTAAAGAATTGCTCATAATCTAGCTGAGCCACATTGAAGTCAAGGAAAAAACCGAGATCCTTAAGTGGTTTGTATAGTATATGCAAGCCCAACTCCACTGTTGTTCTGTAGCGAGACTCCAAAGGGTATTCTGCCACTTGATAAGGAGCCCTAAAAAAGTCATCAAAGGTTTGCTGGTTTTCCGGTCGACTTAGAATATAGGGTATATTGAATTGAGTAACCGAAGGCATCCCAGAGTACAAAACAGCCGTGTTGTGATTGGGGAAGAAGGCATTGATATTAGCTCCAATAAAGAACTTGCTGCTATCATCTATTCCATATCGCTCATAATCATCTTGAGCATGAACTATTGAAATGCAAAAGATCGATAAGAGTAGAAAAGCTGTCTTGATTGAATAGTTCATCAGGAAAAAATAATTCCTAAAGATATTCAAGATAAGATGATCTTCAGCCTTTATTAAAGTATTGAATTTACTGCACCACAATCTTCTCTTGGAAGAACTGTCCGTTCTCTTCAATATTCAAGAGATACACTCCCTTATTGAACTTCCATTCCATAAGATCAAGAGTGATCAGATCCAAAGAGGCATCGTATTTCTGATCAAATACGATCTTACCATTGAGATCGAAGAGTTGAATATTTCTAAAACCTTTGCCAGTTTTACTAAAACGGATATTCACTTGATCCGTTGTTGGGTTCGGACTCACACTAATGATACTTTCCAGACTGTAATTCTCAGAAATGCCTGATGCCAAGTCATAAGTTACTAGGGCAGTATCAACCGACGGACAACCACTACTTGTGAATGCAATCACACTAATTGTATCTGTGGTTCCTGCTTTTGCTGGATCATAGTTAACAGTAAGAGTTTGATTAGTAGAATTATCTTGCCATAAGTATGATATAAAGAACCCAATACCTGCATCGTAGGTGTACGAAGTGGTGTTCACAGGATCCAATAAAGTATCAGGTCCAATATTGATTGGAGATCCGGTATTTACAGTTACAAGCACAGATCCACTAGCTGTACATCCGTTTGCATCAGTTAATGTAACTGTGTAATTAGTGGTATTCTGTGGCTTTGCAATGATCTGTGATGTGGTCTCATTCGTACTCCACAAATAGCTTGCTGTGCTTCCGGATGCAGTCAGTTGCACACTATCTCCAAGACAGATCGCCGTATCATTGGAAACTGTGATGCTTGGAAGTGGATTAACCGTTACACTTTGGCTTGCTGTAGATGTACAACCGAAACTATTTGTTACAGTAACCGAATAAGTTGTGTTAGCAGAAGGAGAGACTGTAATCGCAGCTGTAGAAGCATTGTTACTCCATAAATAGTTACCACCGCCTGTAGCAGTAAGCGTAGTGCTACTACCAGCGCAGATGGTAGAGTTACCATTGATACTTGCAGATGGACTTGAATTCACTGTTACAGTCACATTCTCTACAACAGAGCAGTTGTTTGAATTCGTGATTGTTACAGAATAATTAGTTGTAGTTGTTGGACTTACGGTAATTCCCGCTGTTGTAGCCGATGTATTCCACAAATAAGTAGTTCCACCAGTAGCATTGAGATTGATAGAGCTTCCACTACAAATGCTTGTATCTGGAGTGATCGTGGTAATAGGAAGTGGGTTGACTGTTATAGAAGAAGAGTCTACTGCGCTACAACCTATTGCATCAGTGAAGCTATAAAAGATCGTAAAAGTGCCTACTCCTGATAAATTAGGGTCGAAATTTCCAGCAATAACTCCTGTGCCAAAATATGTTCCTCCGGCTGGAGTTCCACCGCTGAGTGTAATTGGTGCATCACCTTCGCATAGGTCGGCAAAGCTTCCTAAAGATACATTAGGAGCAGGATTCACGGTCACAATCTGACTTTCAGTATCTGTACAGCCATTTGCATCTGTTGCAGTCACAGTATAAGTTGTAGTTACAGTAGGAGAGACCGTGATTGCAGCTGTAGAGGCACTATTGTTCCAGCTATAGCTTTGTCCGCCACTTGCAGTCAATGTAGTACTGCTTCCTTCGCAGATGACTGATGTACCACTAATGCTTGCTGTTGGCAATGGATTAACCGATACTGTTACGTTCTCAACTGCAGAACAGTTGTTCGCATTGGTTATTGTTACGGAATAGTTCGTAGTAGTCGTCGGACTAACATTAATACTTGCAGTTGTAGCTGATGTGCTCCACAGGTATGAAGTTCCACCCGTAGCTTGAAGAGTAGTACTGCTTCCAAGGCAAATGGATGTATTTGGAGTGATGCTAGTAATAGGTAGTGGATTCACAGTAATGAATGAAGAATCTCGGGCACTACATCCTATAGCATCTGTAAAGCTGTAATAGATCAAGAAAGTACCAACACCTGATACATTAGGGTCAAAGCTTCCAGCGCTTACTCCAGGACCTGAATAAGTTCCACCTGCAGGTGTGCCACCACTTAGTGTAATTGGTCCATCATTTTCGCATAGGTCGGCGAAGCTTCCTAATGATACATTAGGAGCAGGGTTTACAGTCACTACTTGACTTTCAGTGTCTGTACAACCGTTCGCATCCGTTGCAGTCACGGTATATGTTGTAGTTACAGTAGGAGCGACGGTGATCGCAGCAGTTGAGGCACTATTGCTCCAGCTGTAGCTTTGTCCGCCAGATGCAGTTAGAGTGGTGCTACTTCCTTCACAGATCACAGATGTGCCGCTAATGCTAGTAGTTGGCAATGGATTAACTGTTACAGTTGCATTCTCTACAGCAGAGCAACCATTGGCAGTAGTAATGGTAACGGAGTAGTTTGTAGTAGTAGTCGGACTCACATTTATACTTGCTGTGCTAGCTGAAGTGCTCCATAGATATGAAGTCCCTCCAGTCGCTTGAAGAGTAGTGCTGCTCCCAAGACAAATTGATGTATTCGGACTAATGCTTGAATTTGGAAGCGGGTTCACTGTAATGGTGGAAGAATCTCTATCAGTACAGCCAATCGCATTGGTAAATTCATAGTAAATGGTAAAGGTTCCTGTTCCTGAAACAGAAGGATCAAATGAACCTCCGCTAACTCCAACACCAGAATATGTTCCGCCAGTCGGACTACCACCACTTAAGGAAACTGGCCCATCGTTTTCACATAAGTCGGCAAAGCTTCCTAAAGAAGCGGAAGGTGCAGAAATTACCGTTATGCTCTGGGTAGCAGAAGAGCTGCCGCATTGATTCGATAAGGAGTAAGTAATCGTATAGGTCCCTGTACCAGTAAGAGAAGGATCGAAGCTGCCGTTAACAACACCTGGTCCTGAATACACTCCACCAGCAGGAACACCTTCTACCAAAAGTCTAGGTGACTCATTAGCACAGATATCTGCAATAGGGTTCAGGGCAACTGAAGGCAAAGTATCTACTTCCACAGTTTGAATAGCAGTTCCAACGCAGCCGTTAGGATCAGTGTATGTGTATGTGATATCGGTAAATCCTCCACCTGCAATTTGCGGATCGAATTGATTACCTGTCACGCCATTACCTGAGAATGTACCTCCGCTCGGAAATGCATTTGTAAGTGTGATAGGGGAGGCGGTGATACAAATATTGGAAATAGGAGCAAAGAAAACTGTTGGTGCAGGCTTCACAAAAATGCTTGAAGTGGCCGAGTCTGCACAACCATTATTTGAAAAGACATATCTGATCTGATAGGTGCCAATTCCGGTAAGTGATGGGTCAAAAGTATTGTTAACTACTCCAGGACCTTTATATGTTCCACCAAGAGGAAGTCCGCCACTTAAAGCAATTGGCGCATCTTGTTCACAAACCGTATCACGCTGAGCATAAGTGACTGTTGGAGGAGTTCCTACATTCACGCGAATTACCCTTGAGGTATCTAAACAGCCAGAACCATTGACAATGACTTGATAATTGCCTGAAGTACTTACCAATAAGTCCCTAAAAACCTCTCCAGCCAAGATAACAGAATCTCTCATCCATTGAAAAGTTGCTAAAGTGGGAGGATTTGCAATGATCCTCACGCTTTGTCCTTGGCATAGATTCGTATCTCCAGAAAAAGTAATTGGTACAGGATTACTTCCACAATCATCCATTTTGTAGATAATTGATGTAGAAAATGAAGTATTTCCAGCAAAGAAGGTGGTTCCAAATTGAGACAAGCCTCTAAAGTTGCCACTCACATAAAAGCTTGTTTTCCCTTCGTCGGCAGCTAGAGATAAAGGCAAATCGGCATTTCCGCCTCCACCAGTTTGATACCACATAGGATCTAGATCTGTGTCTAGCTTGATAATAAGGTGATCTCCACTAAATGTGCCGTTTGGAAATGTCTTCACTCCATTGATATCAACACTATCTCTAAAATCCGCGGAAATCAAGAACTCATTCTTAGCATTGAGGTCTGAATCAGTTATATTTTGATTTGGCGCATTAAAAGATTTGAAATTTAGAAGTGAGCCACTAGAACTAATTCTCAAAGCGTAAATATATCTCAAAAAAGAACTAAAGCCCGGTGGAGCTGTAATGGTGTTATTCTGGATAACCATATTACCGGTTGTGTTTCCAGCAAGATAAAGGTCTCCATTATTGGCGACGGAAATTTGAGGTACAAAAGTGAAAACTCCACTTGATGAAGTTGGTCTAACTAGCCAGTCGCAGTCGTAGTTAGTGAATTTAGCTACACCAAGAATATTTGAGGTAGTGTTTGGGAAGGGGACATTATTGGTTCCAAAGGTATATTGACCTCTATAGGTGCCAGAGAAATAAAAAACTGAATCGTTAAGGGCTTCTATATCTCCCACAGAGTTAAAGTTCGTAACGTTTGCAGCTGCAGTGATAATCCTATTCAAGGCTAGCGGATTACCATTGTGATCCAGTTCCCCCACGAAGATATTGTTTTGTTGAAATGCACTTCCAGTAGTTTGGCGAAGAATAAGAGACGATCCTGTGAATCTAATATCACTAACTTGTTGGCCGGCAATGAAGACTTTGTTATCACTGACAGAGATATCCACTACTCCTCTGAATGAAAAAGTTGTAGTCGGACTATAAATTCCTCTTATCCATTGAGCTACACCTTGATCATCTATTTTTACGATGAAAGCTTCTCTAGAAGAAGATGAGTTTCCTAGACTCAGACTCGTCGAACCCCAACTCATCGAAGTATTGTACATACCCGTTAAATAGACATTGGCGGAATCATCAACATCAATATCAATCACATCTGTAAAAGTTGAACCACCAGTATTTCTAATCGCCCATCTGAAGTTTCCCAGCGTATCATAATTAGCCAAATAGATCGTCCTAGTAGTACCCGAATTCAAGACCGTACTTCCAAAGCTCAAACTACCTTGGAATTCTCCTGCAACGAACACATTGTTACCCGATACTTCAATAAATTGATCTCCGGTGCTAAATCCAGAACTTGAATAGATCTTAAGCCACTCAAATCGCTGTGCTTGAATGTCTTGACTTATAAAAAGGCTAAAGAAAATTAGTAAGAGAGGTAGTAGTGTTTTTTTCATCTGGTGTATATTAGATTATGACGACCAAATCGCATAAAAGGTTTGGTGCAATTCGTCATTTACTACTAAATGACGCAGCCAATTTAAAAGCGTTGCCTGCTGCTTTTAAAAAAGGACTTGAAATTACCAATTATCTATGAATCATTGATTTGAATAAATTTATAAGATTTAATCCTTCATTCAAATTTTGTCTGTCGGCACACCTTAGATTTGTAAAATGCGATTGAAGCGAATATCAAAAGGAATTCATTTCCCCAAATTCATTGCTATTCTAAATAAACTAGGCCTTTTAGTGCTGCTGCTGCTGCTGCTGCAGACTGTGGAATGCTTCTCGCAAAATGCCCTTTACAATCAACATCTTATAAGAGATGCTTCTATTTATGGAGAAATGCAAAGAGCTTGGATCTCTCAAGATGGGATGAGTTATGCCACATTTCCATATTCTGAATCAATTGGTGAAAGAAGGGTAGATTATAAAGAAGGAGAGGGTAGAAGTGGCTATTTAGTTGAAGCCAATTTAGACCTAAGATTTCCAATTTTGATGGGTCGCCCATCTAGAAGTTCATTCAAAAGAAGGCAGCGAGTAACCATCGATTATCGCGCTAATTTTAGAATGACTGCAGATAGCTCCAAGCCTCTAGTCCCATGGAGCAACTACATTGGTCTAGGTTATGATTTTGCGATTTACGATAGCAAGAAAAGGTGGTTTTGGAATGATAATGGTCGGGGTGATACCACAAAATTGAAACCAAATGAAAAGTTTCAATTCTTCACCTTAACCTCTTTGATCCATCATTATAGCAATGGGCAGCCACTGGGCTTCTATACCTATTCAAATGATAGCACCGAGAAGAGGAATGATTACATATCTGGGGATTTTTCAACCAATTATTTGAAGTTCATCTTAAAGTGGAGTTTTGCCAATAATGAGAAACACAGACTTAGCACAATAGGCCTGAGTTATAGAATGGATGGTGGTTTTGATAATACTCCGCTGGTTTTCACCAAAGAACAGGAGAAGTCATATGGAAGAAAGAGGGTAGGCCTTCATTTCGATTATTATACTGGTCCGATTACACGCATGTTCAGAGCGGATCAAGAATGGCATTTTAGGACAGAATTGACCTATATCACAGATAATCTAGATCTATTTGACCCTAATTTGATCGAAGAGAGAGATGACTATCGATTGATGTTTCATCAATTCATTGAGGTACGACCTTTAAATCACCGTACTGTGGGCTATCTGTTCCATTTCTATGCTGGAAGGGATTATATGAATATTCGCTATGACGACATCATTTGGATGGTTCAATTTGGCATTTCCTTATCTGTTGATAAATATTATCCATTCGGATGGCAAAATGAATAGAGCGTATTAGAATATCTTTAATTATTTTTTACTTTATATGTATATACAGGTAATTTAGGTTGAAAAGGAAAGATTTTTTAAAAACCCTGGCTTTTTGCCACTTACAGGAGCTGCTATGAAGTTGAATGAATTGAATAAGTTGGCCGATAATTTCGCGCCATCTCCAAAAATGCCTGTCCTCTTTGTAGGACATGGTAATCCCATGAATGCAATCTCAGAGAATAGCTTCACTCGAGGCTGGGCGGAATCAGTTAAAAACTTACCAAACCCAAAAGCAATTCTGTGCGTCTCTGCACATTGGGAAACCAAAGGAACATTTGTCACTGCCATGGAGAGTCCACGCACCATTCACGACTTTGGTGGATTTCCACAAGAGCTTTTTGATGTGCAGTATCCCGCTTCAGGTTCTCCGGAATATGCCAAAGAGGTGCAAAAAGTAGTTGAGAAAACAGAGGTGCATCTAGATCACGAATGGGGATTGGATCACGGTACATGGAGTGTATTAGTCAAAATGTTTCCGGATGCCAATGTACCTGTCTTTCAGTTGAGCTTAGATTACACTAAGCCACCACAATACCATTATGAACTAGCTCAGCAGCTCTCTTCATTGAGAAGAAAGGGGGTATTAATAGTTGGTAGCGGAAATATCGTCCACAACCTTCGAATGGCCGATCTGCGCAATGAAAGTAATCCATACGACTGGGCATTGGAATTTGATGCCTTGTCAAAAGAATTGATCAAGAAGAGAGAGCATAGTAAACTAATCAATTACCAAGCCTTGGGTAATGCGGCAAAACTCAGCATACCCACAGCAGAACACTATTTACCAATGCTTTATGCGCTTGCTTTACATGAAAAAGACGAAGAATTGGGCTTTTTCAATGAGGAAATGGCCTTTAGATCTGGATCGATGCGGTCGTTTAAGATAGGATAAGACAGATTTGGGATTTGGGAGTTGAGATCTGAGAGATAGTGAAAATCAATTTTGCTTGCTGACTTCAATGACTACATTACCTCTCTTTTTTCCTTTATCCACATATTCATGAGCTTCGACAATTTGTTCTAACGTATAACAGCTATCAATAAGTGGTGAAAGTTTAGATTGTTCAACTAGCTTAATTATTGCGTTTAGATGTGATTGATCTGGCTTTGTAAATGACTTTACAGATACAAATTTTCCATTTTTATTTAGCAGTCCTTTGATTTCTGCTTTCGAGACTTTTCCTACTGCATCCATTACAATATCAAACTTCTTTTGAATACTTGTATAGTTCTCTATATCATAGCTTACAACAGCATTGGCACCAAGTTCACTCATTAGGTCTTTATTGTTTGAGCTAGAGACAGCAACAACAGCTGCTCCTTTTGCTTTTGCAATTTGTAAGGCATAGCTTCCCACACTTCCTGAAGCACCATAGATCAATACATCCATGCCTTCACCGATCTTGGCTTTTTCAAGCAGATATAATGCTGTTATAGCTCCAATAGGTAAGGCTGCCGCTTGATTAAAACTAAGAGAGGCTGGCTTTATAGCAAGTACACCCTTTTTCCTATCTTCTGGAATACAAACATATTCTGCATAGGAGCCTGATCTTGATGATGTTGTGGTGGCTATAATTGCATCACCAACTTTAAACTTTGTGACATCCCTTCCAACTTCTTCAACGATTCCAGAAAGTTCATGACCAAGTATCTGCTTTTTGGGTCTAAAGAAGCCAAAGATCAATCTTACCAGAAGCCTAGCTACAGGAGGGAAGTTTAGACTTCTCAATCTCACATCCCCCGCTGTAACTGTAGTTGATTGAACACGAACTAGTAGTTCATGCGCCTTAGGATTTGGCTTTTCAATATCAACAAGCTCCAACACAGTTGGTGCTCCATATCTCTTATAAGCAACAGCTTTCATACTATTCTATATAAATTACATCATAATAAGCATAGCTACACTCATTGCGATCATTAATCCATCTTCAATAATTGTCACCGTACTCATTGGTAGATTGAAAACAGCCCCCAAACAAGCACATTGGATCTTCTGCTTATTCAATACCGTTTGTAGCACCCCTATGATGCTAGCTGACATTACTACTAGAGTCACAATTGTGGTTATAAATGGGTTGAAGTTTATAACAAAAGCAATTCCCAATGCCAATTCTACAAAGGCATATATTTTTGCCCATTTCGGAAATCTTTTTGCAACTATATCATACATTACATAGCTTTCAGAAAAGCCTTTGAGATCTAGCATTTTAAAGAATGAAAACACTAGAAAGAAAGCTGCCATAAAATGGCGCATCCATTCTGAGAAGTTAAACTCTTGTCCTATAATCTGGATGAGCAATGTAACTGCTGAGATGTATAGAAAAATGAGTAGGATTGGTTTGTATGTTGCAAACCAAGATTTAGTTTGCTCTAAGTTTTCATTATGACTTTGAGCACTTATCTTATACTTTGCATCTAAAGCTTTTTGAAATACTGACAAGGGAATATGCTTGTCCATAGTAATTGTTGCTGAATTATCGGTCGTTGAGACTTCAACAGCATTTACATTTTCCACCATGACCAAAGCTGATTTGACTTTTGCTTCACAGCTTCTACAGGTCATTCCCTTAATATTATACGTATGTACCATTTTGAATAATTTTTATGGCACAAAAGTCAGAAGGGTAGAACCTTAGGCTCTTACACTATTTTGGGAAAGTGTTACAAGATTTACAGATCTTCAATTTGCCTGCGCTTCTTTTCTTTAAGCTGCTTGAAATAGGAGGGAGATAAGCCAGTAACCTTTTTGAATTGATTGCTCAAATGTGCTACGCTACTGTAATTGAGATGAAAGGCAATCTCATTCAATGTCATTTCATCATACATAAGGAGCTCCTTTACCTTTTCTATTTTCTGATTGATGAAGTACTTCTCAATGGTAATTCCTTCTACCTCTGAAAAGAGATTGCTCAAGCTACTATAATCCTGCTTGATCTCTTGAGCCAGGTAATCTGAAAGATTAATATTTATCTGATTGTGCTTTTGCTGCACCAGCTCGATGATCAGCTTTTTTATTTGTTCAATGAGCCTACTTTTTCTATCGTCGATAAGATCAAAACCCAAAGCTTGAAGATTATGCAACAGTTCCTCTTTGATAGAATCAATATTTGATTCTGAAACTTCAACTTCACCTAAATCAATAGAAACAATCTGAAGCCCTAACTTTTCCAATTCGCTTTGTACTACCATTTTGCAACGAGCGCAAACCATATTCTTAATGTAGAGCTTCATTTTATTCTGGGAAAGTAAATTGATCTGTGTTATTCATGATTTGAATTGATCAAGAATAACGATATAAAGATACTTTAATGAAAATATGCTTAGTCGATACAAGCGCTAAAAATGCAACCAACCGAAGGCTTAATGACTAACCAAGATCCTTTGATCATAAACCCCTTTAGCGGTCTCTAATCGCAATACATAGATGCCAGATCTCCTATTGCTTAGGTCTATGTAGCTGTTATTTATCGATAGTTGACTTATTCTTCCATCCATGCTGATCAAGCTTATTTGATCTATTTGTTGTGGACCCAATATATCAAAAACTTCTCCAACCGTAGGTCGAATAGTGGGTGCTTGATCCACCTTCTCTGCAGAAAGACCGGAAGAGAGTCTTTTAGGTCTAATCACAATGGCATTGGGGTTTTGTAATCCTCCGCGTCCAGACGGAATAATATCTCTTTTGTAGTTTCCTAAGCTGTCATATTGTTTAACAGAACTACTGAAGCCATTTCCTATTAATATGTCACCATTAGGAAGGAATGCAACGCCTTCACATTTAGAAAGGCCTGTGATGAAATTCGATTTGAATGAGCCTGTAGAATCGAATCGTTTAACCGCTGTACCATCGTAATCAGAAACTAGGAGATCTCCATTCTTGTCAAACCAAATATTTGTCGGTCCTGCTAGATTTGAATTAATAAACCTACCTGAATCAGCACCACTAGGACCAAATTTCTGGACATAATCTCCATAATAACTACTTACATATAAATTCCCATGATGATCCCAATCCAAGCCAATACTACTTCCTACACCTGCAGTGGTAAAGTTGCCAATATAGGTGCCATCCAGTAAGTACCTTAATATCCTATTATTTCCTGCCCATTGTAAGACATATAAGGTGTCGTTTCGAATTTTCATACGAGTGGGATCACCAATTCCAGTTGCAAAGTGACTTAGAAATGCACCTGTATTTGAATCAAAGCGACTGATCCTGCCGTTACCTATTGTAGAAACCAAAACAAATCCGGAGTCTTCAAAAAAGATCATGTCTTGTGGCCATGGAAGATTAGTGTTAATGAATGTGCTAGGATTCGATCCAGAAGAATCATATTTAATGATCTTAAAACCTGTTGTAAAGTTTCCAGCATCACTTACATAGATATCGTAATCCTGAGCAATGACAATAGATTGCATGATTGTGAAGCATACAATAAGGCTTGTTAACTTCTTAAATTTTAGTAGACAAGATGGAGTATTCATGTTTTGGATGGTTTGAGTAATTATTGATAAGAGCCTGTATTTCAAGATATAGACACAGAATATTCCAATTATGATTGCTGCCAATTCCTATTCATTTGAATCACTATCTTTCCGAGAAATATTGATAGTGTGATAGTTACCAAAAACCTGAGCTTTAAAAGACTGATCAGCCTCACAGGAAGGCATTTTCTATGGCTATTTCCTGCAATGACAGTAGTTGCAGCCCTGTATTATTTCGAGATCATTAGCATAAAGATCCCTTGGCTTGCAGTATCTGTAATTGGTGCCGCTGTTGCATTTTATGTGGGCTTTAAGAATAATCAGGCTTATGATAGATTATGGGAAGCAAGGAAGATATGGGGCGGAATAGTGAATGAAAGTAGAAGTTGGGGAATGATGGTGGATGGCTTTGTTTCTGATCAATTTAATCAAACTATTTCCAAAGAAGAGCTTCATAAAATCAAACGGCGTTTGATCTATAGACATATTGCGTGGTTATATGCGCATAGGGCACAGTTGTTGGTACCAACTAGCTGGGAGCACATTACTCAGGGCGGACATTATGGCAAGCTTGCTGATAAGTATCAGCGTAATTTTGGAGTTGGTTTGATCGATGATGATGATGAAAGAAGTAGTTTAGATCACTTCTTAGGGCCAAATGAAGCAGAAAAGGTAAAAAATGCCGTAAACACAGCTACCCAACTCATCAATGAACAGTCGAGAGACCTCAGAGCCTTAAGAAAACAAGAGCTGATCGATGATTTTAGGCACATGAGAATGGTGGATGTTCTCCGTAGTTTTTACACCCTTCAAGGTAAGAACGAGCGTATTAAGAAATTCCCATTTCCAAGACAATACGCTAATATGAGTAGGTATTTCATTGGCATATTCATTATTCTATTGCCTTTTAGCGCTATCCCTGAGATGTTGAGTTTGGGAACATTAGGCTTATTTCTATCAATATTGATCACTGTGCTGATCAGTTGGGTAGACATTGTAATGGAATTGATTGGTGATTATTCAGAAAACCCATTCTCAAGCATGATCAATGACATTCCCATGTTATCACTATGCAGAACTATAGAGATCGATCTAAGGGAGATTTTGGGTGAAAAGGATTTACCGCCTGCGATCAAGGCGAATAGGGGAGTGTTGATGTAATCCTTATTCATTCATTGAGATATTTGAAACTTCATAAATAGCTGAATGGTCTATTTCTCTAATTGATTTTGTCTACTTCTTGAGCAAAGTATTCTTTGATTCGATGTACACCATATCTTGGAGCAATATTGTCTTGCGATCCTAACTCAAGGAAGAACTCTATTGGACCGTAAGTTTTTGATGAAGTAAAATTTCTTAACAAGCATAATATCAATCGTCTAAACCATTGGGGTAGATGTATAATTCGAATCTTCTTTTTCCAACTTTGTAAGGCCATCTCTGCAATTTCGTTTTGTGTGAGGATGTCTGGCCCTCCAATGATCAATTCTCTATGGTTAGTATTGATTGCTTCAATTATTCCATTTGCCAAATCTTTTCCATGGATCGGATTCAATTTATATTCACCATCCCCAAATAAATAGACTTTTCCTTTCTGCGCCATATCAAGGAAATCCTTTAGATCAGAGAAAAAGCCATTGGGTCGAACAATCAAGTAATCCATTCCTGAGGACTTTAATTCATCCACAAACTTTTCCTTAGCTTCCGTGATCTTTAAATGCCGCATTTTATCGCCATTGATCACTGATACATAGATGAACTTCTTTATTCCGGCTCTTTGGGCTTCACGCAACAGGTTCAAATTGGCTTGATAATCTACATCCATAAAGGTGAGGCCATCTTTCTGACGCGTAATTCCAACTGTAGAAATGACAATCTCCGCACCTTTTAATTTCCCTCTAAGCGTATCAGCTTTTGTAACCTCAGCTTGTATGATCTGGGAATAATCTAGTCCCTGCTCTAGTAGCTTCTTCTCATTTCTGGCAATAGCCTGAAATGGTAGTTTTTCTTTTTGTAATACCTTAACTAAGTGACTGCCTAAATAGCCGGTGGAACCGGCAAGGATTATCTTATTCATTTTATTGTGTTTTTGTTAAATGCAGGGGCAAAATTCGATGGAGAAGGGCTGGGAATCGTCTTGGATTATATCATCGGACTTTTTTAAGCTAGTTTCATCCTAATGGCTTAATAGCCATCATTTGCATGCGTTTTAGAGATCCTGTTAAAGAATAAAGTCCGAAATATCATTCATGAGGAATGTCGGACGAAGAGCAAGAGAGTTAAGCTGACTTTTGTGTCAAATTAAAAACTAATGCAATGAAGACAATGCTATCCTTCTTATTAATGCTATTGCTGATAGACCCGGTATTGGCGCAAAACAGGCAAGAGAAAGTCATCAAAAAGATCGACAAGCTTTTAGAAAAACAACTAAAGCAAAAGGATATTCACAATGTCTATTTGTCTTTATATTCTCCTTCTAAGAATTTCGAATGGCAAACTGCTAAAGGAGTATTCAAGGATGGAAAGCAAGTAAGTATAGATAACCCTTTCTACACGGCTAGTGTAGGTAAGACTTTTACAGCAGCAGCTATTGGCATCCTGGTAGATCAAGGTCAATTGGGCTTCGAAGATCCCATTGCCAACTATTTGTCGGCTGAGATCATGAAGGATCTGCATGTATTAAATGGAATTGATTATGGGGATTCTATTCAGATTGCTCACTTGTTACAACATACTTCAGGCTTAGCCGACTATTTCGGTGAAGAAACAGATGATGGCTCTCCTTCAATTTTTGATAGAATCATGTATCAACCGGATCGACTCTGGGAACCCAAAGAGTTGATTGCCTTTGCTAAGGATCATTTCGAGCCTTATTTTGCTCCGGGAAAAGGATTCTATTACACGGATACAGAATATGTGCTTCTGGGAATGATCATTGAAGAAATTAGTGGTATACCTTTTCATGATTTCATACATCAAAAGATCATTGATCCGCTTGAACTCAATCATACCTATTTCAATTTACTATCAAAATCTCAGGATTCGCTAGGTGTAATGGCTGAAATATATGCGGCTGATTTAGAGATCAGCACTTATAAGAGTTTAAGTGCAGATTGGGCAGGAGGTGCCATTGTTTCCACCGGTAAAGATCTGATCTCATTCAATCGTGCTTTGCTGAAGGGTGAAATCGTTTCTGAAACTACTCTCAAAAGAATGAAAGATTGGATTCCGGAAACCAAAGGGATGTATTATGGTTTCGGACTTCGGAAAATTGCTTTTAAAGAGCTTTTCGTAGCCCTTCCGCAATGGGAAGTTATTGGACACTCTGGTTTGAATGGCACCTCTATGTATTATTGTCCTGATCTAGATATTTATTTTGCCAGCACTTTAAATCAATTGGGATCATCCAAGAAGGCGGTAATGCTTATGGTTAAAGTGTTAATGCAGCTAGAAAAACTTTAGCGATTCTCATTCTTAGATCATACAGACCTATGAATTTGATAAAGAACTACGGATTGCTGCTTTTGGTAATTCTCGTTACCATTATGCTCCCCATTCTCTACAGGCAGCTTAGTGGATATATGCTTCTTGAAGGATATTCGAATGAGATCAATAGACATCTTCTCTATCAACCAGCAACTCTGCTGGTCACATTAATATTACTTTTTAGCTTTTATGCTACACGAAAGTCGGTCTTCCTCAGCTATTTTCGAATTGGAAATTCTACTTCAACCTTTCTAGCAGAACCCTATATAGGAATCCGACCAAAACCTGCCACCACTTGGAGCAAAGCAGGCTGGGAGTGGGCTGTTTTGATCAGCTTGATCACTGCTTTATCGATCTATTTTCAGTTCTATAGAAAGGGTTTGCCTTCTGCAGCAAGCTTTCTCAGTGTGCTTCCTTATGTAATTGTATTCTCTATAATTAACTCTTTCGTTGAAGAAAGTATCAGTAGGCTAGGGGTAATTATCGCTTTAAAAGGAGTATTGAATGATCGAAGCATTGCGATTGTTTCTGGAGTGCTGTTTGGGGCTGTTCATTATTTTGGAACACCTGGTGGTTGGTCTGGTGTATTGTTAGCAGGGTTTTTAGGGTGGTTCTTAGCCAAGTCGATCTTAGAAACCAAAGGAATCTTTTGGGCTTGGTTGATTCATTTTATTCAAGATGTGATCATCATGCTTGCCCTGTTTAGTAACTCACAATAGACTCGATCAAGACTTTTCTTGCTTTACCCAAGCTTTTGGGGTTAAACCGGTAGATTTCTTGAAGAAATCATTGAAGACAGACTTGGAAGTAAAGCCGCTTTCATAAGCTAGACCCAGCAGCGTAAGGTGGCTATTCTTTGGATCCAATGCCATATCTTGAAAGGCTTTTAAGCGATAGCCGTTAATGAACTCATTGAAGTTCTTGCCAAGGTATTCATTGAGTAGATATGAAAGCTTATTTGAGGAAATGTCAATTCTTTCTGCGGTTGAACGCAATGTAATCGCATTTTCTAAATATGCCTTTTGCTTTTCCATCAAATCGTTCAATCTATTGATTAGCGAGCTCGCTTCTTCCTTGCTTATTAGAGCAAGCTTTTCTGTCCCGAGAGTGAGCTCTTTTGATGAACCATTATCGACCAGGTTTTCATTAGCAAGTTTTTGAAAAACAGCGGACTTCCTAAGTGGGAGTAGTAAGGGATGCGATTTAAAATTAACATACTGTCCCAATTTTCGCTTAACGGCATCTTTTAGTTCGGCTTCTGCATCATTAATTCGATTGGCGTAAATCTTAACGAAGAGGGTCCAGGGAAAGAGGGGTATAGGAACTTCTTTGTTTAGTTCTTCATCAATCGTTGATGTTTGAATTTCTTTGCTTTTGTGAAATAGGTCAAAAAGTAAATTGCAAGCTTCAGCTCGCTCAATCAGTTGAGTTGTATTTAAAAAATGATTCAACTTATCTTCATTACCATTATGGATCAAACAAAGTTGTTTTAAGGCTATAGCATGTGTAAAGTTTGGATCCAATATTAGAGCTTGGTCCGCAAATTTCTCTGCTTGTTTGAAGTCACCTTTCTGATAAAAAATATTAGACTTAGTAAAAAAGTGATTCGCAGAAAGAGGATTGATCTGGAGGATGTTTTCTACATGCTTCAAGGCATTATCAAAATCACCAACTGCAGTGTAAAGTTCAACAAGACCTTCTTCTGCCTCAGTATATTTGGGACTTAGCTGCATGGCCTTGATATAGTTCTCTTGAGCTTTTTGAAAATCCCAATGG
Source organism: Flavobacteriales bacterium (assembly GCA_002706365.1). Lineage (GTDB taxonomy): Bacteria > Bacteroidota > Bacteroidia > Flavobacteriales_E > Vicingaceae > UBA1494. The sequence continues at coordinate 228,498 of PALM01000020.1, read as the reverse complement.
CCCCAAAAACTAAGAGTTGCTTTAGCATAATAGCCTAAAGCTGATTGATCATCAATGGAAAAACCTTTATTGATGTGCTTTTCTGCCTCTACTAGAAGAGATGGTTCAGGCCACCAAGACCCAGCCATTGCATAGCAATAAGCCAATCCAAAATGTGGGTCGGCATAAGCAGGCTCCATGGCAATGCACTCTGAATAAAGCTCTATCGCTTTCTGAATGCCCTCTTCATCCCACTTTAAATGATTAAATCGGCCTTTTAGATAGGTGTTATAGGCCTCTACATTAGAAGTTGTCGTTTCAACCAAATGACTTTCAATACTGAGGTGACCAAAATTCTCCCTGATCTTTTCTGCTACCAAAAGACTGATCTCATCTTGCAATTTAAAAACGTCATTTAGTTGGCGGTCGAAACTTTCAGACCAAATGTGGAATCCGTTGTCTGTTCTGATCAATTGAGTGGTAACTCGAATGCGATTATCGGCTTTTCGAATACTGCCTTCTAAGACCGTACTCACACCAAGCTGATTCCCAATAATTCTTACATCTTCTTTTTGATGCTTAAAAACAAATGAAGACGTGCGTGCGGTTACCTTAAGGCCTTCGATCTTACTCAAGGCATTGATAATCTCCTCCGTCATCCCATCGGCGAAATACTCATTTTCTGGATCTGAGCTTAGGTTTTCTAGAGGAAGAACAGCTATAGATTTTTGGTCGATCAATCGTAGGAAATAAGAAACTAAAAGTAATCAGTTCAGGCTATATCCCAAAATCAAATAAAGAACTGGAAAAGAAGAAGGTATAAAACAGAAAGTCCTGATTTTCATTAAGAAGTCCACCTTTTCATTTTCGGACGACCACCCATTGGATCAAGCTCACATTTGCCCCGTCAAATCAATTAAAAACAAGGTCAATTACTGGCCAGCAATTACGAATCATATAATAAACCTCTTAAAACTAAAGTCATGATAAGAGTAAGTATCGCAATTCTCTTAATTATTTATTGCAGTATCACTGCATTTGCACAAGAAAATAACGCTAACAATAGCGATGAAGTAAAATTCAAGTATCGAATAAGCACTCCAATTATTGCTTATCCTCAATACCTAGATCAACCCTGGAACGACAAAACAAACACCCAACACTTTGAATTGCACATTAAGCGCGATCTAGACAATAAGAACATCTTTGGGGTCAAATTAGCCACTTGGCGATTGTTCCAACCGATGGGCATACAGTGGGGTGATGGATTGTTAGACAAGGTAGATAATGGGAGCGAGTATTACCCGGGTTGGGTTAGAGAGAGCGGAATAGGGGTGTCTTATCAACGCATGCTCTGGAAAGGACTATTCAGCACAGTTGAAGTGTTGCCGCTATTCCAAACCTATTTGGATGAGGACAATAAAAAGATCGACAATGGGTTCAAGCTGTACACTTCTGTGCACATTGGTTATCACATTGCCTTTGGCAAGAGTAAGCGCTTCTTTATAGAACCTCAAGTGCATGGTCAATTCTGGATTGACACCGAAGCACCTGAAGAATTCAAAACTTTGGACGATAAATGGGCAGACTATTTTCTTTTTGAGCCCAACCTATATGTTGGGGTGAAGTTTTAAAGAAGCTGATAGCACGAATAATATAGCCTAGACCCTAGGCTATATTATTCAATTGTTATTTTCAATGTATTCTTTCAACAACTTTAGCAACAAATCAATATCCTGCTGGTGTGTTCTAAATGACAGTATAGCTGCACGAAGCATGAATTTCCCATTTAAGGTTGTTGTAGAAACAAAGATTCTTCCATCCTTTCTAATAAACTGTGCTAACTTTCTATTGAAACTGTCTGGATGCTCATTAGTGCTTGGGTATCGGTATACAACAATAGATAAGTAGTGCATTGGAAGAGTTTCAAACCCTAGTTTTTTTTACCATTCTATTAAAATAAGCTGCTAGTCCCAGCTTTTCTTCAAGACATGCTCTAAAAACATCTATTCCATGTAGTTTTAATGGTAACCACAATCTCATTCCCCTGAAATGTTTACTCAGTTCCGGTGACAATTCTGAAGGGGAATATTCTTCTTGATGATCTTTAATATCCTGCATATAGTTTGCCTCATAGTTGTTGGCTTCAAGAAGATATTTTTTATTCTTAACAAGTATAATCCCACTGCCATAAGGTATAAACATCCCTTTGTGTGGATCAAGGATGATTGAGTCGGCTAATTCTATCCCCTTCATTTTTTGCTTGCCGTATTCACTGAGCATAAAGAACCCACCATAGGCAGCATCAAGATGAAGCCATAGATCATATTTATTGGCAATTACGGCAATTTGTTGAATTGGATCTATAGCTCCTGTATCTGTAGACCCTGCATTGGCAATGATTAAAAAAGGATGCAAGCCTTGTTTTTGATCCTCGATTATTTGTTTCTCTAGTACTTCAGGAGTCAGGCGATAATTTTCATCTAGGTCGACAAATCGAATCGTACACTCCTCTAATCCACAAATCTTTATGGCCTTTTGAATGCTATGATGAGATTGTTGGGTGGTGTATATTACCGATTGGGCAACCAATTTACTTGTAATATCTTTTGCATGGCGTGCAGTTGAAATTGCGATTAAATTTGCAATACTACCTCCTGAAGTAAGGTTGCCTGCAAAGTTGTTTTTGTATCCCATTAATCTACCTGCCCAATCTATAAGCGCATTTTCCATACGCACTGCGCCAGGAGAAGCAAAAAAGACCCCTGCATATCGATTGGTTACTGCTGCTATATAATCTCCAACTGCTGCTTCGAAGATTCCACCACCGGGAATGTACCCTAAATGCCCTGGAGATGCTGGATTTAAGCCTACTTGGTCAATTCGCGTTTTAAGCAAACTCAATATTTGATCAACCCTAAGCGTATCCTCTCTGATTTCAAAAAACTGATCTTCTTTAAACTTATCATATCCTTTTCCTTCATATGCCTTTAAAATACCTAGGTTGGTAAGAAACTCCTCGGTATAAGCATTTACTTTTTCCAATAATACTTTTCGATCAGTGGGAGCGATGTCCAATGATCTACTGCGGGTTTCATTTTTTTTGATTAGGTCTATTAAGTCATCTTTTAGATTCAATTCTATATTATTAATAGAGTTAACAAAAGGGAAATTTGCAATTAATTAATAACACTCATAATCCTCTCAGCTATGTTGTCGCATTTTGAGTCGCCAAACTCAAAAACATCAATTTCTTTATTTAAAATGAGTACTTGAGATTTTTCTTTGAGTGTGTTTTTGGCTCTGTGTAAACGAACTTTTACATTTGATTGAGAGATTCCTACACAGTCTGAAACCTCTTTTATGCTCATTCCTTCAACTTCTTTTAACATATATACTGTTTTGTATTTAGGTTCTAAACTATCAATCAACTCCTCTAGAATCTGTTTCATTTCTCTTCTTATAAAATCCTTTTCGGGATTCGGTTGATCTTTATCAGGAATTTCAATTATGGCATTACTTTCAATTGTTTTTGACGGATCATTCAGCTGATGTATTTTGCCTTTGTCTTTTAAACGAACGAGCGCTTCATTAATTCCAATTCTTATCAGCCAAGTAGAAAAAGTGGCTTCGTGCTTAAACTGAAATAACTTCTCAAAAGCTTTTAAGTAGGTGTTTTGCATGATATCTTGAATTTCACTAAGCTCCTTTAAATAGCTTCTAATTACTCGATATAGCTTTTGATTATTCCTTCTGATCAAAAGTTCGTAGAGTTCACTTTCACCAGAAATTACTCGTTTTACAATATCAGAATCTGATAATTGACAATCACTTTTGTGTATACTCCTCACTCCATCCATAACCTAAAGGTTTTTCTTTTTAGATAAAAAAACGTTCAGATTAGTTACAAAAATTTGTAACCTTTTTTTAGGTACTCAATCAAAGAGTTATATAAATTTTTAAATCAATATTAATTATGAATTCGAATTTACACTCAGTTAAAGATATATTAAAGTACACATTTGGTTTAGTGCCTATTGTGGCCGGTCTGGATAAGTTTACCAACATTTTAGTAGATTGGAGTCAGTATGTTTCAGAAGGATTTGCCTCCATGCTGCCTTTTGAGCCTTCTGCTTTCATGATGATTGTTGGTGTTATCGAAGTTATAGCAGGCATCTTGGTTTTAACTAAGACAAGAATAGGAGCATATGTGGTTTCTGTATGGTTAGTGTCTATTGCAATTACTTTACTATTAAGCTGGAATTATGTGGATGTTGCAGTAAGAGATTTAGTAATGGCGATTGCTGCATTCAGTTTAGCGAAACTATCCGAGAACAAGTCAAAAGCAGCAAGTAATTAATACGGGACAGTTGTCTTCAAGTATCTCGTAATTGTCTGAAGCAATTATTACTTGCTTTTTCACATCATCCTTTTATTTGGAGACTATTGAATTCTTCCCTAAGCTTGGATTGGTTTTAACTAGAGGCTTCTGACAACTTTAAACTATACCTTACAACTAAATTTTCTTAAATAAGACAAAATAGACAAGCCAGCTTGAATGCTAATTAATATCCTTGTCAAGAAGATTGAAACTACAAGGCGATCTAATGAAAGAGAAGTGTTAATGCTTATCATACATCTAATCATAGAAGATTGTCTATGGTAATTTATTTATGAAGATGAAAGCACAGTTTAAGTTATTGTTGTTCAATAATTGAATTAGAGCTGGATAGGTCCTAGTAAAATTGTATAGCACATGACCATATCTATACAGATGCTTTTTTTGTGACAATTTGAGGTATTTCTATAAGAATTATTTGATTTTAGAGTTTATCAACGATTGATAAAGAGAAGAGGGAAGTGTTGATCTAAGAAGGGTTTGGGATGTGGTATTAGGTGGTATTAGAAAGTTGAGATTTGTGAATTCGACATGCTTAGATCAATTTGTTATTTATGGTGGATTTGGGGGCTTGTTTGTTTGAATTGGCTTAATGGAAGAGAATTTATAAAAGAAAATGGCTTGTCATCTTTTAGGAAGTTCTATTTAATCATCAATTCCTCATCAAATTGATCCATGAATTCTTTCTTTAATATGCTTCTTAGACTAAGAAGTTGGATCTTAACTACTTGATCTGTATATTCATAGTACTCAGCATACATCTTTTCCAAGATGATCTGACTCTGTGAAAGTTGTGTCTTGCAGAATACCTTTAGGTTAATTCCAGAAATCAAAAATCCCTTATTTCTTGACTCCTCTAATAATGCTAGATAGAGTTCATTAAAAATATGCTTGGTATAATCATCAATAAGTTTATATGTACTACTTTGTTTTTTCTTCAAATAGAAAAAGAAGGATGGATGATAGTTCATCACTTCCACTAAACCATGTTTATAGATGCGAATGAGCTTTTGGAATGGGTTCAGACTTAGGTCATTCTGAACAGTGCTAGCGAAATCTTTATGGATATCGAGCACCCATGTCATACATGCTTCAAATACTTCTTCCTTGCTTGAAAAGTGTGCCTTAATAAGCTTAGAACTTATATTCGCTTCTCTATGTAAACGGCTCATACGAATAGCATGGGCTCCTTTTGTTCGCATTATTTTCAAAATCCTTTGGATCAATTCTTCTCTTGTCATGCTTGAAAATTTTATTTAAAATAAACTAGACGGAACCCAAGATGTGCCCCGTCTAGTACTACAATTAAACCACTAACCACTAATTATAGTTTCTTTATGCATGCTGTAATGTCTCCGAAACTTCTGTGTTCAATTCTTCTTTCGGTGTCTCTATTAACACTATTGATTGCTTTTTATCCAAGCCAAACTTGGCAAGCACTTTATCAAATATGTAATAAATCACAGGTACTACAACTAAAGTTAAGAACATTGAACTTGTCAAGCCTCCAATCAGCACCCATGCTAATCCATTCTTCCATTCTGCACCTGCACCAGAAGCGAGTGCAATTGGCAACATACCAATTACCATTGCCAGAGTAGTCATTAGAATTGGTCTAATACGTACTTGAGTGGCTTTCAATAGTGCCGACTTTACTTCTAGTCCTGCGTCTTTAAGTTGATTGGTAAAGTCTACAACCAAAATGGCATTCTTTGCAACTAGACCTATCAACATAATCATTCCCAAAATTGAGAAGATACTCAATGCGCTTTTTGATAGAGCCAAGGCTAATAAGGCACCTATTACTGCCAGTGGGAGAGAGAACATAACCACAAGTGGATAAACATAACTCTCATAGAGCGCTACCATGATCAAATACACGATCGCAAGAGAAGCTAAAAGGGCCACACCCAAGCTTCCAAAAGCATCACTTTGATTCTCCAGATCACCCCCCATACTATAACTCACTCCCACAGGCATTTCTAATTGATCAAGTGCTGCTACAATTTCTTCACCTACTGTTCCTACAGTTTTTCCAATTACCTGTGCCGAAATAGTAATGGTGGGTACTTTATCTCTACGATTTAGCTCTGTAGGACTGCTTCCCTCAATAATATCGGCGATTTGATCTAACTGGATCTTCTGACCCATAGCATTAATAATACTTAGGTTGGCTACATCCTCAGTCTCATCTCTATTGAATTCATCCAATAAAATATTGATGTCATATTCATTATCGCCATCTCTATATCTTGAATCTTCAACTCCATTGAATGCAGTTCTCATCGTTCCTCCAACAGCATCTAATGTGAGACCCAATCTTGCCATCTTATCCCTGTTAAGAACAACCTGAATCTCAGGGCTCCCAGCTTCTAAGCTGCTTTCTGTTTCAGCCGTTCCTTCTATACCTTTAACAATTTGCTTTACTTTTTGAGAAACCGCCTTTACAGAATCTAGATTGGTGCCACTAAGAATCACCTGGATCGGTGCATCTGTACTTCCTCCAACCATAGAAACCGGACTAGCTTTAAACTTTGCACCTACAATATTCTCTTCTAAAGCTATCTGTAACTTTCTTGAGAAAATCTCAGTAGAACTTTTTCTCTTGTCTTTATCAACCAATTGCACGTTAAGCTCAGCCATATATGGTGTGGCATTGGTTGACATTTGTCCTGAGCTTTGTCCGACAGTAGATGAAATTCGTTCAACTTCTGGATATTGATCAATAAATTGCTCTACTTTTTGAGTGAGTAGATTGGTTTGTCTTAAACTCGCCTTCTTAGGGAGCTCAATTTCCATCTTGAATTCACCTCTATCTCCATTGGAAACGAATTCACTTCCAATAAAGCCAAATCCAACTAGAGTAAAGGAGGCAATGAACAATACAAAGGTTGTTGATAAGACAATGAACTTATGATTGAACGACCATTTAAGGGCATTCGTCATGGCATTCTCAAAGCTCTTAATGATTCCTTCAAACCAGCTTATGAAGCTACCAATTAAGCCTTTGCTCTTTAATTGTGAGATCTTTGAAAATCTTGATGCAAGCAATGGGATCATTGTGAATGCAACTAAGAGACTCAATAGGGTACTCATCGCAACCGTAATTGAGAATTGGCGCATAATGTTTCCTATCAGTCCTCCTGTAAGAGAAAGTGGCAAGAACACAGCAACAATTACCAATGTGATGGAAATAACAGTTATCCCAATCTCGCGAATTCCATCATAAGCTGCTTGAAACTTACTTTTTCCCATTTCCATGTGACGGTAAATATTTTCAATTACCACAATGGCATCATCCACCAGAATACCAACCACTAAGGAAAGCGCTAGCAGTGTCATTAAGTTCAGCGAAAAGCCCATAAGCATCATCACAGTAAAAGTGGAGATGATAGAAGCAGGTACAGCCAACATTACTATTACGGCATTCCTTAAACTGTGCAGGAAGAGTAACATCACTAAAGCCACAAGAATCACAGCGAAGAGTAGATCATGGATCACCGCATCTGCAGCTTCTAGTGTAAATTCTGAGCTGTCAGATGCTATAGAGAATCTCAAATTCTGATCAGCATAGATCTCTTCCAATTCTGTCATTAACTCCCTTGCCTGTGCACTAACTTCTACAGCATTTGCGTCTCCTTGTTTTTGAATGTTAAGTCCAATTGCACTTTCACCATTCACTCTAGTAATGATCTCAGCTTCTTTCTGCGTGTCGTGCACCTCGGCAACATCTTTAAGTCTTACTGCCGATCCATCTTGATTCATGCTCAATACTAGACTTCGCAACTGATCTAAATTGGCATACTTGCCTGACAGTCTAAGCAAAGTTTGAGTTTCGCCATTCTTCACTTTCCCCGCAGGGAAGTCGATGTTTGAATTCTTAATGGCCTGACTTATTTGAAGAATGTTAAGTCCATAGGTTTCTAACTTCTTCTCATTGATATTCACTCTAATTTCTCTTGGCTGTCCGCCCAAAATATCTACTTGAGCAACTCCCTGTATCTTAGCCAATTGAGGCTGAATGGTCTTGTCTACTAGATCATATAATTCAGTTCCGGCTAGATCTGCCGCAACCCCTAAATTCATTATTGGAAGATCATTGATGTCGAACTTTCCCAAAGAAGGCTGTTCTGCATCATCTGGCAATTCGTTTTGTATAGCATTGATCTTTCGCTGGGCCTCTTGTAGTACAATGTCCTCATCTACACCTTGTTGCATTTCCACAATAACAATGGAAACACTTTCCATTGAAGTGGAATTCACCCTTTTTAGTCCTTCCAAGGTTGAAACTGCATCTTCAATCTCCTTTGTAACTGAATTCTCTACTTCATAAGGTGCAGCTCCCGGATACATTGTAGTAACCGTTAGAACAGGAAAGCTCATGTCTGGAAGCAGTTCGTAGTTTAGTTTTGAGTAGCTGAACATACCCATTCCTATTAGAATGGTAAAAAGCACCACTACTAGGGTGGGTCTTTTGATTGATGTTTTTGTAATGTTCATGATCTTACTTTTCTAATATGTTCACTTTTGTTCCTTCACTCAAGTTGATCTGTCCGTTCAGCACCACCTGATCATCTAGTTGAATTCCAGACAAAACTTCTACAAGTTCACCGCGAATCTCGCCTAGTGTAAGTTGTTTTAAGTGACTTTTGCCCTCTTCAACTACATAGACTTCAGGATTTTGGATACTACCTATTAAAGCGTTTCTATCGAGGTAGTTCTTTTCTTGATTTCCTTTTGAATTGAAATGTGCTGTAGCGTACATGCCAGCTTTTAACTCAACATCACCTTTGTTTATCACTTCAATTTCAACTTCGTATTTCAAAGCATCATCAGCTTTAGAAGCTATTGAGATGATTCTACCATCCAGTTTCATTTGTGGAAATACCTGAGCTGATACTTTAACAAGATTACCTTCCTTTAAAGAGAGGACATCAGAAGCAGTTAGCTTTACGCTGAGTTTAAGTATGCTAGGGTCTATAATTTCATATAGTTTTTGGCCTAGAGAGATTAACTCACCAACTTGTAAGAAATCATTATTGATCTTGCCAGATGCAGTTGCCCTGATGTAGCTATTCTCCAATTGATTTTGTGCAGAGCTATATCTAGATTCAGCTTCCTTTAGATCGATCTTCACATCTTCCAATTGTCTTTTGGTTACCGCATTCTCCTTATAAAGCTTAGTAAAACGATCCATATCTGTTTGGACCTTTTCAAGATTCACTTTAGCAGCTGAGACTTCAGCTTGGATGGTATTATTCTCAATTTGTGCCAAAAGTTCTCCTTTTGAAACCATGGTACCTTTCTCTTTGTACATCTTCACCACAGTGCCAGTAGTCTCTGAGAGTATAGCTAGATCGGTCTTTGCATTTAGTATTCCATCTGCATTAAATGCCGTATTAATGTTCTTTCTTTCCAAGCTAGTGATTTCAACTGGTATGGCATCACTTTTTACTTCGGCAAGCTTGGCCTCTTCTTTCATGTCTTGCTTATTGCCATAGAGGGTGAACCCTACAAGAGCAAAAACAGAAATGCTAAATAGGACGGTTAGTGTTTTTTTCATGATTGATTATTTAAATATTGATTTTATTGATTCAGAATAGTTTTAAGATTTCCTTGAGCTTTTAAAAGGTCGAGCTCAGCGACTTTAAATTTTATGAGTTCGTTGAAATAGTTGTTTTGCGATTGTAGATAGGCTTGCTCCGCATCAAGGAATTCAGTTAAGCTAATCACCTGTTCTTGGTACAAGTGCCTAGTTTGCTGATATACTTCTTTAGCCAACTCTCTATTTACTTCTTGTGCATTAACCGACTTTAAACTGTTTAGCAACTGTTTTTTAGCGTTAACAAACTGCATATCCAGCTGACGATTGGTTTGAGTTTTCTCTAAACTTATTTTATCCAAAGCCACTTTACTTTGTTGGATCTGTCTATGCTTTCTAAGTCCATCGAAAATTGGAATCTCTAATTGCACTCCCCAATAAGTTTGTTGGAACCAAGGTTCATTTCCATCAAAGAAGTTGAATTCAGATCTTTGAGCTTGCCACATTTGTTGTCCGAACAATGATAGAGTAGGGTAGTATTGCGCAATAATGGATTGCTTTTCAAGCTGAGTTAAGGCTTTTTGTTTATCTATAATTTTTAAAGAGATTTGATCTACTCTCGCATTTTGAAGGGATTTAAGATTGATCTCTTCAATACTTTCACCCTTTCTTAGACTGATCTCATTGGTAATTGGCATTCCCATTAGGAATTTCAAATAGTTCTTCTGTTGTTTTAAGCTGGCGTCCAGAGCTTGGTATTCGGTGTTTATATTCACCTTATTTACTTTCACTCTGCCGTAATCCGTCTTTTTCACAAGGTCATTCTCCATTTGCACCTTCATCAACTGTTCTAGATGGTCTAAAGTCTGTAAGTTGCTATCCAAGACCTTGAGTTTAGCTTCCAATTGCAATACAGAATAGAATGCGGTAGAAACTTCATAGATTACATCCTCTTCGGTACCTTCCTTAAGGAGCTGATAGAGCTCTCTAGAGCTTTTAGAGGCTTTCAAAGCAGTTAAGAAAGATTGATCATAAAGCAGCTGATTTACTTTGATAGCACCATTTGCATTGTATTCAGTCCCAAATTGTACTTCAATTTCACTTCCAGGCTGACCAAGGAGTTCTCCAGGAAGTATTTGCGTAGGCAAATTGGGAAAGTTTTGATATTGTCCTTCTGCAGTGACTTGTGGAAGACCGCTGCTCATTACTTCCATCTCTTTGAATTTGGCACTTTGTTGATCGTAAGTAGCCTGCTGGATAGAGAAACTGTGTTTGAGGCTGTATTCAAGTACTTCTTTTAAGCTAAGATTGAACTCGGTTTTTTCAGCTTGCGCTTTAATGGTATGTGGTAGTGCCAATAAAAGACAGCTAAGCCAACTGATGATTCTATTTTTTGTCATGATTTGAACATATATTAATATATAGTTAAATTTAGTTTGTTCTGAATAAAAAGAACTTTTAGGGTTAAATTTTTTTATTCCGATTTATCCCATTTTTTATAAAGTGATGGTATTTCTTTCTTAAAGTATCTCATAAAGCTAATTACTTCCTCTAGATTCTTATTAAACTCTTCAGTCTCATTTGGCCTTTGAATTAAAATTTCTTCTAATAGATCTGCAACATTTGTAATATTTCTAAAGGACTGTTTCATTGTATCTCTCCAATTTCCAATTTTACTCCTAAAGAATCTTTTTCGATCACCAGGATGAGTTATATAATCAATTGCTCCCATACTCATTAGTAAATTAATTGAATTACTAGTAGCACTCTTACTTAATTGTAAGGTCTCCCTAATTTGATCAAAACTCAATTCCAGTACAGGTGAAACAGTTAAAAGGGCCTTAATTCTTCCAGAAGCTGGAGATAAACCACTTTTTTCATGGTATATTCCTAATTGCTCAATCAATTTTTTCTGTTTTTCAGTAAGTGTTATTTGATCACTCATTGGAAATATTTTGTTGCAAATATAGGAAGGTTTTTTTAGTTCTCAATTATAAGAACTATAAAATTTATAAATTGTTTATGTGAGATGAAGTGTGATCGTAAGAATAGTAATGTTCGGCGGATTACTCAAACTTGTCCATTCTCAACGGTGTTTGTGAATTCTCCTGATTTAATCAGGCTCGTTTGCCCGACCCGAAGAACTGCGAAGTAGGGTAGAGGGGCACGCCCAAATTAAAATGGCTTGCCTTTGAATAGACAAGTTTTTCATTTAACTCTTAACTCTATATAGTATGATAAACATTGTTCTTTCGGAATCAAGTTAAATCTTTATTATTTTTTTTACAATTACTGACTCATCATTTATCAAACGAAGGAAATACAAGCCCTTGGTTTCTGGAAGCTCTATTCTTAATTCATTTTGACCGGTAAGAGTAATTTGATTAGCAACCTCCCCAGATGTGTCTAAGATCTCTATTCTTCCTAGTCGTTTCTCTTTGAATCTTAAATAGATATGGTTATTCGTAGGTTGGGGGAATACTTCAATTTTAGCTTCAAGATCATGGTGAGTTCTATCTAATCCTGTTAAAACTGAATATTCAAAGGCTCCCAAATCTGTTTGTAGACCAACTAGACGGTTATTCCCATTTAAATCAATGCCTATAGAGTTGGGGTAAGCATTAGTACCTGCATCAATGCATGGGGAATTTGACTGAAGACTATAATCTTTATTGAGTGTATCCATAAAATTGGAATAAACACTTATTTCTCCAATACCTGGGTTAGGAGTTAAGTTCCCATAGAATATGGGGCGATTTAAACTCTCATTGTATTCGTATCGATACAAATGGGCAACATTATAAATATTGTTATGGTGTATTCTAAGTGCATTAAATTCAGAGGAGTCTGTAGCAAGGAGATAAATTCCTCTTGCAAATCCGTCTATTATATTATTGTATATATGAGTAATGGAATCTACATTTATAATAATGCCATAATTCCGACTAGTGGTAGCGCCAATTAGGGTGTTATTATAAAAGCTCCCATTTGCTCTATTGATCATAGCAGCAGAGTAGTTCTGGCCATAAAAGAGATTATTATGAATATTAAAGGAACCGCCGGCAAGCTGCAAAGCAGTAGATCCTCTAACTTCACTAAAGGTTGAATGACTTATCGCTAAATGACCCCAATATAAATAGACCGGCGACAGTAAATTGTTAAATGAACATTGATAAATCTTTACATCAGAGTAAGTTGCGCTTATGGCATAGTTTGGGGCAGGAGTATTTTGTTGTAAATTATCAAATGTCAAGTGAATAAACTCAACATCCGAATTCAAAAGCTCAAACGACCTTCCATTAATGCCAGGGGATAAAACACTACTACCATCAGCTTGACCTTGAATAACCAATCGTTTATTATTCACATGTGCAGAGTCAGTAAAAATGCCTGACGCAAATATGATAGTGTCGCCTGAATTGGCTAATTGCACAGCGGAAGATAGATTCGCTGCATCTCTTGGAACATGGATAATATGTTGAGCATTCAAACTTAGAAGAGCTATTGAACATAGGGCAAATAGGAAGGATTTCATGGTCTATAAATTAAGTACAGATTTCTTAAATTCAGAAGTAAAATTGAGGGATATAGGTTGATTGTTAGGGGTAATTATTGCTAACTAGTAATGGAAGATCCGGTTGCAACTTTTTCTAGGTAATAGATCAAATTCTAGCTTAGCTGACTTGCAGTACAAATTAGCAACTTTAACTCCATATGCCGTATTTCCTTTAGATAGGTTTGTTGCCTACTTAGTTTATTCCTAAAATGGATTTCCTTGCATGTCCTTTAAAATTAATAAACCCCTTAGGTGATGAAGATGTTACTTTATACTCTTTCGGTAGTTTTCTCAATAGCTTCTCAAGCCCAAGAGCATTCGTTTAGTGCTTTTGAAAAACGTTTTATTCAAGAGTATGAAAACTTAAATATTCCACCAATTCGGATTGCTTACTTGGAAACGCTAGCCGATATCCCTGAACATGAACAGTTGGCAAAACAAGAGCAATTCTTTAAAAGGGTATTAGAAGAGGTAAAAACTTTTAAGCAGGCTGACTTAACTGCAAAGCAAGAATTGAATTTGGCGATAATATTATATGAAGCGGAACTTAACCTATTCCGAATTCAACTTTCAAAGAAGTGGAGAGGAAAACTACCGCAAAAAGCGGCTTCAATTATACACATTGAGCACGGAAAAGACTGGTATCAGTACCTGTTGAAAAGATGGGTAGATATTGAAGTTAATCCGGATAGTTTATTTGCTTTTGGAAAGCGCGAAGTGGCTTTCGTAAAACATAAGATGGAAAAGATCAGAGTGGAACTTGGGTATAATACTGATGAATTTAACCAACACATCAATGACTCTTCCTTTTTTTTGAATGAGGTTAGCCTAGTTCAGAAGCGGTTTGAGCTTGCGCAGCAAAAAATGCAGCGGAAATATGCGCATCTATTTCCTTTTGCGGATGAAATGAAAGCAGCCAAAATTGCCCAAGGAACAGATTCAAATTTGGCACATGTCCCGGCTTTTTATAACGCAGGTACCTTTTATTTCAATTACTTTAATCAAGCGTTCAACCAAAGACAAATTGAATGGATCTATGCACACGAAGCATTTCCCGGACATCATTACCAAGGCTTTGTCAATGGGAAAGTAGATCGATCAGCATTACTTGATCTATTTTGGTACCCGGGTTTTGTCGAAGGCTGGGGAGCTTATGTCGAGTATTTGGATATCTATTCTAGCCCGATGGATGAGTATGGAAAATATGAATGGGACTTGATTCGTTCGGTTCGTGTGGTGCTAGATGTGGGAATCAATTATTACGGTTGGAGCGACAAGCAAGCCTTTACTTATTGGAAAACACACATCAAGGATCAAGATCAGGTAGCATGGCGCGAAATAAGCAGAATGAAACGATGGCCAGCTCAAGTCATAACGTATAAATATGGCGCTCATGAAATGTTGTGCTTATTAGCGAAAGCGAAAGAATCTGAAAACTTCCAATGGATAGATTTTCACCAAAGACTATTGGAAAATGGTGATGTTCCTATTTCTATCTTAAGGGAAAGGTTTGAAAAGGAAAAATGATGAAGCATGACAATTACTAATTTGTCATTTTTTAAACCACTTGTTTAATTAAAAGTAAGTTAAGCCCTTAGCTTTTTGCTTAAATTCTTGGTATCTGAATAGCCAATTTCATTGGCGATTTCCCGATAGTTATACCCTTTTTGGAGTAATTTTTTGGCTTCTGCAAGTTTTAAGTTCAAGAGGTATTGATAGGGCGACTGCTTATATATGGCTTTAAACGATCGGAGAAAATGATACTTGGATAGACTGCTGAGCTGAGCCAATTCATTCAAGTCTATGTTTTCAAATTTATGGTCGTGGATAAAATCCCTTGTTTTTGAAATTCGTCGGTATAACTCCTCTTTGGTGTGCTTTTTGACCACATCCAACTGACCAAGAATCAGGTTTATTTTTTGTTGGTCGTAGGCTAAATGTTCTGCAAGATTGAGGTAAAAGGATTGCCACCAATGGTCGTCTTTTTCGCTTTGACTTAAAAGTGTGGGGCTTTGTTGATTTAAAAACCTTGAAGTGGCCTGAAGTGAAACCAAACGATAAATACAGGTGGTCAAATGAAATGATTCTGGTTTAATTTCTGAATCCAATTGTTTTTCTAAAGGCTTCCCAAAACCGTCAAATACTTCTTGAATCATCGACAAAGGCGGATAGATGCAAATGCCTTTCGTTGACTCCTTTGATTTTATCGTAGTTTCTACGGTTTGGCCCTGCGCTATAACGATAAATTCACCTTGGTTTAGCTTGTAGCTAGCAGAACCAAGTCGATACCTTTCTATCCCTTTGGTTACGAGCTTTATGGAAAGAGGCGCATTTTCCTGCTCCTTTTCAAAAAAGGTTAAAGAAGAGGCTACACAATTACTCTCACTCCAATTTTGCAGCGCGCTATTTTGTATTCTTCGTATATAACCACATTGATTCACAGGGCTAAATTTAGTTGAATGAAAGATTTTGCGGTTTAACTATTTGATAGCTGGAGCTTATGGTGGTTAAATGGAACTTTTAGCAATTATTACCCCTTGAAACAGGGGCCTTATGAATTGCTTTGCATAAAAAGTTCACATGAGATCACTTCTTTTTCTTGGGAGCATATTATTTAGCTTTTGCACGAATGCTCAATTTCATACCTTAACCTTACCTAAAGCCAGTCCTAAGGCCAAATTGGTTCAACAATTGGGCGTTACCTTTATCGAAATTAATTACCACAGTCCGGCAGCTAATGGCAGAGATGTTTGGAACAATCCTTATGTAATTCCTCAAAACGGCAATCCAACACCATGGCGAGCAGGAGCGAATGAAAACACCACCATCAGCTTTGATACAGATGTAAAAATAGAAGGACAGCAATTGAAAGCCGGTTCCTATGGTTTTCACATCATTCCTAATGGCCATGAGCATACCTTACTTTTTGCTCAACCAGATAATCTGTGGGGTAGTTACTATTTAAACCTTGATGAAGATGTGGTGCTTCAAGTAATCGTTAAGGATACGCTTGCTCCATATTCTGAGAGATTAAAATACGAGGTGATGAAGCAAACAGGAAACAGCTGTCAGTTAGCTTTAAAATGGACAAACAGAATGATCCCTTTTACCATAGAAGTAGACTTAAAGCAAACCACAGTAGAGAAATTGCGCTATGAGTTAAATGGAGAGAACACCTATCAATGGGAAGCTTGGAATGATGCAGCGGCATGGTGTGTACAGCACAATACGAATTTGGAAGAAGCTTTGGATTGGGTAAATCGTTCGATGAATGGAGGTTATGGAGGCTTTGCTGCTCATCCAAGCTTTGTAAACCTGAGCACCAAACTGGAGATTCTTGATGCTTTAGCCCGAGAAGTGGAGTTCAATCAGGCATTAGAAAATATTCAAGAGCTAAAATATACGGCCTCTGAAGCACGTCAAATGGCTGTAACTTTAATTAAGCTTAAGCAAGACAAAGAGGCAGTTAATTTACTCAATCAAGCTATCAAACAATATGAAAAGGATTGGGGCATGAGGCTTTACCATGGCATTGCCTATTATTATTTAGGGAAAAAGTCAGCTGCTACTGTTGCTTTAAAGCAATGTGCGAAAATTTGTCCTGAAGGCTTTAAACCACGACTAGAAATGATTACAAACCAAATGAAGAAAGGGGAGTACCAATTCCCACAACGAAAATCTTAATCCTATAAAAATGAGAATTAGCATACTATTATTTGCCATTAGCCTGTTAAGCACATGCCTTAGTGCTCAAGAAGATAAATTAAACCGAAGAGCTGCTTTAGGCTTAAGGCTATCGCAAGTTAATGATTCAATAGCAAAGGTAAATGGGCTGAATAAGCCACAAGGCGTTTATGTAATCAGTGTTCTAGAAGGTACAACGGCAGATAAAGTTGGAATAAAAGAAGCCGACATCATCACTCAACTAAACGGAAGCATCATTAATTCAATTCAAGATATTGTCACGGAAATAGGCCGTTATAGAAGTGGAGATAAGTTAGAAGTAGTGCTGTATAGAAATGGAAAGAGATTGGAAACCAAAGGAATTGCCCAAGCAAGACCCATGGAGCAATCAGACCTTGCTGAAGTTATATACAGCAGTGTAAGCTATAAAGGCAATCAATTGAGAACAATTCTTCACCTTCCCAAGGGAAAGGAAAAAGCGCCAGTAGTTTTTTTCATTCAAGGATACCCTTGTCAATCCATCGATCTTGCTTATTCACCGCAACAGCCAACGCGTAAGTTAATTGATGATTGGGTAGCTGCAGGATATGCAGTCTATCGAATTGAGAAACCGGGAATGGGGGATAGCAAGAGTGACAAAAACTGTTTTGATATCGACTTTTTAGAAGAAGTTGAAGTTTTTAGAAATGGGTATAAAGACCTGCAAAAAAAGCCTCAGATAGATCCGGAAAATATATTTCTATTCGGACACTCCATCGGAGGAATCGTAGCCCCATTAATTGCTTCAGAGTTTCAACCCAAAGGGGTTATGACTTACGGAACTTTGGTTAATACATGGTTTGAATACATGCAAGAACTCACCAGAGTTCAAGGACTATATTTTAATCTTAGTGATATTGAGATAGAGGCTGATATTCGGAATGCCACGCCTTTTTGGTATGAATTGCTCGTGGCTCAAAAGTCGAATGAGGAAATATTGCAAAACGAAGAGATCTACAAGCTATTAGAGGAAGAGGGAACCTTAGAAAGTTTTAAAAACGGCCAATATATCCACCGGCATTACACCTACTGGACGAGTATCCAAAACTTGGTTCTGTCGACCGAATGGTCCAAAGTGAATTCACATGTATTGGCTATATATGGCGAATTTGATGTAGAGGCCCTAAATCCTGACCATATTTACGCCATCGAAAGGATCGTGAACCGTCATCACCCAAACCGCGCTACGGCAAAGTTGATCAAAGAAGCAGATCATGGTTTTGTAAGATTCCAGTCCATGGAAGAGAAGATCGAAGTGATGAACAATGGTCAATATTGGGCTTACATGGCAAACCATTACCATAAGGGAGTTGGGGAGACTACCATCAACTGGATGAATCAATTGAAATAAAGTTGAAGTTACTTTCGTACTTGATACTTAGTTTTTTTCCACTGCTTCATCAGGCACAAGAGGGTTTAGTTGGTTATTACCAAGAAGAATTTCTTCAGATCGCAGAATCGGATCGACTGATCCACTTTAGAAAGGATGGTTCTTTTACTTATGAGGAATGGGATGATGTGGGTGACTACTTTGGTATGGGATATTATCACATAAAAAGAGACTCGCTTTTCTTGCATTTTCAACAAATTGGAAAGCAAGCAGAAGCAGTAAAAATAGTGGCTCAAGAAAACCAAGATACAGTTTCCTCAATTCTGATTCACAATACCTACTTTAGAGATGAACTCTGTCCATTTACTTACAGAATATTGCAAGGTGATTCTTTAATTGAAAGAGGAAAAAGCGATCTCTTGGGAAGCGCTTCTTTTCAATTAAAAGACGACCAGCTTATCGATGTAGTGGCCTATCCTTCAAATTCTAAGTCAATTTTGCAGCATCCGGTGCATTTTAAAGTAGAAGCCACTCCAAAGAACCAAGACTATGTTATTTTATTAAATGTATTTCCTAAAAACACAGAATTAATTCAGGCTATTGTGAAAGCCTATCCAATAAAAGGCTACCGAAATGGTAAGCGCTTTTTGATCAAAGAATATTATGGTTGGCAAAAATTCAAAAGAGTGGAATAATCAAGGATGAAGAAAATAATCACCATTCTGCTTTTTAGTGGTATTTGCATTCGACTATTCGCCGATCAAGCGCCCCACAAAATGCATGAACTATTGCTTAAACCCAATTTAGTTGCTCATATACAGCTAAGGGCTGCAGGAAATGGTTTTTTTAGAATTCAAATACTAGAGGTTCTGCATCGAAAGCAAAGTGGTATAACAGAAGGAGACTACTTGAAAGTAAAGCATGATTTTAATGTTGTTTGTCCACCGACATTCCCCAAACAGTTTGTAACTGAAAAAAAGAAGGCTCTTGCTTTTTTAACATATCATAATGGACAGTGGCATTTAACTCAAGGTGAAATTGCCTTTATGGTAGACGATAAAGCCGAGGTGTATTTTTATGAAGAAGGATATGCTTACAGCGCCCCTATTTCAGGATGGAAGAAGTCCGTTACTGAATACAACCATCACTTTATGTTAAATCAAGAAGGTAAAGTGATTCCCAAGTTGGGGTCGATCGACTATCAATCGAAAAAGCACAGCGCACTTACTCAGCTGCAGTATGTATCTCTAGGGCAAATGGAGAGAAAATCTTTGAATACTTATCCTGATCTGAAAGAAATTGACCTCATTCCTGATTTAGAAATAGTAGAAGAACTTAAGACGGATCTTAATAGAATTTATCATTATGCAGCAAAACCTCCTATTACGGATTCCATGCAATTGCACATTCAACAAGACCTACTGGCTCACCTTGAAAAAAAACTACCTGGCTTAAGAGAAAATGGGGTCTACGGAAGTAACTTTTATTCCTTAGTGATTGAAAAAGATGGACACATATCAAAAGTTATGCTACATCGAGTGATTGATACTGCCGTAGGCAAAGAAATTGAGCGCTATTTTTTAGATCACGATCAATGGAGGGCTGCTATGAATGATAGGGGCGAAGAAATTCGCTTTGAACAGAAAATGGTTCTGAAAATAGTACCTGAAAAATAAATAGTATGAAAAAGCTTATTGGAATTATATTACCACTCATATTCTCTTTCAGTTTAATGTCAAAAGCTGAGGAGCAAGTCTTTTATTATTCAACCTTAAAATTCGTAGAAACACCACTATCTTATATTGAAGGAAGTGTGCCCTTAAGGAAGGAAGTGGCGCTAAGTCGAAATCATTATCGCTTTGTTTTTGATGAATTTTACCAGCTAAAAAGTATTGCATTTTACAATGGAGAAACTCCGAGAAAGCCGAATCATACGGCTAATTTGTTTATGCTTTCTCACCAAATAAAGTTTAGCTATACAGATAGTACAGAGCATATGTTTTTTTTCGATAGTGAAGGAAAAGTAACCGCTGTCTTGGGTAATTGTAGTAGTTTCAGCTATACTATTGATGAGAGAGGCTATAGAAAATCGCTCCACTTCTTAGATCAGGATGAGAATAGAATCACCAATAGTTGGGGCATCTATCAATACCAATGGAGTTATCAAGAGGATGGATCTGTAATTGAAGAAAGACAAGATCAAGCAGGAGAAAGCGTAGCCATAAGGCCAGGATTTGAGTTTTATCGATTAAAATTAAATTTTAATCACCTTGGTCAAATAGCTCGTATGCAAAATATTGATGAGAACGGTGAGCTAATAGAAAACTCTTCAGGAGCGTCTCAAGATGTAATTTATACAAACCATGAAGGAAATTTTTTATCCTGGAAGGTCCTAAATAATTCAAGTGATTTAGAAAAAGGGAATGGGCCCAATGTTGCTTTGGGCAGACAGTTTTTTAATGAATTTGGATATGAACGTCAACTTATCCACTTTGATGAAAATGGAAGTCGAATTTATAGTGCTTATGGAATCTGTGAAAGTAGAACGGAATTCGATGAATTTGGAAATATATCAGAAAGACGATTCTACGATATAGAGGGTAATCGGGGAGTCCATTTAGAAGCTGATTATCATCTTCTCAAAATAGAGTGGAGTAAGGATGGAAACCGGAGAATTTCTTTATCCTATTTTACTGTAAAAGATCAAGCAGTTCTTCATAATAGTAGAGGTTACCATCAAGTAAAGTACAAGTATAGTTCTCAAAATAAATTAATTAGAATGAGCTATTTGAATGATAAAGGAGTACTAATCAATCGGATCGATAATGGAGTGGCAATGATTGAATTTGAATACGATTCAAATGGAAAAGTGATTACCACAAAAAAACTAAACAAGGATGGTAAAGAAATTTAAAGTTTTACTGGTCGAAAGAACTCTAATCTTATTGACTTTCGCATTCATGGGTGCTATCCCAGCTTTAAATGGTCAAGAAATGCGACTTAAGCTTGACAGTTTGTTAGGCCGCTACCATGAGAATAATGAGTTTAGCGGAAGTGTATTGGTCGCTAAAAAGGGAAAAGTGATCTATCAAAATGCCTTGGGCTATGCAAATGTTGAAACTAGAGAGAAGAATAGAGTAGAAACTAAGTTTTTAATTGGTTCAGCCACAAAATCATTTACAGCTATTGCAATTATGATCCTTCACGAAAAAGGGTTAGTTGATCTCCACAATCCCATTCGTGTATACTTGCCGGAATTGCAAAACGAAGTGGGTGATTTAACCCTCCACCTTCTTATGAAAAATTCCTCCGGTTTGCCAGTACATTTAAATCGCATTACGAAGCTTGAATACAGAGATATTTCTAGCAAAGAGTTACTTGAACTTTACCAAGAAATGGAACTTAATTTTACTCCAGGATCAACCTATGCCTATTCAAATCTAAACTATCAATTGGCTGCTTTAGTTTTAGAACGGATTAGTGGTCAGTCTTACAAAGATTTTTTGAGGAATGAAATATTTGAGCCAGCTAAAATGAGCAGTACGGGAGTTGAAAGAACCAACGACCAAGTCTTAGATAAAGCTTTAGGATATGATGTAGTGGATGGTGAACTTGCCATTGCAAGGCCAAATTATATAGCTTATGCCAAAGGTGGAGGAGATATGTATTCGACAATTGGAGATCTATTAAAATGGGATCAGGCTCTATACTCCAGCCAGTTGTTAACCATTGAAAGCAAGAAACTTCTTTTTGATGGCAAGGAAGATGAATATGGCAGCTACGGTTATGGGTTTAAAGTAAAAAAATATCAAAGAAACAATGCATCAAAGCCAAGTGGCAAATTAGTGCGACATGGTGGCAGCATGTATGGATACAGCTGTAACATTCATCGGTACCTCGATGATGAAGTTCTAATTGTCGTACTCGGAAACATTAGACCATATCCCGTAATGGATATTACAATGAAAATAGAGTCCCAACTGTTCAACCATAATTATTTGTAATTGATTGGGAAGTGCTGGCTTATTCTTTCATCTCATATGCTTTCCCAAGCCATTTTAGTTTAGTTAAACTGCTTTCCTCATCCTTCTCTTCATAAAGAAAGCTGAGTTGGGGAATATCTGACGAAAGGGATCCTTCCATAGCTTGATATAGTTCAGTATGAAGTTCAAAAAAGCTTCTCATTTTCTTCTTTACTACAGCATAGAGTTTACCATCTTCCCGGTATATACTCAGTTTGTAACCTTCTACTTTGTATTTCCCAACTAACTCATTTTGCAAGCTAAAATTCGGTGTCGGCTTTTTATTAGATGCTAGTTTATACTCCTGAATAGCCTCTAGCCAAGAATCGTGCTTATAGAGATAATCTTCATGCGTATAGTTCACTTTAAGATCCGGCTGAATGGTTTTTCTTTGGTCGAACCTAAAAGAGGTCGGCCAAAACACTTTTGTTAGATTTACCTCTATCTCAGAACTTGGTAGCGTCACTGCAATGCGGTCACCAACGGTATTAGGGCCTTCACCGCTTGCTTCACCGACTAAAATGGCTTTGGTGTTTAATTGAAGTATAGCGCTAAGCTCAAGCAATGCTCCTTTGGTACTGCGGCTGGTTAAGACAAAAAGTTTACCACTCTGATTGATTGCCTTTGATTCGTGCAATAAATCAGTTAAGTCACTTAACATAAACCCATTCCCACCACCTCCATAGCGGTTATCAATGATAACTTTTTCTACTTTGCCACTACTAATGAGTATTTCAATTTCTTTCACAAAATCAGAGAAAGAGTTCCCTTCTTTATTATTAGCAATAGCTTTTAGTTGAACGAACAGGCATTTACCATCCTCCAAAAACTCCATCCAATAATTTTCCTTTTCGTGAATGCTTTGGCTGCTTGTTAAGCCCACTTGACTTGCAAGCGTCCGCTCTAATTTAAGGTAGGATGACAAGTCTCCGAAAGAAACTGTGTTAGTGGCTCCGGAAGAGGTGACAATAGAAACTTCTTTTTGATTATCAATAGCTCCAGCCCATTTAAGAAAGTTTGGGAGTTGACTGTACAAGCTAAACTGATACCGTTGATAGTGTACATTGTCAGCAGGCATAACCGCCTGAAGCCTTTTGAATAAATTATCAATTTTATAATTTCCGATTTGTTCAATCTTTTCGCCAATTAAGTCTGCATAAGGTTCGGCCGCATCGCAAACATAAAGTCCGTCAGAAAAGAAATAAGTTTTGAGGGGAAGGATTTGGGTATTCAGTGCCTCTTGAAATGGGTAAACAAAGCAATCATTGTCCTTGGTTAAAGCTAGTAAGGACATGATTTCAACAGCCATTTCTTCTTTAGAAAGTGAAAATGCTTTTGATTTTAGCTTTGCAAGCTGAAGGTTGAAATCATTTTCATTAATTCGTTCTTCGGCTTGCGGTAAGGTCTTATATATTTGATCCTTTAAATAATCTAGGTCATTGATCCATTCAGTGGTTTTGTTTGACTCTTGAGATAGTAAACTAATGTTTATAACCAATAAAAGAGAAAGAATAACGACCGACTTTACTTTTCTGAGCAATAAACTCAACATTTGTATTTGAAGGAAATAAGTTGAGTATGAGCAATGAAAGAGAATGTTCTTCATGATTAAATGTCATTGACAAACTCAACCACCTTTTTCGTAAACAAATCGGCTTGGTTTACAAAAGGTTGATGTCCTGATTCTTGAAAAAGAATAAATTCTTTTCTGTTGGCAACAGTTCCAAGAGCATTGAACCCGTCCATTCCAAGTTGGGGAGGGATCACATCATCATATTTCCCCCAAATGGTTAGAACAGGTATTTCAATCTTGTGTAAAAGGGGTAAGAGGTTTGTTCCTTCAGCGTCTGTATATAGTTTATAGCTTACCAAGCTACTATTTGCTGATAAGTATGCTGGAAATATGTTGTAGGAAGAATTAAAGATAACTCCTAGAAAATCCCTGGCTGATATATTGAGATCATCGGTTGGAATTAATCCTTCACCTGCATGCCCAATGAATTTTCGCCACTCTTCTTTCTGGCTTTGCGATTCTATTGGATTATTGTTTTGTGCCCATTCTATAGCATTCGACCACTTTATAGAATCTTCAGACATCTGTTCATTGGCAATGTCTATTAAAAAACCGTGCCTGTATTGCCAAGTTATTTCATTGTCTACAATAGTGCTACCATCTATATTTATCCATCCTGAAATAAGATGGCTGTTTTCATCTTCTAGCAAAAAAGACTGACCAATAAATCCACCGAAACTATGTCCCATTAAAAATACTTGGGCACCATTATACATTCCATGGATGCTTTGTACAACTGATTTTAAGTCTAAAAGGTAATGACGAAGGGTTAACGTTTCTTGCGGAATTCTACCTTGTGCATTTCCTGTACCCCGTTGGTCATAATAAACCATAGCTATTTCGTCTTCTAACGAACCTTCCCAGCCAAGTGCGTCCATGTGAGCAACGTCTAAAGAGGTGAGGCCCGGCCCTCCATTAACGAATACAACAAATTTCTTCGATTCCGTATTGCCTTTTACCCAAACGGGAATTACTGCATCGCTTACTTTTAAATGGTAAAATGTATCAGCATCTTCTGTAAATTCAAACTTTTCACAGGAGTAGAAAGAGAAAGCAAGCATTAAAAAAATGTAAATGGTTGTTATTTTCATGTTTCTTTGATTTTTAAGTTTACCCCGAGTTCTAGAAAAAAGTATCCTGTTCCATATGTAAAGTTGGGAATAGCATACATGAACTGTGGCTTTACAAAAAGCGACATTGAATTGTCGTTTTGTCTATTTATGGATCTCCCTAACGTTATAAAACATAAGGAAGATAAGTAGTCATAACCCACCTGTACTTTGTTGATATCTCCAGAAGGGGATATTTCATAAACATTGGGTATTACAGTTCGCAAATAGCCGAGCCCAATACCTAAATCATAATAAAAGCCTTTCGGGTTTACTCTCAAGTACTTCAGCTCTGGAATAATGAAAAACCCTGTTTGATATCTTTTATGGTAGAATGATCCTAAGGATGGCGAGAAAACTATGCTTTTCGAGATCTTTCTTTCACGCTCTTTGCCCTCTGCTTTTACTTTTGACCACGCACTCAATCCATAATCTACACCTACCTTTATACCTGGATGAGTAACCATTTCACCCAAGTATGAAACGTTCACACCAGTAAACCCAGTAGTTTGACCAACGACTTTTTGCATAAACAGATTAATAAAAAGCAAGGCACATCCCACTATATGTGCAGATATTTTAACTTTAGTAGAAACGTTTTTCTTCATTTACAAAGCACTTTAAGTAGCATTTTCAAGGCAAAGGAAGGTTGATGATTATAAAATTTAGGAGTAAAAATTGCTAATTCTCAAAAGCAATTAAATGCCACTAGAAAGCAAGTCTTTCCAATGATCAATATTTTGTTAAACCCGGACGGTTTGCGATATATAGGCAGTCAGGGCGGCATAATAGAGTTTTTGGATCATTCTATTATGAATGCGATAAATCCCTTAATGCTTCGACGGGCTCAGCACGGCGCATAAAATCGATCGATCTCGAACAGGTGTGTCCGAGAACTGATTTTATGTTAAATACTACGTATTACGGGATTTATCTTATTATGCCCTATAATGTCCTTGCGTTATGTTAAATAACGCAGCATTAAATTTTGGCGTGATTTTAACCCTTCAATTCCCCAAAAATCATGACAAAATTTTATTTGGGAAGCTGATTTAATTTCTTTTTAAAAAAGGAGGGAAGGTTTTTCTCTTTCTCTTCAATTTGGGGAAGGACGGAACACTTTTTTGGTGCAGCGCAGCGAAAACGAAAGTGTGTGAAGTAGGGGAGGCAATATTATTATTTTCCTAATCTTAATATTCTAAAAGCACCTCTTAATACAATTCCAAAAATGATTAACCCAATTACCAAATCGGGAATCTTACTTTCAGTCAGGTAGACTAAAACACCTGCTACAATTACACCCGAATTAATAATGATATCATTTGAAGTAAAAATAGCTGAAGCTTGCATATGAGCTTCTTTACTTTTGGCTTTCTGAATGAGGTAGAGCGAAACAGAATTGGCAATTAGGGCTAAAATTGAAATGATAATCATATTCTGAAACTCAGGAATTTCAGACGTTCCGAAAACTCTTCTTATTAATTCAGCTAAACCTAAAACTGCTAAAGCCATTTGAAAATATCCACTTAAACGTGCTACTTTTTTCTTTTTAGCTACAGCTGCTCCAACTGCCATCAGACTCAAAATATAAACCAAAGAATCAGCAAGCATATCTAATGAATCAGCGATTAACCCCATTGAATCTGAAAGCCAACCATAGATCAATTCAATCAAAAAGAAGGTAAAATTGATAATGAGAACTGCCCACAACATTTTACGCTCATTCGCATTGGTTGATTTTTCAGCTACATAATCTTTAATTGATTCTTCAGAAATTAAAGTGGTATTGAGTTTTAAATCTTCTAAAGAATCAAGAATTAACTTAGAATCTGTTTCATTAACTATGGTCAGTTTCCTATTGGGAATATCAAATTCAAGTTGATGAATTCCATTTAACTCTGACAATTTCATCCGTATCATTTGTTCTTCGGACGGGCAATCCATTTGAGCAATATTGAAAATTGATTTCTTCATTATCCTTTTATTCTATTCCACAACTCTCTTTATCCAATTCTGTTTCTACCGTACAATGATCGAAGTGGTATTCTTTTAAGCTTTCTTTTACTGCTTTTTTCAATTTCAATAATTCATTCAAATTTTGAATATTCTTCAGTTTTAAATGTGTGCTAAAAACGTGGCTTTCTCCTTCCTGAGACCAAATGTGTGTATGATGAATGGAATCCACATTCTCAATTGCAATTAATGCGATTTCAATTTTATCAATACTAATGTCGTCTGGAACGCCTTGTAGAAATATGACTAATGTTTCTTTTAGTCGCTTGACTACATTAAATAAAATATACGCAGTTATAAAAAGGGAAAGAGCAGGGTCTAAATAGGGGGTTTGTTTAAATTTTAAAATTATAGCAACTACAAGCACCGCAGCCCAACCCAAAACATCCTCCAATAAATGCCATGAAACTACTTTTTCGTTCAATGTTTTTGCACCACTCAATTTCCAAGAGGCATAACCATTAACAGATACTCCAATTATTGCAAAAACAATCATACCATTAGCATCTGAAAGTTCAGGTTCAATTAATCGGTTTATCGCTTCATAAATTACGTAAACCGAACCACCAATTAAAACCAAGGAGTTAATTAATGCTCCTAAGAGCGAAAATCGCTTGTAACCAAAAGAAAACTTCTTATTTCCTACTTGTTTCGATTTTTTATCCAAATACCATGAAATGCCTAATGAAATACTATCTCCCAAATCATGAACGGCATCGGATATAATAGCGACACTATTGACGTAAAAGCCACCAATTATTTCAAAAATGGTAAAACATATGTTAAGTAAAAACGCTGTTCTTAGATTCTTACCGGATTCATTTTCATGTGAATGATTATGTCCCATATTGCATTACTTTTTAACTCCCGCTAATTTAAATATGTTTTGAATTTCCTCTGAAATTGGCAAGGGACGAAGAGGTGGAACGTTTGCTCCGCCTGTATTGCCTACCGGAATAGTACCTACGAATGACTTTATACCACCAAACACTAATCTTGGAATCTGCCCGACTACTTCTTTTGTGTTTTTAATTTTGATGCCAAACAAAAGCATTTTCCAATGCACATAGGAATGTTCGTATGGGTAGGCTTGCCCTATTACATGAGCTCTCTCTAAATGTTGCCAAGCTTTATGCAAGTTATTCTTTTGCACCTCACATTTATAAGCATTCAGTTCTGCTAGATAGAATGGCTTTAACTTCTTTGGAATTACAGTATTCATCGTTTTCTTTTATTTAGGTGCTTTCACACCGGATGCTACAAATACACCATTGAAAACCCCAAACCACTTCAGTTCAAAGTCAAATATTTTGCTTTGTAAGTATTGCCACAGTGGTCTTTTAACTTCTCCTTTGCCAATCCATTTAATAAATTTCCCTAATAGTCCGGGCTTTTCAACGTACCAATCAAGAATTACAATCGACCCTCCCGGTTTTAATATTGAGATCATGTTGTCAATTATGTTCTTCCAATCAGGAAGTCCGGAAAGCCCTAAATCGCAAAATACAGCATCGAATTTTTCTATTCTCTTACCATTTGAATACTCATTAACCCATTTTTGATCGACCATGATGGCATTTTCTAACTGTAAATCAATGTTTGTCCAATCGTTTTTATCAATTTTCTGCTCCGCTTGTTTCAGCATTCCATCAGATAAATCAATTCCTAAAATCAATCCTGAATTTTTAAGATAATGCTGAAAATATTTAAAATTCACTCCTGTCCCACATGGCAGGTTTAGAACAACTTGGTCTTTTTTTAATTTGAGTTTTTCAATTGCATATTTTCTTGGTTTTTTATAATACCAATTCGAGATAAAATCGTAGATAGTCGAAATCTTATCGTAATAGTGAATTGCTTCTTCTTGTTCTTTTTTAGTTCCGTTCATATATTTATTCTATTGTTTTAGTACATCAGCATTAGTTTAATGACTATGTTCTGCTTCGCCTTTTTAATGAAAACCAACTTGTCGATAAATCCCAAAATGATCAACCGACTTCATAAGAAATCTCCTTCGCTTTTTTAAAGGCTTCCCTACCTTCTTTTGCTGCATAAGGAACAATTAAAAGTGCAGCTAAAGGGTCTGCCCACCACCATCCTAACCATTTTGAAAGTAACAATCCGGCGAGGACTACCACTGTTTGGTAAAGGCAAATAAAAGTGTCTTTTGCATCAGCCAACAAGCCGGAACTGTCAAGTTTTTTACCATAATCTCTTTTGTAATAAATTAGAATTGGGTTTACCACCAAAGAAACCAATAGTATAATCAATCCTGCGGTGCTCCATTTAGCAGTTTCCTGATTTATCAATTTCGAAATAGAATCATAGGAAATAAAAAAGCAAACTAAAGTAAAGGAAGCGGCGATCACATATAATGTTATTTTCTTTCTTCGCTGCACTCTTTCTTCATCAATTCCTTCAATTTCACCATGTAAACGCCAACCTAAAGTAGCTGCACTTATAACTTCAATGGTACTATCTAAAGCCCAACCAATAAGTGCCGAGCTATTGGAAGAAACGCCTGCAATTAGAGCAACAACCACCTCAATAACATCATAAATGACGTTCCATATTTGTAATCTTCTTGCTTCTTTTAGGTATTTATTTCGATTGTTCTCCATATCTTAATGTTCATGCTCCGTTTCACCTTTTTTCATTTCAGAAATTAAGTAATAGGCATTATTCATGGCTACTTGAGCTCCATCAGGAAAAGGCTCTAATAATTTAATCTCAACCCATCCCTCATCGGATATGCCGGTACGCACTTCAATAGCCTTAAATGCCCATTCGGTTTCACCACCTTCTTCATGTGCTTCCGCCATAAAAATATAAGGCCTGCCTTCTTCCTCAATGATGGCTCCTTCCGGCAGAGCTTTTACAGTATTACTTTCCGTTTGAATTTTTCCATTGATGTACATGCCCGGAATCAAGAAATTCTTCTTTTCCTTAATTTCCGCATGCACATGAACAGCTTTAGGGTTTTGCTCGAATTGTTTGCCTACAGAATAAATCTCGGCAGTTAAGGTGGTTCCGGGAACTGATTCTACTGTGAAAGCAATTTTTTGTCCTTTTTTTACTTTATATACATCCTTTTCAAATACCATTAAGTCCGCATGAATATGATCGGTATTTACAATTTTAAACATTCCGGTTTGAGGCTGAATATATTGACCAATCTGAGTCACCACTTTTTCAATATAACCATCTATAGGGCTTACTACCGGTATCTGTTCATATACATCACCATTGCTAATTTTCTCAACATTCAGGTTCAATTGCCTTAGCTGTGCCTCATAGCCCTTTACTTTTCCTTTCATAGAAAAATAATCAGACTTTGTCTCCTGAAAAGTTTTGCCCGAACCTACCTCTTCTTCGTAAAGCTTCTTCTGACGATTGTATTCCTTCTCCAAATATTCAGTGCGATTATATGCTTCGATATATTTAGTTTGAATTTCAGTAAGATCTGGATGAGACAAATAAGCAAGTATCTGACCTCTATTGACTTTATCTCCTTCAATCACTTTTATAGAAGTGATATTACCACCTACAATAGCAGTAACAGTAGCCTCATGTTGTGGTGGTACTTCTAACTGTCCATTAGCCTTTACCACCCCTGACAAAGGTCTTGATGGAAGCGTATCTACTTTTATTCCCAGACTTTCAAATTTCAATCCTGACAAATGAACTTCACCCAGACTTTCTTCATGGTTACCTACTTGTGATTCATTTTGCTCACCATCTTGATGATTGTGTTCAATTGCATTCGTATTATCGCCACAAGCTGATATAAATCCGGCTAAAAACAGTAGCGTAAATAATTTTATGATATAATTTTTCATCGTTTTTAATTTTTTATCCGTTTCCGGTTTTAGTTTTTTGTTAAAAAGTATTCAAGTTCGTAGCGGTTATTCAAATAATTGCCCAAAGCATTCCAAGCATCCACTTCTATGCGAATAGCATCCCTAATATTTTGCAAAAAGGTAACGTAATTTATTGCTCCTTCACGGTAGGCGGCTATTGCTCCTTTTCTCTGCTCCTGAGCAAGTGGTAATGCCTGATTTTTGTAATAGCTCCAAGAGTTACGCCACTTCAGGTATTCCTCCTTTTTAGACAGAAATTGTGCATTAAATTGAAGCTGATTTTGCCTTAGGTTTTCGGTGGCAATTTCTCGCTGGATTTTTGCCTCTTGTTTACGTCCGAGTTCAGGGCTAAAAAACAAGGGAATCTTAATGCCTACTTGATAGGTATAAAAGCCGGTTTGCCCTCCAACTTCTTGCCACCCATATTGACCCTGTAACTTAGGCAAAAAGTCTGATCTCGTTTCCTTTAATTTAGCATCAGCCACTTCTATTTGCTGTTGATACATAGTAAGCAATGGGTGAGAATTTAAGGAATCCATATCAAAATTGAGTATTCCGGTTAACTGCTCACTGGGCACATTGGGCACGGTATAAAGGGTATCGCTGACCAGCCATAAGTTAAGCTGTCGCAATGCACTTAAGTAATTGCGATAGGCCTGTTCTTTTTGAATTCGTACTTCATTGGCTTGATTTTTAGTAGCTAAATAAGCTAGTTTAGAAGTTTCTTCTACTTCCAATCTTACATCTGCTGCTCGTTCAATATCGGTAAAGAGCGAATCTAGCCGATTGTATACCTGATAAGTATTTTTCGCAGCATAAGCTTGCCCCCAAGCTAGTTTCACTTTTCGTTTAAGCTCTGCTAAAGACAAGTCAAGGGAACTTTCTGCAAGAGCTATCCGCTCTTTTTGCAACCGTAAGCGTGGGGCAATGCCGAAGACATCAATATTTTGTTGTTGAACCCCTATCCGGGTATAAACTCCATCTGTATTGTTGCTTACTTCCTCCGCTCCTGTGAATATTTGAGTATTTCCAAAATCCCAAGCCGTTTTTTTGAGAGCCTCTTCGCTTTCTATTTGCAATCTTTTCGCCTTCACTTGCGGAAAAAATTTAACAACCCTTTGTTGAGCATTTTTAAGGGAAATAGTCTCCAAGGTATCTGGATTTAAATTCTGTGCGGTTGCAGATTGAGGAATACTGAATAAACCAACTAAACCAATGAGCAGAACGATGGTGTTCAGAGCTGTTTTATTCCCCTGATTTCCAATTTTCTTTTCCCTGCGTTTCTCAACGAAAGTGTAAAAAACCGGCAGTACTACAAGTGTCAGAAAAGTAGCTGTCAGCATTCCTCCAATCACTACAGTTGCTAATGGCCGTTGTACTTCAGCACCTGCTGAGGTTGAAAATGCCATTGGCAGAAATCCGAAAATATCGGTTGTTGCCGTAAGCATAATAGGTCTAATCCGTTCTTTAGTTCCGGTAAAAATGCGGTCTTTGATTTTGGTTACTCCTTCTTCTTTTAAAGAATTAAAGCGGTTAATTAAGACTAAGCCATTCAGCACCGCAACCCCAAATAATACAATAAACCCTACACCGGCGGAGATACTAAAGGGCATGTCTCGCATCCATAAGGCAAACACACCGCCAATAGCTGCTAGTGGAATTGCAATGTAAATCATAATGGATTGAGAGAATGATTTTAGGGCAAAGTAGAGTAAGACGAAAATCAGAAACAATGCTATTGGAACAACAATAGCCAA
The DNA here is from genome assembly GCA_002706365.1 of Flavobacteriales bacterium. Classification (GTDB taxonomy): domain Bacteria; phylum Bacteroidota; class Bacteroidia; order Flavobacteriales_E; family Vicingaceae; genus UBA1494. The sequence continues at coordinate 195,635 of PALM01000020.1, read as the reverse complement.
CCTGTTCTTAGCTCGTTCCAAATTTTCAAACTCTCCACCATAGGTAATATAATAACCGGGTGGTAAGTCCAATTGTGCATTTAGTTTGTCTTGAATATCTTTTACAACCGATTCTACATCTCTTCCTCGCGTATTCACCCCAACATAAGTTCTTCTATAGGTGTTATCACGAGAAATCTGCATCGGACCCGGGACATAGCTAATATCAGCCACTTCTTCAATTGGCACTTGTGTACCATCCGGAAGATCAACATAAAGGGTGCGAAGGTCATCAATACTTTTCCGATGAGCTTCATCAAAGCGGATCACAAGATCGAATCGTTTTTCACCTTCAAAAACTACTCCTGCTACTCCGCCGGCAAAAGCTGAGCTCACGTATTCATTCAGTTTTTGAATATTAAGACCGTATTGTGCGATTTTAGCCCGATTGTAACGAACAGTCATTTGGGGAAGTCCTGAAGTACGTTCGGGATTTACATCACCGGCACCGGGTACAGTAGAAATAATATCTGCCATCTCCTGCACTTTGTTAGACAAAATTTCTAAATCTTCACCATAAAGCTTTACTGCAATGTCCTCTCTCACTCCTTCAAGTAATTCGTTAAATCTCAACTCTACTGGTTGAGTAAAGACTAGGTTAACACCAACAAGTTCCTTATCGAGTTTGTCTTTTATTTTATCAATTAGCTCATCTTTACTATTTGCTGATACCCATTTATCTTTGTCTTTTTCAAGAATCAGATACATGTCAGCAATGTCCATAGGCATAGGGTCTGTAGGAATATCTGCTACACCAATCCGAGCGGTTACCGTTTTAATTTCCGGGAAATCCTCCAGTAAAAGTTTTTCAATTCTTATAGAAACATCTTTTGATTCACTAAGTGAACTTCCGGGTCTAATGAGTGCTTGCATGGCAATATCTCCTTCATCCAATTGAGGAACAAATTCTCCTCCCATGCGGGAAAAAGTAAATCCTGCGATGCCCAGTAGAAAAATAGCCACAATAATCACTATAGTTTTAAAGCGAAGAGCACTTTTTAGCAAGGGCAAGTAAGCCTTTTGAATACCACCAATAATTTTGTCACTCACTTTTTCCAGCCATCGCTCAAATCGGCCAAACCAGTTATTTTTGTTCTGAATTGGTTTCATAAGCAAGGCAGACATCATAGGGACATAGGTTAGGCAAAGGAAAATTGCTCCAATCATTGCAAAGCCAAAGGTGTAAGCCATGGGTTGAAACATTTTGCCTTCTACGCCTGTAAGAAACAAAATTGGGGCAAATACAATGAGGATAATAATCTGACCAAAGAATGCAGACCCCATCATGGTGCTGCCAGACTCATAAGCAACTTCATCCATGACTCCCCGGCTAAAATTAATTTTCCCTGTTCGGATTCGTTTTTGAATTTCATAAACCGTACCTTCAATGATAATTACCGCACCGTCAATGATAATTCCAAAGTCAATAGCACCTAAACTCATTAGGTTGGCCCAAACATTAAATTGCTTCATTAATATAAATGCAAATAATAAGGAGAGCGGAATAGTAGTAGCTGTTATGATACCGCCCCGCAGACTTCCTAATAATAGTACAAGTGCAAAGATTACAATCAAGGCTCCTTCTAGTAGATTAGTTTTTACCGTATTGGTAGTCCTGTCAATTAATTCACTTCGATCAATAATTGTATTTATGGTTAAGCCTTCCGGAAGGGATTTTTCAACCACTTCCATACGGTCTTTTACATTTTGAATTACGGCATTAGGATTAGAACCTTTAAGCATCATAATAATGCCTCCAACAGCTTCTTTACCGTCCTGAGTAAATGCACCATAGCGTACTTGATGCCCAAAATGCACCTTTGAGGCTACATCGCCAATCGTTACCGGAATACCATTTTCTGTTTTAATAACAATAGCTCGAATATCATCTAATGTTCGGATCAGTCCCTCTCCTCTGATGAAGTTGGACATTCGGTTTTTTTCGATGTATGCACCGCCTGTATTAACATTATTTCTAGCCAAAGCTTCAAATACTTCAGAAATACTTACATTCTGTGCATTTAGCTTATCGGGGTTGATGGCTACTTCGTATTGCTTGATATAGCCACCAAAAGAGTTTACTTCAACCACACCGTCAAGCAAAGTCAATTGTCTTTTAACAATCCAATCCTGAATTGTACGCAAGTCTGTTGGAGAGTATTTTTCTTCAAAACCCTCTTCAGGATGAATAGTATATTCATAAATCTGCCCTAAACCTGTGGAAATAGGACCCATTGATGGGCTTCCAAATTTCTCAGGAATGGTCTCCTTTAATTCGTTCAGTTTTTCCTGTACCAATTGTCTCGGCAGATAAGTTCCCATTTCATCTTCAAAAACAATGGTGACTACTGAGAGTCCAAATCGGGAAATGGAGCGAATTTCCTCTACACCGGGCAAATTACCCATTGCCAACTCTACCGGATAGGTCACAAATTGCTCGATATCTTCTGTAGCAAGGTTGGGGGACACAGTCATTACCTGTACTTGGTTATTGGTAATATCCGGAACCGATCCAAGATTGACCGTATTCATAGAATAAATTCCAACTCCAATGAGAGCTAGCGTAAGCAAGCCCACAATAAATTTATTCCTTATTGAGAAAGAAATGATTTGATTAATCATACTTAAAAGTTTAATTCAACGATAAATTGAAAATCAAATGGTTAATACCATGCTGATTTTAAACGATAGCATATCCGTAACAAAAACGGCTATTACTTCCGTATTATACCTTAAACCCATAGGTTTTTAAAAGATATAAGAAGGGGTAAGGTGTGCTTACCCAATTAAAGTTGAATTAAACCATTGGGGGACGAAATGGCGGGTAGGTTAGAGCTTCAGGCTCTGCTTTAGAATAAAAGTTAGTATGTTCATTTAAAAGCGTAATGGCAGAAAATTTAGGATAATCGTTTGAAATAGTAACATGAACATGACAGCAATGACAATAACAAAGTGGGGCACAGTTGTCGGCCATATCACCTTCGTGGTTATGCTCTTGACTTAATTCAATCACTGTTTCTTCAGAAGGGGCAGCATCGGCACATGGCATTGCTGCCAAGCACAAAAAGAAAATACCTAAAATTGCTGCGAAAATTTTCACAATGGCAAAGGTAAGTAATTTTGGAAAAAAGAACTATTTTGATATTATGTTAAATAAAACTACTAATGCAAAAGTGTGAGCTGGCGACGGTGTGAATTTGTGGCTAAAACGAATAGGAATCGTTCTTGGATTTGAATTTACAGCGATAACTAACAACAATCACTACCACAACTGCCATTCTCTTGAATAGGAGGGCAAGGGACAGTCCCGTAAGAACAATAAACACAGCAATCATTGTTAACTGGCTTTAAAACGGTTTTACAATTCTCACAATCATAAAAGTATTGGCAAGCGTCCGTTGGCATAACTTCTTGTTTCTGATGCCCACATTTTGGGCAAGTAATCGTTGATTTTAATTCAATCGTTTTTTCCATTATTTACCGATTTTATGACCCAATACTTTGTAACCTGTTTCATCTTCTAATTTCATTTTCAGCTCACTAATTGCGATTTTAGAAGTATCTACTTGAATAACTGCATTTCCATCTTTGTAGGATGCTTTTGCTTCCGTAACTCCATTCATTGATAATAAAGCGGTTTGCACGTGATTTTCACAGCCTGCACAAGTCATTCCCTTAATATCAATGATACATTGCACCGTTTTTGTGCTGTCAGAGACCCTTTGTTCTGAAGTCATAGGAGGATAGAAATTATTAGAATAATAGGGAAAAGAAAACATCAAAATCGAAAGAACAGTAATTATCCATAAAAAACCTTTAGAATTTATGAAGTTCTTCTTTTCAGTGACTTCACAGTTGCAATCATTAACTACTACAGGTTTATAAGCCTGATAAAAAGCTAATCCTAAAGCAACAATTGATACGCCAATTAAAAAAGGTCTGGCAGGTTCAATCCAAGAAAAAGCAGAAGCAGTTCCTGCAATTCCTCCAACAATCGCAATCAAAGGTGCTATACAACATAGGGAAGAAGCTATTGCTGCTAAAAGTCCTGCACCTATATAAGTTGTTTTCATGCTGATTCTAAATAAATTAACTTGCCAATTCTTTCAAAGGTACTTTTTTAACACATAATAATCTGTAAGCAATGAGTCAATCTTAAATATTATGTTAAATAACGAAATGCAAAGAGCGTAAGCCCGAAAAAACAGCGAGCCGGCGTTGGCGTGAATTTGTGGCTAAAACGAATAGCAATCGTCCTTGGATTGGTTTTGTTCCGCCTTAGCGGAACAGCGATGCGATAGCAGCGCAAGCCACAAAGAGAGCGAAGAAGCATTGTTTTTTCTTGATTTTTTTGTTTCTTTTTTCATCAAAGGAAAAAAGAAAAATAAATAATAGGTTGAGTATATGACTATTATTTATTCGGATTTACTCACGACTTGATAATATTTTAAATGTGTTCGTGAACCTCCTAAAGTCGGTTTCTCCAAAGCGATAGCTTTGTAAACAAGGCTATGAATTTTTAAAATTTAAAACAATCTCGTTATATCAATTTTCATAGTATCAACGAAAATTTGATAGCAACCGAAATCTAAAAAAAGCGAGGGAAAAAGCAAATGTGTTTGAAATCTTTTTGGGTGGCTTCAGCGTTGGCAAAGATGAAAACTTATTTGCTTAGCGTTAGCCCCGTGAAATAAATCCAATCCTTACATTTGATTATGTTTTACACTTATGTACTTCAAAGCGAAAAGGATGGTAAGCTTTATACAGGCTATACAAAGGATTTGGATTTAAGATTTGAGCAACACCAAAAAGGTCAGGTAGAATCAACTATGAATAGACGACCTTTCAAATTAATTTACTACGAAGCTTGTTTAGGACAGGCAGATGCATTGAAAAGAGAAAAGTATCTGAAAACACATTATGGTAAAATGTTTCTAAAGAATAGGCTCAAATCTTATTTCACCGGGTAGAGCAAGAAAAACCTCGGGGCGGCAAAAAGAAAATTAAATCAATTTGAGCGGTTATTTACCGTAGGCGAAGACCCGTTAGCCAAACGGGCGGAGACATAACGACTAATTATAGGACAAAAGTAAACGAATGTTCTTCATTTTATTCTTAAAAGAAGCGTGGATTTGTGCGAGCAATTTACTTGGCTGATAAGAGCCAAGCAAGTTGAGTTTTAGCATTTGTTGGTTTTGCTGAAAGCAAAGCTTACAAAAGCTTAAATGAAACGCAGACATAATATCCATTATAGTTGACAAAAGCATAGAATTATAAATCCCTTTAGAATACATGCAGTAATTTCCTTAACATAATAGCTATCGTTATTGTACAGAGTACTGTCCAAGAACTGCTATTATGTGTAAATACTCGCTAAGGCTCGTATTACGGAAATTACTGCTTTTGTCCTATAATTAATATTATGTTAAATAGATAATTTCAGACACTACTCTATTATTAGGTCTTCAATACAAAGCGTACATTTATATTATGCTTGTAATCCTCCAACAAATTGCCGAGATCTTGGCCCTATTGCTTTACATTCCGGCTTTTATAACCGCATTCTTGATCTTGAAAGAATTCCGTATTCAACAAATTCGATTCGCGAGCTATTTCAAATTTCTTTTGTTCCAGGGTTTTATTCATAGCTTGCTGCTGGTGCTTGCTTTATTCTTTGCCGGTTTCAAATCTGCGTTTTTGATCCATAGCTTTGCCATGGTCCCTCTTTATGCGCTTCTTATCCTGCGCTTATACAATCTGAAGAATGGCTGGCATGCATCTACTGCCTATATTAGGCGTTCTAAACCTAAATCAAAAAATCCGCTTCCTAAGATCGATGCTCAGCGCTTGAAGGCTATGAAGGTTTTGGTGAAGCGAAAGAGTAATTGGCATTAGGATAGATTGAGGATGAAAGTTTAAGGATTAAGGAGAAAAGAATAAAACGTCGAAGTGAGTCGAAGGGTGCAGATTTTAAGTGTGTAGATTTTTTTGGACACTGAGATCACTGAGAAGGCTCAGAGTCCACTGAGGATGAGGATTTCTCCATGACCTCTGTGCCTTCTCTGAGTAGCCCCTTTTCCAAATTACTTTTTTAATGAGTTGTTAAAGGGGCCTCCGTGTCTTAAATTTAGAGCGTCAATGCGAATTGATAAGTACATATGGTGTGTGCGTTTGAGCAAAACCCGCTCTATTGCTACTAAACTTTGCAATGCAGATAAGGTGGTATTGAACGATGATCTGGTGAAATCTGCTAAGTCGGTTAAGGTTGGTGATGAGATCTCTCTTAAATACAACCCCATATGGAGGAATTTCAAGATCCTCGATATCCCAAAATCAAGGCTGGGCGCGAAACTAGTGCCTGAATATCTCGAAGAAACCACCGAGGCCTCTGCCCTTGCGACATATGAAAGAGTTCAAAAGGAAAATAAAGAGCTTCGACAACGCAGTGGTAAAGGCCGACCTACAAAGAAGGATCGTAGGGATATGAATAGGTTTAGAGGTAGTTAAGAGTTAAGAATACTTAGAGCGCCGCACTGAGCGAAGTCGAAGTGTACTTAGAGTTTTTAGGACACGGAGATCACTGAGAAGGCACAGAGTTCTTAGAGGTATTAAAAATTACTAAGGAAAAAGAAATCTAACTCAGTGTTCTCAGAGCCTTCTCCAAGTCCTCTGTGTAGAAAAAAACTATCGTTTAATTAGTTTAAAGACCTCCCCTTCATTAGTCTGCAAGAAATACAGTCCATCCCGATGGTTTTCTAAAGATATCTGATTGGCTTGATTGAATTCCAGCAACACTCTACCCTGCATATCTAATACTCTACCACTCACCTTCTCTGAAAAGCTAAACGCACCTTCTGATGGATTTGGATAGATGCTCATTCCTTCATCTTCTTTAACTACAGTTGTGAGTCCAACAGTTCCTGGAACATCCCACTTTTGAAGAAACAAGGGTGCTGAAGCAGCATTAATAGTTCCTCTATAGTAATCATCAATGTAATAGCCATATACATGACCTCCAATAATTACTGAACCGTCACTTGAGTAATAGATTCCTCTTATAGTTAGAGAAGTATTTCCTGGATATGAACTTGCTCCAATAAGATTTCCATTTAGGTCATATTCAAGAATAAGAACATCCTTGCTGCCGCTTGAAATCGTTACAAATCCACCACCCCAATTAATAGTGTCTGTGAAATTCTGATACATCACCAATGCAGCTCCACCTCTATTAAGAGAAAGACTATTCCCTTTATATGTGTATGTATTATTCTTGATAAATGCAACTCCTGATGTGTTTGCCATACATTCTCTTGCATAATTCAATCCTCCAATAACTGTTGTTGAAGTATAGATAAAATCATCATAGAAAAGAGGCTTGGTAAGTGATGTGGAACCAATTTGGACACTTTTATTCAAATTAGCATAAAAGTGAAGGTTTCCCGCTGAATCGATCTCTAAATCTGGTATTTCACACCTTATGTCATCTATATTCACTACCCATTGAGCAGTTAAACTGCTGTCTAATTTGGCATAATAAGTATTGTAAGAGTAAGAATGTCCAAAATTGACTGAATCAATTATGGCTGTTTGATTGCTACACCCTCCTCCTAAGAATAGGCTACCATCTGAAGCTGCCTTTAGTCTAGTTAGACTTCCAATTCCATTTAAAGTTTTTGTCCTAATAAAATTACCCGCAGAATCTAATTGATCTATGGAGGTGTTTCCACCTAAACCTCCAAGTCTATCTCTTATATATATCCTACTTCCATCTGGTGTAACAGTAAATTCACCTGTTGTTTCAAACTTTAACCAAGCAATATTCAAATTACTATCAATTTTCAACATTGCATAAGGAACAGCTGATGGGTATAAGGTATCATACCCTGGGAGATTTAAGGAGTCAATGAAGGTTATAGACATATATAGATTACCAATCTCATCACTCTCAATATCGAAAATCTTTGCATTTCCATCAATGATCAATGAATCGATCACTTGCAAGTTACCCCCACTCCTCCTTTCTATAATATGCCTACCAAAATTGTAGTATCCAACCCTTTTCTCTATATGACTTTGTCTTATCCAGAAGAATGTGTTGCTCACAGAAGGACGCATAGCGGCGAATGCCCACCGATTCTGAGTAAAGACAAGTCCTTGCCCAAGTGTTACATTGACAAGTTCTGTTTGAACTGGCTTTTTCTGGGCCTCTGCATTAAAACCGATAATAAGAAGTAGAAAGAGTCCTAAGTAATTGATTCGCATGCATTAAAGATACGAAGCAATATGAAATGTTTCTTTAACCACGGCAAGCCAGACATTGCCTGACCCCAACAGAGTATGAATAAGTTAATGAGTAGTTAAGAATACCCTTCGACTGCGCTCAGGGCGGCGCTTGAAGTACTTGAAATACTTGAAGTTTTATTTGACACAGAGCCCCTCGACTCCGCTCGGGGTGACACAGAGAAGGCAACCTTCTACGCTAAAGCTACGAAGGGCAAAGCGGAGAACATGGAGGTCAATTAAGTCCAACTCCCCTTTGCGTCCTTTGCGAAATACTTTGCGCACTTTGCGGTTAAGGCGGATGTAGATCAATTACGAATTTTCAATTATGAATTACGAATACCTACCGCAATCTATAAATCTCTCTACTCTTAGAATCTTACAATCTATACTCTATTAACGAAGCCATCCATTGGCTTTTGCTTTTTTGGAAACCATTAACATGATTATCCCTAAAAGTGGGATCAGTATCATAATGACAACTGGATTTGCTTCATAGCTCCACTCAGTTTCCATTAGAAATAGCTCGTAAAAATATTGAATAACAATACCAATAAGAGAAACTAAAAATAAAGTGTAAGCTATTCTTCGTTTCATTAAAAGAGCAATAGAGGCAATAAATCCACTCCATACCGCAATTGCAAAGGCTGCAGTAGCCCATGCCGGACGGTTTTCCACCATTTCTGCCTGACCATCAGGCCAAGTTTCAATCATTTCTGGAGTCGCAAATACTTGCGCCAAATATGCCATAACACCCATTATATTCCAGATGAGTCCGATGATTGCAATAGCCCAGAACCATTTTGGCAATTTGTCCCTTAAATCATTCATGATAAAGTGTTTATAATAAATTCAACTTTAAGCTATACGTCTAGATCATGTTGAAAGACGGCCATCTGTCTTTATTTGGACACAGAGCACCTCCTATCGTCGGACTACACTGAGAAGGCACCCTTCTGCGCTAAAGCTACGAAGGGCAAAGCGGAGAACATGGAGGACAATTAAGTCCAACTCCCCTTTGCGTCCTTAGCGAAAAACTTTGCGCACTTTGTGGTTAAGGCGGATGTAGATCAATTACGAATTGTCAATTCTGAATTACGAATATCTACAATAACCTATAAATCTCTCTACTCTAAAAATCTGTACACTGCACTCTCCTAACGAAGCCAACCACTCGCTTTCGCCTTCCTAGCTACCCAAATAAGATATATTCCAATAGCCGGAATCATAATGGTCATCGCTATTTCTCCCGGACCATAATCCACATTTTGTTCTGCAACAAATAGATTGTAAGCCATTTGAACCATGATTCCGATAAAAGCAAGAATGAAAATTTTCTCTGAAAGCGCTCGTCTTAATAAAAGAAGAATGCAAGCAATTGTACTCCCCCATACCGCTATAGCAAATGCTGCAGTAGCCCAAGCAGGTCGGTTCTCGATCATTTGCCTGGTATCCTCTGGCCAGCTTTCCATCATCTCAGGTGTAGCCATAGCTTGACCTAGATAAGCCATCACACCCATTAAATTCCAGATTAATGCTAATACAGCTACTGCCCAGAACCAACCGGGTACTTTGATTTTTTCTTGATTCATCATTTTAAGGTTAGATTGTTCTATTCAAAACTAAAAATTTAGTTTGAATATGCAAATTAACCCAAGAACGATTCTAGCGGTTTCTTCCTCTTCCGCCTTTATTTCCCTTACCTCTTACGCGCATTCCTCCTTTAGATGGAGAATCAGAACGTGTTGAACGTCTTCCTTTTTGAGGTCCTCTATCTGATCTACCTTTAGATGATCTTTCTCTTCCACTTTTCATCAATCGAAGTTCCAATGGCTTATCGTCTCCAATAAAGATGCCTCTGAAACTCATTTCAAAGTTCTTATTCACCTTTCCAAGTACCTCAAAGACTGCTTTATTCTGATCCATATGGATATCGCCCACATCCTTGCGGTTGATTCCACTCATATCTACTAAAAACTGTACAAGCTCACCTTTCTTCAAGCCATCTGCATATCCAATATTGATCTGATATTTCAGATTGCCACTTCTGCCCTTCTCTTCTCTGCCTTCAGTGCGGTCTTTTCTCGACTTGGATCTATCTCCTCTCTCAGAACCTTGACCTTGATTCAAATCATGCTGTCCATCCTGATCTAGCTGCTTCATCTCTCTGCTGATCAGTTTGGTGATCAACTCTTCCTTGCTGATAGCGTCAAAATGATGCTTGATCTTCTGATACGACTGATATGCAGTGCCATCATCTTCATTCGACAATAGCTCAGTAGCCCACTTTTCCAAACGTTGTTGTTCAACTTCTTTATGTGATGGAATCTCGTATTGCTCGAACTTGATCTTCAGCTTCTTCTCAAGATCCGTGATCTTTCTTCCTTCTCTGTTATTGATGAATGCCAATGAAACACCTTTGTTTCCAGCTCTACCGGTACGACCACTTCTATGCGTATAGGCCTCCAATTGATCTGGAAGTTTATGGTGCATCACATGACTCAGCTCGCTTACATCAATTCCTCTGGCCGCTACATCAGTGGCAACTAGCAACTGTACTTTCTGACTCTTAAATCTGTTCATAGCCACATCTCTCTGCTTTTGAGAAAGATCGCCATGCAAAGCTTCAACATTGTAGCCTGCCTTGCTTAGATCTGCTGCTACTTGTTCGGTATCTCTTTTAGTACGACAAAACAGTATACCTTTCATTTCAGGATTCGCACTCACAATGCGCTTCAATGCCGGTAGTTTATTGTCGTTACTGGTCATCACAAACTGATGATCAATATCTTTATTGGTCTCGTCCTGCCCTTTTACACTGATCTCAAAAGGGTCTTTCATATACTTCTTGATGATCTTGCGAATACCAGATGGCATTGTCGCTGAGAATAACCAAAGGCTATAATCTTTGTCGATCGAGCTCAGGATCTGATCGATATCTTCCTGGAAACCCATGTTCAATAATTCATCAGCTTCGTCGAGCACCACGTACTCTACAGCGCTTAATGAAAGTGCCTTTCTGCGAATAAGATCGAGCAATCTACCCGGAGTAGCCACCACCAACTGTGTGGGCTTCTTTAGGGCTCTTATTTGATTTGTTATTGCCGTACCTCCATAAACGATCTCTGAATTGATCTTTGATGCCTTTCCAAAATCCTTGATCTGCTGAGCAGTCTGTTGTCCTAATTCTCTTGTAGGAGATAGAATTAAGGCTTGGATCTGATTGTTCTTCGAATCTACTTTCTCAATAAGTGGCAATCCAAATGCCGCAGTTTTTCCGGTACCGGTTTGAGCTAGACCTACCAAGTCTCTCTTGCCCGATTGCAAAAGATAAGGTATAGCCTGGATTTGAATAGGAGTCGGACTTTTAAAGCCCATACTTTCGATACTATTCAAGGTTTGACTTGAAAGTCCGAGTTCACTAAAATTTTTCAACGAATAAAGGGGGATGATTTATGAGCTGCAAAAGTACTGTAAATAAACGATTTAAAGTAGGTCTTGAAATAATTAGAAAATTGAATAGAATTAGTGTTTTTTCTTTGGGACACAGAGGCCTCGATGATATCGATGCTACTTAGAGAAGGCTCAGAGTTCATTGAGTTGTTAAAGAATAAACCTTCTGATTCCTTCTTTAAGCTTAGCAACATTAAAGTTGAGCATTAAGCCAGTATTGGTTTTACTCAATCTCATATATGTTAGAATTTGTGCTACATGAACTGGGGCAATTGTATCTATAGATTTGATTTCAACGACAACTTTTTTCTCTACTAATAAATCGATCCTATATCCATGCTCAAGCTTGACCTCTTTATATATTATCGGAAGTGGAATCTCTTTTTGAACAAGCAGTCCTGAGCTTACTAGTTCATAATACAAGCACTCCTGATAGCTCGACTCTAACAATCCTGGACCAAGCTCCTTATGAACATTTATCGCTGCTCCTAATATTATATCAGTTATTTCATTTAAGCGCATTGTATTAAGTTACGAAGAAATGATTTTAGAATCTAGTCTTTCTTTTTGCACAAAGAGAGCTATGAGAATAGTGAGATCCTAAACTCTAAGTTCTCTGTGCCTTCTCTGGGAAGCTCCGACAAAGGCGGAGCCTCAGTGTAGAAAAGCACCGACTTCATTATTGTCTACTGATTGACATTCAGCAAACTAATCCGGGTTTAAATTTGATGTACTATGAAAAAGATTAGCCTAATTACCCTCCTCCTCTTCTTTGCAGGAATGACCAATGCTCAGCCTTTAACAGGCTCATTCACCGATTGTAACAACCAAACAGAAGATATTCAAGCCACTTTAGGTACTGGCTACTCCGGTATTAAAGATCAGGAGATTAAGAATGATATAGAATGGAATATCCAAGCTGGAAGATTGAGTGTCGAAAACAAAAGTGGCGAAGTCATCCAATTGAGAATCCTCGATCTTAAAGGAAGCCTATTGAATGAATTCCAAGTGAATTCCGGAACAAACTCAATTAATCTAGGCGACCTAAAGAATTCGATTTACCTAATTCAATTCCAATCGGAAAAAGGAGTATATGCCGAGAAGGTTTTAGTTCAGTAGTTTTTTCTACATTGAGAAGCCGACTATCCTTCGATACAATTCCATAAGCTTGTCGAGTGATTCCGATGAAATCGGAATAGTATCGAGACATGCGGAATCACTCAGGAGCCGTCGGCTTGTTAGGAAATCACTGAGCTTTTGAATTGTTGCTACTAAGTGGTCTCGACTCCGCTCGACCTGACATCTTAGACTATGCAACTCTAGTGCACTCCCAACTTCTTCTATATTTCTCTTTTGACAAAAGCCTGTCTAATCGCTGTATTCAATCGACGCTTATAGTCCTCTTCCAGCCAAACTAGATAGTTCTTGGTGGTTTTGATGGTGCAATATGAATAATGCTTGATGCGATCTTGGATATCATCCTCAAGAAGTTCTGCTAGATCCAAGGCATCCCACATATCCTCTTCCGCATTCTCAATACACATCTTCGCATGCTGATCAATGGAAGCTTGAATCACCTCTTTTGCATGTCCACCACGCTGAATGGTCCTCTTGTAATGCTCTTTTACATCGAAAGTGATATCATCAGTCTTGTCGAACTTCTTCTTCAGCTCATCCGGCATATCATAGACGAAATTGCGCTCGATGATCTCATCGGATTTAAGGTCGTCGTAATATTGATGAGGCGACATGAAGATATGGTACCAATCTACCGGCGAATCCCACAATCCAAAGCGATGTAAGTTGTTTCCGAGGTCAATTACTGTAAACTGACTCTTATTCGGAAGTATTCTAGATCCCCTTCCGATCATTTGATGATATAAACTCAATGAACGTGTAGCTCTATTGAGGATGATCGTCTCTACGGTTGGTTCATCAAATCCGGTAGTTAGAATACCCACGGAAGTTAGAATTGCATCCGGAGTTTCCTTGAACCACTTTAAAATATCTTTTCTTTCGGCATCACCGGCATGATGGTCTAAGTGACGGATCTCGTAACCGGCCGATTTGAAAGTATCATAAACACCATATGAAGTCGAGATGCCATTATTGAAGATCAAGGTCTTCTTGCCGTATGACTTCTCCTCATAAGCTCTGAGCAATTTCTCCTGCATATGGTAATTCCCATAGAGCTGCTCTGAAGATTTTACAGTATAATCTCCATTGATACCGATCTTCAAACTATCTAATCGAACATTGTAACTGTAAGTAGTGGCCTTTGCAAGATAACCCTCATCCACAAGATTCTTAATGCTCTCTCCTATCACCAACTCCTGATAATTCTCATTCATTGGCAATTTGATACTAGAGCTCAATGGCGTTGCCGTAACTCCTAGTATATTGACCTCTTCAAAATATTTGAAAAGCTTTCTAAAGCTATTGTAGTGAGCCTCATCCACGATCACTAGTCCCACATTGCTCAGACTCACCTTTTCATCCTGAATTCGGTTGTTTAATGTCTCAACCATAGCCACAAAACAGGTGTAATCGTTTTGATCGGGTACTTCTTTTACTTTGCTATTGATAACCTTGTTCTTTACCCCAAATTCAGTAAGCATTTTGGAGGTTTGCTTGCAAAGCTCGATGCGGTGAGTGAGTATAAGAACCTTCTTACCGGTAGCTAGAATATACCTTCTCGCGATCTCAGAGAAGATCACGGTCTTTCCTCCGCCCGTTGGTAATTGAAAAAGAATATTGTGATTGTCCTTAAGTTCGTTCAGCTTGTCGGAAATCTTCTGGATTGCCTCTGATTGAAAGGGATAGAGGTCCTTTCCGTCGTCGCTTTCTTCTATTTCCGTAAGGTCAAATTCTCTGGAGGTCTCGCTCATAATAATAGTTGCAAAAGTACCCACAATAAAAGGTTTGATTCAAGCCAGGCAACGATTAATTTGCCAAAATCGTCTTCATAGCCTAGAAGGATTTTCTAGATTCCTATCTTTGAACAAAGCATCCGGCATGAAAGCTACTACCCTCTCTCTCCTACTCTCATTTTTTTGCTTCCAATTGATCGCATCGAATCCAACTAACCGACTCGTAGAATTGAATAAGTATTGGTCGGCAGTTGATATGAGCTTTTATAAGTCAAATGATTTGAATGAGTTATCTGAAAAAGAGATCATTCGATTTCATCTACTTGAAGTTATCGATTCCCTTGATCGAGTTGATCTGAAATGCTATAACAAAGAGCAGCGAACTAAGCGAGCTGAATTGCTAAACAAGCTTAGAAGCTATGCGAATAAGCAAGAATTTCCCCAAAACACTTATCATCAAAAGAGAACTCCATACTTCATCGATGATTATGGGACGGCATGCGCAGTAGGACATATGATCATTGAAAGTGGGAATAAAGAGGTGGCACAGAAGATATCTAGAGAAATGAACTACGCCTACATAGAAGATATGCTCTTTCCAGAGATCGATCTATGGGCTTATGAGCATGGCTTTAGTGTGGATGAGCTAAAGTGGATCCAACCGGGATACGGACCGCAATGTCCTCCGGGGGTTGTTATTCAGCCGCTTTGCAATCAACCGGCGCTAATGAACGTGGGATGCTTTAATCCTCCTTGGCAAAGAGACAGCTTAGTTCAGCCGATCACTTACCTAACAGAATTTAATATTGGCAATGGATGGATGGTTGATTCAAATAATATGTGGATGATGATGGGCGCAATGCCGGGACAGTACCGAATTACATTGACTGATGTAAACAATCGCTCCATTGTCTACAACTACACAATTATCGCACCTCCCCCTATTCTTGCGAATGATCAGGTTAATCAGCACTCATCAAGCAATATCACATGTAACGGTAAGTTGACGGTTCAACCGACTTTTGGAACCCCTCCTTATCAGATCACTCTAATGAACCAACAATTGTTATTCGTACAGTCAAATTCAACAGGAGTATTCGATAGTTTATGTCCTGCTGTCTATACCATAATCATTGATGATGCAAATAATTGTCAGGGTCAGGATTCAGCCGTAATCCAGCTTACTACCGGATTGGATCGATACGCAAATAATGAAATACTACAATTTCAAAATCCACTTCGAGGGAATCAATTGCAGCTAAGAACCAGCTTAAATGAAAGAAAAGAGCTTCAATTGATCAGTTTGAATGGTGATGTGGTCTATAGCACAGAATTCTATCAAAATGATTTTAGAGGCAATTTGGATGTACCGGAAGGCTTGTACATTCTTCAGATCAAGAATGAAAAGCAACTTATCCGAAAAAAGCTGATCGTTTACAATTAGCGAATTCAAAAGATTAACTTTGCGGGCTCGAAAAAAACCTTTTCATGAAGCTCAAAGACGAGATCAGCAAACGAAAGACATTCGCTATCATTTCTCACCCGGATGCGGGAAAGACAACTCTTACTGAAAAGTTCCTTCTATTTGGTGGTGCTATTCAGACTGCTGGTGCGGTAAAGAATAACAAGATCACCAAGACTGCCACTTCCGACTTCATGGAAATTGAAAAGCAGAGAGGGATCTCTGTGGCTACCTCTGTAATGGGCTTTGAATACAAAGACAAGCTCATCAATCTACTTGACACTCCCGGTCACAAGGACTTCGCAGAAGACACCTATCGTACACTTACTGCTGTTGATAGCGTGGTCTTGGTGATCGATTGTGTGAAAGGTGTTGAGGAGCAAACTGAAAGACTCATGGAGGTGTGTCGTATGCGCGATACCCCAGTGATCGTCTTCATCAACAAACTCGATCTTGAAGGTCGCGACCCATTCGAATTATTAGACGAATTGGAAGAGAAGCTGAAGATAAATGTTCGTCCTCTCTCCTGGCCAATTGGAATTGGAGCCACATTCAAAGGGGTATATAACCTTCAAGAGAAGAATGTAAACCTCTTTCAGTCTTCAAAGACAAAAAGAGCTGAAAACATTATGTCTTTTGATGATCTAAGCGACCCTCAATTGGATGAACTATTGGGAAAGGAAGCTGATCAATTGAGAGAAGATGTAGAGTTGGTAGAAGGAGTCTACGATGAATTCGATCAAACTGAATACTTGAATGGAAAGCTAGCTCCTGTCTTCTTCGGTTCTGCTGTGAATAACTTTGGAATTCAGGAAATGCTAGATGAATTCATCGACATCGCTCCAGCGCCTAAAGGAAGAGAGACAGATGAGGGAGAAATAGATCCTGAACGAGATAAATTCAGCGGCTTCATCTTTAAGATCCACGCAAACCTCGATCCTAAACACCGCGATCGTATTGCATTCCTAAGAGTATGCAGTGGCAAGTTCCAAAGGAATAAATTCTTTCATCATGTGCGATTGGATAAGGACTTGCGCTTTAGCAACCCTACCTCCTTCATGGCTAAGGATAAAAGTTTAATTGAAGAGGCTTTTCCAGGTGATGTAATTGGACTCTACGACACCGGAAACTTCAAGATCGGTGATACCTTAACAGAAGGAGATGACTTCACATTCAAAGGAATCCCAAGCTTTTCGCCTGAGATCTTTAAAGAAGTGGTGAACGACGATCCAATGAAGAGCAAGCAGCTTGAAAAGGGTATACATCAGCTTACTGAAGAAGGTGTAGCTCAGCTTTTCACTGCTAGAATGGGGAATAAGAAATACATTGGTACGGTTGGAGAACTTCAGTTTGAGGTGATTCAATACCGTTTAAAGCATGAATACAATGCCTCTGTAAGCTTCCACCCTCTAAACTTCTACAAGGCTTGCTGGTTTACCTCAGACAATAAGGAAATGCTAGATGAGTTTGTGCGATTGAAGTCGAACTACATTGTTCACGATAAGGATGAAAACCTCGTATTCCTAGCGCAAACAGCTGGAATCCTACAGATCACCAAGGATAATTATCCGGATATCGATTTTCACTTCACTTCCGAATTCAAGGCAGTAGAAGCTTAAGCTAAAAGCTCCTTCATCTTCCTTTTATAGTATTCCATCGACTGCATATCTGAATGTGTAGCATCCAATACAGTGTGAAATTCTACCAAGGGATGTATTCCTCTAAGGCGCTCACCCAGATAGTAAGGCACTTTACGATCTTCCGTTCCATGAAAGATATGGGTTGGCACATCGATCTCAGCTAAATACCTATTGATCCTGAAATGATATTTGGTAATCCAACTTGCGGGTAGATATGCCTTGTGATACTTGATCAAGCTGATAAAATGGTCATAAGGTGCTTCTAGGATCAACATCTTTGGCTTATTCCTATTTGCCAGTCGCGCTGCTAAGCCGGTACCAATAGAAAAGCCATAAACGATTATGTTTTCCTCTCCATAGATCTTCACCATCCTCTTATATAGGATCTTATTATCTCTTTGTAGGTTCCTTTCATTCTTGATCCTTCCTGTGCTTTTGCCAAAACTTCGGAAATCATACATGAATACATCGTATTGGAGATCGGTGAAGAATTTTGCAAAATCGCCCCAATAACGAAGGTTATCGGCATTTCCATGAATGTAAAAGATCAGTCCTTTACTCTCCCCTTCTGTCTTGAACAATAAACAATTGAGGTCTGCCCGATCTGCAACTTTAAAAGTGAACTCCTCTGCATTCTCAAATGGGAAATGGTAGTCCATTGGCAGACGAATAGGCGAAAAAATGAGCTTATCCTGCAAAAAGTAGATGCTCAAGAGTATTCCCGCAACAATTCCGACCAGGGTGATCAGCGCTATAATTGTCCATGTAAGGATTTCCATATGTGCAAGGTACAATATTTGTTTACTGCAGAGTTGAAAATTATATTAAATAGAGTAAACCAAATGGCACCCTCATGCGTCATGCAATTAACAAGCATTAACGCAAGGATGCTATCATAAAACTTACATTTGTCAGCGAAAGAAATAACTATGGATACTACTTACATCAAATACCTAAAAAGCACTGTTCTATTACTTCTCTCTGTATTGATCTTTAAGCCATCTCAGGCGCAATACGAGATCAAAGTAAAGGTGGAAGATTTTCCTTCTAAAACAGCATATCTCTCATATTTCTATGGTAAAGGTCAATTCTACCGAGATACTGCAGAAGTAAATGCCAAAGGAGAATTCACCTTTAAAGGGGAAGACACTCTAGAACACGGCATGTATTCAGTGCTTGTTCAGAACAAGAAAGTATTCGATTTTCTATTGGATGATCAGAAGCTTTCCTTTGAAACAGACACCTCTTACATTGTAGGTAATATGAAAGTGAAGGGTGGAAAAGAGAACAAGATATTCTATGATTATTTAAAATACCTATCGCAGCAGAATAGAAAAGTCACTAGACTTAGAAAGGAGAAAGAAGCTTTTGATCCAAAATCGGGAGAAGCTAAAGCTATTGAGGCTGAAATGAATCAGATCAATGAGGATGTAAGGGCATATATCGCAAATTTGCATAAAGAACATCCTGGTTCTTTTACCTCCAACTTCATTTATGCTGTGGAATATCCAACGGTACCTGAAGCTCCTGAAGGTGCAGACAGTACTTTCGGTTTCAAGTACTTTAAAGCGCACTTTTTCGACAATTATGCTTTTGACGATGAGCGTTTGCTGAGGACATCAACTTTCCATGAAAAGACAGAATACTACTTGGATAAGCTCACTAGACAAGACCCTGACTCACTTATTGAGGCTGTAGATTACATTCTGGCTCAGGTAAAGGACAATCCGGTGCTTTATAAGTACGCCCTATCCAACTTCACTTCCAAGTATGAACGCTCTCAGGTGATGGGAATGGATGCAGTCTTTGTTCATTTGGCAAAGAATTACTTTATGAAAGAGAAGCCCGAATGGTTTAGCAAGAAGAATCTTGAGAAGCTTTCGGAAAGAGCAAATGCACTTGACCCATTGTTGATCGGTAAAAAAGCTCCGAACATCATAGTTAAAGACACAGCCATGAAACGTTTCGTTCAGCTTTATGATGTAAAGGCCAAATACACTGTTGTTTATATCTGGTCGCCAGATTGTGGGCATTGTAAGGAAGCGACACCAAAACTCAAGAGGGTTTACGATCGATTCAGAAAGCAAGGACTTGAAGTCTTTGCCGTAGGAAGTGAATATGAAAATGAAGCTTGGATCGACTTCATCGATAAATACAATCTAGATTGGATCAATGGTTCTGATGGAGGCGACTTTAGAAGCAATTTTAGAAGTCTTTACGACGTTTACAGTACTCCGCAAACCTATCTTCTAGATGAAGACCTAAAAATCCTCTCTAAGAAGATGAGTGTGGAATCTCTAGAAAAAATGCTTGAGTATTACTTTGAAAAGGATGCGGAAAAGGCAGATATGCCAAATGTGAAATGAGAAATATGAAATGTGAAAGCTCACAACTCTCTGCAAATGAGTATTGTATTCTAAAGACTGATTCAAACTTTCATATTTCACATCTCATATTTCATATTTGAATAAAGTCTTTAATCCTTCATCCTAAATAACAAAGTCATCAATGATCAAAAAACTCCCTATCATAATCCCATTCGTATTGCTTTGTATCGGCGTAGCGATTGCCTACACCATGATCAAGGACAATCGCACATTGCCTATTTATACTCCTGCTATGATCAATCCTGAGCTGGTAGACGAGAGCGTACAAGGTGAAAGAGTAAAGCACAATATTGCAGATTTCGAGCTAGTGGATCAGGATGGTAAAGCTTTCAACCAATCGGATTTAGAAGGAAAATACTATGTGAGCGACTTCTTCTTTACTACTTGTCCGACTATTTGTCCAGACATGAGTACTCAACTCAAACGAGTACAAGAAGCATATAAAGCGGATGATGATTTTATGATCGTATCACATACTGTAAATCCGGAAGTAGATTCTGCAGAAACCTTGAAGGCTTATGCTGAACTTTATGAGGCCGACCCTAATAAATGGGTGTTCTTAACCGGAGATAAGAAGATCATTTATGATCTAGCTAGAAAATCATATTTTGCTGCAACTACAGAAGGAGATGGTGGCGTTAATGACTTCATCCACACCGAGAATTTCGTATTAGTCGATAAAGAAAAAAGGATCCGAGGCTTTTACGACGGAACCTCAGAAGAGAGCGTTGACCAACTGATAACGGATATCGAGATCCTTTCTCAAGAGTATGATCAATAGATCCCTTTTATATATCGTTTTAATTGTCTCAGTTGTATTGCTCGGCTGTAACCCCTACCCTGGCTTTAGCGGAGTATCTAGAAAGGGGATGAAGAAAGGAAAACTTCCCAGTCAGGAGCTTCGCCAAAACTATGATAAAGTGAATCGCAAGGCTCAAAGGGCCTATAAAAGGCAGCAGAGAAAGACGAAGAAAAGGTTGGGAACCAAGGAAAATAGGAACTCTACAAAGTTTAGCTCAGATTGATGCTGAACTGACTGCCACTCTCCCCTTCCTGATAAGTGATGTGCTCTCCTAGAATAGATTTCTGAAGCTTTAAATCAGAGAGGAATTCTGCTTTGGAATAGGCTTTTAACTCTTTATTGGAAATTATCCACAAGCGATCTGCGAGTTCAATACTCTCTGCAATCCTATGCGTTGAATAGAGCACTCCTCTACCCTTCTCCTTTGCCTGCTCTTTCAACAACTTCAATATTTTCAAGGTATTCTGCCCATCAAGATGGGTGCTGGGTTCATCCAAGATCAAAAATTCGCTATCCTGAGAGATTGCTCTGGCGATCATAGCTCTTTGTCGCTCCCCATCACTCAATTTATCCATACTCTGACCTCTGAGATATTTCAAGTCGCAAGCTTCTATTGCCGCATTAACCGCATCAAGGTCTTGCTGTCTCAATTTGCCCAACCAATTATTGAAAGGGTATCGGCCAAAAGCCACAAACTCCTCCATTGCCATAATTGCCGGGAATGGAGCATCTGTATGGACTATGGCCAAACTTCTTGCTAGCTCCAGTGAATTCAATTTAGATAAAGGTGATTCATTGATGTGTATGTCTCCTTTTAAGCTTTTATTCAAGCCGGAAATACCTTTGATCAAAGACGACTTCCCACTTCCATTCCTACCTATAAGTGCTATCATTTCGCCCTTCTTTAGATGAAGCATTTCAGCCTTCAATAAGAGCACTGACTCATACGATATCTCTATGTGTTTTAAGCTGATCATTAGAATGATTGTGAGACTCTTTGTCGCGCTAATAGTATCCAAATAATTATTGGAATCCCCAGAAGTGCAGTGATGGAATTAATTGGCAATGCCATTTGATCGACAAGCAGATGAGATAGTATATCAGAAAAGAGCAAAAGGATTGCTCCCATCAATATACAGACTGGAATCAACCAGGAATGGTCGGTGCTTTGAAAGAGCATTCTCCCCAAATGTGGCACCACGATTCCCACAAAACCTATTGGCCCGCAATATGCAGTTACCGTACCTGCTAAAATGCCAGTAGACAAGATGCTGAGTATGCGAATTCTATTGATATTGATGCCCACGCTACTTGCGAAAGCTTCACCCATTAAGAGTGAATTCAAGGGTTTTGAGTTCACAAAGGCCAGCAAAGAGGCAAGAACACATGCGCCTCCCATGATTCCCAGCTTTTGATAACCAACAGAATCCAGGCTTCCCAAACTCCAGATCACAAATGACTTCAATTGGAAATCGTTAGAATAGAATTGTAAGATCCCAATTAAAGCAGTGGCAATGGCCCCAATCATTATACCCACAATAAGAAGGGTCATTACATCTTTCAAGCGATATGAGAGCAAAAGCAGGATGAATAGGATCGAGAATGCTCCTAAAAAAGCAGCAGCGGCTAAAGACCACTCATTGATAGCACTCAAACCTAAGAGACCTAAGCCCATTAATAGAATGGCTACTCCTAAACCTGCTCCACTGCTAATGCCGAGTATATATGGTCCGGCAAGGGGGTTTCTGAAAAGAGTCTGCATCTGTAAACCGGCAACGGATAAAGCCCCTCCACAAATTATTGCAGTAATTGCTTTGGGTAATCTAGAATGGTGAAGGATGAGATAATCAGTTTCATTGATCTTAGCTCCCTTTAAATAGCCAATAATGCTATCTATTGGAATATGCACTGAACCAATAAGTAGATCGGCAATGAACAAGAGCAAGAGTATTGCTCCAAGAATGATGATCATGATTCCTTTTGTCTGCAAATCCTTATGGTTCTAATTGCTTGTAAAAGTACAATTCCCTTTCACCTAAGACCGCAGGATGAAAGATAGTGGCTAGATCTGCCAGAATCAAATCCGGCCTAACTACTCCTTTCTCCCAAGCATCATTTGCCCCAAGTGCTGTCGTCCTGGCATAGTTTGAATATACCTGCTCCTGTTTGACAGCTGAAAAAGAAGAGAAATTATCATTTGATTCCAGTATTTGAGAAATGGACTGCTTATCACCTGGATTTAACCAGAAGTCTGTGTTTGCTCCTTTCTTAAGTACCACTTCAATATCTAAAGGCACGCTACCTGTTTGATCGAAATCAGACCAAATATATTCAGCACCGGCATCCCTAAAGAACTTTGCTTGATATGAAGCTCCTCCGCTTACATGCCAACTTCCTTTCCATGGATATCCCATCATTACAGTTGGTTTATTTTCTTGGCTTGCCACCGCATCCTTGATAAGCAGGTATTGAGCTTCAATCGCATTTAGCAGTTGATTGCTTTTTAGCAGTTTTTCTTCCCCAAAAAAGACAGCAAAGAACTTCAACCACTTGGCCTTTTTCAAAGGGTCTGCTTCTAGGAACTCTGAGATCATTACCACTTTGATCCCACTTTCCCTCAAATCATTGATTGAGCCTAGATCAGAAGGACTTAATGCAAAAGCGAATAAGACATCAATATTGAGCTTGATCAATAGCTCCTCATCAAATTTGGCACCTCCAATATTGCGAATCTCTCCATTCTTGAAGCGTTCATTGAACTCAGTGGAATAGAAAAGCTGTGGATTATTTGCCCCAATAATTCTATCACCCATGCCAAGTGCTTCTAAAAAGCCTAAATGGGTAGTAGAGCTTATGGCAATGCCATCGATTGGATAAGGAATATGATGAGTTACATTTTCTAACTCAAGTGCTTCCATATACCTGGGGTGCAAATGATAGTACTCTGGAGTAGATGCTCCCGGATATGGGTGAACTACTTCTAAGATGAACTCTTTACCCCGATGAAAGATCTCATATTCATCACTTTCATAAAGCAATTCAAAGCCATCAGATTGAAAGTCGCCCTGATGTTCGTTCTCACATGAATATAATAGGCTTAAGAATAGAAAGGCGGTAGCCAGTTTGAGTGATCTGAGCATAGCCTATTTGCTATTTGCGTCCCACATTTCCTTTGTAATTGGCGCTCCATTCTTAGTGTAATGGATCTTACCATAGGAGAATAAGGTCTTTTCGTAAATATCAACTTGGGTTCCCTCTACTTTGATACGACGAATAGTTGTGCTTCCATTAGGATTCTCAATGATCTTTTCAGTAACGCCTTGAGGATAATTAGCAGCCTCAGGATCCTCTCTAGGCTTATCCTCCCCTTCGTAGAACTTCTTATCCTTTGCTTCCTGACGGCGTTTTTCAGCTTCACTCTGATCTTCTTTGCGACTCTGCTCTAAAGCCTCGGTGGTTTCTACAACTTCCAAATAATTGTCGTTAGGTCTAGTATTACCTTCTTCTTGCTGTTCCTTGATATCATTAGCTATATCGTCGATATTCTGCTGTTCATTTGATCTTCTTTTATCGGCATTGGCTTGATTTGCATCTTCAAAGTCCTCCTTAGCCTTTATATCGGCTTTAACTTTTTCATAGCCTTCCATATAATCATCAGAACGTTCTTGATTATATGTACGTAGTTCTTCCTGAAGCACAACCACTTTATCCTTCTCTAATCTGGTTCTCTTGTTTTGCTCAGATTCATTGTCTTTCATCGCCTCTCTATGCTCCTTCACTCTCTGATCCAAGTCACCGGTATTCTTATGCAAGTTCTCTTCAGCTCTAGCACTATTGTAATTCCTAACAGCTTCTTCTTTGAGTAGAACATTATCACCTTCCTGATAAATTCGCTGTCTTTGCTCTTCTGTAAGTTCTTTTCTGAAGTCGATCTGATCTTGCTTCTCTCTCTCTAGATCGATATTCTTAGCCTGACTTTCTTCGTTCTTTTCCTTTCTGAAATTCGCATTGGCTTCCAAATTGGCTTCATTATCTACCAAATTGTTATTCCTTCTGCGTTCAGACTCTTTGGTCAACTCCTGGGTGCGCTCATCATGTTCCTTGGTATTGCGCTTCACAGTTTCATAATTCTGAAGATTCAATTCTTCAGTATTCTGTTGCTGATCCCTCATGCTGATAGAGATACTCTCTATGCGTTCAATCGCATTTTGTCTGCGAGCTTCTTCCTTTTCTTTATCCTCTTCCTGCATTGCATTAAGCAGTTCTCTCTTCTTCTCTATTTCTGAACCTTTCTCAGCCTTCTGCTTATCCCACATCTCTGCGTACATCTTATCAATTTCATCTTCTGCACTTCCATCTACAGAAGATTTTGGTCCAGTTTGAACTGCAATTGGTTTAGGCTCTTCTTTTGGCTTTTCTTCCTCCTCTGCACCTCTTAGGATAGAGTTTATTTCCTTGATCTTGTTTTGAGGATAAACTTCTCCGGGTTTCATTGATAAAGCAGCTTCATACTGACGAAGAGCTGTGTTGTAGTCTTCCTCTTTAAAGGCTTTATTACCCAATGAAATGATCTCTAGATAGCGCTTTTCTCGCTCTTCTTTTTCCTTCTCCTTCTCTGCAGCAGCTAAAGCATTAGCTTTCTGAATATCTCTGATTCTATCGATCTGTTCAGATGGATAGGATTTATCCGGACGAAGACCCTTAGCCAGCTGATATTGTTCAATAGCAGCATCATAATGCTTATCTGAAAGCAATTTATCTCCTGAAGCAATTGCAGCCTGATAATCTGACTCTTTCTTGGCTTCTTGCTCTTGTGCTAATTTGATCTGCTCCGCTTTTGCTGCTTCAGCGGCTATCATCTCATCGATCTTTCCCAATTGCTCATTTGGATACGATTCCTCTGGCTTTAGTTCAGATGCCTTTCTATACTGCTCTTTTGCTGTTTCAAAATCCTTGGTTTTGATCGCATTGTCAGCCAAGAGGATCAATTTATTATACTGATCATCAGCCGACTGCTCTTTCATTAAGTTCTCAATTTCTCCAAGTTTTTGAGTTGGGTAAGAGTCCCCCTCTTTTAAACCAATAGCCTCTTCATACTTAGATTTCGCTCTTTGATAATCCTTGTTTTCAAAAGCTTGATCCGCTTCTGCGATCACTTGAGCATACTGAGCATCAATTTCTGCCTTTGCAGCTTTTGCTTGCTGAGCCGCGACTATCTCTGCAATTCTAGCATCGACCAATTTAAGTTGATCTCGGGCATATTGATCTTCTTTGATCTTCAATGCCTCACGATACTTAGCACCCGCCTTTTCCGGTTTGTTCTCATCAAATAAAGCATCTGCTTCTGCCAATACAGCTTGAAACTGAGCATCGATCTTAGCCTGCTCTGCTGCTGCATCCAATTCATTCTCTTTCTCCTGAAGAGCCAATAACTGATCCCTAGGGTATTGTTCATCTTTTAAATCTAAAGCTGCCTTGTATTTCAGTTTAGCATCTTCAAGATCATTATTGCTGAAGAATGCATCAGCTTCTGAGATCAGTGCATTGTATTGATCATCGAGTTTTTTCTGCTCAGCGGCTGCAACTTTAGCGTCTTCCTCGGCAATCTTTGCATCCATTTCTTGGATCTTATCCTTTACCTCTTGCTCATCCTTAAGTTCAAGAGCTTCTTCATACTTGCCTTTTGCAGCGATCCACTTTGAATTCGATGCTAGTCCATCCGCTTCTGTCATCAAAGCAGCATATTGCTTGTCGGTCTCTTCTTGCTTTTGGTTTGCTAGTCGAATCGCAGCCTCTTCTGCTGCAATTTCTGCCAATTTCGCATCGATCTCGTCGATCTTCTTTTGAACGAATGGCTCATCTGGTTTGATCTCCTTTGCTCTTTCGAATTTGACCTTGGCAGCCTTCCACTCTTCCTGCTTCATCAACTCCTCACCTGCAGTTACTGCTGATGCATATAATTCTTCTTGTTCTGCAGCATCTTCTAAGATCTTATTGATCTCCTCTATCTTTCCTTGAGGGTATGCTTCTCCAGCGATTATTGTTAGCGCCTGCTGATATGATTCACGCGCCCCATTATAGTCCTCTTTTGCCATTAAGGCATCTGCTTCAACGATCTTAGCATCGTAATTGGCTTTCAATTCGGCCTGACGAGCTTCTTTTTCTTCTTTTGCCTGAAGTTCGGCAAGGGTGTTCTCTATTTCCGTAATTCTTTCCTGAGGTAGCTTTTCATCAGGTTTCAATTCGGCTGCTTTCTTATAGGCTGTCAATGCTGCTTGGTAGTCTTCTGCATCAAGCTTGTTTTGACCTTCCAGTATGAAATTCCCATAATCAGCCAAAAGCTTTTCTTCTGCAGCCTTTTCTGCAGCTATAGCGGCTAGCTTTTCATCAACTGCTACAATTTGATCTTTCGGGTACTGATCATCTTTGATCTTCAATGCAGCTTCATAAGAGCTTTTTGCTTCGGCGTAATTCTCAGCTTGGAAAGCTTTATCTCCTGCTGCTATGGCCTCATTATACTTGGCATCCTTCTCAGCAGCTGCTGCCATCAGACCTTCAATTTCTGAGATCTTATCTGTTGGGTAAGTATCATTCGGACGAATGCCTTTGGCTTCCTTAAATGCTACCAATGCCGCATCCCAATTGTTTTCCTGTAGATTTTGATCTCCTCTTTCTATTGCAGCTAAGTAGTCTTGCTCTTCCTTGGCAGCTTCTGCCATCATTCCCTGCACCTTGGTGATCTGATCTTTAGGATAAGTTTCATCTGGCTTTAATCCTGCTGCTTTCTGATAGCTTGAAAGCGCAGCCTCTAAGTCCATATTCTTTAATCCTTCATCCGCAGTGGCTATTGTTTCTTTATACTCTGTCTCGGCAGCTTCTCTTTGTTTGATGATGCCATCGATCTCACTTAGTTTTTCTTTGGGATAACTCTCTTCGGCTTTGATATTCTGTGCTTCAGTGAAGAACTGCTTGGCCTTATCAAGATCAGCTGAGGCTAAGGCATCATCGCCATTCTGAATGGCTTTATCATAGGCAGCTTGAATTTCTTCCCGCTTCAAAACAATGGTGCTTATTTCAGCTAGTTTTTCTTTTGGATATGACTCATCTGGCTTGATCGACTGAGCTGCATTGTACTTTTCTTTCGCCAAAGTAAAATTCTCAGCTGCCAATGCTTGATCTGCTGCTTGTATTGCCGCATTATATTCCTCATCCTTCTTAGCTCTAGCCGCTAGGATCCCATCTATTTCAGTGATTTTGTTTTGTGGATAGCTATCGTTCGGCTTTAGTCCGGCTGCAGCTTGATAGGCTGTCTTTGCTTCTTCATACGATTCACTGCCAAATGCTTTATCTGCTTCGGCAATCTTTTCTTTATAGGCTTTGTCCTTCTCTGCATTCTTGGCAATGATCGACTCAACCTCTTTTACCTTGTTCTTTGGATATTCTTCTGCGGGTTTTATACCTCCAGCTTCTTTATAGGCAGCAAGAGCTGTCTCTAATTGATTTGCAGCCAAAGCTTGATCAGCTCTTTCAATTGCAGCTAGGTATTCTTGCTGTTCTTTTGCGGCTTCAGCGATCATGGCGTCAACTTTCCCTATCTGTTCTTGAGGATAAGACTCAGTTGGCTTAACACCTAATGCTTTTTGATAGCTGGCTTTAGCTTCATCGTATTTCTTAGCGGCTAAAGCCTCATCACCAGCTTTAATAGCGGCTTGATATTCAGCTTCTTTAGCTTCCCTCTTTCCTAAGATATCGTTGATCTCGGCGAGTTTATTCTTTGGATATGCCTCATCCGGCTTTGCTTTAGTTGCTTCTTCAAAAGCAGCTTTGGCCGTATTCAGATCGGCTACCTTCAATGCATTATCACCTCGTTCTATTGCGGCTAAATAGGTTTGCTCATTCTTGACTTGCTGAGCCAATAAGCCTTGCATCTCATCAACCTTATCTTTAGGATAAGTTTCATCTGGCTTGATGGATGCAGCTCTTTTATACTCGGTTACTGCTCTTTGATAATCTTTTTGCTCAGCAGCAGCATCTGCCAGTTTAATGGCCTCATTGTAGTTTTTGGTTGCCTCTCTTATTCTGATCAGCTTGGTTTCCAATTCAGCTAATTGGAAAGTAGGATAGGTCTCTATTGGCATTAATTCAGCTGCTCTCTTGTATTCCTTCTCTGCAAGCTCCCATTGTTCATCATTAAAGGCTTTATCAGCAGCTTTAATGGCAGCGTCGTATTCTTTCTGCTTCTGTTCTGCAAGCTCGGCTTCTCTTGCTTTCTGCGCTAGGTAATCCTTTTGCAGCTTAGCTAAGGCAGCTTGTCGTTGCTTTGTATAATCGTAGTCATTATCAAATGCCTGATCATCTGGAAAATATGAGAGCTTTCCAATGGGTTGATCCAGGACTTTATAGTCGAGCCCTTCTAATTTTGGAAAGATGTCTACTTCTGCTTCATAATAATGATCACCGGAAAGATCTTCTGGTGGAACACCCTTTGTACTTACACTGATCTTCTTATTGATAAGACCATTGCCCGTAATGGAAATCTCATAATCTCCATTTGGATCCAAGGGGACGTCTACATTACCTCTGCTATCCGTTTTGAAGGTCTTTACAACAGAACCGCCTTTGCGCAGCTCAACCGTAGCCCCTTCCATTCTCTTTCCATCATTGGTCACAGTGAGAGCCATGATCAATCTCCACTCCTGAGCCTCTGCTCTACCAGCTAGAGATAGGAAAGCAATTAATAGTATCGTAAGTCTGTAGATCTGTCTTCTCATTTTTGTAGGCTTACAAATATCGTAAAAGCCACCTCACATTTTGAGGCTTTCAACTACTTCTCTTTTAAAGGTGTTTTTAACATTCTAATTATTAGGGATCAGATCAAGGTAATAGAAGCCTAATCTAGAGTCTGAGTCCGAGGAACGAGTCCGGCTTTCTTCATTTGAATCTAAAGTTTCCGATTTCTGATCTCTCCCTTCGACAGGCTCAGGACGGCGGATTTCTGATTTACTCTCTTTAGGTTTATTATAGTACTTCAACACCTTATCTCCTCTTTCAAACGTTATTTCTTGCTTAAAGATTGGTCCATTATAGCAAAAGCTGTGAAATTCACCATACTCTCCACATGGGTCTACTTCTTCCGGAAGCTTTGATATGAATGATGAATCGATCTCTGTCCCCACAAAATCTTCATCAAAATGCTCTTGTAATGCGGCAACAATGACCGACTTCAATCCTGAATTTACAAACTCTTTGATCAATGTTTTAGTATCGTTCTTCCAAAGTGGAAACTCACCATTTATACCTACTTCATTCAATTGTGTTTCACGATAGTTTCTTAAATCTTCTAAAAAGATATCGCCAAAAACTGCAGTGTCGAATCCTTCTGATTTTAACTGCATGCAAGTATCATACATCAATTTATTGTAGGCTTCATGGTCTGTAGAGGCAGAGAGCTCAGTGATCTGAAGAGGAATACCAATTGCAGCTGCTTGTTCTTCCAAAAGCTCGCGTCTTGTGCCATGCATACCAATCCTTTGCTCTTCTTTGCTAATGGTGGTGAGCAATAGTTCCGGAGCATTGCCGCTTTCTATTAATCTATGCAGACAAAGGGCAGAATCCTTACCACTACTCCAATTCATGAATCGTTTAGGCATGTTGTTTTTGATGATTGAGGACGAGGATCGAAGACGTCCATGTTTTATTAATTCTTTTTTAGGTTTCCCGCTCTGTACCGCAGGATTTGTAATCCTGCGGAATTTTCACTCTTTATATAATGCCCACGCAGGATCAGAGATCCTGCGATGCAGATGATCACGCTGATTAGATAAGTTGTATAAAGTCAATTACAATTTATGAATTAAAAATCTGCGAAATCAAATCAATCTGATTACTGGCTCTGACTTTCTTTTTTGCGTAATCAGCGGGAAAAAACACATTGAATGTAATCCATTTTCACATCGGTATATTACTAAATTGATACATTGGAATCGCACCACGATTTTAAATATTTAAAAATCTCCTCCACCCCATCAGTCAGCGCTGCCGGACCGGGCTGTAATATAATTGACGAATCGATCTCGAAGATCTGATCATCCTTCACTGCTTGGATCTTCTCCCAACCTTCTCTTGCCAGCAATCTCTCCTTCTTGAACATCTTCCCGCACCAGCTTGCGAAGATTACATCCGGATTGGCTTTGATCACTTCCTCATGCTCGGCAATGATTCTGTTTTTAGCAAGGGATTCCACAGCTAAATGCCCAAAACAATCTACGCCACCTGCGATCTCTATCAATTCGCTTACCCAGGATATTCCACTGATCAATGGATCATACCATTCCTCGAAGTACACTTTAGGTTTATTTTCCCACGACTGAGTTATGGTTTTTATCTCATCTAGCCGACTTTGATAGTTCTTTACCAGCTCTGTGGCTTCTTCTTGCTTTCCTACCCATGACCCAAGCTGAATGATATAGGCCATGATCTCTTTTAATGAGCGTTGATTGCTCACCCAAACATTAATTCCCTTCTTGATCAATTGGGATGCGATATCTGCTTGTATATCCGAGAAGCCAATCACTAGATCGGGCTTAAGGTCTACGATCTTATCATTACTGGCATCTGTGAATAAAGAGACTTTAGGTTTTTCTTTTCTGGCCTGTTCCGGTCTGACCGTAAATCCTGAAATGCCTACAATTCTATCCTCTTCTCCTAAGAGATACAGGGTTTCTGTACTTTCTTCGGTGAGACAAACTATTCGTTCTGGCCTAAAATCAATCATCTGAATCATCAAAATAGAAAAATCCAGGGATTAATCCAGTCTTGAACTGATGAATCATTTGTCCGTTCGAATCATATCTATAGATCACGCCATCTTGCTGATAATCAATCGCATCGCTTAAATACACATCTCCATTAAATGGATCCACATCCATTGCATAGAAATTGGCTGACGCCTTAGTGACCCATGCATTTGCCGGCAAAGCTGTGGCGTTGATATCCATCTTATAGAGATCATCCATTAGAAAATAGAGCTCATCTTTAGACGGACTCATAGCGAGATCTCCAATGCTCTTAGAAACATCCGGCACACTTAAAGTCATCTCTACAATCAAGCTTTTTGGATCGATCTTCATCAATGCGGGATCCTGATCATTGAATCCTCCACTGCAGCCTATCCAAATCTTTCCATTGATATCTAAGACTAAGGATAAGGGCGATTTCGCAGTTGGAATGCGATCTACAATACTGTCGCTCATGGTGTTGATCACTAAAAGCTGACTACTATCCACCTGACACACAAATAAACTATCTCCAATCAACAACATTTCTTCTGTCCAGCCATTTGTGGAAATCCTGTCAGTAACAGTATAAGAATTTACATCTACCACATAGACCATTCCTTCATACAGATCGCTCACATACACCTTCCCATTTGGCCCTGGAATACAGTATCTCGGTGAATTCAAAGCACTCACTCTTCCGATCCACTTATATGTGCGTGGCTCAAGAATCTCTATTCTGTTTGAATTATTTACTACCAACCATAAATTGCCATTGATCTTATTGGCCGACTGCACAACATCGCCCAAAGGCACATCCTGATTCGCATTTGAATACACATCATGATGCACCGACTTTTTATTTGGGAGGTAAACTGATATGGAAGCATTTGCTGAACGGAAGTTCCCCTCATTCAAGACAAGAACATGTCTTTCATCCGTATCAATGGGATCTTCAATTCCATTTGAATCTTCCTCTTTACAGGAAAATATCAAAAGTCCTAACAAACTGTATAGAAGTAGATTGCGAAACATTACTTCAATTTGTAGTTCAGCGTGACCATGTAATTCCTGCCAGGCATTGGTCGCCATTGGATGGCTTGATACTCTTCATCCAAAAGATTGCGGACAGAAAAACTCAGCTGCAATTGGTCGGCACCCATTTTAATGATTCTACCAAGAGTAAAGTCTACTAAGGAGAAGTACGGTAGATAATCCTCATTATCTGATTGTATATACCGAGCACTAATAAACTGGAGATTTGCATCAAAGTAGTACTGCTTTACTGCAGTCCTAGAATTCAGATTATACTGATGCTCAGGTTGGTAGATCAATTGCTTTCCAACTGAAGCATCTGCAATATGGTTCTTCTGCAGATTGATCGAGCGATTGTAATTGTAGTTCAATGTCAGCCGCTGCGACAGTTTCTCGCCTTTATAAGTAAATCCAATAGAGCTTTCAAGGCCAGTACTCTGCACCTCTTTTAGGTTCTCTGCCGACCAATAACCATTGCTACTTGGCACCCATTGAATGAAATTGGCTATGAGGGCATAGTATACCGAGTTCTTCAGCTCCAAGCTAGTTCTTTTGCTTATCGCAATCTCCAAGCTATGTCCAAGTTCTAGGTTTTGAGATTCCTCTGCTTTTAGATCGCTATTACCTCCGCTTGCCCAGTATAGATCATTCAAAGATGGATACTTCATATTCCTTCCGGCAATGAACCAGACTTCTCCATTCTTACTAAATTCAAATGCGGCTTTCAATTCAGGAAGAAAGAAATAGTCATCTTCTATCCATTCATTTCTCGCAGCTAAAGAAAGGTTCCACTTCCTACCAAAATCCTTATTGATGTTGGTATAGACGGCCTTTCTAAAACGCTCTACCTCTCCTCCATTAAGACTTGATTGTATTGAACGATCCCAATCTAGATCCATTCTAGCTTTGAAATTCCAGTCCTTGAACGCATAATCACCTTCCAAATAGTTTCTCAAGCTCAGATTCTCTGATGCACTAGAGTTGGCTTGTTCTCTGTTATCGTAGAGAAGTTGATCGTTTACAAAGCTGCTATTCCAAACGAGCTTGCCTCCCTTGAAATACTGATTAAAGATGACTTGAGCTCTAAGGTTTTCATCCTCTTGAATTTCTTCAAGATCGCGTATGGCCATCATCCCAGGTAATTCCCTATAGGTGTTCATATACCACAGATGCACGTCAATTCTACGATCTGCCCTAAGTCTATAATGGATCGACTGCAAGAGACCTTTCTGCTCAAAATCGGCATGTTGCAAACTATGCTCTGGAAAGCCTATCTCACTCATGTCTCTATATGAAAAGTCGTTATCGGCCCTACTGTAGATCAACCTGCTGATCGATCTGAACTTATTATTGCCAAAGCTTGCTTTTGCTGCAGTTGAGCTGTATCCGAAGCTTCCAAGCTTTTGCTGAAATTCGATTTGATCTTTAGCATTAAAGCTCACTTGGTTGGCCATACTCACAGCTCCTCCCAAACCTCCGGAACCAAACTGACTGCTGTTCTGTCCATAAAAAACAGCCAAATTCTCAGTAAAGAATGGAGGATATAGTGAAAGATCAGCCGTTCCATGACTGTTGCTGTTCAATTGCACGCCATTCCACAGTAGATTCGTGTGTGAACTACCAGATCCTCGAAGAGAAACAGAAGCCATGCTACCAATGCCGTAAGATTTCACAAAGGCATGGCTGTACTTCTGCAAACTAGCGCCGAGGTCTTTGTTAGTAGGGTCTGCCAAACCAATAGAATCGATCCGCTGACTGCCAAGCTCAAGCAACTCTCTCTTTGCTTCAACTTCAACCTCCTTGATTCGAATAGTATCCTGAGCTAGACCAAAATGGGCCATCAGTATGCCTACAAGAAGCCAGTATGACCTCAAAAGCTTCATCTTTTAATGATCTTTTTAGTCGCTACTTGATCATCACTGATTATTCTCAAAATGTATTGTCCGGAAGGTATGTTTGAAAGGTCTAGTTGATTACCTATTAAACCTCTAAGAATCACTCTGCCACCAAGATCAATCAATTGATACTCCTGAAGGTCGATACCTTGATGACTTATCTTCAATTGATCATTCACGGGATTTGGATAGACTGTGATCTGATCGTTTAAGCTAGTCTCATCAATACCCACACCGCTAATATGCATCACTCCAACTCCATCCAGATCAAATCCACCGGAAGGAAAAGGAGTGGGATAAGGATCATTAATTGGTCTAGCCCGACTGTCTCTATTGAGATATGCAGAATCAAGACTACCTACCACATCAATGATCTTGATGTGGGTAATGCTCTGAATATCCAGTCCAGGAGTACCAATTAGATCTGCCAGATCGAAAGGCGTACCATAGCTCCAACTGTATTTACCAGCTAGGTTATGAATATTAGTAGGGTCCATTGTGCCAAAACCACCTACTTGCTGAGCAGTGTCGGTCAAAGAATGAGCTGGAAAGCGAAAGAAGTTTTGTCCGTCGGAGCTCACTTCAACAAAAGCCAATTCGAGGAATGTATCTGAAAATGAATTCTCGAAAACTGCAAAATCCGGCCCTGGACCGTCGAATATCTTCCCATTGAAAGTAAGTATAGCCTCTCCACCGTCTCCAAGAGAAACCACACCATGCTGATCTGCTTTTCCACTGGCAAAATGCGCTTCACCTACCGTTACCCTACCTAAACTAGTATCGGCTATATTCACCCATCCTCTTTGCACAGAGCAGCTCGTAGCCCAATCTACGATTGTGCTAGAATCCATATGGATGGCTGTACTATTGGCATGACCAACAGCAGGAGCATACGGACCCTGTGCTTTGCACAGCAAGAGGATTGAGCAAGAGAATAGAGTTAATAGGATTCTCATTATTCAATGATCAGTTTTGCCGTTTGAATTGATTCGGCCGACTGAAGGCTAATCACATAAGTGCCTCTATTGAGCTCTGAAACATCAACTTGCCGACTTACATTGTTGATTCTATGCTCCATTTTCAGTCTCCCGCTGATATCGAAAATTCTGAGAACATCTCCAGCCTTAGCTGAATTCAAAAACAACTGCTCTCTAGCTGGATTTGGATAAAACTCCAAAGCTGATACAGTAGAGAAAGACTCCTCAATACCAAGAGTAATAGCGGGAAATACGCCCATTACTTCTGGAGAGTACCCTACATTGAATGTAGCTAGCAAGCTACCTTGATGGTCGTAGGTCTTTCCTAGATTATAGCTAAAGAAATCCGTTTGGGTGATATGAAACTCATTGGCAATGCTATCATATGCAAAAGCTGTTACCACTGTATCAATGAAGCTGCTATCAATGATGGAAAGATTTGTTAGATCGATTGCTCCAATACCATCGTGCATTCGCCCGTATAGGGTGTCGCTGTGTAGCGACCAATGAGAAGATGACCCTATTCTCAAGTCCACTCCCATTGCCGTATTGTTAGCAGCTGAAGGATTGCTGTAATCGACAGAGGTAATGGTGTTAGAAACTGAATTTACAGCATAGAACCCACTTTGGTCTGGCTTTTCGATCAGCTCACCAAATTCGCCGGAATAATTACTCACAGAAATCGTGTCTGTGATGCTTCTATTGCTTAGGTCCACTTTTACGATCATTCCAAGCGTATCTTCAAAGTTTGAAGTCTGGGCATTTTGAGTCACATAAGCAAAGCCATTATTGATCAGGATGGATTTAGCACCCTTATCAAATATTGCAATAGAATCAACTACAGCAAGGCTTGTAGCATCGTAGAAATAGAGGTTGTGCGACGACTTTCCATACCAATTCCCAACGATCAATTGGTTTTGATAGATCGCTAAACTGTATGAACTAGGTCCGAAGAAACGATTGGCTGCAAGTCTTCTTTCGGTATCTAAAGAAAACAGAACAATAGAATCCTGAGCTGCAATGAAAACATCATTGCCATGGAATAATAAGTCCTGAACAGATTGTGTGTGAATGGTATCCAGTACTCTACTGCTATTAGTAGCAGGATCGTAGAGTTGAATATTCACATTTTCACTTTGGTTGCCATATTGGCCGCCATTGATAATTAAGACAGAGCTGCTTGCTTGTCCTTTTGCGGATAGACTGAAGATTAGTCCTATCGCGCCAATTAGTAGAGATCTTCTCATTAAAAAAGATTTTGGCGCAATTAAAGGTGAAAAGAGGTTTTTAGGCCTGACAAATTCCACTGGTTTAATTGCATTGTTAAACAATAAATTAATTAAACCGGGAAAGCACAAAGGGTAGAATACAAAGTATAAAACTCTTCGCTTTTAATCCCGAAAGCATTTATGTGATTGGCAGGTCTTCTGACTTACTCCCCTTTAACCGGCCTTCCCTTCATTTTGATTTAGAAAGTGACCATCACATGGCTAAAGGTTAATGGAGCTTACAGCTGCGGGTACAGTTCCGAATTTTCATCGGATTCCCTTTTCATCCATCCTATGATAGTATGGAACCAATAACGGTACAAAGTTAAAAGAATAATTGAGAATTGAATTTTGCTTCAAAATAATAATCAAGAACTTTGTCAACATGTCAAAAAGATCAAAGAACGACGGCTACGTCTACTCTACCAATCCGGATTTCGAATATCAAGATGAGGACAATCAAGAATCTGTTGACCCTAATCAGCAGACCTTGGAGGTGCATATCGACAGAAAACAAAGAGGTGGCAAAGTAGCAACCCTTGTAAAAGGCTTTATCGGTCCGGATGATGAATTGAAAGACCTTGGCAAGACCTTAAAATCTGCCTGCGGAGTTGGCGGCTCTGCCAAGAACGGCGAGATCATCATTCAAGGCGAAAAACGCGATAAGGTGATGGAGGTTTTGAAGAAGAAGGGTTTCAAGGTGAAACGGGTAGGTGGTTAAGTAGTGCACTAGAGTTGGGACCTCCTGCGCTGAAGCTACGGAGGTCAAGAGTGCAGCTAGAGTGCGCTAGAATTAGGAGTGAAGACGATGACGAGGACGGCTTTTGGGATTGAATTTCCTCCGTGTCCGCCGTGCCTAGCGAAGCGACTCTGTGAAGCTAAGAGCGAAGCGATTAGCCTTTGTGGTTAAAATGAATGGCTGGCAATAAGCATTTCTTCTTCATCATTAAAGAATTCACTCTAACCGCAAAGTACGCAATGGTTTTCCTGCCTTCGGCAAGCAGGCGCCATGGACGCAATGTTTGATTAGCATGATTTAATATCCTTTGATTTAAGTTCAGTACCGACGCACGGACAACATGTCCGCGCTAGCGTTCTAAATTAATTTTTCTGATTTGTCTAGACTCTAGATTCTCGGCTCTCAACTACCAATATCAAAATCCTGCAAATAAGAATCCAAGATCTCATCTCTATTCACCACTTCGATCCATTGAATAAGATTGATGCCGGCCGGCTTCCAGACTTCCACATAATATCCGTGAAAGTCGTATAGATGAATAAGAAAGCCGCCATGTATACGCTTGGCAAGATAGGTGCCTTGCTCTTGTACCAGTTTATACCTTTTCGATAGTTTTAAACGACGGAAATCTTCCTTCTTCATTATGGCTAAAGTTAATCATAGGGAATCGCTATTCGAGCTTTTGGAGCAAAATTTTAATCGCTTCAATACTCCTGATTTTGTGGAAGATGACCCCATATCCATCCCACATCAGTTTAGTCGCAAAGAAGATATTGAGATCTCGGCATTTCTAGCCGCTGTTATCGCTTGGGGACAAAGAATTACCATCATTCGCAATGCCAATCGCATCGTAGAGCTGATGGATCATTCACCCTATGAATTCATTATGCAGCATAGAGAATCTGATCTCGAACGATTAGAAGGTTTTGTTCATCGTACTTTCAATTCAGATGATCTGATGTACTTCCTGCAATCTCTTCAGCAGCTTTATCTTCACAAGGGCGGATTGGAAGCTGCTTTCTTAATTGGCAACAATTATAAAGAACGCATATCGAATTTCAAGAAGCTTTTCTTCGAGCAAGAGCATTTGAAACGCTCTGAAAAGCATTTGGCTGACCCATTGAAAGGCTCTTCAGCTAAACGACTCAATATGTTCTTGAGATGGATGGTGCGAAAGGACCCTAAAGGTGTAGATTTCGGTATTTGGGAGAAACACGATCAAGCTGATCTTATGATTCCTCTAGATATTCACACATCAACCGTAGGTAGAAAACTCGGACTTTTAAAGCGCAAGCAAGACGATTGGAAAGCAGTTGAAGAATTAACTTCCAACTTAAGAAGCTTTGATCCAAAAGATCCAGCCAAGTACGACTTTGCACTCTTTGGAATGGGCGTGAATAAGATTATCTAGGCCACTGGAGAGTTCTCAACCGGATTGGCATACATGCTTAGAAAAGTCTTGCGGATTTCATCCATATCTCCTTCTACTTCAGTGATCCTACTTTCCATATAGGTTTGAAAGCCTGTTCTTTCTTCTGCGGTATAATTCTCTTTATGCTTGTCTGAATCATTCAAAAGATCCCAAGCTATATAATTTGTAGGCATTAGGTGATATGCCAAATGGATCTCCTCATCAATCTTATCGGCAATTGCACCCAATAATTGATTTCTATTCTTTATACCTTGAAGTTGGTCTGTGAAGTTGTTCAATGGTCGGCCAAAACTCACCGCTACTCTACCCTTATCACCTTCAATTCCTTTAGCCATATGGATCATATCTTCCATAGGAGCCTTTTCATAACGCTCTCCCTTGGCCACGGTCATTAATTCGGGAATCGTGAGCACATCACATGGATTGTACTCATAGGAAATAGCTACGGGAACTATATTCAATTGCTCAATGTTCTCCAATGCATTATTACTCTCACCACCCAAATTGAACATCTTGATCAAGCTTGGATTGGTTTCATCATTTCCATCCTTGCTTCTACCGGAACGCTGTGCAATCCAAATTGACTCACCCGTATTCTTGATCGTTTCATTGATATATCCGGAAAGCTGCATTGAAGCTTCTACTTTATCCTCTTTGGCAACATTACGCTTCACAATGAAGGTCTTGTTGAGCTTAACCAGGTCAACTACCCATGGAATGGTCATTAAATTATCGCCAATAGCAATCTCAGCCGTCTCATAGCCCTGCTTTAGTAGGATATAGTTCATAAAAGCCGAATCCAGCACAATATCCCTATGTGTAGAGACGAATAAATAAGCCTTGCCCTTCTCCAAGTTCTCCAGACCTTCGAATTCGAGTCCGTTCGTGGTCTTTTCAACTAATCTCTCCACCATAGGGACGATAATGTTCGACTGGAATGCCTTGATGCTATCCATTTGCAACATGGCAGCCTTGATCTGCTCGAAAGGGGTGTCTGGGTTCACATAGCTAACTACTTGAGCGAATTGCTCCTCATCGAGTAGTTTTCTGATCTTTTCCTTTACTTCGTCGTCGCGATAGGGTCTGATCTCATCAAAATTCATATAGAGCTTGCCTTTAAAAAAAAGCTAAATTACAAATCCATGAAGATAGTCGGAAAGAAGAATGTGTTCGACGGGCATTACCGCCTGAACCTAATTGACTTAGAGTCTGAAAAAGGTGAAAAGTTCCAGCGTGAGCAGTTTGAAACACCAGATAGTGTGGGCGTCTTGGTTCACGACGCAATCAAAAAGACAATCGTATTGGTAAAGCAATTTAGAATAGGTCCGGAAAAACTCCTTCTGGAAATTGTAGCCGGCAAAGTAGAAGGAAAAGACCAGGATTTGGAGAACACAGCAAAGAGAGAGGTTCTAGAGGAAGTGGGATATGAAGTAGAAGAGATCGTAAAACTGCACAGCTTTCACCCTGCTCCGGGTCCTGTGAGCGAAGAAATGACACTCTTCTACGCCAAAGTGAGCAAAAGAGCTTCTAAAGGTGGTGGTTTAGACTCTGAACATGAAGAAATTGAAGTAATCCAAATGCCAGAAGCAGAATTCAAAAGCTACGAATTCAATGATGCCAAGACCCTGATCGCCCAGAAGTGGTTTACAATGAACTTCTAAAACTGATATTCCTTTCTCAGCTGTTTCTCAACTGCGAAAGGCGCAAAAGGCAATAAAGCAGCTATGAAATAGAGGAAAAGACGCTGAAACTTCCATTTCATTTGAATGGTCAAATAGAACAATTGAAAGACATATGCGATAAATAGTAGTCCGTGAGCCCAGCCGGCATATTTCACGGCTTCTGGTGTA
This sequence comes from Flavobacteriales bacterium, assembly GCA_002706365.1. Taxonomy (GTDB): domain Bacteria; phylum Bacteroidota; class Bacteroidia; order Flavobacteriales_E; family Vicingaceae; genus UBA1494. Next base: position 154,731 of record PALM01000020.1, on the reverse strand, counting down.
TCATATAGATATTTGAGGGGCATAGCAATTCCCAATAGCAAGAGAAAAGAAACAGCTTCCACTATGCTGATCCATCTAAATTGTTTGAGCTGACCGAGGTTGTTGTTTTGATTCATTTTGATTCTTAAATATTGCTTTTAGATTCTAGACTTTAGATGTTAGACGAAACAGTCTAAACTCTTATATCTAAACTCTCAACTACCCAAATATCTCATTCAAGGTTTCAGCCAGTCTTATTCCCGCCTTCTCCAATTGAGCCATCACTGTGTCCCAATTCTTATACATGTATTCATAAGAAAGATTCTCCTCATTGGTAAGGTCGTACACTTGAGGTCTTAGATCCATTGCTTCCTTGATCCATATGTTCACATCTGTGCTATGGAGATTTGGGATAGGCGTTTCATTGGGGTGATCAACGAATTGTGCCAATTCAGTATAGCTCAATTGCTTGGAATCGATCATTCCGCTATCCCAGATTCTATGAAGGTTAGACTTCTCATAGAACCACTTGATCTTTACGCTATTTCCACCTCTATCTTCTCCATTTCCCACATGTAGTGGCTGATGAATATCTCCAATTAGGTGAACGAGCATTCTCACCGCATTTCTTTTTTCATCACGACTGCTATTCTCGTCCTTAATGATGGCCTTCATTCTTTCAATGGCTTCAACCACATCTCCTTTGTCGCTTTTTTCACTAGTCGCATAGCTTTGTCCATCTGGAATGGTCACATAATGCCAAGGATGGGTATAGTCCCAAGTGGAATCACTTCTAATCTCATCCATCCAGGTGGAAGCTTGCATCAGACTTTCATGTCCCATGATCTCATGCAGCGCTTTCTTCGTCTTATTACTCAAATGATTGGTAGCGATCAACCCAATTGTCCTATGCCCTATCTGACCCCAGGCGAGCAGCTGGGTGCTGAATGCAAGTAGCGTAATTATTATTAATGTCTTTTTCATTTTTTCAATATTTAAGATTTTAGAGATTAGAGTTTAGATTTTAGACTTTGCCCAAATCAGTCTAACCTCTAAAATCCGCTGCACTGAGCCTGCCGAAGTGTAACATCTAAACTCTTTCTAATTAATTAACTAGACTTCTCCACTCTATCTTTCACATACTCCACTTTGGTTTTACCATGCGGAGTTGGTTTTCCGTCCTCACCCAAATTCACCATTGTGATATTATCTATGGTCAATATATTCTTTCTCGTCATCTTATTTCTAGCCACACATGATAAAGTGATTGAAGTGCGACCGAACTTTTCGACTTGAATTCCCAACTCAACTATATCTCCTTGTTTAGCAGAACTGATAAAGTTGATTTCCGACATAAACTTAGTGGCAATCTTCTTATTCTCCAATTGGATCATGGTATACAATGCAGCTTCCTCATCGATCCACTGTAGAAGTCTACCTCCGAAGAGATTGTTATTCGGATTCAAATCCTCAGGTTTTACCCATTTTCTAGTGTAAAAGTTCATTTTATTGATTTGATTCAAAGGTAATGCTTGATCCTCTTAAATCAGAAAAATTTCAAAAAAGCTAAACTAATGAAGCAACGACTGTTAATTAATTTGCGTTTTACATATAAAAGAGACAATCATTAAAGTTTATATTGCCTCATTATTAACTGTTTAAGGAGTCAAAAGACTTTGCTATCTAATAAAAGAATACTTTGAGACCCTGCTACACTCTTAGTTTTTTTGTTGTCTTCTTGCTTTCATTTTCATTGAATGCACAGATAATATTCAACAATCCCTCCTTTGAAGGACCAACTGGTGTTAATATCACCCCTAGTCCATGGACAACATGCGGAGGAACTCCTGATACTGGACCAATTCCCTTTACCTTGAATGGAGTGAATCCTACGGATGGGATGAGCTGTATAGGGCTTGTAAACAACATTCCCGGTATTGAAGAAAAGATTGGCCAAGCGATCCCAATGGCAATTGACACCCTTTCTTGTTATCAGTTCGATATTGACCTAAAGTATCTTCCAGCTTATTTGGGCACCTGCAATCCTGGAACATTTAGAGTTTGGCTGGGCAATTCGACTTGTGATCGCGATTATCTTGCTTGGTTTTCTCCTCGTATCGGACATACTGCCTACAGAACATACACTGTCAATTTCACATCCCCAAAAACATATACCCATGTGGTATTTGATATACACGACTCCCTCTCTGGCCTAACCAATGTGTGTATGGTGGTAGATAACATCCACAATGAATCTATAAATAGAGTTGATATAAATCTCGGGAATGATACCACATTATGTCCTGGAGATTCCTTGCTACTTATTGCAAGCGCACCCGGTGGATCATACATCTGGCAAGACAATAGCACCGACTCAACCTTCATGGTTAGATCCGAAGGTTTGTATTATGTGCTTGCCACAGGACCTAGTGGTTGTCGAGGAATTGACAGTATATATGTGGCTTATGAGAACACACTCAACCTAGGTAATGATACCTTGCTCTGCGGTAACGACAGTATTCAGATACTATCAAATATCCAGACCTCAAACACTTCATATCTATGGCAAGATAATTCTACCTTTCCGAATATCATAGCAGCAGATTCAGGCTGGTACAGTCTTACTACTACTTCTCGATTTTGTGTGCAGAACGACAGTATTTTGGTTGAGATTATTTCTGATATAGGTCTTGATCTTGGAAATGACACCACACTTTGCTTTGGTCAATCTTATTTACTTGATGCCACTAGTCCAGGAGCCTCTAGCTACCTATGGTCCGACAATAGCACTGCATCTCAGCTTTCTGTGAATAGTCCGGGGACTTATAGTGTTACCGTTACTAAAAACACATGTGAGTTCAGAGATACCATCCAGATTGGATTTGGCAGCCTTGCTCCTTTTGATCTTGGCCCAGACACTACACTTTGCTCTGGAGATAGCATTAAGCTTTCACCACCCTTCAATGGCACATACAGCTATCTATGGTCGAACAATAGCACAGCAATTAGCATCTATGCGAAAACACCTGGAATCTATTGGGTAGATGTAAGCTTGGGAAATTGCGTGGAAAGGGATTCAATACGTGTAGATTTTACTGCTTTTAGTGTGCGGAATGCTATCGCATCAAGAGATACAATACTTTGTGGAGGTGAGACTTTGCCGCTGGATGTCACTACAACTGGAGCTGTTAGCTACCTCTGGCAAGATCTATCTACCAATCCACAATACTTAATTAATCAGGCTGGTAGCTACAGCGTGACTATTACTGATGGGATTTGCGAGATAAGGGATACTATAGATGTTTCTTATTCGAATTTGCTTCCTTTTAGTTTAGGTGACGACACAACTCTATGTCCTAACGAACAACTTCAGCTCAGCGCTCCTATCGCTAATAATTACAGCTACTTATGGCAAGACGCATCTACAAATTCAACTTTCAATGTGGTGCAAGCCGGACTATATTGGGTGCAAGTAAATGAGGGTAATTGTTCAGAGCGAGATAGTATTCAAGTAGATTATAACCTATTTGATCCTAGTGAACTTGAATTAGGCAATGATACTACGATCTGTCAGGGCGACTCCTTAGTACTTGACGGAACTGTAAGTTGGGGAAATAGCTACCTATGGTCTGATAATATAAGTTCTCCGCAAAGATCCATTAAGAATCCGGGAGAATATATCTTATTCGTTACCAATGGTAATTGTACTTATTCAGATACCATTAATGTGTTCTTCTTTGCTTTCCCAAATGTTAATCTCGGTCCAGACACCACTCTATGTCTAAACGACAGTCTGATCTTGACATATCCAAACCTTGCTGGAGTCTCCTATCTCTGGCATGATGGAAGCACTACAAATGAGTTTATAGTAAGACAGGATGGTTTATACTGGTTACAAGTCACCACTGCCAATTGCGTATTTAGGGATAGCGTAGTAGTTGATTATCTGAATATCGTTGCCCCTAGACCAAGACTTGGTAAAGACACCAACCTTTGTGAAGGCGTACAACTAGTCTTAGATGCATCGCATTCGAATTTAAGTACCTATCTATGGCATGATGGAAGCACCACTCCTACTTTTATCGCCAGTGGTTTAAAAGACTCCACCTACTATGTAACCGTAAGAAATTCGGTATGTGTGGGTAGAGATACCATTGTGGTTGGTGGAATTGTCAAGAGTAGATTGCAATATTCAAGCGATACCATTTGCACGAATAGCTCCACTGAACTTCGTGTAGTACCTTCAGATGGAAGTCATCTTTGGCAAGACGGTTCAAGTGGAGATACATATGTAGTAAGTGATAGTGGCAAATACAAAGTGATCTCAACCATAGATCATTGTGAGTTTGCAGATAGCGTTTCTATTGGGCTTATCGACTGTGAATGTATTTCCGAAGTACCTTCCGTTTTCACCCCTAATGGTGATGGAATAAATGATGAGCTCGTATTGGATGTGAATTGCAACTACAGTTCCTTTGAATTGAGCATTTACAATCGCTTTGGAAAGCTGGTCTTCAGATCCAACCATCCAAACATTAGCTGGAATGGTAAGTATTATGAAAAGAATCTTAGCGAGGGCACTTATTTCTATGTGATCAGCCTTAAAGATGAGTTATTGACAGAAAGGACTGAAAAAGGAAGTATTACCATAATTAGATAGGCTAGCTGAATTGACCATATGAATCAAGAATTTCAAATCAGAAACGCCACATACTCAGATCTAAAGCACATTAAGGACTTACAGAATCACCATATACTTCACACAGACGACATCTATTCAGAAGATCCAAAAAGTGATGAAGAAGTTCTAGATTGGTATGAATCTCAAAAGAATGATGGTTTTCCAATAATAGTAGCAGAGATTAATGGAGTTTTTGCAGGCTTTGCTAACTATGGTCAGTTTAGGAAACGACCATGCTATTCAACTACGGTTGAACATTCTGTATACCTCACTAAAGAGAACAGGTCTAAAGGTTTGGGCAGTGCCTTAATGAATGAGTTATTTGACATTGCCAGGAAGCATAAGATCCATGCTATGATGGGCGGAATCGACTCGAAAAATCAGAATAGTATCGAATTTCATGAGAAAATGGGATTTGAAGTCGTAGGAAAAATCCCTGAAGTAGCTTATAAGAAAGGCAGGTGGCTTGAATTGGTATTGATGCAGAAGATACTATAAATGCAATTTAAACCGCTTTAAATCACTACTTTTGCGGCCTCAAAATCAAGTGCAGATGATTGAAGCTCAAAACGTATCCCTACAATTCGGCAAAAGAGTATTGTTCGATGAGGTAAACCTCAAATTCCACGGTGATAATTGCTATGGTATTATTGGCGCTAATGGAGCCGGTAAGTCTACCTTTTTAAAGATCCTTTCTGGAGAGATCAGTCCTAATTCAGGTCTTATCAATCTAGAGCCTGGAAAACGTATGGCTGTGCTCAGTCAGAACCACTATGCTTTTGATGAGAACAAGGTGCTTGACACAGTAATCATGGGTCACCAAAAACTTTGGGAGATCATGGTAGAAAAGGATGCGCTTTATGCCAAGCCTGATTTCTCTGAAGAAGATGGTATGAAGGCTTCTGAGTTAGAAGCTGAATTTGCCGAAATGGAAGGCTGGAATGCCGAAGCGGATGCTGCAGCCTTATTGAGCGGTTTGGGTATAGTTGAAGCAGATCATTATCAATTGATGAAGGATCTTAGTGCCAATCAAAAAGTTCGTGTTTTACTAGCCCAGGCGCTTTTTGGTAATCCAGATATCCTTATTCTGGATGAGCCTACCAACGACTTGGATGTACGTACCATTAGTTGGCTTGAGGACTTCCTACTTGACTTTAAGAACACAGTTATCGTTGTTTCTCACGACCGTCACTTCTTAGATACAGTTTGTACCCATATTGTGGATATCGACTTCGGTAAGCTAACTACTTACTCAGGTAACTATACTTTCTGGTACGAATCTTCACAATTGGCATTGCGTCAGAGACAAAACACCAATAAGAAAGCTGAAGTAAAAAAGAAAGAACTAGAGGATTTCATTGCTCGTTTCAGCGCCAATGCTTCAAAGTCGAAGCAGGCAACTTCTAGAAAGAAGCTCTTGGATAAGATCAAAGTTGAAGACATTAAACCTTCTTCAAGAAGATATCCGGGTATTATCTGGAAAATGGAAAGAGAACCTGGTAATCAAATACTATCAGTAAATAACCTTTCCTATGAAAGCCAGGATGGAGAATTGCTATTTTCCAATTTGAATTTTGTCTTGAACAAAGGCGATAAAGTGGCATTGGTTGGTGAACCAAGGGCAATTACTGCGCTATTTGAGGTGCTTAACGGTAAATTAAATGCCAGTACTGGCTCATTTGAGTTTGGACAAACCATACAAACTGCCTACTTGCCTACAGACAATTCCAAATTCTTCGACACCAAGAAAAATTTGGTAGACTGGCTGGGTCAATATATCAATGGAGATCAAGAGAAAGATGAAGTCTTTCTAAGAGGATTCCTTGGAAAGATGTTGTTTTCAGGTGAAGAGGTGAATAAGAGCGCTTCTGTGCTCTCTGGAGGTGAAAAGATGCGCTGTATGATCTCTAAGATGATCATGGCAGAGGGCAATTTACTCATGCTTGATGAGCCAACTAACCACTTGGATCTTGAGTCGATCACTGCACTCAACAATTCATTGATGGACTTTAAAGGCAATCTGATCTTTGCTTCACATGACCACACCTTTACTCAAACCGTGGCCAATAGAATCATTGAGATCGGTCCTAAGGGCATGCTTGATAAGTTGATGACTTATGACGAGTATCTGAGCAATGGCAAGATCGCCGATCAGCGAGAGGCTATGGAATTGGTTTAATCGCGACCAAGCAAACTCAATAAGGCCGGAACGTTATTCGACTGTATTACATCTGGGTTCAATTCCAATAGCTGCTTACTGCCGCTTTTGCTCTTTGCGCCAAAGGTGATCACTTCAAAGCCTTCTTGATGCAGTCGTTTGCTCAGTTCTTTTGTGAGCAATTTTGGTTTGATCGTGATGATCTTGATGCCGTGTTTCTTTGCCCAAATGATTCCTGATTCGACCTCACCCACAATTTCAAAGCTCAGTCGCGCCTTCATATTGATCCGAGAACCTTTATTCAGCATTGCTCTTGAATAACTTATCAAAATGACTTTTTCTTCTGGAATATCCCATTCGATCAGTTTTTCCTTAAGTCTATTGATCAACTCTAACTCCCACTTCTTATCCCAATCTTCATCTTCGCATTCTGAATGATTCCTGAGGTCCAAATGCAATTCGGGAAACTCATCCAAGCTCTTTAAATAAAGAATCAAGTCGTCAAGCGCGAGTAATTCATGCTCTCCAAACAAGCTAAATGGGAAGTCGAGCTTGTAGGCTTGACCTTTAAGAGAATCAATAGGGTAAGCTGAAGGACAACCACGCAAATGTGTCTTAGACTCTAACTTATTATCGTGATAAAGAATGAAATTCCCATCGGAAGTCATATGAACATCAACTTCCAAGCCGTCGGCACCATTCTTCAATGCTTCTTTTAGGGATGCCATGCTATTGCCGGGCATGGCGTTAAATGGCCACCATGAAGTAAAGCCAGAACCGGCATGACCAATTACACGAACATCTCCATTGAGATTATCAAGTTCGCTCTTATCATATTGTGTACATGAAGAGAGAAAAAGGAAAGATGTAAAAAGCCAAAAGAATTGCCTCATAACAGGCTTGCTAATTTAGCTCTTTGCCCAATTATATTAGACCTTGGCCGCCCTTTTTCTATCGTGCTCTGAAAGCATAACCTTTCTCAATCGAATAGATTCCGGCGTAACTTCCACATATTCATCAGCCTGAATATATTCCAATGCTTCTTCCAATGAGAACTTGATCGCAGGAGCCAATCTCAATTTGTCATCAGCACCAGCTGAACGCATATTGGTCAATTTCTTAGTCTTGGTCACATTCACCACAAGATCACCCGCTCTGGTATTCTCACCAATTACTTGTCCGGCATATACCTCTTGGTTAGGATCTACAAAGAATTTCCCACGATCTTGAAGGTTGTTCAATGAGTAAGGAATGGCTTTGCCATTCTCTAAAGAGATCAATGAGCCATTCTGACGGCCTGGCATTTCACCTTTGTAAGGCTGATATTCTTTAAATCGATGCGACATAATGGCCTCTCCAGCAGTGGCTGTAAGGATTTGGTTTCTCAATCCGATGATTCCTCTAGAAGGAATGGTAAACTCAAGATTCACACGCTCACCTCTTGGTTCCATGCTCAGCATCTCCCCTTTTCTCTGGTTTACCAATTCTATAGCCTTTCCGCTTACATTATCTGGTAGATCAATGGTAAGTTCTTCAACAGGCTCGTGCTTAACACCATCAATTTCCTTGATGATTACCTGAGGCTGACCGATTTGAAGCTCATAGCCTTCTCTTCGCATACTTTCAATCAATACAGAAAGGTGAAGTACCCCCCTTCCAAATACCTTGAATGAATCAGGTCCATTGCCCGGCATTACTTTCAATGCGAGGTTCTTCTCTAGTTCTTGATCCAAACGATCTTTAATGTGACGAGAAGTCACATATTTTCCTTCTTTACCGAAGAATGGAGAGTCGTTAATCGTAAAGAGCATACTCATGGTAGGCTCATCGATCTGAATGCTAGGAAGTGCTTCAGGATTCTCTACATCGGCTATGGTATCACCAATTTCGAAGTTTTCCATCCCCACAACAGCACAGATATCGCCATTTTCAACCTTATCTACTTTCACTTTACCCAATCCTTCGAATAGGTATAGTTCTTTGATCCTCTGCTTGCTCTTGCTTCCATCTGCTTTTACTAGACTTACATCTTGCTTGGTCTGTAATTCTCCTCTGTGTAGTCTACCAACTGCAATTCTTCCAATATAAGATGAGTAATCAAGAGAAGTGATCATCATTTGAGGAGTTCCCTCATTCTTCTTAGGAGCCGGAATATGCTCAATGATCGCTTCAAAAAGAGCCGAGATATCCTCTGTAGGTTTCTGATAGTCGTCACTCATCCATCCTTGCTTCGCAGAACCGTAGATAGTTGGAAAATCAAGCTGCTCTTCTGTTGCACCTAGATTGAACATAAGGTCGAATACCTTTTCTTGGGCTATATCAGGAGTACAATTCTCCTTATCTACCTTATTGATCACAACAATAGGTTTCAAGCCCAATTCAATCGCTTTTTGAAGTACGAAACGCGTTTGAGGCATAGGACCCTCAAAAGCATCTACCAATAGCAAAACGCCATCTGTCATATTCAATACTCGCTCTACTTCACCACCAAAATCGGCGTGACCAGGAGTATCAATAATGTTGATCTTGGTGTCTTTATAATTCACAGAAACGTTCTTAGAAAGGATAGTAATCCCTCTTTCACGTTCAAGATCGTTATTGTCCATGATAAGCTCACCGGGAGTTTCATGATCGCCGAATAATTCTGCGGCGACTAACATTTTGTCAACCAGTGTAGTCTTTCCGTGGTCTACGTGAGCTATAATGGCAATATTTCTAATCTTCATAGATGCTAAATTGGGCGGCAAAAGTACGTTTAATCTTCAGCTTAATATGTTATTGTAGTTTAAATGGCTTTTAAGTTTTAATAAGTTTGTTTCCAGAAATCATTTCAATAGCTTAGGCAGTCTTAATGCAGCATTCATTTAATAAAAATCTACCCCAGAATCTTTTGATGATCGGCATTTTACTGCTCGGGGCGATTTACCTCTTTCACGATAGTATGAGCCTTGCTCCTGCTCATGTGCATTCATGGACCCAATCAGATAGATTGGCTATTGCTATGAATTTCCAAGATAATGGCTTTGATTTTTTTCATCCCGCCACTTATAATCTGCTTACAAAGGATGGGATCACCCAAGTAGACTTCCCTATTCACGATTATTTGATAGCCCTTATCTCTTTTGTTAGTGGAATGGAGATCTCATTTACATTCAGACTATACAATCTCTGCTTCTTCCTTCTGGGACTTTTCTTCTTCTTTAGAGCTTGTCGACTATTGAACATAGACTCAGTAATATCAATTAGCATCACCTTATTCGTCGGCACATTGCCTTTTCTGGTCTATTATCAGAATGGATTCTTACCCTCAATTCCATCCTTAGCATCCTTCTTTATTGGAATGTATTTCATGATCAAATCCTTCAACCTTGGGAATGTGAAAGCATATTATGTAGGAATAACATTCTTTACGATAGCCGCTTTGGCCAGAATACCATTTACAGTATTTCTAATAGCGCTTATTGGGACCTTGACATTCCCCATTATTAAAGGAAGAAGGATAGATTGGAAGAAAATATTCCCCCCTCTTATCGGTCTATTAATGGTAATAGCATATTTCTTTTACAACCGTCAGTTAGCAGATGAATACGGAAGCATGTTCCTTTCAAGCTTTCGGACTGCTGAAAGCAGCAGTGATCTTTGGCAGACTATTCAAGCTTCAATGGAAAGATGGAGCGGACAATTGCTCAGTCCTTTTCATTGGCTTATAGTTATTGCTTTGATTGCGCTCTACTTCAAGCAAAAGAAAGGTGTACAATCATCTGACAGAGATCGATTCCTCAAAGTATTTACATTGATCTCTCTAATAGGAATGCTCTGCTACTTCATACTGATGAGCTTGCAATTCATAGATCACGATTACTATTATATCGACAGCTTACTTCCTATTCTATGTTTTGTTGCCATCTATGGATTAAGAGGCAAGGCAGTCAGTGAGAAATGGTATTCGGCTAGTGCGGCCTTTCTATTTATAACAGGGCTTAGCATGTTCTCCTACGCCAAAAGCAATCAAGATTATCGATATGGAAGTTCAGAGGAAGGTAGAGTGAATTATCATTATCAAGTCTTTGAAAGATCAGCTAATGATTTGGAGAGTTGGGGAGTTAAGAAAGAAGATACTCTGGCTGTATTCGATATAAGTTCAACAAACTTGCCTTTTATCTCTTGGCAACAAAAAGGATATACCAGTCTGAGTTCAGGTGAGAATCAAGCTAAAGAGCTTTTAGCTAAGCCTTTCGACTATGCATTCTTGATCGATTCCTTTAAAGTGAGTGACTCTTACTTTGACTATCCGGACTTGGCTAAGCAATTGCAGTATTTGAATGGAAATGGAGAGATATCGATCTATCGAAAGAATACTTCAAGCACTATAGATCAGTTCTTTAAAGTGCTTTATGCTCATTCTCGACTGGATTTCGAGGACAATCTGAAAACTAAAGATTTAGTTATCAATGAGGGTGCACAGCGAAGTATGATCGATGATATGAAAGGAAACAGCCTGAAGTTATCCGATCAATCGGAATTTGCGCTTACAGCTGAGTATACTGATAGCACTGTGCATAAAATGGATGCAAAGATCTCTTTGAAGTTCGACTTCCACCCTCTTGATTCATCAAAAGGACTGCAATTGGTGATCTCATCTGCCAATTATCATTATGCCTTCTACATGGAGAATGAAATTGAAGAGCAAAACTATTGGCATACACATCAATTCCACAGAAGGATACCGGCAAAATACTTGAACAATGAGGGGCCACTAAAGATATACTTCTGGAATCCCGATGGAAGTGTAGCCTATATCGACAATTATGAAATCCTAATCTATGAGTAAGATCGATCCAAATACAGAATACAGGGCCTTTGTGGCAAGAGAGAATGCCGACGGCAGTTTTAGTCAGGCTTTAGAGAAAAAGAAGATCAGTGAATTGCCAGACCACGAAGTACTTATACGGGTTAAGTATGCAGCGCTTAATTATAAGGATGCACTTTCAGCTTCAGGTCATAAGGGAATTTCTAAGAATTACCCCCATACTCCTGGGGTTGATGCTTGTGGTATAGTTGTAGAGTCAGCTTCTGATCAATTTAGTGAAGGAGATGAAGTCATTGTCACCTCCTATGATTTTGGAATGAATACTTCTGGGGGCTTTCAGGAATACATTAGAGTGCCCGCGGACTGGCCGGTGCATCTGCCTCAAGGAATGAGCCTTGAAGAGAGTATGATTCTAGGTACAGGAGCATTCACGGCAGCACTATCTATCTATAAAATGGAGATCAATGGTCAAAAACCAGAAATGGGACCTGTTTTGGTCACAGGGGCAACAGGAGGCGTTGGAAGCATGGCTGTAAAGCTATTGCACCAGAATGGATACAAAGTGATTGCTTCCTCAGGAAAAGCTTCTGCACACGATTTTCTGAGAAGACTAGGTGCAGATGAGATCATTGACAGAGAAGAAGTAAATGATCAAAGCGGAAGACCTTTATTGAGATACAAATGGGCTGGTGCTATTGATACAGTTGGCGATAATACACTAGCCACTTGTATAAAAGCTTGTGACCGAAATGGGAATATAGCTGTATGTGGATTGGTTCAATCACCGGAGCTACATACTACCGTATACCCTTTTATTCTAAATGGCGTTAATCTTCTGGGCATAGAAACGGCAGAAACTCCAAGAGATATACGTCTTAAAATTTGGGAGCTTTTGTCAGGAGATTGGAAAATTTCTGAGCTGAATTCAATAAAGAATGTGATTAGTTTGGATGAGCTACAATCCCATATAAGTCTAATGTTAGCGGGGAAAAGCAAAGGTAGATGTTTAATTAAATTATAAAAAAGTTAAACAACGGTTGAACAAGGCAGGTTAACTTAATGTTAAGTGGCTATTTAATTCAAAATTCAACCAAATGAAAAAGTTCAAACTTTTCTTTATGATTTTCCTTTCAGCAGGAGTAATGCTGACGGCTTGTAGCGACGATGACGATGATGAACCAACCCCAACAAACAATAACAATAACAATTCTGGCGATCCTAGTATAGCCGAGATTGTGATCAATAGTAATGATCATGATAGTTTAGAGAAGGCTGTATTGAGATTCCCAGATTTAGCAGCTACGCTTTCTGGATCGGGAAGTTTTACAGTATTCGCTCCTACTAATGCCGCTTTCGCTGCCTTGGGAAGTGCAGTAGCCGATATTGATAGTACTGCTTTGAGAAACATTCTTTTATATCATGTAATCGGTGCAGAAGTACGTTCAACTTCACTAGCTGATTATACTTATGCAAACACTTTAAGTCAAGGTCCAAATATGGAATTGCTTTCGTTGAAGGCCGACGTAACTGGTGGAGCTACTATTAACAATACAGCAAATATCACAACTGTAGATCTAGATGCTAGCAATGGTGTGGTACATGTTGTGGATGAAGTATTGACTCAGCAAAGTATTGTAGATTTTGCTACAAAGGATGATCGTTTTGATAGTCTTGTAGTTGCACTGACTGCATATCCAAGTTTCACTTTTGTAGGAACATTGAGTGGAAGTGGTCCATTTACAGTATTTGCACCGACAAACACTGCATTTGTTAACCTATTGAGCGACTTAGGAGCGACTAGAGTTTCAGACATCCCCGAAACTACTCTGGCAGCTGTACTTTCTTACCATGTTGTAAATGGCGCTAATGTACAGTCTGATGAACTATCTCAAGGTCAGAATATTACTACTTTGGGAGGTACATTAACTGTTGACTTAACTAATGGTGCTCAATTGATGACTTCAGATACTAGTCAAGCAGCTGTTGATATTATCATCACCGATGTACAAGGTACAAATGGTGTGATCCATGCTGTGGATGAAGTTCTTTTACCATAAGAACTAATTAAATAAGCATAAAAAGCCCCTGCGAGCGATCAAAGGGGCTTTTCTTTTGTTGTAAGTACTTCAATCAATGTCCAATGAGCTATAAAAGAATAGATCGCAATGAGATCGAGGAAATGGATAGAGTTTATCGACTCAATCTTATGAACTCCATTAGTGGTTATAAATCGGCCAATCTTATTGGAACAGAAGAAAACGGCTTTTCAAACCTAGCCATATTCAGTTCTGTGACGCACCTGGGTTCTAATCCTCCCCTTTTGGGCATGATCAACCGTCCGAATACAGTGGAAAGACACTCACTCGATAATTTGAGAAAAACGGGAGTCTATACCATCAATCACATCTTTGAGGGCATTACTGAGAATGCGCATTATACTTCGGCAAAATTCGACAAGGCGGAATCTGAATTCGATCATTGCGTGATCGAAAAGGAATATATTGGCGACTTCCCCGCCCCTTTTGTAAAGGAGAGTCCTGTGAAGTTGGGGATGCGACTAGTTGAAGAAATACCCATTAAGAGCAATGGTACCATTCTAATAGTTGGAGAGATCGAAATTGCAGAGATCGCAGAAAGACTAATCACCGAGAGTGGTCAATTGGATTTGAATCAAGGCAAAGTTGTAGCGATATCCGGTTTGAACAGATATCACCAAGTGGCTCAGATCGCTCATTATCCCTATGCTCGAAAAGAAGAGCTTCCCTCCTTTCAGAGATAAAAAAAGTCCCACCCCAGATCGAGGTAGGACTTTATCCACAATTCTATTTGCTGTGAATTATTCTACAGCAAACACACTGTCATCAAACTTCGGATTCCACTTAATGCTTTCAAGTTCCATCTTCACAACTTGAGGGCCAGTGGCTTGAACTATGCTTTTTGGATACATAATTCCATCATATTCTTCGTAATTGTCAAGTGTTATCTCTTGCATTGCACTTCCTTGTGGTCCTTCAAGCATTTCACGAGTACCGATCAAAAGATCACTATCAGTAGAGTAATAATTTGTCTGAGTAGATTCATCTGACTTCGTTATTTCTACAACATATGCTTCTTGACCATTAAATGTATCAATGCCTTTAAGTTCGAGCTTGGTTCCGTTTGTTAAATAAGTTAGTTCAGGAATCAAGATACCGTCTTTCTTTGTAGAACCAACCTCTTCATCTGACATAGGTCTACTTCCTTGAGGAGAACTCACCTTTCCTTGAGAACCATTAACAATTTGTGCTTGAACTACATTGCCTCCCATCATAATAACATTTGAGAGTTTATCAGGCGTAACAAATTTCACTTCTGCTTGGAATTGCATTGGTCCCATGCTTCCGTTTAATTTTTGTTCATAAGCTTTAATTTTCTCCAGCTTCTTCTTTCCACCCGATGCTTCGATATACGCATTGATCACAGATTCTGCAGTCATGCCTTCCGGAGCTGGCTTCATGCTAGTTTCTTCTACCGGATTACCATATGAATCGTAGAAGCTGATCATTCCAGTAGGACTTAAAGCTTTCACTTTATCGGCAACTTCTTCTTGATTACCTACAATGATCATATAACCCTTATTCGGAGCAATATACTTTTGAGCTGTAGCTTTCACATCATCAAGACTAACCTCTGAAAGTCGCTTTAAATAAGTAGCGTAGTAATCCTCAGGCATATCATATTTCTCGATATTGATCGCGAAATTGGCCTTCGTTTGAGGGTTCTCAAGGCTAGAAGCAAAGATTCCAGTTCTGTAATTCTTGATCGTCTTCAGTTCATCTTCAGTGATATTTCCCTGCAGCATAGCAGAGATCTCCTTCATAGACTCTATAAGAGCACTATCAGTTACTTCATTTCTCACTTTAGCAGTTGCAATGAAGTTTCCAACTAACTCATCAGCACTAATATTGGATCTAGCTCCATAGGTGTATGAATGCGCTTCACGCAAATTCAAGTTTAGTTTAGAAACGAATCCACCACCGAGGATGCCATTCGTTACAACCGCATCAACTGCATCCTCAGCTCCTGGCTTAAGATCAATAGTGTTAGCGAAAGTGATCACAGATTGTACTGCACCTGGCTTATTCACAAAGGCAATTTGCATTTGATCTGGTTGAGCAGGAGTAGCATACTCATGAGTTGGTACTTCTTTCTTTTCCCAAGCACCAAAATGCTTCTTTACCAATTTCTTGGCATCCTTGAGAGTGATATCACCTACTACAGCCATATAGGCTACATTAGGAGCCCAATAAGTGTTGTAGAAGTTCTTTACATCCTCCAAAGTCACATTCTCAACAGTCTCCTCTGTCATGATCTCCCCATAAGGATGATCCTTTCCATAAAGAAGGACTCTTCGCACATTTCCTGCGATTGCATCAGGATCGTCCTTTTCTGTTTGCAAGCCTGAAATGTATTGCTTTTTCAGCTTCTCAAGTTCATCTTCCTTCATATCTGTGTTCATTACCACATCAGACATGATCTCTAATAGTTTCTCTTGGTGTTTACTTAGGGATCTTCCAAACATGCTAGTTGCAGAGGTTCCAAAGTTTGCACCTATATAGTCTACTTCGAAGTTCAATTCTTCTTTAGTTCTATTGGTAGTTCCCTTCGACAATAAGTCACCTGCAATATCACTCATTCCCACTTTATCACCTTCGGTGAATGCATCAATGTCTAATTGAAGAGAATAAGTTACTCTTGGTAGTTTGTGATTTTCAACTACAAACACCTTTAATCCATTATCGAGGGTGAATGATTGGATCTCACCCAATTCGATCTTTGGAGCCGGTCCTGCTTCCGGCATCTTACTTCTGTCTACTTCTTGAGCAGCGGCTGAAAACACCACCAACGACAGAGCTATATTGATAAATAATCTTTTCATTTTCTTTTTATTATCAGTAGATATTAAATTCTTTGATTTAGATTAGCTTAGTTAGCTGCTTGTGGCTTAGGTAAGTAATACAATACCACTCTGTTTTCCTTGTTTAAGTACTTTTTTGCCACAGCCTGAATGTCTTCTCTGCTCACATTCATATATCTATCGATCTCAGTATTGATCAAATTGGCATCGCCAAAGTATACATGATAGTTTGCTAGATTCTCTGCAAGGCCTCTAACAGTGGCATTTCCTGCTATAAAATCATTCTCAACCTGGTTTTGCAGCTTTTCAAACTCCTTTTCAGTGATCAAATTGGCTTTTACAAGATCGATCTCTTCGTCCATTGCAGCTTCCAAGTCCTCAGGAGCAACGCCCATATTGGTGATTCCAAACATTAGAGCCAATCCCGGATCTTCTGTTGGAAGTGGAAATGCCCCTACAAAAAGAGCTTTCTCTTTTTCATTCTTGATCACTTTATTGAATCTTGAACTTTCACCTTGAGAAAGATACTGAGCAAGCATGCTCATGGCATAGTAATCATCCTCACCCTGAGCTGGCATATGATAACCCATGATCACACCTGGAAGTTGGATATTGTCATAAACAGTGTCTCTTACTTCAGCTGTCTTCTTTGGTTCTACAATATCCGGACGTGGAATTTCTTTTTCACCTTTTGGAATACCGCCAAAATATGCTTCGATCATTTTCTTTGTCTCTGGGATAGAAATATCTCCTGCAATTGAAAGTGTAGCATTGTTAGGCACGTAGAATATTTCATAGAACTCCATGAATTCCTCAAGCTTGGCTTGATTCAAGTATTCAACTGAACCAATTGGAACCCAACGATATGGGTGCTCTACAAATGCACGACCAAACATCTCAGGTAGAACTGTTCCATAAGGAGTATTGTCGTATCGTTGCTTCATCTCTTCCTTCACAACGCCTCTTTGAGTTTCAACTCCTTCTTCATCGATCTTGGCGTGTAACATACGCTCTGACTCCAACCAAAGGCCTAGCTCTAATTGATTTGAAGGCAAAACCTCATAATAGAAAGTGCGATCGAAAGATGTATTGGCATTCAATGAACCACCATTTCCTTGTACGATCTTGAAGAACTCCCCTCTTTCAATGTTCTCAGAGCCTTCAAAGAGCAAGTGCTCGAAGAAGTGAGCGAAACCAGTTCTGTTTGGATCCTCATTCTTAGAACCCACATGATATAGTACAGAAACTGATACAATTGGAGTAGAATGATCTTCATGCAAGATCACATGCAATCCATTATCCAGATCGTATTCAACGAATTCGATCTCATTGCTGCTTTTCTTCTGCGCATTTAAACTAAAGCAGAAAGCAGTTGCCATTGCTAAGGCAGTTATTTTTCTCATTTTATATCGATTTATTTTAGCGTGGCTCGAAAATACAAAATATCTGATGAGCTCAATGAATAAGCTTAGATGAATGGCCTTCTTTAATTATAAGCGGATTATTTTAGAAATGAATTGTGAATTGATTATATTTAGAAGCAAATTTTACTGTCATGAAACTAAAGCTACTACCCCTCCTACTCAGTCTACTAATGGCATCACCACTAGCTTTTGCTCAAACTAGCAGCGGTGGACCTGATCTTTTTGGTTATACATATAGGAATAACACTGCACCCAACGGGCCTCAATACTTATGGTTTGATATAAGCACCATCGGTACTAATGTAACTGGTCTATCAGATGACAACTTTGTAGGTCCATTTAGTATCAGTGGCTTTCGATATTATAATGGGACCCCTACTTCTCTTTACATTGGATCGAATGGTTACATCGCTTTCAATCCAGTGAATATCTCTTCTTCTGCAGCTCAATTCCCTATAATTCCCACCCTTGGCGGACCAAATGATTTTATTGCACCCATGTTGACGGATCTCACTTTTGGTGGAGCATCTACTAATCCTGCCCAATGCTATTTCTATGCGTCAGGAGACACCATTTGTGTAACATGGGAGGGTGTGCCTTTCTGGACAAATAATACCAACCAGTATAATGGAGACAATTCATTTCAGGTCATCCTGAACAAAGCAGACTCATCAATCACATTCAATTACAAGAAGCAAACAGGTTCACCAGATCCTGCATATGTCAATAATTCAGTGAGTATAGGAATTGAGAATGCCACCGGAAATGACGGACTCCAATACTATAGAGGAACTACATTCCCCACAGCCGGAACCGCAGTTAAGTATTACTTCCCTTCAGCTGTTGCTCCAGTTACAGATCTAGCTTTAGAATGGGTGGAAAATGATGCGAATGGCGGGATCTTTAAAATGATCACCGAGAGATTTCAACCTACTCTCAATGTAAAAAACACAGGTAATCAAGCTGTGAATGGGAATTTCAGAGTAGGCTATCGCATACTTTCCCCATCCAATGCAATCGTAGACAGTAACAGCACCATTTTAAATGGACTAGCTGTAGGTGCAGACAGCACAATTGTATTCACGAGAAATGCAGCTCTTAGTCAAGCAAATAGATATACCTATAAAGGATATGTTTCTACGGTTTCTGGCGATAATATTAGAACAAATGATTCCACTTCTATTTTACTTACCGCATTAGATACTGCCTTAACTGCTCATAACCTCGATTATACCGATCAAACTGGTAGTCTATTCACCATCTCATGGATTGGTGGTGCTGGAGGTGTGGCAGTCTATATGGAACCACCATACTATCCGGCTAGGGTCTTGAGCACCGAGTTCTATATCACGAATTTAGGAACGGCCAATGGCTTTAAGTCGATTCTGTACGACAATACTGGCCGACAAGGAGCGCATGGTAATGTACTCGACTCAGCTACTATTTCAGCAGCTTCAATAATCCCTCAGAGTTACTATTCACACCCTGTAATTGCTTCAAATATTACAATTGCCAGTGGTGGCGTTTATCTTCTTTGGCTAATGGATGGTAACGGTATTGGACTTGGAAGAGTTGTTCAAATTCCCGCTTCCCAAAGAACTTATGAAGTACTCAATGGAGCCTGGTCAAGATATAGAGATGCCGATGATGAAGACTTTGCAATGGGAATTCAAGTGGCTCCGGTTACAACAGGCTTAGAAGACGGAGTTTCTTCATTGAATGATTTCAAGGTATATCCTAATCCAGCTAATGAGATGGTCACAATTGAGTTAAATGAAGAAGCGGAATTGAACGACTATCAGCTAATGGATCTATCTGGAAGGAATGTAGATGCTAAGACCATGAGATTTGGAAATGAACTTAGATTGTTCCGCGGAAATCTTGAAGCAGGGAACTATATCCTACGTGTAGGCAAGTCGATTGCCAAGATTCAGTTTGCGGACTAGGCACGGATATGGGATTTGAAATATGGGATGTGGGAATCTAATCTAGGTTCCCACATTTTTATTGGAAGAACAATACCGTCCTCGATCCCCAATCTCCTGTCTAATTTCACTTTTAGAATTCCAACTCCAAACCATCATAAGCCAACTCTACATTATCAGGCAATAGCTCTGAAACATCATCGTGTTTGCCCATTAGATGGCTGATGTGTGTGAGATAAGCTTTCTCAACATCGAGCTCTTTTATTAATTCAAGAGCTTCTTCAAGGTTAAAATGAGAGATGTGCTTACTTTGTCGGAGTGCATTCAACACCAAGACCTTAGTCCCTTTGATCTTCTCCTTCTCTTCTTCGGCAATAAAATTGGCGTCTGTGATATAAGTGAAGTCGCCTACTCTAAAGCCAAGTACCGGCATCTTATAATGCATCAACTGAATTGGATGGATCATTAAACCATTCACTTCAAAGTCTTTGTTCATGATGGTATGTAGTTTTACTTCAGGTACACCTGGATATTTGGAATCGGCGAATACATAGGCGAATTCACGCTTTAGAGCCTTTTGCACTTGATCAGTGGCGTAGACCGACATCGCCTTCCCTCCACTCTTGAAATTGAATGCTCTTATATCATCAAGACCGGCAACATGGTCCTTATGTTCATGAGTGAATAAAACTGCATCTAGATCAGAAACAGATGCTCTCAACATTTGCTGTCTGAAATCTGGGCCTGTATCTATTACAATGTTTTGATCTTCGGTCTCTATTAGAACCGAACATCTCAGTCGCTTATCTCTTGGGTTTTCCGACTTGCATACTTCACATTCGCATGCTATTACCGGAACTCCCTGTGAGGTGCCGCTACCGAGAATGGTGATCTTCATGAATTGGAATAGATTTTTGAGATTATCTCAACCGCTTTGTCTACGTCTGATTTCTTATTGAATCTTCCAAAGGAAAAACGTACTGATGGACGATCCATTGGAGATTGGATTGCTCTTAACACATGGGAACCGGTATTGCTGCCAGAAGAACAAGCAGAACCACCTGAAACGCTTATTCCTTCAATATCTAAGTGATACAAGAACATCTCATCCATATCTGATGATGGAAAGCAAACACTTAAAACGGTATACAATGAATCGGGGTTCTCAGAATCCCCATTGAATTGTACTCCTGGAATACTCTCTTTAAGTCGCTCGATCATGTACTTCTTTAAACCGCGAATATGTTCTTGATGTTCAGGAAGCTGTTCGTAGGCAAGTTCAAGTGCTTTAGCCAAGCCTACAATCCCATAGATATTCTCGGTTCCGGCTCTCATATTGCTTTCCTGAGCACCACCTGTAATAAGTGGCCGCAGTGCCGAAGTGTTCTTGATGTAGAGAAAGCCTATTCCTTTTGGTCCGTGGAACTTATGTGCTGAACAAGTAGCAAAATCCAGATTTAGATCAGAAAGATCAAAATCATAATGCGCCATCGTTTGCACTGTATCTGAATGAAACAGCGCACCATGCTCTTTGCACATCTCACCTACTTCTTTAAGTGGCAAAAGATTGGCAATCTCATTGTTGCCGTGCATCAAACTCACTAGCGTATGTCCCTTCTGCTTAAGCAGTCGCTCCAAATCCTTTAGATCTACCTTTCCCTTCTCATCTAGACTTACAAAGCTCAACTCAACACCCTTTTGCTTGCATAATTCTTCAGCAGTATGCAAAACGGCATGATGCTCGATCTTGGAGGTAATGATATGGTTCACACCAAGCTCTTCAACTGCACAGCGCAAAACCATATTGTCGGCCTCTGTTCCTCCGGAGGTAAAGAATATTTCAGCCGGACTGCAATTCAGCAATTTGGCGATACTTTTCCTACTCTTCTCTATCAGTGAACGTGCTACCCTTCCGTCAGTATGAATGGAAGAAGGGTTGCCATATGTGTCTTTCAAGACGGGAATCATCGCATCGATCACCTGAGGGTCGATTGCGGTTGTTGCAGCATTATCTAGATAAATATTCATTACTTACTCAGGATTTGATGATCTCACGTATATCGGAAATGATCTTAGCCGCTAAATGCTCAGCCGTACTTTCAGATTCACTTTCTGAATAAATACGAATGATTGGCTCAGTGTTCGACTTTCTCAAATGAACCCATTCATTCTCAAAATCGATCTTTAGTCCGTCGATCGTATTCTGAGGGTATTTCTGATATTTCTTTTTCACCTCTTCTAATATGGCGTCTACATCCATATCAGCACTCAATTCGATCTTATTCTTGGAAATGTGATAGCTTTTATATTGGGCTTTCAGCTGAGAAACTGTTTTTCTATCTCCATTTCTAAATTTCGCAAAATGGCTTAGGAACAAAGCAGCTCCAACTAAGGCATCTCTCCCATAATGAGATTCAGGATAGATCACCCCTCCATTTCCTTCACCGCCAATAACCGCATTGATCTCCTTCATTTTGGCCACTACATTCACTTCTCCAACTGCAGAAGCCTCATATGCGGCGCCTCTCTTCTCACATAGATCTCTGAGAGCTCTAGTTGATGAAAGGTTACTAACCGCAGAACCTTTTTGGTTTTGCAATACATAATCCGCCACAGCGACAAGTGTATATTCTTCACCGAACATCTCGCCATCTTCACAAACGATTGCAAGTCGATCTACATCTGGATCAACTACAAGTCCCAGGTCTGCACCTTTCTTGCTAACCAATGTAGAGATTTCGCTTAAGTTCTCTTTTAAAGGCTCTGGATTATGAGGAAAATCGCCATTTGGCTCGCAATAAAGCTCAAACACCTCACTAACTCCAAGTGCACGCAAAAGCTCAGGTAAGAAGATCCCTCCAGTTGAATTCACACAATCAACAGCCACCTTGAAATCGGCATTCTTAATGGCTTCAACATCCACCAAGTCTAGATTAAGTATGTGATCTATGTGTTTCTTAAGATAGGAATCGTCTGTGCTGATCTGTCCTAATTTGCCGACACTCACATATTCAATTCCGCCCTTTTCTGCAATATCCAATATCTCAGCTCCATCAGCAGCAGAAATGAATTCTCCCTTTTCATTCAGCAATTTCAAGGCATTCCACTCTCTTGGGTTATGGCTAGCAGTTAAAATGATTCCTCCATTAGCTTTTTCTCCCGGAACGGCCAATTCCACAGTCGGGGTAGTCGATAAACCCAAATCAATTACATCGATCCCCAATCCGCTCAAAGTAGCAGTAACTAGCTGACTAAGCATAGGCCCGCTAATTCTAGCATCTCTACCTACTACTACTTTTGTCTTTTGCTTCGCATTTCTATTTTTTAGCCATAAACCGTAAGCTGCAGCGAATTTCACAATGACTTCGGGACTTAAATTGTCGCCGCTTTTACCTCCGATTGTACCTCGAATACCTGATATAGACTTGATAAGGGTCATAAAGTAGAATTTGGGCTGCAAAAGTAGCAAGTTTGAAAACAATAAATAGAGTGTTAATTTCTTTGTGGATAAGAATAGTGGGGCGACCTTTGCAAAGCTTTAAATTTTTCAAACTTTGTTAAAGCACCTTTACTTCTCGCCTTATGGAAAATGATTTTGGAGCCACTCCTGAACAGTCCCCAGAACTGGCAATCGTAAAAAAATTCGAAGACATGTTGAGCGCAAAAACTGCGCTTTTTTTTGATGTGGACGAGTTTGAGGACTTAATTGACTACTATCACGCTAAGAACGAAGCAGCAAAGGCTTTGAAGGTTTGTGACTACGCATTGACACAGCATCCAAAGACGGCATCATTGCTAGTTAGCTGTGCGCAGATCTATGTGTCTGTACACAAGCCACAAGAAGCGCTGAAGTATCTCAATCTGGCTGAATCCCTTGAGCCTTTCGATATAGACCTCTTCTATACCAAAGCCTCGATCTTCAGTCAGCTTCGCAAGTCGGAGAAGGCAATAGAGAATTATAAGAAAGCCCTTCAATATGCTGATGATGGTGAGAAAGAAGACATTCTGCTTCAATTGGCATTTGAAAATGAGAACATCAATAAGCATGATGAAGCTATAAAGGTTTTAAAAGAAGCACTGGAGCTTAATCCGGAGAATGAGACCGCCCTTTATGAATTGGGTTTTTGCTATGATCTTAGTAAAGACCTGGAAGGTGGAAGATCATTCTTTCAAGAATTTGTCGACAAGCACCCTTACTCCCATATAGCTTGGTACAATCTTGGAATTACTTATGGGAAGTTAGACCTAACAGAGAAGGCAATTGATTGTTACGACTTCGCAATTGCCATCAAAGAAGACTTTTCTTCTGCCTATTTCAATAAAGCACATTGCTTTTCTCAGCAAGAAGACTATGAGAGAGCCTTGGAGTGCTTTAAAGAGACTTTGCAATTCGATGTAGAGGATGCGCTTAGCTACTACTACATTGGCGAGAGTTATGAAAAGCTAGAGAATTTTAGCAAAGCCATAGCGCACTACAGAAAAGCAAGTGAATTGGACGAGTTTCTAGCAGATGCCTGGTTGGGAATTGGCTCATGTTACTTCGAAATTGAACGTCACCTCGATAGCCTTGCCTATGTAAAGAAGGCAATAGAGCTTGATGAATTGAATCCAGACTACTTTTATCTATTGGGAGATGTTCAACATGCTCTCGGCTTCAAAGAAGAAGCTCTCGCATCTTATTTAAAGGTATTTGAACTTGAGGAAGATAATGCAGATGTAATTTTAGATATTTGCCGAATCTATGAAGAGCTGGGCGATTCAGAGTCGGCAATGGATTTTTATTGCAGAGGAGTTCAATCAGATTCTAAAAATGGCCGCCTAATGTATAATTTTGTTGCCTTTCTGTTCAAGCTTGGCGACTTGATCAACGCCCTCTTCTATCTCGACACTGCGCTTAGAGAGTTCGGTGATGAGATTGATGAACTTTTCAAGGTTTATGAAGAGGCGAGGTTTAATCCTCAAGTCTTAGAACTGATCGAATACTATAAAGCGCATTAATGAATTTCAACCTTCCTTTCATTCCGGAAAGAACTCAAAGACCACGACAAACAGGTCTAACAATGATGATGGATAAAGGGCTTAGCTGGCGACAGGCTGAGAACTTTGTGGATTCGTGTAGCGATTTCACAGATCTGGTGAAATTGGGCTTTGGTACTTCATATCTCACCAAGGATCTTGAACGAAAGATAGATATCTACCACTCTGCTGGCTTCAAAGTTTACTTAGGTGGTACCCTTTTTGAAGCTTTTGTGGTAAGGGATATGTTCGATGATTATCGCAAACTACTCGATAAGTTCAAGCTTAGTACTGCAGAAGTTTCCGACGGATCAGTTGAGATGGAGCACGATAAGAAATGTGAATACATCAGGGAGCTGAGTAAGGACTTTGAAGTGCTTTCAGAAGTTGGTTCAAAAGAAGAAGGTATATTGATCTCTCCCAACAAATGGATCAATATGATGCAAGCTGAACTGGAAGCAGGCAGCTGGAAAGTTATTGCCGAAGCAAGAGAGAGCGGAAATGTTGGAATTTATCGTCCTAATGGTACCGCACACGTATCGCTTGTCAATAAGATCATTTCCAAGGTAAAGGTGGAAAATATTCTTTGGGAAGCTCCTCTTAAAGCCCAACAGGTTTGGTTTATCAAACAGTTTAGCAGTAATGTGAACCTCGGCAACATCGGCCATGATGAAGTAATTCCTCTTGAAACCCTTAGAATTGGTCTAAGGGGAGATACATTTCACGATTTCCTGCCTGAAGATATCAGTCGTAAGCTCATAGATTAATTTTCTTTGCATATGAAACCAACCGCTAATCAAGCTAGTGATTTAGACCATCTACTAGCTAAGCCAAATACTGTTCTGCTTGACATCCGTGAGGAATATGAATATGAAGACGATCACTTGGATTCTCTGCACATTCCTATGGCAGAAGTTAAAAGTCGTATCGACGAGCTGAAACTTTACGACAATATCATTGTATGCTGTCGCTCAGGAAACAGAGCCTACGCAATGAATCATACACTCAATCAACATCTTCCATCAAAGAATATATCATATCTCGAAGGTGGCTTAGATGCTTATAGAAATCTACATGCCAATGCCTAGAAGCAGAAAACAAAACCAAATGCTCTTCCTTAAAGGGATGGCAATGGGAGCTGCGGATATTGTCCCTGGAGTTTCAGGAGGTACGATGGCATTGATCTCAGGGATCTACGAGGAGTTTGTGGACTCCCTTAAGTCGATCTCCTCTGCACCAAAAGTGCTGTTCAATCAAGGAGTTGTAAAAGCCTGGAAACACATTAATGGCAATTTCCTTCTTGTATTGGTGCTAGGTATAGGTACAAGCTTGATCTCTCTGGTACAATTCATCAAGTACGCTCTTGTTGAGCATCCTATTCTACTTTGGTCTTTCTTTTTTGGATTGATCCTCTCCTCTACCTATTTTGTTGCCAAAGGAGTTAAAAAATGGAACATAGCAAAGGTGATCGTTTTCTTGATCGGTGGCGCCTTGATCTTTTATGTGACTACTGTAGCTCCTGCAGAAAGCAGCGAGGCTCCATGGTTCATCTTCCTCTCCGGTGCCTTGGCAATTTGCGCCATGATACTTCCAGGAATTTCAGGAGCATTTATTCTAGTCTTGTTGGGCAAATACGCTTATGTCATTGAAGCCCTATCCGATATGAATATCAAAGTAATCGCCTTCTTTGGGACAGGCTGTATCGCAGGACTTTTGGCTTTTAGTCATTTACTTTCCTGGATGCTTAAGCGATATCACGACATTACCATTGCTCTTCTATCCGGCTTCATGTTGGGATCATTGAATAAGATCTGGCCGTGGAAAGAGGTGCTTGAGTGGGGCTTAGACCGACATGGAGAAAAGGTAGCTGTTATAGAAAGCAATGTAATGCCTTTTCAGTTTGATGGAGATCCACAATTCTTCAGCGCACTTTTCCTCGCTCTATTTGGTTTTAGCCTGATCTTTATCTTTGAGGGTATGGCTAAGAAGAAAAAGAATGCAGCATAAGAAATTCGGATTGATTGGCAAAAGCCTTGCCCATTCCTTCTCTAAAAACCACTTCGAGAATAAGTTTAGGCAAGAGGGCCTAAATGACTATCAGTACGATAATTATGAAATCGAAAACACTGATGAATTGAAGAGTTTTCTAGAATCTACTAACTGTTTGGGATTAAATGTCACCATCCCCTACAAAGAAGATGTGATTACTTTTCTCGGTGATCTAGACCCCGTTTCATCTGCAATAGGTGCTGTAAACACATTAAAGAAGTCGGATAATGGAGAGATCATAGGCTTTAATACAGATGTAATTGGTTTCGACCATAGCCTGGATACAGAATTAGACCCTTCGAAGAAAGCCTTAATTCTCGGAAGTGGCGGTGCCTCTAAAGCTATCATATTTGCTCTAAATAACAAAGGAATCAACTGTTTGAGTGTAAGTAGAAGTCCTTCAAAAGAGCATCAGATCTCTTATGAGCAACTTGCTAATCAAGATCTGGAAATGTTCGAACTTATTGTGAATTGCACGCCTATTGGGACTTACCCCAATATCAATGAAGCGATTGAATTTCCCTATGATCGATTGAATAGTACACATTATGTCTATGATCTGATCTACAATCCAGAACGTTCTTTATTCTTACAAAGAGCTAAAAAACAGGGCGCTAAAACCCAGAATGGGAGAAGAATGCTAGAGCTTCAAGCAGAGGCTAGCTGGAAAATTTGGCATGATCAAACAATTTAAAGCTTTAGAGTGCGTTAGCTCTAAGTGAAAGTATCTGAGAGAAGAGCCCTATGGGCGACGATATTTAGAGTTTTGTTGTTCTCCGCAACATCTTTGATCACCGTTGTTTGCCTCTACATTATTGGTCCACTTCAATTGGGCCTTGAGATGAGCAAGCTTCAAATAATTCTCACTTTCTTCTTCCTATTCACTGCACAGGTACTGATGGACTTCTTACTATCGGAATATGTACTTGGATACAATGAACGACAAACCAGTCGTTGGTTATCTGCACCTATTGGCATTCTTACCGCAGGTTTTGGATATTCAATTATCCAATTGAGTTTAGGATTGCTCTAATTCATACTTTACAATATATCTGATTACCCTATATTTATTCCAAAATCTGGAAAAATGGGCAAAGGAAGAATCAAAGGCATTGGCGGTATTTTTTTTAAATGCAATGACCCAAATGCCGTCAAAGAATGGTACACAAAGAATATGGGGATGAAAACCGATCAATACGGTGCCCTATTTGAGTTTGTAGAAGCAAATGAAGAGGGAAATACTGGCTACCTTCAATGGAGTCCATTCGATTCAGAAACGAAATACTTCAATCCTTCAGACAAAGACTTCATGATCAATTATAGGGTTGAGAATCTAGATGATCTTTTAACTCAATTAAGAGAAAATGGTGTGGAGATACTAGATGAGGTTGAGGAATATGAATATGGTCGTTTCGTGCATATTCTAGGGCCGGAAAATCAAAAGATAGAGCTCTGGGAGCCAGTAGACGAAGTCTTTACGAAGTCGCATAGAGAAAAAACCAATAAATAATTCTACAAGAAAACATTTGAAGCCTCTGCTCTAGCCTCATCAAAGGCATCTAGATCTAGCCCTAGGTCTTCTCCCTGATCTAGGAAATAATCTATCATTCGTTCTGTTGGCATATTGCCCGTAAGCTCATCTGCTGCCATAGGACATCCGCCATAGCCTGCAATTGCACCATCAAATCTTCTGCATCCCGCCTGATATGCAGCATCTACTTTTTCTTCCCAGCTATCAGGGGTGGTATGTAAATGCGCCCCTATCTCCAAATTGAGAAACTCCGGGATCAATGTGGTATATATACTATTGATCAATTCAGGCTTTGCCACACCAATAGTATCACTTGGTGCGAATATCTTTATATCGAGCTCGGACAATCTTTCTATCCATTTCGCCAGTATATCTTCATGATATGGGTCGCCATATGGATTACCAAAGCCCATCGACAAATAGATCACAAGCTGCTTCTTGCTTTTCATACAAAGTGTTTGGATCTCTTCTACCCTGCTTATGGATTGCTCGATGCTAGCATTGGTGTTCCTCTGCTGAAATGTCTCTGAAATTGAGAAGGGATAGCCCAAGTAATTGATCTCCTCAAAAGAGGCAGCATCCTCTGCCCCTCTGTAATTAGCTACTATGGCTAATAATTTTGTCTTGCTTGACCCTAAATCCAACTGAGGAAGCACCTCTTTGGTGTCTGCCAATTGCGGAATTGCTTTAGGAGAAACGAATGACCCAAAATCCAAAGTATCAAAGCCCACTTTCAACAATTGATTCAGATAATCTACCTTCTTTTCCGTAGGAATGAATACATCTATGCCTTGCATAGCATCTCTTGGACATTCAACGATCTTTAGCATGATACAATTTTACCAAATAATGCAATTGATATCACTTGAAGATTAGTGAGTAATTTTAGCTTATGCATAAAAAGTACAAGATTGCACTGAGTATTATCATAGTGTTTTTGATCGCTTGGTTTGGAAAGGGATTGATTGAAGACATAGTGGCTAATCGTCTACACAAACTAGCTTTAAAACAGGATAATGAGGTTTATCATTACGATCTGGGAGACTTTGAATTGAGCCTCTTTAGCAGAGAGCTTGTGCTGAAGGATATTAAAATCATACCAAAGATTGACTATTTGGATAGCTTGAAAAAGATCAATCAAGCCAAAAGCTCAATCTATTATATAGAGCTAGATGAGATAAGGATCCAAGATCTCAATCTAATAAATATTGTCTTTAGCAATCATATTGATATAGGTAAGGTTAGTTTTAATTCACCGAAGGTTTTTTTCTATAAAGCCGATTCAAGCATTTCAGAAGGTGATCTTATCGTGTCTAGGATTGGCAATCAAAAAAGATTGTTCTCTGATTTAGTAAATGGCAAGTTCAAGACTATTCAGATTTCTGAAATAGATATCAATAAGGCCAACACGCAATACTACAAGGTGTTAAAGAATGATTCGTTGCGCTTAATGCGCAGTGAAAATTCAAGCTTTAAGATCTATGGAATCAGCACAGATCCTCAGACTTTAAACTCCTCCATAGTCTTTAATTACGACTCTTCATATTTCAATTTAAAGAATATGCATTGGGAGGCAAATGAAGATTATAGCCTCTCTATAGGAAGCTTTACCAAAGAGACAGATGAAGATCACTTGACCTTTAAAGACATTCGATTGGTACCAAGAGAAGACAAATTCACTTTTATGCTCGATAAGATTCAAGAAGTGGATTGGTATAAATGCGAAATCGATGAGTTAATTGTACGAAAGTTCGATCTCAGATCCTTTCAAAGGAACAAAAGCATCAAAACTTCTGAAATATCTATAAATAAGGCAAATATTGAGATCTATCGTGATAAACGATTAAGTGAAAACAAGACGACAATACCATTGATCGGTACCGTACTAAAAGCATTAGAGATCGATCTTAGCATACCTAAGCTCACCATTACTGATACTCAGCTTAACTATTACGAATGGGAGATCAATGCCAAAAGACCGATACATGCAGAGATCGATTATTTAGACATTGAGATCGAGAATTTGAGCAATCGATTTCAAGACCTTATAGATGACGACACATTAAAATTAGTGGCTGAAGCTTATTTCATGGACAAAGGTAGACTAGATCTTCAGGCGCATTTCTTCTTAGCCGACACCAATGACCGCTTTCAACTACAAACAAGAGTTGAGCATATTCCCTTAGAAGCATTAAACCCACTCACAAAAGAATCTGCATTTATAGAGTTTAAGGATGGCAAATTGGATTGGCTTGAGATGCGAATGGAGGCTAATGACTACAGCAGCAATACAAAGATGGATCTACAGTACTCAAATATGAAGCATTTCGACTTATTAAGAGGAATGGACGAAATGAAAGTAAAGAGAGAAAAAGGCCATCATGTATCTAGAAAAAGGAAGTTCTTATCCTTTATTATTCGAGAAGTAATTCCAAATAATTATGGGCCTGAGACTCCGAAATATGAAACTGCTGTATATTCAGTTGAGAGAATACGACATAAGTCAATCATCAACTATCTGGTTGAAAACATAAAAGCAGGCGCTAAAGCCCATTTGGAACCGGATTTTCTTAAAAATGGAAGCTAATCAAGTACCTTTGATCAGCGCTTTGTTGATACGCTTGATCAGTGTAGGACCTTCGTAAATGAATCCCGTATAAAGCTGCACCAGATCAGCACCAGCTTCTAGTTTAGCTAAAGCATCTTCAGCGCTAAAGATTCCTCCAACAGCAATAATTGGGAACGCCTTATTGGATCTATCGGATATATATTTGATCACCTCTGTTGCCCTTTTCTCTAATGGCATGCCCGACAATCCCCCTGCTCCAATAGCTTCCACTTCCGAATCAGGAGTTTGAAGTCCGGATCGATCGATAGTCGTGTTGGTGGCAATCAATCCATCCAAGTTTATTTCCTGGATCAGGTCGATAATGTCGTTTAGCTGTCCATCCGTTAGATCTGGAGCGATCTTAAGCAAGATGGGCTTAGGAGCATCAAAAGTCTTATTCTCTGCTTGTAAGGTCACCAATAGGCGCTTTAAGGGCTCTTTATCTTGTAATTCTCTTAAGTTGGGAGTATTTGGCGAACTTACATTCACCACAAAGTAATCTACATACTTGTGCAGCGCTCTAAAGCTGATCAAATAATCATCTGTTGCATTCTCATTAGGAGTCACTTTGTTCTTACCGATGTTCCCTCCTACAATTAATCCTTTAGGCTTCTTCTTCAATCGCTCAATAGCAGCCTCAACACCCTCATTATTGAAACCCATTCGGTTGACCAAAGCTTTATCTTTTGGAAGTCGAAACAAACGCGGTTGCGGATTTCCCGGCTGTCCTTTAGGTGTGATTGTCCCAATCTCAATAAAACCAAATCCCAAAGCAGATAGCTCGCGATAAAGCTTAGCATCCTTATCAAAACCAGCTGCTAGCCCAACGGGGTTAGGGAACGTAATACCCCACAACTCTCTTTCCAATGATTTATGCCTATTTCTAAAATTGGCTTTTACGATGCTACTCAGCCCGGGAATCTTCATCAAGCCACCAAAGATTGAAAAGGTGAAATGATGGGCTTTTTCAGCAGGAAGGAGAAATAGAATTGGGCGAATAAAGGCTTTGTACATGGAGCGCAAAATTAAGGCTAAATGCCATTTTGCAGCAATCTAAAAGGGAATTAACTAAGGATTGAACTCCTCAAAGGTCTGATCATCATAAAAGACCACGATCTTCTTGATCTTGCCTTTATTAGTTTGAATTGAAGACTCTTCTACTACTGTGCTACTATTTTCGTTCTCAGACTCAATATATGGGCTCGGAGAAGTTTCCTCGATTTCTGATTTCTGATTTCCGATTTCCGATTTATCTACAGAGGTAGTTCCGTTGATCAACCAATTCGCATCTACTTTAGGAAATCTCTTTAGGACCTTTTGAATGAATTCTAAACTAGGTTTATTCCTTCCAGATAAAATATGTGAGATAGAAGATCGCTGTACTCCAATCTCATCCGCAAAGGCTGAAGCAGATAATTGATTCAGCTTCATGATGTATCTAAAACGCTCCTCTAAGTCCATTTTTTACTATTTATTCTTGTAAACACAAACATAATACACAAATGTAAACAATATTTACACTACACTTTGTTTACAATTGTAATATGAATAGAATTTGAGGTAAGTATTAAACAAATTAACTAGATATTACTTTATATAAATACACTTAACATACTCTTTTATAGTTTATTAAGTGTCGCAAACTAATTTACAGCTTATTTTGTGACACATCTATTTACTTTTGTAAACATTCTATCGATATAGTCTCTGATTATCTATTGTTGACATTTGTAAAGTGATTACATATGTAAATTTAACTATGGGATCAATGGAAATAAGGAAGGGAATCTTTCTTTGGTTTTTTGTCAGATTGAGCGACTGCTTTGTTTCGGCTTTATCAGAATCTACTGGATTATATTCCTGACATTTTGAAGACTCTCTTCCCTACTTAAATTCAGATCGAGCTAGAAGATCATCGCATGATCAATCAAGACCAAACTTCAGCCCCATAAATAATGTTCTGGGACGTATTGGACCATAAATATATCCGGCATCCCGATTTACTCCTTTATCAAAGTCGTTTTGATAAGAGTTGGTGAGGTTTTGGACTCCTCCGAACAATTCTAGGCGGTAGTGCTCATCAAGAGAAATGCTATAAGACAGCTTAAGGTTGTGTTCAAAGAAACTTGGAGTAGTCTCAATTATGGTGCGTTCAGTTTCTACATCGATTACATGGGGAACGTCCATTGGTCCTGTTAACACCCCTGAATAAGAGAATGAAAGTAGCTTGCTAGCTGTGTACACCAGAGAAAAGTAGCCATATGCATTCGGTGTTCTCAACAAGCGTTCTGTGGTGGTAATAGGAATCCCTTCAGAAGGAACTTCAGGAGCCCATAATTCTTCGGCCTCATTGAATAGTGCATTTTGAAAGGTAGCTCCAGACTGTAAGACCAATTTACTTCCCAAGGCAATATTTGCTTCAAGATTGATTCCCGACACTGTAGCGCCATCGCCATTTCTCTTTGTGAGCACTGCCACTCCACTTGCTAATTCTTGTTGATCGCTGAAGATGAAAGGCTTGTTAAGCTGAGTATAGAAGCCTTCGATCACAAAGTTCATCTGATATTTACCTACGAATTGATCGTAGTTCAAGGAAGCAACTGCACTATTGGATCTTTCCACTTCAAGGTCGGGACCAAGCCTAATGAATCTGGCTGCTCCTCCTACTGTTTCTATATGCATATCCTCATCAAACGCTTGGGGTCCGCGATAACCTTGAGAGAATGAAGCCCTAAGTTTTAAGTTTTCTTTGATTTTGTACATGGCCGACAAACGAGGTACAAACACATTGATCTTTTCCTCATTCTCAAAGTTCTCTTCTTGGAGGTCGTATTTACCTTTTATATTCAGTTGATCAAAACGTCCTCCTAGCAAGAAGGTCAGCTTTTCTGAGGTTTTGATCTCTATTTCGGAAAAAGTGCCCCACGTACCTACTTGCTGATCGATCAGTCTACCATAGCCCGGCATTCGGTCGATCACATCATTGTAGATGTATTCAGATCCAAAGGTAATGGTGACCAATGGATTGATAAAGTAATTGTATTGTATACCACTAACGGTAGAAAGGTCTTCCGACTTGCCGTACGCATTGATAGCCAGGACATCTGCTTCAGTAAGACTATCGCCCGGTGAGATCACCCTGCCTCCTCCGCCGTAATAACTAGATCTATCTACATGCTGAAGAGAACCATAGAGCGAAAACTTATGCTTACTGTTTTTGCTGAAGTGATCAAAAGAGAGGTTCGTATTGATGATATCATGTTCCAGTTGCTCAGTTATATCAGTTTGATGTGGAAAGAGATCGAATTTATTACCTCCTCTTCTAAATTCATTGATATAATAAGCACCGAGTTTTATTTTGTCGCGATCATTCAATTCATAGAAGGCATCGAAGCCAAAAGTGTTGTTCTTTAAGCTCACGATCTCTGAAAATCCATCGCCATTAGCATCCCAATGATCTCGGTTGCGATTAAAACCAAAGAAGGATATCCCCTTTCTCAAATCTTCTGAGACCAAAGCCCCGTTAAAATTTACGGTTCTATCAGAAGCCTCTCCATTGATCAATGATTGGTTAACTCCCACTTCGAAAGTATTCTCTACCGGATCCTTAGTAATGATGTTTATCGTTCCTGCTATAGCGTTGCCGCCATACATCACGGATCCTCCACCCCTTACTACCTCGATCCGATCTACCATATTGGAAGGCAGCATTTCTAAACCGTATACCCCAGCTAAGGCCGAAAAGACCGGTCGAGAATTGATCAATACTTGGGAATATGCACCATCCAGACCATTCATTCTCAATTGAGTAAAGCCGCAGTTCTGACAATTATTCTCCACTCTAAGTCCGGGAGAGAAGTTTAGCCCATCAGAAAGACTGATCGACTGCGTAGCTTCGAAGGTTTTTGAGCTGATCGCATTGACGATCACCGGTGAATTATAGCGCTCTACTTGATTTCGAGAGCCGGTGATCACTACTTGGGAGAGGTTTAAAACATCTTCTTTCAGCATGAAGTCTTTTCGTACCGACTGCCCTTCCTCTAAGCTTAGTTCTTCATTTATAGCCATGTAACCAATCGCACTTATATGTAAGGTGTAAGTGCCGGATTCCAGATCCTTGATCTCATACTCCCCTTCGGCATTGGCAGAGGCACCTCTTTCTGTTCCCTTCAAATACACATTTGCGAAGGGCACAGCTTTACCCTCTGAAGTCACCTTCCCATAAATCCTGGTGCTTTGAGCATGAGATTCTACTGAAGCTAAGAAAAAAAGCAAGAATGCAGTAAAGCAGTATATATGAAAAGCTTTCGCCATTTAGATCGAGGAATTATTTTATTTGCAAAAATAATAATTTAGACATGTCTAAAAATGTATTTAGTTATAATTAATTTTGTCTAAAATATTTACAACAAAATGCCCTCACTAAGCGAAGAGAATTATCTGAAAGCCATTTTTGTATTGGAGCAGGATGAACATTCAAAATCAAGCACCAATGCTATCGCAGAGAAGCTAGAAACCAAGGCTTCTTCTGTTACAGCCATGCTTAAAAAATTAAGTGCAAAGGATCTGGTCAAGTACGAGAAGTACCAGGCTGTTGAACTTACTGCGGCCGGTCGAAAAGTCGCAATCACAGTGCTTCGCAAGCACCGCTTGTGGGAGTACTTCCTATATGAAAAGCTAAAATTCAATTGGTCGGAAGTGCATGAGTTGGCAGAACAATTGGAACACATACAGTCGGCCGAATTAACCGATCGATTGGATCGTTTTCTCGGAAACCCTAGAAGGGATCCTCATGGAGATCCTATCCCCGATAGAGATGGTCACTTTCCTCCTGCACTTGAAGCGACTTTAAACGACTTAAAGGTGGGTGATAAAGCTAGAATCCTTGGAGTTAAAGACCATAGCACGGCCTTTTTTAACTATTTAAAATCCTTATCGCTAAAACTTGGCGACGAATGTGAATGCCTGAAAAGAAATGAATACGATGGATCCTTGGAAGTAGAGATTGATTCGCGTACCATATCCCTCTCTAGAGATGTGGCTGAGAACCTCTATATCAAAATCAAGAATCGATGAGAAAGCTTTTGATTCATATAACTGCCTTGCTTTTCATCGCATGCGCCTCCCCTTCTGAATCGGACTCAAATACTGATGGTAGATTGAAGATCGTCTGCACCACAGGAATGTTGGGTGATGCAGTAAAAGAAATAGTAGGAGACCAAGCAGAGGTGACTTATTTAATGGGACCCGGGGTAGACCCTCACCTCTATAAGGCTACCCAAGGTGATCTAAAGCTGCTGACCAATGCAGATGTGATCATATACAACGGTCTGCACCTAGAAGGAAAGATGGGCGAAGTATTTGAAAAGCTGGAAAATAGAAAGCAGATCATTGTCGCTGCAGACGGCATTCCTAAAGAGAAATTGATCAACAGCACCGACTTTCAAGGCGCTTACGACCCTCACCTCTGGTTTGATGTGTCGCTCTGGGAAGAAGTGTGTAATTACCTCGGAAAGACCTTATCTAAATTAGAAGGTGTAGACAAAGAAATGATAAGATCGCAAAGCTATGCCTATTCAGATTCGTTGAAAGCTCTGCATCAATGGGTTACTAAAGAGATGGCCAAAGTTGCCGACAGTCAGCGAGTACTTATTACTGCACATGATGCCTTCGGTTATTTTGGAAGAGCTTATGATGTTGAAGTGAAAGGCTTGCAAGGCATCTCTACTCTTTCTGAATATGGATTAAAAGATGTGAGTGATCTAGTAAACTACATCTCAGATCGCAACATCAAGGCGGTCTTTGTAGAAAGTTCGGTTTCTGATCGATCATTGAATGCAGTGGTACAAGGATGCAAAGAAAAAGGACATCAAGTGCACATTGGCGGTACGCTTTTCAGCGATGCCATGGGCGAGGCTAAGAGTGCTGAAGGCAAATACATTGGCATGGTTCGATATAATGTGAATACTATAGTGGAGGCATTGAAATGAAAGAAATTGCATTAGAAACGCATAACCTCACGGTTAGCTATAACCGCAGACCGGTACTTTGGAATATCGATTTCGAATTACCCGCCGGTCAGATCATTGGGATTATCGGTCCGAATGGCTCCGGTAAGACCACTTTGCTCAAAGCCATTATGGGTTTGGTAAAAACAAGCAGCGGATATGTGAAGATCTTCGATAAGGATCTGGATGATGTGCGCGAAAGGATATCCTATGTACCTCAAAGAGAATCAGTGGATTGGGA
This sequence comes from Flavobacteriales bacterium, assembly GCA_002706365.1. Classification (GTDB taxonomy): domain Bacteria; phylum Bacteroidota; class Bacteroidia; order Flavobacteriales_E; family Vicingaceae; genus UBA1494. The sequence continues at coordinate 117,404 of PALM01000020.1, read as the reverse complement.
TTTCCCCGCTTCTGTCATGGATGTGGTTTTAATGGGACGCTACAGAGCGAGCAACCTATTCAAAGGTATTCGTCGGGCCGACCGTGACATTGCTGCTGAAGCACTTGAGAAAGTGAATATGCTGGAGTATAGCGACCGCCAGATCAATCAGCTTTCGGGCGGACAACAACAAAGGGTATTTATTGCGAGATCACTGGCTCAAGGAGCGGATCTTTATATAATGGATGAACCTTTTGTGGGTGTTGATGCTGCTACAGAAGAAGCCATCCTCAAGCTTTTCTCGGAAATGAAAGCTGAAGGAAAGACAGTAATTGTTGTGCATCACGATCTACAAACTGCAAAAGATTATTTCGACTGGATCGTACTGCTCAACACCCGCATGGTAGCTGCCGGTCCGAAAGAAGAAATATTCAAAGAAGACCTTCTTCAAGAAGCCTATGGTGGTAAGTTGGATGTCTTGAGTAAGGTTGGAGAATTGGTGAGAGAACGAGATTTCCCGATACGTGAACGATAGTTGGAAGTGCGCTAAAATGCTCTAAAGTGAACTAAAGTTTTGATTTAATAAATTAATCACCCTGTCTAGGCTCTAGGTTCTAGAATCTAGGTTCTCAAAATAATGAACGACACCCTAAAATTCCTCAGTTTCTCAGACCCGAATGTACAGTTCGTGGTCCTTGGCACCATGATATTGGGCGCTACAGCTGCTATGGTGGGTTCCTTCTCATTCCTGAGGAAGCGAGCTTTGGTAGGTGATGCCATCGCCCACTCCATTCTACCCGGGGTGTGCTTGTCCTTCATGATCAGTGGTGAAAAGGATCCGCTCTGGTTGATCATCGGAGCCATTATTTCCGGCTGGATCTCGCTCTTGATGATCGATGGGATCAGTCGGACCACCAAACTAAAGAGTGATGCAGCTATTGGTATTGTACTTTCTGTCTTCTTTGGTTTGGGAATTCTACTTCTCACTACCATCCAACACTCGGGCAATGCCGCTCAAGCAGGATTGGATAAATTTTTATTTGGAAAAGCGGCATCCCTTACCAAGGATGATATCATGATCTTCAGTGGCATAGGCATCTTCTTAGTTATTGTTGTGCTATTGCTCTACAAAGAATTCAAGCTCATTAGCTTCAATCCGGATTATGCCAAAGTAATTGGCTTGCCGGTTAAATTCCTGGAGTTCTTGCTCTCCACCATAACCATTTTGGCTGTCGCTGTAGGCATACAAGCCGTAGGAGTAGTATTAATGGCGGCCTTGCTTATTACGCCTGCCTCGGGAGCTCGGTTCTGGTCGGATCGTTTGGGTATAATGATCCTCATTTCCTCAGCATTTGGAGCAATCTCTGGCTTTTTGGGCTCTTATGTAAGTTATATTGCTCCATCTATGCCTACTGGTCCATGGGTGGTAATGGCGCTTTCAGTATTGACTATTGGATCGATCTGGTTTGCGCCGAAACGAGGGGTATTCTCTAAATACAAGGTCTATTGGCAAAACAAAGACAAGATCCTCACCGAGAACATCCTAAAACTCTTTTACCATCTAGGTGAAGAGAAAGGCGACTTTGAAGAAGCAAGAAGTTACGATACACTGCTAGAGAGTGAAAGATTCAAAACCTACGACTTGAATAGAGGGCTTCATAAATTGAAGAAAAGAAACCTGCTCAGGAAGATCGGTAGCGATTGGTTCATTACCAAAAACGGATTTAAAGAAGCTAGTCGAATAGTTCGTTTACACCGACTTTGGGAGCTTTACTTAAACCAACGCTTAAAGTTAGAGCCGGATCATGTACACAATGATGCGGAAGCCATTGAACACATTATTACGCCGGAGATCGAAGCGCAATTGGCAGCCGAACTCGACCGTCCGACCGAAGATCCACACTCAAGTAAAATACCTTATCCAACGCAAGAATAATGGAAGCACTTTGGATCATATTAGTCGGTAGTGTTATCGCCATTAGCTGCGGTTTACTAGGTAGCTTCCTAGTATTGAGGAAGATGGCTATGGTTGGCGATGCCATATCACATGCAGTATTGCCGGGAATTGTACTTGCTTATCTCTTTTCAGGGTCCCGAGGCACCATACCAATGTTGATTGGAGCTGCAGCTTTAGGGGTGCTCACTACCCTATTGATAGAGCTGTTCTATAAAAAGGCCAAGCTTCAAATCGACGCTTCAATTGGGATCACATTTACCTGGTTATTTGCCATTGGAATTATTATGATCTCCTTATTTGCAGGACAAGTGGATCTTGATCAAGACTGTGTGCTTTACGGAGAGATTGCTTATGTACCGCTTGATCTTTGGTTTATTGGCGATTTCAATATAGGTCCAAGAACACTCTGGATATCAGCTGCGATGTTGATTGTGGTATTATTGATCATCATACGCGGATACAAAGGACTCTTCCTCACTACATTCAATGAGGAATATGCATCGGCATTGGGCATCAATGTGGCATTTTGGCACTATTTATTGATGAGTTCGGTTTCTCTGACTACAGTGATCTCATTCGAATCGGTTGGTGCCATTCTGGTGGTCGCCTTTTTGATCGTCCCTCCGGCCACAGCTTACCTCCTCACAACCAAACTAAAACAGATGCTCTGGCTCACAGCTCTCTTTGCTGTGCTATCTTCAATCTTTGGCTACTATCTAGCCGTTTTGATCAATGGCTCCATCGCGGGTGCTATGGCAACGGTTGCGGGAGTGTTGTTTGTGATTGTTTGGGGAATAACAGCTGTTAGAAAGCGTAGAGAAAGAAAAGTGGTGGTTGAGAACCTAGACATGAGAATCTAGAGTCTAGATTAATTTACTTCATTCTTTTCCCGCAGATATCGCTGATAACTACCTAATCAACTAGTATTAGATGTGATTGATTACGCAGATCTCATTCTGCTATCAATTGCAATCATTTTACAATAAGCAAATCCGCGAAATCAGCCACCTTTATTTTCTTCATGAAGGTTATTATCTTCGCGATCAGCGGGAAACATCATAAATGTGAAACACGCAATCATAATTCAAGGTAATTAAGCCTGAGGAAAGAAAGTTATCAATTCATAGCACAGACTTGAGAGTCTAGATTCTAGACTCTAGGTTCTAGATTCTTGAATAACATAAGTCCCAGCAATCTTATCATGCAAGGCCTGTTTCTTGGCATCAAATCCCGCCATGATATAACCGATCAAAAGGATCAGTGCTGAAACGATCTTGCCCAAATATCTACCAAGGGCATTGGCTTGGGATAGCCTTCCCCCTTCAGAATTGATCACTTTTAGTCCCATTACCTGCTTGCCAAGAGTAGCTTGGAAGCGAGAACTCTCCATCCCTACAAAATAAAGGAGTGATAGAATGAAATTCGAAGAAGTAAGTAGCCAATAATCCTTTCCAAAGGCCGTAGGATCGATCTTGGATTGATAGAAAAGATCACCTGTAAATGCAAAGGTCAATATGGCAAAGGCGAAATATAGAACAATGCTATCTATAAGGTAAGCGACAAAGCGGATCCAAAATCCACCATAGTTATAGTTTGGTTCTTCGTTTATCAATTCCATTTTTTGTTTTCGAAGATATTAAAACTTTAATTCTAAAGTAGACTCAAAAGAAGAGTTCGGACTTGATTATTTTAAGTAAGGCAACCAATTTATTGGAATATCGTCCATAGTATAATTACTAACACCGATGCGCTACTTTCTCTCAACTTTACTACTCAGCCTCTTTTTCATTTTTCAATCGAGATCTCAGACGGTCTATGTGGATGAAGACTTTAATACCTCTTCTTTGCCTACTGCCTGGACAAGCAAAATCATTTCAGGAAATACCAATTGGTCTTTTAGTATAGATGCTTCAACCACGGACCCTGGAAATAACAATATTGATGGTACTTCCCTAGCCTTCTTTGATGATGACGCCTTGGGAGCAAGCAATACAAATAATACAGTGGAGCTTTTAAGTCCTGTATTCAACAATAGCAATGACTCTATCATACTATTGGAGTTCGACTATAACTTCAGAGCATTCAATGGAGTTTCAGATAGCTTCTTAATTGATGTCTTCGATGGTTCTCAATGGCAAAATGTGCTTATCATTGCTTCAGATGATTGTGGACGATGGGGCAGTATTCTTTGCAATGCCGGCTTTCCCCATGCAAGTATTAATATTAGTGCTTTTAAGAATACTAACTGTCAAATACGTTTTCGCTACACAGATGGAAACGATTGGGCATGGTATGTGGGAATTGACAATGTAAGCGTATTCTCTATACCCAATAATGATCTAAGCGTAATTGGCATACATTCACTCTCAAATTCATGTAGCTTAAATGACAGCTTAAGGGTATTAATATCTAATACAGGAGGCCTTGCCCAATCAAACTTCTCTATTGCTTATAAACTGAATAATTCGAATGTGGTAAGTACCACATTCTCATCTGTTCTAAATCCTGGAGATTCAGCATGGATCACCTTCCCTACTCCTCTTAACTTCAATCCCACAACGAATAGCCTAAATATTTTCACTGATTTAACCCTGGATCAGGATCGATCAAATGATACTTTACAGATCTCATATTATAAATCTACCCCACAAGCCTTGCCCTTGCTTGAAGACTTTGAAAGCAATCCAAATAAGTGGAAGATCAGTGGAAATAACCCAAGCTGGGAGATTGGTAAGCCTAATGGAACTTTTTTAGATACAGCATTTGGTGGTTCAAAGTCTTTATGCACTAATCTAAATGGAACTTACAATTCTAATGAGCTTTCATACATCAACTCTCCTTGTATTTCTCTGGGATCGAGCACAACTGACATTCGCATCAGTTTTGATCTTTTATATCGCTTAGAAAACAATTTTGATCAGTTATGGCTGGAATACTCTATCGACAATGGCAATAATTGGCTAAAATTAGAAGCTGACAGCCTTATTGGAACTTCTAATTGGTATAACCAGAAGACAAACCAAGTTTTCACTGGAATCAATCTAGACTCTAACTTTCAAAAGGTGTCGACAGCAATAAGAGGATTGCCACAAAGTTCTTTTATTCAGTTTCGCTTCGTATTGAAGTCGGACTTCTCAAGTGAATTCGAAGGAGTAGCTATTGACAATCTAATTATAAGTGCAATTGATAGCAAAGATTTGTCGCTAAATGAGATTGTATATCCTTCGATCAATCAGAGTTGTAGCTTAGATAGTTCCTATGTATTTCTAGAGCTTGAAAATCTAGATGATACTCCTATTTCTTCAGCCAAGATCTATTACCAAGTGAATGGTGGCACAATACTGACAGACTCATTAAAAGACACTTTAGGAGCTGGAATCAAACGCTTATTCCGTTTTGATAAGAAATTTAACTTTATCACATCAAGCAGTATTCAAATTCGAGCCTGGATCAATACCCATGGAGATTCTATTTCACTTAATGACACCACATATAAGTTCATTCAGAACCTAAGTTCAACGAACAACCCTTTACCCTTTATAGAAGATTTTGACGCTTTCCCCTTATATGCAAATCTGATTAATGGCTGGAATCGATCATCTAACTCTTGGGAATTGAGACCAAGCTATTTCTGCACTGGTAATAATTCAACCAATTTTTTTTCGATGTGATCGAAATTCAGAGCTTACAAGTCCTTGTCTAAATCTTTACAACACCAAGGATGTAAGCCTTTACTTCCATTATGATATAGTAGGACAAATGGGTCTTTCGGTTGATATTTATGATGGTTACTCATGGATAATGGATGTAGAAAAAATAGAAGATTCCTCATCCTATAGGAATTGTCCAATTTGGAAAAGTAGAATTGTAGACCTTAAAAACTTTACTGATCAAAATATCAAGATCCGCTTTCGAACTATAGAGGGGAATTCAGCATCTAGCATGGCCTTTCTTGATAATGTTAGATTAATAGAAACTAACACTACTCCACTGATAATCTCTAATTTGAAGTTAGAAAGTAGCAATTGCAGATCTGGTTCTTTGGCTGAAGTAAGCTTCGATATGAGTAAGTACACGGCAAACCAAATCGATAGAGATAGTCTAAGTTTTGAGCTCTATCACAATGGAGTGAGGGTTGCCACCGAACACTTCCCAATGGGACTAGATTCCCTCGACTCAGATACCACATATGTGTTCAGTCATCGTCCAAATATGTCACTTATAGGCAAACAAGAAATAAAGATCAAGGCTATACTTTCGCTCAACGGTATGATTTATGAGGATTCCATTTCCCAAGAAATCATCAATCGCCACGATCAGCTTCCTTATTTCGAAAGTTTTGAGGGCCTATTTACAGAGTGTGACAATCTTAATCCAAATGAATATAATTACAGAACGACTAGTGGATGGAATTCAGATTCAACTGGCTTTTCTTCTTGGCGAGTAACAGACACTTCATCTTGCACTTATTCCGGGAGTAGTGGTATGACAGGCGCTCCCGACACAGGTCCATTGAATCCAAAAGATAGTTCAGGAATAATGTTTTTTATATCGCACACTGATACTACGGCTGATTATTTATATACTCCTTGTTTCGACTTAAGTGCATACAATCAAGCAAAGGTTGAGTATTGGCACCATCGATATTTGATTTACGGACAGCGAATGGGAATTTTAAAACTTGAAGTAGAACACAATGGACAGTGGATATTAATTGATCGTGTTGATACCAATTATACCCAACAAACCGCCAACTGGCAGCTTTCATCCATAGATATCAGTCCTTACTTGAGTTCAAACACTCAATTCAGGTTTTATCTTGACTCATCATTGGCCTTAGGTAGCGGCATATTTAGTCATACTGCCATCGATGCCTTCAAGATCTTCGACCCACTTGCCGTAGGTATTGAAGAATCTCACACTCACAATCACTCTCTCTCTGTCTACCCGAATCTAAACAACGGTCAATTTACTATTGAAGTGCCGGAAGAGTTGATTGGAGAAAGATTTGAAATTGTGGATCTGCAGGGTAAAATACTATATCATAGTAAGTTGCTGCGCAATCGAATGATGCTTAACTTAGACTTATCAAAGGGTCTGTACCTTTTGAGATTACCAAATTCTAATTTAAGCAAGAAGCTACTCCTCTATGATTAAATTGTCGACCCTCTTAAAGAATGGCCTTCTTGCCCTTTCTCTGCTTTTATTAATTCAACTTTCCACTGCACAGAATTATCGCGTCCAGGCAAACTTCAATGACTCATTATTGCCCCCTGCATGGACAAACAACGCCATCAGTGGTACTCAATCCTTCTCCTTTGGTTCGGATGCTTCTACCAATGATGCCGGCAATAACAATATTGATGGAACTGCATTAGTCTATTTTGATGATGATGCCCTTGGAAGTACTTCAACTAACAATACTGCCGAGCTGATCACTCCTGTTTTTGACAACTCCGGTGACACCCTTAGCTTTTTAGAGTTTGATTACAATTTCAGAGAGGTTGTCAATGCCGTATCCGACAGCTTCACAGTGGATGTCTTTGATGGTGTTCAATGGCAAAGAGTACTTTCAAGAGGTACCGATGATTGTGGCAGTTGGGTTCTTCCTCCTTGTCGACAAGGATTACCGCACGCTTTTATTGATATCTCTGCCTATAAAAACACTCAATGTCAGGTTCGCTTTAGATATCATGATGGAAATGATTGGGCTTGGTATCTGGGAATAGATAATGTAGAGATCTATGAACCTCTTATAAATGAATTAGAGCTTGTATCCATTGATAGTCTGCGAGATGGTTGTACGAATAGTACTGCAAATAATTTGGCTGTTTCCATCAGAAACAATGGTGGAAATAGTCTATCTAATTTTAATGTGAGCTATTCAGTAAACGGCTCTACTCCAATCACTGAAACGGTTACAACTACACTTAACCCAAACTCCTCTATGGGCTATGTATTCAGCACAGCCCTAAATACATCTGCAGGAACAAATAACATTATCGCCTATACAGATCTGACGAATGATGTTGACCGTTCGAACGATACTAACCGTATTCAACTATATCGTAGCGCTTATCAAAACCTGCCTTTTACTGATGATTTTGAAACTCCTAATCAGTTGTGGCAGATCCATGGTCAAAACAGCAGCTGGCAAAGAGGAGTTCCCAGTGGTAATCTCATTAGTACTGCAGCAAGCGGACAAAATGCCTTTGTGACCAATTTAAGCGGGAATCATAATTCCAACGAAATTTCTTATTTGGAATCACCATGTTTTGATCTGACTAATGTGGCTAACCCTCTGATACTCTCTTTTAAGCTGAATTACCGTTTAGAAAATAACGTAGATAAGATCAGTATAGAATACACTACCGACGGTGGTAATTCTTATACTCCATTAGGGCCACATCCAAATTTTATAGGTCAAAACTGGCATTCAAGTCAATTACCATTTTGGTCAGGAAATACAAATGGAAATTGGATTAGAATGACCACTTTAATCGATAGTATCAATCAAGCCAGTGATATTAGTTTTCGATTTGTATTTCGATCTGATCTAAACTTAAATTATGAAGGAGTTGCAATAGATGATTTCCAGCTTATTGAACAAGATTCTTTAGATATTTCAATATCAAGAATAATAAGTCCTGTGGCAGAAAATAATTCAGATACTTTCTACTGCCAAACTAACAACCTTTCTAAAATTCGATTTGAACTTCAAAACATAGGATATCAGACATTAGATACGATCTATTGTGACTACCTATTTAATAATAATGTGAACCTAAGGGATACCATTATTAGGTATGTGAATACAAATGAAACAGTTGAATTGACATCAAACATTTCCTTTGACTTCTCGCAGAATCAAAGCAATCATTTTAGATTGATTTGCTCGGTAAATAGTTCAGTTCTTACGGCTGATGACACGATCTTTTCTGATACCATTCTAACAAATCCCCAGAATCAAAACTATTCAGTCCCTTTTATAGAGGATTTTGACGAAGAATTAAAAGGATTAACTCCAATTACCTATCCGAAGTGGATTAACTATTCTGGTAATTTCATTTCCAATCCTGCATTCAAATGGGAGCTGACAGGAGGAAGAAGTGCTCCAATAGCAGCAGGTCCAGTTAGTGATTATAATATTAGAAGTTTTCAAATGACTACAGGAACTTTTGGCGCTAATGGATTCGAGGCTAATTTAGTATCCCCTTGTATTTACATCGATTCTTCTTTACCTGATCCGACCTTAAAATATGCCTATCAAAGATATGCTTCAAATGCTTCTTCAATGGGGCCACTTTACATAGATATATATAATGGTAGTTGGCAATGTATAGATACAATTTCTGGAATTACCCACTCTAGCACTTATCAGGTTTACTCAACAGCATCAGAGTCATTGATGGCGTTTAAAAATCAAAACATTAGAATTAGATTCAGAGCTGAGAATAGGGGAACTCAAAGTAATACCGGAATAGATCTCATTCGCATTTACCCCAACTCCTTGGACGAGAATATAGCTAATGAAGTGCATGATGCATTTCCCATAAAATATACTAATTCACCCTGGGAATGTGCGGATTCAATCCCTATTAGCATGTCAATTTATAATTATCTTGATACTGTTATTCTCCCTAACTCTTTACCATTAAGGTATGAGGTCTATGGCAGTCAAAACACCTTAATCTATCAATCCCCTATTGAATACAATACAGATACTATATTCACCATTGACACTACTTTAATAATTAGTTCGGAATACATTCATGAATTTTCAAATAAGCTATACATTCCACAAGGAGGAAATTATCGAATTACTACCTCTATTCTTATCAATGATATCAATTCAAAAGACGACACTGCAAGCTACTATATAGGAAAAAGCTCTAGCGTACTCCCATTCTTTGAAAATTTTGATGATCCCCTATATTATTATAGAGATCAATATAGGTGTGAATTATGGTCTGATCTGTTTAAGTACAATTGGGACTTTGGAGGCGGTAGGTTTTACGTAAATGACACAAATTATTGTGGGAATTTATACAAACCATACAGTGGAAGCGGATTCCTTAAAGGCCGATTTAGCACTACTACTCCTTGCATTGATTTGAGTGGACATCAAAACATTGATTTAGAATTTTACTTTCAACTTGGTGCTCTACCTCAAAATGCAAAATTTTACATCTATGTCATTGATCTAAGTTTAACTTCCACTAATCGCATTTTAGTTGATTCAATTCCACATACGCAAAGACAAACTTCTTTTTTAGCACCTTATTTGAAAAAGACTGTATCCTTGGATAATTATGCCGGGAAGAATATTAGAATTGTTCTTGAAAATCAATCTTACTCTACAGGATTGATTGATGATATTCATGTTTTTGACCCTACAATCACATCAATATCAAAGCTTCAACCTCACACTCACTCTCTCTCTGTCTACCCTAATCCCAATAACGGCCAATTCACCATTGAAGTACCTGAAGAGCTAATCGGAGAGCGATATGAGATCATTGACCTAAGCGGCAAAGTGCTGAAAAATAGTAACTTTAAATGGTCAACAGAAAACATTCAAATTGAAGCAGATAAAGGGGTTTATATATTGCGGGTTCCGGGGATGGGAATCAATCAGAAGGTGGTGGTTAATTGATTCGAGTTTGGTGTTCAGAGCTTGGAGAAAGAAATTTTCAAACTTTAAACTTCAAACTTCAAAAAGGAAGCTGGAAGCTGGAAGCTTGAGGTCAGACTTTCTACTTTCAACTTTAAAAAGGTATCCTAGTCAAGAATTCTCGATCTCCGATCTCCGATCCTCGATCTCAAGTGAAATTCTATCTCCAAAGTACACTTTGGTTACTCTGATTTTAATCCTAACCAGCTTATTCTCATTAAAAACAACAGCCCAAGAATTTCACTCCTGTAAAATCTCTGAATCCGAAAGCACCAAATACAACCAACTCCAGCGACTTAAATCTCTGCCTCAAATAACTGGCTATGACGTAAAGTCATATCGTTTGGATGTTCAATTGGACCCAAACATCAGCTATATCAGCGGTTCGGTGGATGTGTTCTTTGAAGTGGAAGCTGATAGCCTAAACCAAATCAAACTCCTTCTCTCCGACTCCATGCAGGTAGATTCAGTGATCTATGATGGTTCATCTTTGAATTACAGCCATCTGAATAGAACCATAACAATCGACCTCCCCCAGCCTATTTATGCTTTAAGCATGGATTCTATCAGGGTTTTCTATCAAGGAGCTCCTATATCCGGTGGTTTAGGCACCTTCGCCCAAGATACCATTCCCGGTGGTGGTGAAATGATCTGGACACTCTCCCAGCCTTATGGTGCGTCCGACTGGTGGCCCTGTAAAGATGATCTCTACGACAAAGCGGATTCGGTGGAAATTGCCGTCACCACTCCCCTGGCCTATAAAGTGGCCACTAACGGACTCCGAAAGTCGATCGACACTCTGGGTACCGACCATCGTTACACCTACAAAACCAAATACCCTATTACCACTTACCTAATTGCGGTTGCAGTAGGGAATTATCAATTCTTTGAAGAATACTATCAATTGGGAAGTGATAGCCTGCTGATGGAGCATTTCCTTTTCCCCAATGAGACTTTAAGCCAGTCGAACAACCCCATAGGTCCCTGGCTTCAGCTCTACGATTCACTCTTCGGTGAGTACCCCTTCATCAATGAGAAATACGGACACGCTTCCTTTACCAGAGGTGGTGGAATGGAGCATCAAACCATGAGCTTTATGACGGGCTATGGCGGTGAGCTGATCGCTCATGAATTGGTGCATCAATGGTTTGGAGATAAGGTAACTTGTTCATCCTGGCAAGATCTCTGGCTGAATGAAGGTTTTGCCACCTATTTTACCGGACTCACCTATGAATTCAATGTGGTTCACGACTCCTTCTACTGGCCCAATGTGCGCAATTATTGGGAACAGGCTAGTCTGCAATTCCCGGATGAGGCCCTATTTAGAACCGATACCAGCGATGTGAGTTCCTTATTCAATCAAGTGGTTTATCAAAAAGGTGCCATGTTCTTGCATATGCTGCGCTGGGTATGTGGTGATTCTGCTTTCTTTGCGGGCATTAAGAACTATGCGAATGATCCTGCTTTTGAATACGGCTTTGCCTCTACAGCTGATCTTAAATCTCATTTAGAATCGGCATCGGGAAAGAATTTGAATGAGTTTTTCAAAGATTGGTTCTACGGCAAAGGCTTCCCGATCTACACTAGCACTTGGTCACAGTCGGATGGTGAACTCAGAATGAATATCGAACAGCTGCCCTCCCATCCATCTGTCTATTTTTTCAATATCCCCCTACCTTATCAGCTGCATTCCGGCAATTGGGATTCGACAATTGTGCTGAACCCCACTTTTTCTAATCAACAGTTTAGTCTGAATATTAGTCGGGCTATCGATAGCATCAGCTTCGATCCCGACGGCTGGGTATTGGCGCAACATGATGTAATAACTAGCCTTGATCAGCTCAAAAAGAGAAGTGAAGTGCAGGTCAAGGTATATCCAAACCCCTTCCAGAATACTTTGACTCTAGAAGGGGTTCAAAATGGAGCTTTGATCAATTTATATGATGCGAATTCCAGGCTAATCGATCAATGGTACAAGAAAGAGGATCGACTTGACTTTCAAGATCTCTCCAAGGGCATGTATTACATACAAATTGAGGATAAAGAGGGAATGATCTCCTATCCTATCATTAAGCAATAGCACAGACTCACTGCTTCACAATCTTTTGCATACTTCTTTCTCCATCGAATCCAATCATTTCCATCAGATAGATCCCTTCACTTAAAGTAGAAAGGTCTATTCGCTTTGTAGGTTTTTGAATATCAATGATCCTTTGTCCACTTAAAGTATAGAGATTGACCCTCTGAAGCTTTGAAACATTTGAAATATACAGCTCATCCACTGCTGGATTAGGGTATACATCAACTGTCATCTCAGACTGTGATCGATTATCTAATGAAGTGATCAAACCAAGATCAATCTTCTGCATGAAAGGATCATACTGTCCTTGAATCACCAATGAGGTAAAACTATTGGGAATGCTTAATTGATTGCCAAAAGGATTGAAATTCATGGCATTTCGAAGAACACGTCCATGAAGGTATAATTTTCCATTTTCTGCTCTAAGTTCCATAGTAGTGGCATGACTATTCATCACAGTAGCAGTGTGTGAATAACTCCAATTGAAATCGCCATTTGAGTCAAAACTTGCAAAAAATCCATCTCTATTTGTATTACGAGTATTAGTAGGGTTAGTGCTGTTACTATCTAGGTAAAGATCAAAAGTGAATTCTCCTCCAAAAATGGTATTTCCCTGACCGTCAGTGGTGACACTTTCTAACCTTACCAAAGGATTGTTTCCAACATTGGGAAACACTTTATTCCAATTCATCTGTCCATTCCTATTATAAGAGGCTAAACAATATCCTTCAGCTGTGGAGGGATGTGAACCTGATCTAATTGCGAAATCTGAATTGGCTAAACAATAACCCGCAAATGTTAATTCCGCAGGAGTACCAAAAGTAAAATCATTAATATAAATCCCATCTAGATTTATATTGGAATCGTTTTGTAAAGCTGAATTAAACCTCTTCAATACATCCCCAGAATTGGGATTTCTATTTCCATTTCCAGAATGAACTAGATATACATTGCCTACACCATCAGTTTGGGCTTTAATTCTAAATTCGTCTGAGCTATTAAAAGCAAGCTGGTTCTTATTAAGAAAATTAAGGTTACTATCATAGCGAACTAGGTATAGATTTTCATCTGGATTTGACTCTGAAACACTATTGATTGCAGGGCCGGGATCTAAGTCCAAAGATGTAGTGAATTCGCCAGCCATAAAGAAATCATTCCCAACTCTAACAAGATGCTCAGCAGAAAATTGATATAAAAATGTACCCCCAGCGGCAGCTAGAGTGCTTGCATTTATGAATGTTCCATTTGTGTCAAGTTTCATTAGTAACAGACCTACACCATTCGGTGTCATACTAACACCTGCACTAGGATCAAGATCATAAGAACCTTGATAGCCACCGGCAATAATGATATCCATATTATGATCCAATTCAATTTGTTCAAGCTTCAATGCTGCAGGGCTGCTATTTGGCCAGTTCTTATACCAAATAGCTTTGCCTTGATTATTTATTCTGGCAATAAATGCTGAATTACAATAATTGCAATTTGGACCTAAAGTGATTCTTCCATTCACCCCTTCAAATTTTACTCTACCATCATAAAACATAAGAACAATCACACTTCCGTCGGGTAGAATTGCATAATCGTTAATGGTCCCATTTACGTCTCGACTGAAACGTGCGGCCCAGTCTAAAGATTGAGAATGAACAGGATTGTAAAATAAAGAGGAAGTAAAAAGAAGAAGTAATGCGATAAGATAATAGTAGACTTTTTTCATAGCTTGTCGTTTATGATTGGTAGATTTAAAAATAATAAAACTCACGCAATTAAGTGCCAAATTGACGTATAATCTATTAAATAGGTTGCTTTTGCTGACATATTTTCCGAAAAACAGCCACTTTTTCAATTGGACGACTATTTGATTTATGCTCTGAGAATTTAGAAATCAAGCATCAAAACATATAGAATGAATTTTAAGAATTATACCATCAAGTCCCAGGAAGCAGTGCAACAAGCACAGCAACTGGCGATGTCTAAAGAGCATCAAGCCATTGAGAATGGCCACCTGCTCAAGGGCATCATGCAGGTGGATGAGAACGTCACTCCCTTCATCATGAAGAAGCTGGGCGTGAATCTATCTATGCTCACTCAGGCTTTGGACAGGATTGTAGACTCCTACCCTAAAGTTAGCGGTGGAGACCTTTACCTCTCTCAAAAAGCCAATGAGAGCTTAAACAAAGCAAACAATTACCTAAAGGAGTTCGGAGATGAATATGTATCTATTGAACACCTCTTATTGGGAATCCTAAAAGGCTCTGATTCAGTTTCTCAATTGCTGAAAGACAACGGAATTAATGAAAAGGAATTGATCGTAGCTATCAAGGAACTTAGAAAAGGCGAAAAAGTGACTTCTCAAACTGCTGAAGACACCTATAATGCCTTGAATAAATACGCCAAGAACCTTAACCAGCTTGCCAATGAGAATAAATTGGATCCTGTTATTGGTCGCGATGAGGAGATCAGAAGGGTGCTTCAGATCCTATCTCGTAGAACCAAGAACAACCCTATCCTTATTGGTGAACCCGGTGTAGGTAAAACGGCAATCGCAGAAGGTCTGGCGCATAGAATCATCGCTGGTGATGTACCTGAGAACCTAAAAAGCAAACAGATCTACTCTTTAGATATGGGAGCTTTGGTTGCCGGTGCTAAATACAAAGGTGAATTCGAAGAGCGTTTGAAGTCGGTAGTGAAAGAAGTAGTTGGAGCTGAAGGCGACATAGTCCTTTTCATTGATGAAATCCACACTCTGGTTGGTGCCGGAGGTGGCGAAGGCGCCATGGATGCAGCCAACATACTCAAGCCTGCCCTCGCAAGAGGTGAGCTAAGAGCTATTGGTGCAACCACCTTGAACGAGTATCAAAAGTACTTCGAAAAGGACAAAGCCCTGGAACGTCGTTTCCAAAAAGTAATGATCGATGAGCCTAATACTGAGGACGCTATTTCCATCCTAAGAGGGATCAAAGAGAAATACGAAACACACCATAAGGTGCAGATCAAGGATGAGGCGATCATTTCTGCTGTTGAGCTTTCTCAGCGATACATTACTGATCGTTTTCTTCCGGATAAAGCCATCGACTTGATCGATGAAGCTGCCTCTAAACTGCGAATGGAAATCAACTCCAAACCTGAAGAACTTGATGAATTGGATCGTAAGGTAATGCAGCTAGAAATCGAGCGTGAAGCGATTAAGCGAGAGAAAGATCAGGCGAAACTCAAGCAATTGAATCAAGACATTGCAAATCTGAATGAGAAGCGCCAAGATCTGAATGCTAAATGGCAAGCCGAAAGGGAGATCGTAGATGGGATACAGAAAGCCAAAGAGAATATAGATCAGCTAAAACATGAAGCTGAACAAGCCGAAAGAGCCGGTCAGTACGAGAAAGTTGCGGAAATACGCTACGGACGAATCAAGGAAGAGGAAACTCAGCTTGAAAATCTCAAGGGACAATTGGCAGAGATCAAGGAGAAATCCACCCTTATTAAAGAGGAAGTAGATTCTGAAGAGATCGCCGATGTGGTGAGCAGATGGACAGGTATTCCGATCAGTAAAATGCTGCAGTCGGAAAGAGAAAAACTCTTATACCTTGAAGATGAATTACACAAACGCGTAGTTGGACAAGATGAGGCTATTGAGGCTGTTTCTGATGCCATTCGCAGAAGTCGTGCTGGTATGCAAGACGAGAAGAAGCCTATTGGCTCATTCATATTCTTGGGTACAACAGGAGTTGGTAAAACAGAGCTCGCTAAATCCTTGAGCGACTACCTCTTCAATGATGAGAATGCCATGACACGTATTGATATGAGTGAATATCAAGAGCGACATGCGGTTTCAAGATTATTGGGGGCACCTCCGGGCTATGTGGGATATGATGAAGGCGGACAACTAACTGAAGCGGTTAGAAGAAAGCCCTACTCTGTGATACTCTTGGATGAGATCGAAAAAGCGCATCCGGATGTGTTCAACATTCTCTTGCAAGTGTTGGATGACGGTAGGTTAACTGATAATAAAGGTCGAGTGGTGAACTTTAAGAACACCATTATCATTATGACCTCGAACCTGGGTTCTCAGATCATCCAGGAGAACTTCGACGATCTGGATTCTAAGAACCTAGATTCAGTGATGGCTTCTACTAAAAAAGAAGTCATGGGCTTATTGAGAAAGACCATTCGTCCGGAATTCTTGAACAGGATTGATGAAACCATCATGTTTACGCCATTGAGTAAGGCGAATGTGAAAGAGATCGTTGGTCTACAACTGCAGTGGGTTAAAAAGCTAGCAGCTAAGAATGAGATCGAGATCAGCTTTACCGATGAAGTGGTAAACTATCTGGCTGAAGAAGGCTATGATCCACAATTCGGTGCCCGTCCGATCAAGCGATTGATCCAGAAAAGAGTGCTGAACCAGCTTTCAAAGGATCTCTTAAGCAATAAAGTAAGTAGTGGAGATGTGATCGTAATGGATGTTTTTGAAGATGAGATCGTCTTCAGAAAGCCATTAGAGGCAGAGATAGATAAAGCAGTGAACGGTCAATAATTCATTCAAAGGCTCCGATTTAATCGGGGCCTTTTTTGTTATTTTTGGTTGATTATTTTCAAAGCCTATGAAAGCACTTAAGTGGACATTGATCATCGTATTCGGATTGGGAATTTTGGGATTCTTGGGATTTCAATTCATGATCTATCAGACAAAGAAAGCTAGTCCGGAAGCTACAGTTGTGTATGAAGGAGAAGACATTACTCTCTCAGTAAACTACTGTCGCCCATACAAAAAAGGAAGAAAGATCTTTGGAGAGTTAGTGCCTTATGGAGAAGTGTGGAGAACTGGAGCGAATGAGCCTACCACCTTTATGACCAATAAAGACATCACAATTGAGGGAGTAAAGTTGAAAGCCGGAAAATATACGCTGTGGACTATTCCTCAAGAAACTCAGTGGACCATCATTCTTAACTCCAAAATGTATGATTGGGGTGTTAATTGGGATGAAAAGGCAAGCAGGGATCCTATGTACGATGTACTAAGAGTGAATGTGCCTTCAGTCCCCACCAAAGAAGTGGTTGAGCAATTCACTATTGAGTTCATTTACCATGTGAATATGGTGATGAAATGGGACGACACAGAAGTTATTGTTCCAATACTGACCTATTAGTCAGAACCTATCCCTTAAAATCGATCTTGGAATGTGAGCCATCGCAAAATGGCTTGTTAGAGGAAGCACCGCAGCGACAGAAAGCTGCCTTTGCTTTTTCTTCCGTGCTGCCATCGGGCTTTTTGATGGTAATTGGTCCTTCACACATTAATGGACCATTTTCCAATACCGTAAGCTGAGTTGAGCCCTTGTTCTGATTACTTTCTGACATACCTTCTGTTTTATAGCCCAATGCCCCGGATGGGCATTGTTTCACTTGTTTAATTATCGCTTCTGCAGAAGCATGCTCTGTCTGGATCCACCTTCTTTCTTTAGGCTTGAATACCTCAGGCAAACCATTAACACAGTATTCTGAATGAATACAGAGGTGGGGCTTCCACAAAACGGTAACCCCATCCCCTTCGTATTCAACAGTTTTTTCTTTAGCCGACATAGTTTATTTCTCCGTATTTAGGATAACTGGGAGTCCGTCTCCACCTCCACCGATCACAATGATCTTTGAGTTGCTCGACTTTGCTAATGCTTCAGTAGCAGAAATCCCCTTTTCTTTTAGGATCTTATCGGTGATAGAGGCACTAAGAATGCGGTTCGCTGCAGCCTTACCTTCGGCATCAATTCTTCTTCGTTCGGCTTCTTTCGTCTCCTTTTGAATTAAGTAGTCATACTTCTGAGCCTCTTGTTCAGCTGCTAGCTTAGTCTCGATAGACTCCTTAATTGTAGCGGGAAGCTTTATGGATCTAAAAAGCAATGCCTTTTGCTCTATATAGTTATCAGCCAAGATCTCCATTGTGTTTTGTTCAATCCGTGTCTCGATCTCTTGTCGCTTAGAGGCATAAAGCTCTTCCGGGGTGTACTGTCCAATCACTTTTCTCACCGCAGATCTTAATTCCGGACGGATTAGGTTTTGTACATGACTCTTGTTGAATTTGCGATGTAGCAATCCAATTTCAGATGGATTTGGTCTAAAACGCAAAGAAACATCGATATTGATCGAAAGTCCATCCTTAGACAACACATCCATTGTTTCCTCAATTTGCTGCTCCTCAACATTGTATACAATAAAGTCATTCCAAGGAGCGATCACATTCAGTCCCTCTCCCTTTACGTTTTCTACATCTAGACCTGAGGTATATTTCCTAAACACCACTCCCCTTTCTGTTGGTTGAAGGATCTTAAATGAGTTTGAAAGAATAATGATCAAGATCACTAATCCAATACCAATAAAAATGAATGGTCTGTATTTACCAATGTCGACTGATGGTTCGTTGTATTGCTCCATATCTGGGTTTATTTATCTTAATTAAACGAGTTTACAATATAAGTTTATCACTTAGGAAACCAATAGCTCTACCAGATAGTTTTGAAAATAAACGAATAAGCCCCGACTGACTGTCAGGGCTTACCGTTTGCATGGTCAATTATTAATCAAAACTTTATTATGGTGAAAGCGTCTTTCTCAGTAAGAATTATCCACCCCATGCAAACTATTCGTGATGGATATCAAAGTTAAAAAATATTTAACACCAGCCAAATTTTCCATACAACACTCATGACAAATTGATTATATAAAAATTGGCATAAAAAAACCCCTATTGAGTTCAATAGGGGTCTTGTTGATCTTTAAGGTAGATTTAGTTTCCTTGAAGCTTGGCTTTCATAGCTTCATATTTATCATTTAGTCCAAGCATTGCATAGATTTTAACCAAAGTTGCCATCGTTTCTTTGTCTTCTGGATTAATGGCATGAGCTTGTTCTAAAGCAGGAATTGCTTTTCTAAAGAAACCATTTGCTGTCTCAGTAGCTTCTTTGTATTTAGTCTTTTGACTATAAGGAATGGCACTCGCCTTACTATTCCACTCAGCTCCCTTGTTAAAGTACATTGCACCAAGGTTAAAGGCTGCTTCATAAAATTCAGGATCGAGTTCAAGTGCCTTTGTATAGTCTTTAGCTGCTACTTCAATTTTACCAATGTCATCATAGATCTTTCCTCTAAAGAAATATAAAGATGCATTTGTCGGTTCAGCCTCTATTGCAATTGCAAAATTCTCCAATGCCTTATCTGTTTGACCAGTTTGAATTAGATATTCCAATTCAGCAGTAATCAATTTTGAATTATTTGGATATGCTTCTCTACCTTCTCTAATCGTTTTTACTTTATTCACGGTATCTCCTTGTCTGTCATATATTGAAGCTTTGTAGAGAAATAGCTCCGCACCGCCAAAACCAACAGCTATCAAGTCATTACAATATTCAATAGCCTCATCATATTGTTCTAATCTTTCAGATGCTAATGCAGCATTATACATACCAATAGAATCAACACGTTTCATAAACATGTTTACAACAATTGATTTTTTAGCATATTCTTTAGCTGTTGCATAATCTTGAGAATCAAATGCCTTAACTATAATATCTGAAAAGTATTTAGGAAGGTATAGAAAACGTTGATTGAGAATAGAACTAGTATAGCTTTGATCATCGAAATCAGTTTCTTTGTCAAAAACCAAATCTTTAAGCTTTACTAAGTCTTCTTCTTTCTCGATATCTAATGACTTAGCCTCTGCGTTTTCAATATTATACTTTAAGCAAGTGAGATAATATTTGTAAACATTATCAACTACATTATCAATATTCTCTTTGCAGCCTAAGGTGTCAACCATTGCATTAAAGTAGATATTACCTCCATAAAACCAGGTTTTCGCCCAGTCTTTGGTTTTCTCATCCTTTGTTGCAGATTCTATCGATTCAATTCCCTTTTTAAGGTCATCGCAGTCTCTATCTCTTTCAAAGGCCTTGTTATAGTTGTAAGCACTTACAACCTTGGCTTTCTGAGCCTGTAAAAATGATACGCTAAGCACTAAGGCAAATAGCGAAATGATTCTAGTCTTTTTCATCTTTGTATTTTGAACAAAATTAGTTTTCCGCTTCTGGATTATCAAACTCTTTGCCATCTTCGGTCTGACCTCCTTCTTCGGTGCTATTCTCTATATCCTGATTTTCCTCCTCTTCCTCGTCAACACTGACTTTCGCCACTGCTGCAATGGAATCATTTTTCTTCAGATTGATCAGTCTAACTCCTTGAGTGGCTCTACCCATCACCCTTAATTCTGCAACTGCAATTCGAATAATCACACCTGAACGATTAATGATCATCAAATCATTTTCATCAGTTACATTCTTAATGGCGATCAATTCACCGGTCTTTTCGGTCACATTCAAGGTCTTCACCCCTTTACCACCGCGGTTTGTCACTCTGTAGTTTTCGCTTCCATCTTCAGGATCATTGAGGAAGGAACGTTTTCCATATCCTTTCTCAGATACAACCAAAACAGTCTCTTCTTCAGCTTCTCTTACGGTGATCATTCCAACCACTTCATCTTTCTCAGTAGCTAGGGTAATACCGCGAACACCTGCCGCATTTCTCCCCATAGCTCTCACCTTACTTTCGTTGAAGCGGATTGCTCTACCACTGCGAACTGCCAGCATGATCTCATCTGTACCATTGGTCAGCTTAGCTTCCAATAATTGGTCGCCTTCGCGGATGGTAATTGCGTTAATACCGTTGGATCTAGGTCTAGAATAGGCTTCAAGACTGGTTTTCTTGATGGTTCCTTTCTTCGTACACATCACAATGAAGTTATTGTCGATGTACTCCTGATCTGTAAGGTCCTTCACGCAGATATATGCCTTCACATTATCATCTGGTTCAATGGCGATCAAGTTCTGAATTGCTCTACCTTTAGATGTTTTGGTTCCTTCAGGCACTTCAAAGACTCTCATCCAAAAACACTTACCTTTTTCTGTAAAGATCAATAGGTAATTGTGTGTAGTAGCTACAAACAATTGATCCAGGAAGTCTTCATCTCTTGTGGAACTACCTCTAGATCCTGTTCCTCCTCTGCCTTGTCGACGGTATTCCGACAATTGAGTCCTTTTAATATATCCAAGGTGAGAAATGGTGACTACCACTTCTTCATCTGGAATCATATCTTCTATACTGAAGTCTTCTGCAGAGTATTCTATTGTAGATCTACGCTCATCGCCGTATTTCTCTTTCACTTCAAGTAATTCTTCCTTGATGATCTCCATTCTCAAGCTCTCATCCGCAAGAATACTCTCCAAGCGCTCGATCAATTTCATCAATTCTGCATGCTCTTCTTTCAGCTTATCTCTCTCAAGACCAGTAAGTTTCTGCAATCTCAAGTCGAGAATAGCCCTTGCTTGGATTTCCGTAAGACTAAAGCGCTCCATTAAGCCTGCTCTCGCATCTTCCGGAGTACGACTAGCACGAATCAGCTCAATCACTTCATCTAGATTGTCGATGGCTATGATCAAGCCTTCCAAAACATGCGCCTTCTCTTTGGCTTTCTTTAATTCATATTCTGTTCTGCGAACAACAACTTCATGACGGAAATCCACGAAATGTCTGATCATATCCTTCAGATTCAACATCTGAGGACGACCTTTTACTAACGCAATGTTATTAACTGAAAATGAGGTCTGTAAAGCAGTATACTTAAACAGATTATTCATTACGACATTCGTAATTGCATCTCGCTTTAGGTCGTATACGATTCGCATACCATTACGATCCGATTCATCATTGATATCGGAGATACCTTCGATCTTCTTATCATTAACCAGATCTGCAGTCTTCTTAATTAAATCGGCCTTATTAACAAGGTATGGAATCTCTGTAACGATGATGCGCTCTTTACCAGAAGCAGTAGTTTCTATTTCTGCTTTGGCGCGCATTACCACTCTACCCTTACCAGTAGTGAAGGCTTCCTTTACACCTTCATAACCGTATATAATACCTCCTGTAGGAAAATCCGGAGCTTTAACATGCTCCATTAAACCTTCTACTTCAATATCCTTATTATCTATATAGGCAATTGTACCATCAACTACTTCTGAAAGGTTATGTGGTGCCATATTCGTGGCCATACCCACAGCAATACCCGAAGCTCCATTCACGAGCAATTGAGGGATCCTAGTTGGCAATACCGTTGGCTCTTCAAGAGAATCATCGAAGTTCAGACGAAAATCGACCGTTTCTTTATCGATATCGGCCAACATCTCTTCAGATAGCTTGCGCAAGCGAGCCTCTGTATAACGCATTGCAGCCGGACTATCACCATCGACAGAACCGAAGTTACCCTGTCCGTCGATCAACATATATCTCAACGACCACGGTTGCGCCATACGCACCATTGTGTCGTACACTGCAGTATCACCATGAGGGTGGTACTTACCGAGAACCTCACCGACTATACGGGCTGATTTCTTATAAGGTCTATTGGAAAGGATTCCTAGATCCTGCATTCCAAACAAGATTCTTCGATGAACAGGTTTTAAACCATCTCTCACATCAGGAAGGGCGCGACTTACAATCACCGACATTGAATAATCAATGTAGGCCGACTTCATCTCCTCCTCGATATTTATTTTTACGATCTTCTCTCCGTCTGCCATAATTACAGATTAGTTAATATAAAAAAGAGCGGCGGACTGCCACTCCGTACACCTTTCGAAAGTACCTATAAATAAAGGCTTCCAGCTGCCAAAAATGGTCTAATTTTCCACAAAATTTTGTTGATAAGAGAGCTTTGGTTTGACTTTTGACATAGGTTGATAAAATAATTTTGATTAAGGGTAATTATTTGCTCATTTTTCATACTTTGGAAACAACCAATTGCCCATTCAAGACGTTATAATATAAAGAGGAGATATTTTATGGAATCGAATTTTTCACAAAGAGTAAAAGATGTAATTACCTACAGTCGTGAAGAAGCACTTCGATTGGGGCATGATTACATCGGTATAGAACATCTTCTCCTCGGAATGATTAGAGAAGGGCAAGGAGTTGGGATTCAGATCCTGAATTCACTTGGCGCAGATTTGAACGAGTTGAGAAGAAAGATCGAGAGTGCAACTAAATCGGGCAACAATAGCTTAAACCAACTTTCTAACATACCATTGGTAAAGCAAGCCGAAAGAGTACTAAAGATCACATACCTTGAAGCTAAGCTATTCAATCAAAGTCTAATTGGAACAGAGCACCTATTGCTCTCTATCCTTAAGGACTCAAACAACATCGCCACACAGGCCTTGGAAGATCAGGACATTTTCTACGATTCTGTAAAAGAAGAATTAGAGAGCATCCTATCCAATAAACCAAGAACCAAAAGTGAATTACCTGGCAATCCAACAAACGATGATGACGATGATGCATCTTCTTATATGGGAGGAAGCGGAAGCGGCGGTGGAAGTCGCGGTTCTTCAGGTAAACAGGCTGATAACAAATCAAAGACACCTGTTCTCGATAATTTTGGGCGTGATCTAACGGCTTTAGCTGAAGAAGATAAACTTGACCCCATAGTTGGTAGAGAAAAGGAAATAGAGCGTGTTTCTCAGATCTTGAGTAGAAGAAAGAAGAACAACCCTATCCTTATTGGAGAGCCAGGCGTTGGTAAATCGGCCATTGCAGAAGGTTTAGCACTGCGAATCGTACAAAAGAAGGTATCTAGAGTGCTTTTCGATAAGCGAATTGTTACCCTTGACCTTGCTTCATTAGTTGCCGGTACCAAATACCGCGGTCAGTTCGAAGAAAGAATGAAAGCAGTGATGAATGAATTGGAGAAATCTCCAGACATCATCCTCTTTATAGATGAAATTCACACGATCATTGGTGCAGGTGGAGCTTCTGGCTCTCTGGATGCATCAAATATGTTCAAACCTGCACTTGCAAGAGGTGAAATTCAATGTATTGGTGCTACTACTCTCGACGAACACCGTCAGCACATTGAAAAAGATGGCGCTTTAGAGCGTAGATTCCAGAAAGTATTGGTTGAACCTACTACTGTGGAGGAAACAATCCAAATCCTTAACAATATAAAGGATAGATATGAGGCTCACCACAATGTGAATTACACAGATGAGGCTATTGAGGCTTGTGTGCATCTAACAAATCGCTATATGAGTGATCGTCACCTTCCGGATAAAGCTATAGATGCTTTGGATGAGGCGGGATCTAGAGTGCACATCACAAACATCAAGGTACCTCAGAACATCATTGATATCGAAGAGAAGATCGAGGATGTGAAATCTCAAAAGAATAAGGTAGTACGCTCACAGAAATATGAGGAAGCTGCTAAGCTCAGAGATACTGAAAGACAGCTAAGCGAGCAATTGGAAGCTGCCAAGCTGGCTTGGGAAGAAGAGACCAAGAATCACCGCGAAACAGTTAGCGAAGATAATGTAGCTGAAGTGGTTTCAATGATGACGGGTATTCCGGTGCAACGTGTAGCTCAGAAAGAAGGCAAGAAGTTGGTGAAAATGTACGATGACATCCACGATAAGGTGATCGGACAAGATGAGCCAATCAAGAAAGTGGTTAAAGCTATTCAACGTAACCGCGCTGGACTTAAAGATCCAAATAAACCTATTGGTTCATTCATCTTTCTAGGACCAACAGGAGTTGGTAAAACTCAGTTGGCTAAAGTATTGGCAAGACATCTATTCGATAACGACGATGCCTTGATCCGTATCGATATGAGTGAATACATGGAGAAATTCGCCGTGAGCAGATTGATCGGTGCACCTCCGGGATACATTGGTTATGAAGAAGGCGGACAGCTAACCGAGAAAGTTAGACGTCACCCCTACTCTGTGATCCTGCTCGACGAGATCGAGAAAGCACATCCGGATGTATTCAACTTGTTATTGCAGATCCTAGATGATGGGCAAGTGACCGACAGTCTTGGAAGAAAGATCAGCTTTAAGAATACCATTATCATCATGACCTCTAATATTGGTGCTCGTCAGCTCAAGGATTTCGGACAAGGTGTTGGGTTCTCAACTCAAGCGAGAAAAGAAAGTGCCAGCGATAACACCAAAGGCATTATCCAATCAGCTTTGAAGAAAGCCTTTGCGCCTGAATTTTTGAACCGTATCGACGATATCATGGTATTCAACAGTCTTAGCCAAGATGACATTAAGAAAATCATCGATATTGAACTAGAAGGATTATATGCTAGAACTACAGAGATGGGATTCACTGTAGAGATCAGCGATCCTGCTAAGGAATTCATTGCAGAGAAAGGCTTTGATGCCGATTATGGTGCTAGACCGCTAAATCGTGCAATTCAGAAGTATATCGAAGATCCATTAGCTGAAGAGATCATTCAATCCAAGTTGGATGAAGGTGATATGATCAGCATTAAACTGGATAAGAAAAAAGAGAATATCAAGATCGATATAGTCAAAAAGAAGAAAGCCGTTGAAGGCAAATCGGATACCAAAGAACTCCCGGAAGAGAGTGAGGAATCTGAGGATAAGGAGTAAAAAAAAGCCCGACTGAATAGTCGGGCTTTTTTTTAGACTTGAGAGTCTAGAATCTAGACTTGGTTCTTATTCTTATGAAAATGTTCAATATCTGAATTCCTCTTATTGAGTTGAAAACCTGAGTTTTGCGAAGACTGGGAATGTGCCTCCTATGTGGACTCAAATTTTATTCTTAGAGGGTTTACCTTGTCTAGGTTCTAGGTTCTAGATTCTAGGCTCACTATAAAAATCTATCCATTACCTTTTTCGATACACCTGTCATTGAGAATCCTCCATCGTGGAAGAGATTCTGCATGGTTACATAGCGTGTAAGATCACTGAACATGGCGATACAATAGTTTGCACAGTCTTCAGCATTGGCGTTGCCAAGCGGACTCATATCTTCAGCGTAATTGATGAAAGCATCAAATCCACCTACTCCACTACCTGCAGTTGTAGGCGTTGGAGATTGAGAAATGGTATTCACACGTACTTTCTTTGCTTCACCATAGTGATATCCGAAACTTCTTGTAATCGACTCCAATAGCGATTTAGCATCAGCCATATCGTTATAGTCCGGGAAGATTCGCTGAGCTGCGATGTATGTCAGTGCAATTACTGAACCCCATTCATTAATGGCATCCATCTTTTTAGCGGTCTGCAATGTTTTGTGTAGCGACAAAGCAGAAACATCAAGTGTTTTATGGAACCAATCGTAATTGGTATCGTCGTAGGCCTTTCCTTTTCTCACATTTGGCGACATACCAATAGAGTGAAGGATAAAGTCGAGCTTTACGCCTAGCTTATCCATTGCTCCTTGAATTAGCGCTTCAAGATCCTCAGTTGAAGTAGCATCAGCAGGAATGATTTCTGCGTTACAGCTTTCGGCCAATTTTTGGATTTCACCCATACGCATTGCGATAGGCGCATTGGTCAATACGAATTCCGCACCTTGTTCATGAGCTTTTTCTGCAACTTTCCAAGCAATAGATTGCTCATTCAATGCTCCGAATATGATTCCTTTTTTTCCTTTGAGAAGATTATTTGACATAGTTGTTTTTTGGGTAATAATCGACAAAGATAGAATTTAGCCTTTAGTGGGCGAGTAAATTTCGTGCATTATCTATTGCAGCATCTGAAACCTTCTCTCCACTTAGCATTTTTGCAAGCTCTTCTACCCTTTCATTTTCATTTAGGTGTTTGATTGATGTCTTACTTTGTCCTTCTTCTAGCTCCTTATAGACAAAGAAGTGATGATTTCCTTTTGCAGCCAATTGAGGAAGATGTGTAATGGCTAAGATTTGATGGTTTTCCGACATTTCTCTTAGGATCTTTCCCAATTGATCGGCCACTTCACCTGAAACCCCTGTACCAATCTCGTCGAAGAATAGTGCAGGCATTTGTTTCTTTCCGGCCAACTCTCTTTTGATTGCGAGCATCAAGCGGGAAAGCTCTCCGCCAGAGGCCACTTGTTTTACAGGCTGTGGTGCTTTTCCGCGATTGGCAGAAAAAAGGAAGTCGATCTTGTCGATTCCATTCATTCCGGCCTCTACTTCTTCCCTGCTCAGTTTGAAATTCGCTTCGGGAATTCCCAACTTTTTCAAAGTGGAAACAATCGTATCTGAAAGCTGATCAAAAGAGGACATTCTCGCTTTTGACAGTCCTTCAGCATGAGTCATTAGTTCTTGCTTTTTCTGCTCTAGCTCGGTTTGCAAGCGATTGATACGCTCTTCATAATTGCCGGCTTCAGAGAGTTTATCCTCCAATTCTTTTGTCAGCTTTATGAGTTCTTCACCACTTTGAAGTCCGTGCTTTTGCTTGAGTCGATGTATATCACTTAAACGATCATCTATAAACTGTAAGCGGTTTGCATCAAACTCAAAATTGTCTTTGAATTGATCCACTTCTTGAAAGATGTCGGATATCTCTATTTGAGCTGAGACAAATCTTTCCTTTAAGTCTTTGAATGTTTCAGAATATCCGGCCAATTCATCTAAACTATGATCAGCAGCTTTCAGATCGGAGATCACAGAGCGTTCATCTGAATCCAATAATCCAATAAAATGATTGATGGCTGTCATCATCTGATCGCCATTTGCCAAAAGGCTGTGCTCTTTTTCAAGTTCTTCCTCTTCCTCTTCTTTAAGGGCCAATTTTTCCAATTCTTCAAATTGGAATTGCAGATAATCCTCTTCCTGACGGGAGTTTCTCGACAGTTCCATCAGCTCGTTCAGCTCCTTTTCAGTTTGTTTGAAACTGCGATAGATCGTTTGATATTCAGACAGAGGGAATTTTAGGTCGGCGATCTCATCGACGATTTGCAAACGATAATTTCCGTCGTTCAGATCAAGGCTTTGATGCTGAGAGTGTATGTCGAAGAGCAAATCTCCCAAACGTTGCATTTGATCGAGTCTAACGGGAGTATCATTGATGAATGCACGACTCTTTCCATTTGTAGGATTCACTTCTCTTCTAAATATGGCTTCATCTTGGTAGTCGAGATCTTCAGCTTCAAAATGCTTTCTAAGTTTATATTTAGCCACATGAATCCTCGCTTCCACAACGCATTTTTGATTGGGATCCTTGATCTCGTTCAGATCAGCCCTTTTGCCTTTTAGTAAAGAAAGGGCACCAAATAGAATCGACTTACCAGCTCCGGTCTCACCCGTAATCACACTCATCCCTTTATGGAAGTCGACTTCGATCTCATCGATGAGCACAAAATTTCGGATGTAGAGCTGAGAAAGCATAAGATAAATTTAAAGCGAAATACTGAGCTGGGAAAGTGCTTTACTTGCTTTTTCTGATCTTCTCGTAATTATTTGCATTACCCGCATCTATGGTGATCAAAAGTTCAATGATCTCCTCCTTTTCCTGAGGTGTTGCCTGAGAATACAGCTCTACTAATTCCTGCATTTTTGCATTGAAAAGAACCTGCATATTGTAGGAAGCTGGAGCAACTGAGTGAATAGGTCTCAATGCTTTCAAGCTTTGGCTAATGGTGTTTCTGGCTCTCATTACATCTTCCGACATCAAATCGAATCCTCTACGATGATAGGTATAGAACATCTGGCGCATTGGCTTGAACCTAGCACTTAAGTAATTATCTACTAACCAATAGCGATTTCTCTGCGATTGAAAAGCTTGCCAGCCGGGATAGCTCGAGTTCTGAGCATTGGTTACGATTCTTTGGGCTTCTTGGAAATAAATGGTTCCTCCTTCAGGAGAAAAACTATCGTAATCAAAACCCAATATTATGTAGATATAAAAGGCAATCACTTGAGTGAGCTCTCCAGAATAGGTGCCTTCAGTGTATTGAAGGGGCTCAAATTGATTGTATTTAAAAGTGAGGTCTTCATCTCGAATATTGACGATCGGACTCTTATAAGTCGTATTGAAGATTGGACGAGAAGCCTGGATTTGAATATTTCCCGAATACTCATTGGCAGAAAGTCGCTCCTCAAGATTGATGAGGATAGAACATTCAATCCGCTCATCGGCTTTGAATTCGTCTTTTGTCCATTTCCGTCCATTAATTAGATCATAAAGCGCCTTCTCCATTTTTGTAAACATGGTACGCTCGCTACCTTCAACCTGTCTGGCATTTACATTGACTACGCAACTTAATTCTTGTGCATGACTAATTGAGACTGATAAGAGGAGAAAGAAAATGGAAAGAATACGCACTATAAGCTCTTTTCTAAATATTGGATGATATCTACTGCCAGATCTGACTTGCTTTTAAACTCAGACTGCCATGCTTTATTGTCTTTACCAATAATACTCACTTTATTGGTATCATGGCCAAAGCCTGTCCCCTTTTCTTCCAGTGAATTCAGGATAATGAAATCGGCATTCTTATTCTTCAGTTTCTTCTTGGCATTTTCCTCTGCATTCTCTGTCTCTAGTGCAAAACCAACTAATAGTTGATCCTTCTTTTTGCTCTCTCCCACCGTTTTGAGGATATCTGGATTTTGATCTAGCTTGATCTCCATTCCACTGCCATCTTTCTTGATCTTTTGATCAGCTCGGCTTTTAGGTCGATAATCCGAAACAGCTGCCGACATGATAAAAGCATCCATTTTTCTTTGATTGGAGGTC
Source organism: Flavobacteriales bacterium (assembly GCA_002706365.1). Classification (GTDB taxonomy): domain Bacteria; phylum Bacteroidota; class Bacteroidia; order Flavobacteriales_E; family Vicingaceae; genus UBA1494. The sequence goes on along the minus strand of PALM01000020.1, from coordinate 87,141 downwards.
ACTGCTTCCATCATTTCATTGGCCGACCTCACCGAAATCAGTTTTGTTCCAGATGGCGCATCCAAATTGGTAGGACCGGAAATCAGAATTACATCAGCCCCAACATTAATTAGCGCTTGAGCGATGGCATAGCCCATCTTTCCACTGCTGTAATTCCCAATGAATCTAACCGGATCGATCTCTTCGTAAGTCGGCCCGGCAGTGACGAGAACCTTCTTCCCTTTCCATTTACTTTTAGAACCATCATCTAAAGCTGCAATGATATGCTCAACCTCGGCCATTCTCCCTTTGCCATGCAATCCACTTGCTAATTCACCCTCTTCTGCATCGATAAGTTGATTGCCAAAACCCTTGAGTTTATCAATATTCTCCTGAATCTGTGGATGTTTGAACATGTCAAGATCCATTGCAGGAGCAAAGTATACTTTAGATGGGTCTGGAATGGAATAGTAAGTGGCCAAGAGTAGATTATCGCAAATACCCTGAGCCATTTTAGCTATGGTATTGGCAGTTGCCGGGGCAATCAGAAAGATATCTGCCCATTTGGCAAATTCAACATGATTGTTCCATTCTCCGCTGTCTTTGTCGAAATACTGATGAAAGACAGGGCGCTTAGAAAGTGTGGAAAGTGTAAGTGGAGTAACAAAGCTACTGGCATCAGGTGTAAGAATGACCTGCACCTCCGCACCAGCTTTGATCAACTGGCGGACAATCAATGGGCTCTTGTAGGCGGCGATTCCAGCAGAAACCCCTAAAAGAACTCGTTTGCCCTTTAACATCTTTGGATTATGCTTCCTCTTCTAGCTCAGGCTTGCGAAAGTAGGTTTCGCCTTTCAGCAATTCGTTCATTGCTAAAGCATTTGGCTTAGGTAGGCTTTCGTAGAATTTAGAAATCTCGATTTGCTCGCGATTTTCAAATACCTCGTCCAAATTATCTGTGGTAGTAGCAAACTCAGCCAACTTAGCGTTGAGCTCTTCTTTCATTTTCACACCGATCTGATTAGCTCGCTTGGAAACAATTACGATAGCTTCGTAAATATTGTTGGTTTGCTCACCCAATTTAGCCAGATCTCTGGTAATTGTAGTTTCAGCTGCATCGGTATCTTTATAGTTCATCACTTCCCCTTTTTTCTTTTAAGTATTCTTCTCGTTCGCGTATCAAACGAGCGTAGTATGTTTCGGCTTCATTTACATTCTTGCCGTCTGCAAAATTATCAATAAAATCGAAATAAGCGCTGATTCCATCTTCAAAGCGCTCTGCTTTCTTTTCCTCTATACTATTTACTGCCAAATAATAAGATGCTTTGAGTACCAATAACTTAACTTCTTCAGCAAAGTTTGATATTGGGTACTTCTCTTGAAAGTTCTCCAATGCTTGAATAGCCGCCTTATACCTTCTGATCTTATAATACTGATAGGCATTCAGATAATCTTTGGTTTCAATCTTTAATCTCAGCTCATCCACCAAATTGTTGGCAGAATCGATCAATGGACTATTCGGATAAGTGTTTGCGAAGATCTGCAGTTCTTCTAGAGCCTTATAAGTTGGTTCTTGATCTAATGTAGGAACTGGAGACTCAAGATAATTACAAAATGCACTCATGAACAATGCATCTTCAGCTTCTTCACTGTGTGGATATGTATTTGCGAAACGCTTAAAATGAAAAGCGGCCGCAATCATATAGTTCAGATAATAGTTGGTGTAGCAGTAATAGTAATAGATCTTCTTCCCTTTCTCGGTTCCTTTATATAAAGGGATCAATTCTTCCAATAGTGGAAGTGTCTTGGCGTATTCCTCATCTTCGTAGTACTCGATAGACTTGGCATACTTCAGTTCCGGATTCGGACTCTTTAAAACACGATTGTACTCGCTGCATGAGAATAGTAGTATTAAACTACCAATAAAGAAAAGGAGTCGTGCATTTTTTAGCATCGGACAAAATTATGATTAATCAGAGGTATTGAGGGCGCTTGACTGACAATAATTGTTAATGAGAATTCAATAATCAACTGTTAATATTCTCCTTCGGGAGTAATAGTTCGGCCTTACTAACGTTCTACCTTTACTTAAAATTATATCCTATGTACAAAGCAATCAGCCTGGCCTTCTTAATTGGCGCATTTTCAATTCTTTCCAATCTAAATGCACAACACACTATCGTTCTTCAATCTGGAGAAAAAATAGAATGCGTGGTAATTGGTCTTGAAAATGATGTGTGGACAGTGTATAAAGATGGAAAAGAAAGAAAGGTTGATATGAAGAGTGTAGCATCTGTTTTTTTCAAAGAATATATCCCCTACGATGGCAAGTTAACCGACGATGCTCAAGAAAAAACAATTCAAGCTGACGGCTTTACTGTGAAGTACAAAGTAAAAGGTCGCACTATTGTTGAAAAACCAAGAGTTTCCTTGGGAACAGAAGACAAAGGAGTTGTAGTTGTTAAGATCACTGTAGACCGCTATGGCAACATTCGCTCTGCAGAACCGGGCGCCCCTGGATCTACCACAACAAGTGCATATTTATATGCAAAAGCGGCAACAGCGGCAAAAAGTGCTAAATTCGATGAGAATATGACTGGACCGCTCATTACAGAAGGCACCATCACGATTATCTATTGATTTGAAATTCTTGTATAGACTGGCATTTGGTATCTTAAAGCTGCTACCCTCCTATTGGAATGCAGATCTGAACAAACTTTCGGGCTTTGCCAAAGGAGTTACTGCAGCAAGGTATTGGTTAAGTAGAAAACTGCTAGACTAATCGAGATCAGGACTAAAAATCTCCAAACGAAGGTCATCAAACCATTCTTGTAGGGATCCTTTCCAAAGAGCAACTTGCTCAGTTTAAAGAAGGCATTTCTATGTTTAGCTACGATCTGATAGGCGCTATCACTGAGCTTTTTGAATAAGCCAAAGTTGCAGTACCATTTGTATAGGAATTTAGCAGAACCAAATTGGAAATAAGGATAATAGGCAACGGCCGCGCCTGAAAGCACTCTTCCATCCGGGAAGATCAAGTGAACGGCTTTCTGAAAATTTACTAGGGGAATGTCGCCAAATTGCTCATAAACCGACTGATAAGGCTGATAATCGTAATGCTCTCGACTTAACTTCTTCCACTTCACTAGCCAATAGCGACAAAAGCCACAGTCGCCGTCAAAAATCAATATTGGTTTAAGTTGTGGTGGGTACTTTGTATTCAACAATCAATCTCTTCTTACCGATCTAATCAACATCACAGCATATATCATTGGTGCAAAAATATGCATCGGAATTGTTAGTCCGGCAAACTCTCCTGGCATTGATGCCCCATCGGGTAATTCGTTGTTTAAAGGACCTAAGAAACTAAGGATAGCCAGAGAAATAAGCACGATCAAAAAGATATTTATCCCTTTAGATGAAGAGCCCTTTAAAGTAGCAAAGAGCAATAGACCCGACAATGCACCGGGAACTATAGAGGCAATTGAGACATTTAGAAAGTTGATATAGCGTTCAATGCTATAGCCTGTCATTGATTCATAGAGCATCATATAGCAGATATTAACTCCAGCTGCAATAACTCCTGATATAAGGCCAACTGTTATAAATTTCGCTAAGCGATTGGTTGTATCTAATTGATTTTCCATTGGGATGGTTTACAATATAGACAATCTTCGCAGGATTATGTTTGATTATCAATAATTTAGCCCTGTGCTGGCAAGAGAATGATAGGTTTGAAAAACAGTTTCTCCTTCTCTTAAAGAGTATTCAAAAGTTGCGGTATCGACTATAGAATTGACTCCCTGAGCTTCGAAGGTCAATTCATTCTCTCCGGCTTTTAAGGGAATCCTTTGGTAAGAAATGCTATACGGTAAAGTTTGCCAGTTTCTAGTATCTGCTTTTTCAGTAAGCGCATTCACAAAAGAGACCGCAGCACCTAAATTCTCATCTTGCTCCCTAGCAGCAGCTTCAGCAGCTTGCTTCAAGGCAATACGACCCAATGTCAGCGCAAATTCCTTTAGTAATCTATCTTCAAGGTTCGCAATTGCAATTTCACTTATGTTTTCAGCAGTTTCTAATTGGTGGCTGCCATTCGGGCTTTGGATCATTGCCGAATGGAATAGTGGATCTCTTCGGTCGAACTTGGGGATTGCTACCCTTACGAATTTGAGATCGGAGATCTGAGAAGACTCATCTGGGTTTGAAAAAACAATCGGCACAGATACACCTTCATTCTGATCTGTGAATACAAAAGCACCACCATCACCACCTGTGGTTGTCAAATTCAAGCTGATCTCACCTTTTACCGGACTTAAGCCATTCAACCAAAAGAATACCACAGTGCCCGTTGAGTCCATTGGCTTTTCAGCTTTCATACCGAATTCCTTTTCATAGAATTCCAGCTCAGAATTAAATCCCAATTGGCTAGCTGTGCGCAAAAGATCCTTCTTCAATTGATCAGGTGCCTGAACTCCAAAGGCTGGATAGACCTCTTTATAGGTTTCATATGCATTCCTATAGGCAATGAAGGCATTATTGATATCGTACTTGGATTCGTAGATGATGCCCATTAATAAATGAGCAAAGGCATCTTCTTTATAGCGATATCGTTTTCCTTCGTATATATCGCTTTGCTCATTCAATCGAATATTGATCCTTCTTACCTCGATCAAGGCCTCATCTGGCTTGTTCAGCATTAGGTAGTTTATGGCCTTATAATAATGTACCATCACCACCTCATAATCTTCACTCTTATATGGTCTAACCATAGGGTTAGAAACCATCATTGCAAGATCAGTGGCTAAATTCCTTTTGAAATCCTGATTGTAGATATAGGCTTTCTCAAAGTAATAATTGCTGGAATCGTAATTGCCGAGCATTTGCTCCACCACGCCTCTATCCAGGAAATAAAGCAAGCGGTCTTTCTTCTTCGTAGCCTTCTTATGATGCATTAAGAAGTTCTGAGCTCCTTCTATATTACCCGAAGAAAAATCTCTCTGGAAAGAAATTCTTTGCTGGTAGTATGTTGCGCAAGAAAATAATAGGAACATCGTCGAGATACAGAAGTATCCGACGATATTCTTCATCCTAATCATCTCTATAGTGGATTACTCTACTACTTTCTTGATCTTCTTATCGCCAATCCAAACCTTTTCGTTGGTCTCAAGGTTAACCAATTCGAGATCCGTTTGATAATACACGACTTTTTGCTTGCTGTTTGAGTCTACGATAGAGTTTACAAGTCCTTGTAGCATAAAATCAGCTCCAAGCTCTTTACCCCATTTTGCGGCAGTAGCAGCTGAAGCAAACTCATTTTGATCGGCTCTTTCTTTACGCAATTCCTCTCTTGCATCACCGGCTTGAACTAGACGCACTTTTCCGGAGTTGAGGATTGCTTTTTCTATGTCTTTGATATAGGTGTCAGTTGCAATATGCTCGTGGCTTTTGTTGCGAACTAAGCCAACGATCACAACAGGACGACGACCTGTTCCTTTTTCAAATTCTTCTAACCAAGGACGCATTAGCATATCGCTAACCATTTCTTCAGCAACCAGTCTAGAATCAGTATCGTTCCAACGTCCGCTGAGATCGATCACCGCATCTTCTTCAACACGAGTGACTTGTTTGGTATTGTTACAAGAAAAGAAAGGAGTTGCCAGAAGGGCAATGAAAAGGAGGGCTTTAAGATTTTTCATGAGGTAGTGTTTAAAATTTGTGTGGCATTTTCAATTTCTATGCCAAAGAAACACTACCTCATGAAATAATCCATAATTGTTTCAAATTATTTTGAAGCAAGTGCTAAATTAGATGAAGAACCTACAAGAGTTTCTCTATCTACATTATAATCACCTTGGTTTGTGTAATAAGTTACACTGAAATCCTCATTCACTGTTGCTAGATTGGTTTCTTCACCATTCTTAGCATATGCCCATGTTTTAGATTCTTCTTTGTACTTCAAAATTCCAATTTCAACAGCTTCTTCGCCATTCAATTTCTCAAACTTGAATTGGTTCTTAGTAGCAGTAACAAGATAATCCTGACCATTTACAGTAATTACTTCTTGCTCTACCTCTCCTTCAGCCATTGCCAATGGATTGGATCCACTCCAGAATTCAATTAGGTTAAAGATTATTACATCAAGGAAAGCAGAAATCCCATAAACCGGAATAATTACCATCAGATAGAATAGTAATGTCTTTACAAAGTTGTTGTCGCTAGCTGAATCATTGAAATCATAGATCTTCTTGACTAGTTCGAATGAACCAAAACAAGAGGTTTGAGTAATAAGAAAGCAGAAAGCAAGTGAATAAGCAATTAACTTTTTCATATTTAATAGTTTAAAAGGTTAAGAATTGTGTCTAAGATATAAATTTTGTCATTGCTTCCATATAGCTGATTATTTTTTTTTCATTATCCGTAATTTGGCCACTGATGAAATTTATCTATCCGGAATTCCTTTATGCCCTCTTCTTTCTGGCTCTTCCGATAATTATTCATCTCTTCAACTTCAAGCGATACAAGACTCTCTATTTTTCGGATGTTCGCTTCCTTAGCGAAGTAAAGCAACGCAGCCAATCGAGCTCTAAGCTCAAAAAGCTTCTTGTATTGATCAGTAGGATCTTGATGATCAGCTGTTTGGTCTTTGCCTTCGCCCAGCCCTATTGGAAGGAAAAAGGAGATATTGTTCAAGAAGGAAAAAGTGGAGTTCAGATCTATTTGGATAACTCATTCTCTATGCAGGCATCTGCTAAGCAAGGAATGTTATTCGATAAAGCAAAACAACAAGCGCTTAACATCATCAAGGCATATGATCTCTCTGATCGTTTCCAGATCATGGATAACAGCTTTGAAAATAATCCGGATAGGTGGTTAAATCGCGAAGCTGCAATTCAAAAGCTTCAGAATATTGAGATCTCACCGCTTAGTCGTCCACTTTCAGAAGTGCTTAATCGCTTTAAGGAGTCTGAGTCTGATGAATTCCAAGAACAACTGATCTATTTGATCTCCGACTTCCAGAAAAGCTTATTTGATATTAGTGCGACGGATAGTATGCTCCAGCAGGTGAAGCTTGTGAGCTTAGATGCTGCAAATAACCAGAATATAAGCTTGAACAAATTGGACTTTGAGCGTCCTTTCCACCTTCCTTTACAGGCTGAAAACTTAAAAGCAAAGCTAGTTCGACATGGTCCTTCTGATAAGGAGAAGATTCCTATGAAACTAATGGTGGATGGAAGTTTAAAAGCTCCACTTTCTCTTGAGTTTGGAAAAGAAGATAGCTTAGAAGCTACCCTAAGCTTTCAATCGGGAGTTGAAGAATATCAAAGTGGTTTCCTATTGATCAAGGATTATCCGATCACCTTTGACGATACCCTTTTCTTCAATTACAAGCTGAAGAATCAGATCAAAGTCACACATATCTATGAAGAGAAGCCCAATAGAGGTCTGAATATACTCTTCTCTCAGGATTCTTTGTTCAATTATAGCTCCACAGCAAAGGATCAGATCAATTATAGCGAAGTAGAGCGTTCATCACTTCTTATTCTAGATGAACTCACAGAATACAGCAGCGGTAATCTTGCGGCCATTCAAAAGTATTTGGAGAATAAAGGAAATATCATCTTCATACCGCCGAATGATCCTCAAGCAGCGGTTGAAGTAAATAAGCTCTTGTCAGAGCTGAATGCGGGAATTCTCTTCGATCTACAGAGAGATGATAAAATGCGTGTGGATAGATTGAATCGCAATGCGGATCTCTATCAAGGTGTTTTTGAAACCATACCGGAAAACCTCGACTTGCCTTTAGTCAAATCATACTGGCTAGTAAGTCAGGGAGTTAGAAGTATGCGAGAGGACCTTATATGGTTGAAAGGAGACCTGCCTTTCTTGAGTAAGCTAAAGCTGAATAATGGAGCATTCTACTTCTTCTCTGCTCCATTGAACGACAGTGCTACAAGCTTCAGTCGGCATGCACTATTCGTGCCTACCATGTATAATATTGCCCTCTACGCTCAGGAAAGACAGCCACTCTATTATACCTTGGGTGAGGATCAGTTGACATTGAAGGATCTAGAAGCAAAGGAAAGTCCTATACACTTAATAGGGAAAGGATTGGATCTTATTCCACCTCAAGAGTATAGAGAAGGACAATTATCAATAGAGTTGGATGAGAGCCTTTTGGAAGCCGGACATTATGAATTGCAGAGAGACGGTGAAATGATCGGCATGATCAGCTTAAACTACAGTAGGAAGGAATCTGATTATCAATTGATGCAATCTGAAGATTTTGAAGAACTGGGCGCTGAGGCGGCTGGATCATTCGATCTTTATGATGAGGAAAACGAGAGTTTGATACAGGCAATTCAAAGCGAGCGCAAGGGGAATTCACTCTGGAAATATTTTATCATCTTCGCATTGATATTCATGGGAATTGAAATTGCGCTCCTCAGATTAATCAAATAATGGCAATGAAGGTATTATTGAAATCGGTCAAAATTGTAGATGCAACAAACCCGCAAAATGGGAAGATAGTCGATATTTTGATCAAAGGAGGAAAGATCGAAAAGATTGGGAAGTCGATCAAAGCTGAGACTGGATTGAAAGTCATCGAAGAGAAAGGTCTTTGCGTGAGCAAGGGCTGGATCGATCTGCAAGCCAACCTTCAAGACCCAGGATATGAGCATAAAGAAGACATTCAAAGCGGACTAAAAGCCGCAGCAGCTGGAGGTTTTACCAAAGTATGTGTATCTCCACTCACAGAACCTGTTAGAGATGCAAAAGATCAGATCCAATACATCATTAAGCAATCCAGCGAAAGCGCAGTAGAGCTTCTCCCCTACGCTAGTTTGTCGAAAAAAGCCCAAGGAGATGAGCTGAGTGAATTCTACGATCTGAAACAAGCAGGTGCTGTGGCCTTTACAGACGATAGGAATTCCATTAAGAATCCTAATCTTCTAAAGAATGCTCTGCTCTATTCCAAGAGCATGGATGCTCTGGTAATGAACTTTCCCTACCAGACTGATATCTCCCCGAATGGTGTGGTTAACGAAGGTGAGCAAAGCACTTTATTGGGATTAAAAGGAATTCCAAAACTGGCCGAAGAGTTAATGGTAAAAAGAGACCTCTATCTGCAAGAATATTGCGGAGGAAAGCTGCACTTTAGCACACTGAGTTCAGCCAAGAGTATTGATATGATCTCTACAGCCAAGAAAGCCGGAGCAGCTGTGAGCTGCGACATGGCCTCATATCAGCTGCTGTTGAGCGATGAAGAACTAAGCTCCTACGATACGCGTTTCAAAACACTTCCTCCACTAAGATCAAAAGATGAGATCAAAGAGTTGATCAAAGCGGTGAAGCAAGGTAAAGTGGATGCTTTATCATCTAATCACCTCCCAGAAGATATCGACTCTAAGAAAAAGGAATTCGACTTATCTAGCTTTGGAGTAATCAACCTTCAAACGGCTGTTCCTGCGGCCATTACCGCATTGGAAGGCAAAGTAGATTTGGCTGATGTGATCTCATTATTTACCGATGGACCAGCGAGGATTCTCGAAATCGATCAGCCGAAGATCGCAGAAGGAGAAACAGCTAACCTTACCTTATTCAATCCCAATGAAGGCTTCATCTTCGAGAAAGAAGATGTGCTTTCAAAATCACAGAACTCTCCTTTCTTTAATCGCAATCTAAAAGGAAAGGTATACGGTATCATATCCGGCAACAAAATGGAATTGCAGGACTAAACTTAGTCCTCATGCTCTCTTCCTTTGATCTCAATTGCTTGCTGATAAGCATTTTCCAGACTGTCGTTCTCTAAATCCTGTTCTTTTCCTAAGACCAAATCATCCAGATCCGGCTGACCGGCCTCCACCCAAGCAGTAAACCAGAAAGAAGCTAGTCGATGAATAGCCAGGCGCATACGCTCTTCCACCATCTTGTTCATTTTCTTCGAATAATACAAGGCAAAATCACTGGAGTACTGCCTGCTTAGACTATTTCCCCTTTGCGATAAGCTATACTTTCTATCCTCACCAATTTCTTCTGTGCAAGATCTTTCCAAGTACAAGACAGAATCCAGTAATTGATGACTTTCATAGACGATCTGCCAACTCATTTCAAGCAAATTGGAGAGGTATTCTGCCTTATTGCTCAAGAGATCATAATCCTCTCCTTCCAATTCGGGAATACGCGATTCCCAGAGTCCGTGAATACCTCTTTGTCCTGTTAGTTGACCATTGTAATTCTCGGTGGTATGCAAAGGCACATGTGCATCGCCAACATAATGACCCAATTCGGCCGACATCTGTAAGATCGAAGGAATATCCTTAGCTAGGAATGCTTCTTTAAGTCGACGATGGGTCCATACGATATTCCAGGGAAGTATTCCGAAGCTCTTCAGGCTATCTTCACCGAACTTCTCTACAGCAGCCTTCCAGCGCTTTGGAACCACTTCAAATGGATCTTCACCAACTTTTTCAAAGTGGTCTATATCGATGTAGTGTTTTACGGCTTCATTTTCCGACACATACCTGCGTTTATCGGGATCCACCGCATGCTGAGTTAGGTACTCAATATGTCGTTTGTAGAAACCGATCATCTCCGGAGGCAAAGAGAATACCGCATAGCGATTGATCTTCTTATGTCCGTAAAAGCCCCATGAGAGGCAAGAAAAAGCAAGCAGTGTCAGGGAAATCAGCCGGATTCCGGCTTTGATCATTAATCAGCAATTAATGCGTTCCCTCTAAAGGTAGGCACTTTCTTGCTAATATCTAATTGCAAACAATATTCAATATCCTTCTCCAGATCCAAGCGCGCCAATCTTCTTCTATGAGATGAATTGGCGAGGAATCCATTGATATCTGGTTTGGCTTGCTGATAGAGATTCAAAGCAGCAAGAGAAGAATCGGCCAGACCGGTAAAAATCGGATGATCCTTCAACTTATCCACCACAGCACCGGCAAAAAGTGTATCCTCCAGATTGAATCGATCCTTCCATCCTGCGCAAAGCAAGATCACATTCTTGTTTTGCTTATCGAGATAATCGGCAATAGCTGATAGGTTCAGAAATGAGCCCACTATGATATGATCAGCTGCTTTAGCTCGCTCAATTGCCTTAGTACCATTCGTTGTAGTAAGTACAACATCCTTTCCTTTGATCTGAGGATCCATATAATGGAAAGGAGAGTTTCCTATATCAAAGCCATCGACGATCTCACCATTGCGCTCGGCAGCAGCAATATATCCTTTAGCTTGATAAGCCCTTGCTTCTGAAACTGTAGAAACTGGGATAATAGAGCTTACTCCATGCTCAAAAGCAGTACAAATAGCAGATGTAGCGCGAAATATATCAATAACAACAACTACACAATCCTTAGACTGGTAATAAACGGGAAAGAGGGCTGGAGTAATACAGACTTCCAGCCTTCTCTGATGAGATTCTTCGAATGTCTCCATCTACACCAATGGCATTTTCGCAATTTGTGCTTTGAGTGATTTATTGCGAATTCCAATATAGATCTCCTGATCGATCTTTGCTAGATCAACTTTCACATAACCCATGCCTATGCCTTCTTTTAATGAAGGAGAACTGGTTCCTGAGGTCACATTTCCAATTTCATTGCCTTCTGCATCCAAAATAGGATAGTCTTTACGAGGAATACCTCTATCGATCATTCTAAAGGCAACCAGTTTACGACTTACCCCCTCTTCTTTCTGTTTCTTCAAAAGATCAGAATCTACGAAGTCCTTTGTGAATTTCGTGATCCAACCTAAACCGGCTTCAATTGGTGAAGTGGTGTCGTCTATGTCGTTTCCATACAAACAAAAGCCCTTTTCAAGACGTAGCGTATCTCTAGCTCCCAAGCCTGCAGCCTTGATCATATTCGCTTCTCCGGCTTTCATCACCGCTTTCCAGATCTTCTCTGCATGCTCATTATCGAAATACAATTCAAAACCACCAGAGCCGGTGTATCCGGTTGCAGATACTAATACATTATCAACACCTGCAAAAGTTCCCTTCTCGAAAGTGTAATACTTCATTCCCTCTACATCAATATCAGTGAGAGATTTGAGAGATTCAGCAGCTTTTGGACCTTGAACTGCGAGCAAACAAGTACGGTCTGAAATATCTTCCATCTCAACTCCAAACTCATTGTGAGAAGAGATCCAAGCCCAATCCTTATCAATATTGGAAGCGTTCACAACCAACATATAGGTATTTGGCGATAGACAATAGATCAAGAGATCATCCACAATACCGCCTTTACCATTGGGCATGCATGAGTACTGCACCTTACCGACTTCCAGTTTAGAAGCGTCATTTGAACTGATCTTTTGGATAAGATCGAGGGCTTTCTCACCTCTGAGAATGAATTCTCCCATATGAGATACATCAAACATCCCCACACTTTCCCTTACGGCAATATGCTCATCCGTTAAGCCGCTATATTGCAAAGGCATTTCATATCCTGCAAATGGCACCATACGGCCACCCATCTCTCTGTGTACTTTATCTAAAGCTAGTTTCTTCATAGTTATAAATTGGAGCTACAAATTTGCTCATAATGTCAATACTTCTTCAAAGTAGTTCAAATATCTTTTTTTATAAGTTTCTACTGAATAGTTGGATCTCACATATTCTCTGGCCTCCAGGCCAATTCTTTCTCTCAGTTGAGCGTCTAGGATCAAGCTCTTCAGGCTTTGATACCACTCTTCCTCTGTATCTGCTGTAAAGCCATTTTGGCCTTCTTGAATGATCTCTTTATTAACCCCAACAGCCGAGATCACTGCTGGAATACCAATTGCCATATACTGCAAAGCTTTGAAAGCACACTTTCCCCTGCTCCAATCATCATCTGTTAGCGGCATAATGCCAATATCAAATGTGTGGAGTTGATAGATTTCTTGCTCCTTTTCCCATTTGACATTCTCTACTTCCAAAGCATCGACTTCCCAAGCGTGATCGCAGATTACTTTAATTTCGATCTTATCGGCGAATTCAGCCTGTAAGCGCTTCAGAACAGGAGAAAGGAGGTCTAGATACTGCAAAGTTGTTTGTGAACCCGTCCACCCGATAACTACTTTTCCTCCTTCTACCTCGACTTTGCCTTTTGCAGTGTGATAATTCAGATCAATAGTTGTGGGAATGACTTTTACCTGTTGATTGAATTGTCTTGCGTAGCTGGCTAGATAGTTATTACCAGCGAAGACCATATCCGCATAAGCGATCAGCTTCTCTGTCTTTCCAGGATTCTTTAGTCGCTTCAATTTGCGATTATGTAGCGATACATTGGGAAGCCAAATAGCATCGTCGAAATCAAAGATCACTTTGGCCTTACTTTTAGAGAAAGCCTTCTCAAAGCGATCGCTTCCAGTAAAGAATGCCTCGCGAAAGATGAATATGATATCGAAGTCGTTGGCTCTTCTTACATCCTTATATCTGATCCACCAGGCTTTAAGTGCCAGAAAGAACTTGCGAATGAGTTTTCCTTTGGCATAAAGCACTCCATCATCTTGCTCATCCACAATATTTGAGATGGTGAATTCAAATCCATTCTGCTCCAAATAGCTGAGATACTGCTCAAAGCGAAATCGCTGACCGGGAGAACGATCCAAACGATGATGTGCTATGATCAGAACCTTCTTCCGCATTTTAGGATTTTTGGGCCACTACATGCCAATAAGGCATATTTGGTGAGAATTGGATGTTATGATAACCGCAGCTAAGTAACATTTCTTCGATCTCTATCTTGCTGAATCGATTCTCTAAAGGAGTACCAAAGCGATCAAGCGCATCGTTTCGAATCACATTCCAGCTTTTGCCAAGATAATAATTCAATGGTATGGAGCGACTCAACTTCAGGGCGCCCAGCTTGACTAATACAGCTGATATGAAGATCATTGGCAGATAAACTACTACAGCGATGAGATCGCACATAAATCGCTTCAAGAGAGAAGGCAAACTGCTTATAAATATGCGAAGCAAATTCACTAAGCCAAAGATCATTTTGTAGAAAAACCCTCTATTATCTAAAGAATAGTAGAGATACAGCAAGAGGTATCCATTATGCTTTAGCTTCTTTGTCAAGCTGATCAAAGCATCTTCAGCATCTGGAGTATGGTGTAAAACACCGAGGGAAAACACAAAATCAAAGCTGTCATCTGCAAAGGGGATCTGATCCACCCCCGCTTTAGTGACTCTAATGTTCTTTCCAGCTGTTTGTCGTTCAGCAACGAAGACCGCATCTGATGGATCTATTGCCTCTATGAAGTTGAAATGCTTTGCTGCATAAAGGCTCCAACGTCCACTACCACAGCCCATATCAAGGGCTACTTTATCCTTTCCATAAGCTTCATCAGGAACCACATCAAAGTATTCATCACCTATGGATTCAATTTCTTTATCGCTAAAAGAGGAAAACTTAGACCATTCTTCCCCAAAAGACTTCACAGTAGACTCATCCAGATTATCATCTTCAGAGGAATTGAAGACGGCGATCTCTCCAGTGGGAGTTATTAGAACAGAATCAGCGGCAGTGGAATAAGGGATCACAATGATTGATAAAGAGAGCGATAGCTTTTCACTCCCGACTTTAAACTAAGCTTATTTCTGGCAATTTTAACTATTTCTTCAGAAGGAATCGACCTTAATCGCTCGATGTTTGAAGCAATGTTTGCATAAGCTGAATCTGAAAACTCATCGATCACCATCCCAACCTTATTGCCTTCTATGATCTCTTTAGAATCACCAATACCGGAATTGGTAATGATTGGTATTCCCATAGAAAGGAATTCCGCTTGTTTGGTTGGTGAAACCGCCACACCTGAATTACCCGATTTAATGAAGTAGAGGGCTATATCCATGAGCGACATATAGCGCGGCACCGACTTATAAGTAGAGGTAGTGACAATCACCTTTGACTCTATATCCTTTTCATGGAGCAATTGCTTCAACTCATCCAGGGGAGATACGGTAACGATCAAAAAGATAGATTGAGGGTGGCTTTGGAGAATAACTTTAAAGCAGTCGAGCATTTCATTGAGCATATAGCGAGTGCCTAATGAACCCACATAACCGATCACCATATCGCTAGGCTCAATGTTCAAATCCATCCTCAGCTCAATTGTAGACCTTACCAGCTCTGCTCTAGGGAGGAAATGAGATTGATCAGCTGAGCAGGGAACTACTGTAATCTTCTCTTTTGGAATATCGTGAGACTTTACAATTTCAGCTTTGGCTGATTTAGTTAGACTTACAATTGCATCTGCTTTTTTGTAAGCTTTCTCTTGCGCCTTTCTGAAATAGTGGTAGATCTGATAGTATATGATATTGGTCTTCTCCCATAGTCCGCCATCTACCCTCTCCTCTGCCCAAAATCCACGGAAGTCGAAGATCACCTTATTGTTAGGCGATTTCATTTTAGAACCAACCATATAGGCGAGTATAGAGCGACAGTGAATGATGTTGAACATCTTATGCCGATTCCACACTCTGGCTTTAGCTTTCAAGCCCATCAGATTTAGTCTAGTGGAAAAGAAAGTAGGCTTCTTGCGATACATAGTGTAGCGCCAAGAGATTCCGGCTGTTTTGAGCTTGGCTTCAATGCTTTCCTTCTCCTTCTTCAATCGGTCTGGCTTCTCACAGCTCACAATGCTGATCTCAAATTCATCAGCCAATCCTGCCAAATAGGGAATGATCTGCGACTGACCTAGAGGGTCGCTAAGACCATCATAGCTTATAAAGAGTACTGTCTTCTTGCTCACGATAAGTAAATATATGCGCGTTCAGACTACTTGAAGGGCGGAGGAAATGGAAGTTATGAAATATGAAATGTGAAATATGAAATTTGGGGTTCGAAGCTTGGAGTATGGAGCAAGTCCTTCTACGCTCGTTGAGCTTCGAAGGATGAAAGAGTAAGGAGTAAGGAGGAATCTGTGTAAATCAGCGAAATCTGCCTGCCTGCCAAAGTAAGGCCATAGGCACACGTAGGCATGGCGGGAGAAATTTATCTTTTTTTTGTGTCACAAAGGATCGCTAAGGTGCTTCGCACTCGCTAAGGTTCACGATGATTTGATGTTCTCTCTTAGTGAACCTTTGCGCCTGCCTGCCGAAGGCAGGAAGCCTTGGAGAACCCTAGTGTAACAATATAGAAGAGACCGACGACCATAGATCGGAGACTGGGATTATAACGCTGGAATGCCGCTGTGGTTAAAAACAAACTATAATTCGACAAGCATACCTTCTTTAGCCAAACGAAACCCCTTCTCAACAACTAATTTAGCCTCCTCACTTTCAGGATTCACCAAAGGATTCGAATGATTGAAATGAATAAAGTACACCTTTGCTTTATCCGCATCACTCAAACCATCAAAGAGCTTCATGCTCTCCTCTACCGTAGGATGTGGAATTTCTGAAAGGTCTCTGTTTGGCAGCTCGTCGGCACTATAGAATGTCGCATCCAAGAAAGCATAATCCACTTTTTTGATCTCTTCCACTATATCCATCTCCCACTTCTCCCATTTGTCGATATCTGGAATAAAAAGCGCCTTCTTATTCGGACCGCTGATCTTGAATCCTACAGTTTCTGAAAACTCATCTCTATGTGGCACTCTAAAAGTTTCCACCGAAAGCTCATTGCTAAGCATGATCAATTCCTTTTCCTCAATCTTCATCAAAGCAATGTTTCCTAGATCCACCAATTGACTCCAAGGACCATTCTGAGTTAGAAATTCGTGCATTCTTGGCATGGCAAAAACTGGAACCGAATCGGCACCCATTGCTTCTCTTCCGAAGTACATCAGTCCGGCATAATGACCAATATGGGCGTGGCTGAGGAAAACACCTGACAATGAAGACGATGACGAGGACGAAGACGATTCATATTCGTCCTCTAATGCTTCTAGCTGTCGGCTTATATCCGGTGTGGCTTCAAATAGCCAAGTCTTTTGAGATTTTGGGTCGACTAGTCCAAGTGACACAACCCTCCCAGCCTGTTCACCACTTTCAAAATAAGGTACACAACAGTCCTTCTTACATCCAATATGAGGCATACCGGCATCTTGGAGAGTTCCGAGGATGATTAGGTGTGGCTCTTTTGTTTCATTCACTTCAGCTTCCTTTTCAATAGAAGGTTGGCAGGCAATGAAGAAAAGAATGATTATGAGGAAAAGTGGTCGATTCATGTATTAAAACTACTTATTCTGAGGTTTGAAGTTGTAAGCTTGATGCGTATGTCTTTTTAAGAATTCTATCTGCGAGAATCTGCGAATAAAATCTGTGCAATCTGCGGGAAATAACACCTTATCTAGCTATACCACAAAGTTTATCGGAGTTCTCGCTGAGTTACTCTGAGCTAACTCTGTGAGACACTGTGGTACAGCCAAGTCCCAGCTCTCAACTTAAAGACCCGTTCAAAACCCAAGTTTAGGAAGAAAGATGATCAAACCAACAACTACAGACATAATCGCACTAATCAACACTGCAGCAGCAGCAAGATCCTTTATCTTCTTTATTGACGGATGAATATCTGGAGAAATGAAGTCGGCGATGTTCTCCATTGCTGTATTCAAGATCTCGCAGATAAAAACTATAGCTATGGTGATGATAAGTACCAGCCATTCAGCCTGACCGATATCAAAATAAAAGCCTGCAATGAGCACGATCATTGTGGCAAGGAGATGAATCCTTGAGTTGTGCTCTTCTGCTAAGAGGGTTCTCAACCCTTGAAAAGCGAAATTGAAACTTTTTATGCGTTGTTTAACTGAAAAATTCTGCTTCGACATTCAATATGGCTTTAACTCATGAAGTTCAAGCTAAGGTACAGAACTGTCAAAGCAGAAAATTATTTTATTCTACTTGAATAGATTGATGAATGAATCTGCGGCTAGTAATTGAACCTTCTCAGGAAATTCAGCGTGGATCACCAATGTGTTTTCATGATGATGCTCTAGTTCAGCCAGCTTCTTTCTATCGAGAAGTAATACAGTTGAATGTCCGTGATGATCAACCTTATCAAGAATAGTTACTCCGTTGAAGTCGCACTGCCAATGTGTTTCTGCACACTTCTCGGTATAACTGATCTCTACAGTAGGAACTGCAAAATATTGATGCTCCCCTATTCCGTCGAGATCAAATGTTAGTCGCAAGAATCCACCTTCAAGAATTAATTGATCGTCATTTATTCCCAATTCTTTGAAAGTTAGCTTTCCGGCCGTTGGCGAATCAAATTTTACTTTTATTTCTCCTTGATTGATTTCTATTAGTTGTCCCATGTATTGATTTTAAATTATACTGTGAAGTTAGGACAGCTTTAGCTGAGCTAATATGACGATTATCATGCTTTTGAGATATTCTAGATAAAGCGTCTAGGTTTTATGCTCCAGGCTCTAATTTTAAAACTTCTTCAAATACCAAAGGATCCGACCAGGATAATCTTTAAATGAACTAATCCTCACTTCAGAAGCCATATTTGCAGCATCTTGTACTTCCACCACCTCTAAAAATTCTACAAGAATGATGTTAATGCCTTTTTTCAGATCAAGTTCATAAGATGTAACCACTTCCACCTCGGAGTTATCGTACATCAATTGCTTCTCCACACATCTGCCTGAATACTTCATATCCTTAGATGCGTAGTACCATTCGATATAGCTTCCTTTTACTGCATCATTGTATCCTTCGTCGTTGATATGATCAAAAATCTCCTGACTAGAAGCTCCAATCAGCAAGCCCATCCAACGCTCTTCATTATAAATGTAAAGATGGCCCAAACCACTGATCATTCCGTCTAGTCCTTCTTCATTCGCCTTTTCTTCATCTTGATCTTCATCTTCATTATCGCAATAGATGCTAAATGCCGACTTCAAATCCATCAAATACACTTCAGCATCTTGCATTTCCTCAATATTGAAAGTGGAGAAATCGAGCTTGAATTCTCCAGACTCTTCAATAGAACCGGCAACATACTTATTGTTCATACCAAAGGCGTGAAACACAAGGTCCCGCTCCCCAAGGTCATACTCCTCGACTTTTAATGTTGTTTGTGCGATTAAACTTGTGCCTGCAATTAAAAGCAGGAAAAAAGAGAGTATGGTAGGTTTCATAGTTTGTTCTTTGTTAGAATAATCAAAGTGTGAATTTCTGATTTCCGATCTTGGTTCCTGAGCTTGCCGAAGGACTGATTTCTGATTTTCTCAAGATTTTCTCCATCTTTCTCCCCTTAGCCAATTCATCCACTAATTTATCGAGATATCTGGCTTGTCGCGTAAGTTCATTGTCGATCTCTTCAATCCTATATCCACAGATCACACCTGTAATCAAATGTGCATTGGGATTTAGATCAGCTTTTTCAAAGAATGTTTTGAATGTGGCTTTCTCCTCAATCAGTTCATTCAGTTTATTCTCATCAAAGCCGGTAAGCCATTCGATCACTTGATGCAGCTCCTCTTTTGTCCGGCCTTTCTTTTCAACCTTTGTCACATAATGCGGATAAACTCCAGCAAAAGTGAGTTTGGCGATCTTTTCATTATGTTCGGGGGTTGGTTTCATTATTGATATTTTAGTCTAATTAGCTCAATTAAAGCTAATTAAAAGCTCTTCAACAAATGAATTCAATAGGTCGAGGCCGAACCTGCCTGCCTGCAGGCAGGGACCGAGGCCGGCAGGCCGATATAAATCAATTTCACTTTTCATATTTCATATTTATCTAGACTCTAGGTTCTAGGCTCTAGGCTCTAGGCTCTTAAGCACTTCCTTAATCCTTAATCTCATTCGCCTTCGGCGTAATCATAATATGCGCCCTATGTGTCCCCGGATCCATTATCCAAGGGTGGTTGGGGAATACAGGCTGAATAGGCAAACCGGTGGTCTCGGAAGTTGCATAAGGAAGGTAGACCACATATCTATACTTCGCACCTTTCACCTCGCCTGTCTCAGGATCGAATTCTTCATCAGATCCATAATAGATGTGCAAGGTAGATCCGGGATTACCCATCTTCAGTTTACCGGATTTAATCTCTTCTCCTCTGATATTAAATATCTCTTCTCTGCCTTTTCCTTCGGCTTTAAGAGCGCGACCTCTAGCCATGAATGGCTCTAGGCTAATGTGGTAACAAGCAGCGCTGAAGCCTGCTTTTTTAGGATCGTCAGCTAAGACGATAAATTGATTACTTCCTTTTCTAAGTAAGATTACATCTCCATTTTCATCGTAGCCGAGTACTTTACAGCTATCTCTGCTCTCTTTTGGCGCAGCCATCAAGGCAGTTTGCAAGATTGCATCCTGGCCTTTAATGGGAACATAACGACTTTGATCCGCTTCAGTATGCTTCTCTTCCTTCTTTACTCTCACTTCAGAAGTATCTTTCTTTTTAGAAGGAGTAGTGCAGGAAATTATGGCAAGGCTGAGAATAGCTAGGGATAGGTAATTTTTCATTTGAATTGGCTTTAAGGCTAGTAGTTGTTTTATTTCTGATTTCTGATCTTGGTTCCTGAGCGCAGCCGAAGGACTGATTTCAGATTTTCTTCCTCATTTCCTTCTCAGATATGAAACTCCATACTCATTCCTAATGATCAGATCAGAAGAATCAACAATCTCATAGGCTCCAAAATACCTTAGCATTTGACCAAAGGAATTCTCTGCAACGCGAGTGCAATTAGGAGCTCCTCGGTATGAAATGGAATCTTCTGCGATATCCACTTTTACAGTGCATTCGTTTCTAGAAGTATTGTATTTGATCGAAGAGCGGTTAATGCGTATCAGATAGACTGCTTCTTTCGGCTTAAATGTTTTCTCATTAGCAGAAATACTGTCGAGCTGCCACTCACCGAGAATTAGTTCAGAGGACTTTACTGCTTCTTCTTGCGCGAATAGAAAAGATGCTGATGAGAAGAGAAGGATTGATAGTAAGAGTTTCATTGGGTAATAGGGCTTATTGTATAAAGATAGGAAAAGCTGTAATTGGAATGAAGACAATATCAAAATTGATCTTATCGCTCGATTGCCTGATTCCAGGCAGGATTGCATTGCTTGATACTAATTAAAAGGATTCCAAAACATCCGAACCCATTACCTTATTCTACCACTATCATTTTAGTGATAAAGCGATCATCAATAGAAATCTTTAAAATGTAGGTACCTGAACCGATATCATGTATATCGATCCTTCTAGTTTTTCGATCAAATGTTTTTACGCTATTGCCTCTAATATCGAAAAGTTCGATGTATTTAATACGAACTTCATTTGTCGCACGAATATCGAAGAACTCTTTTGCTGGGTTTGGATAGATTGATAGCTGATCATTGATGGATAAACTTTGTAGAGAAACTGCCAAATTTTGAAATGTAACTGTAGTTTGAAGAACAGTATCCAAATTATAAGCACTATCATAATCTATGGTGATATTATTGATCACAAGTGTGTAAAAGCCATCACTTATGCTAAATTCAATAGTATCGTAATCTGTGCAATATTGGTCAAAATGGATCCCACTAATATCATAAATCACATTGGCGAATATGGTATCATTCAAAAGCTCTACAGAGCACGTATCGAAAAAATCACATATCCCAGTACCGAATGGAAACTGAGATTCTAAATAGAGGTGAAGGTTGTTACCATTGATTTGATAAGAATGATTTTCAGCATAATACTGCGCATTTAAGCTTGAAGAAGATAAGAGGAGCAAGAATGCAATTAATAGCTTAAGTGCTGGCTTCATAGGTTAAATTTAGCAAAAAGATAGGTCATTATGCCTTTACAAGTCTTAGACGGGTTTAAGATATTTAAGGTTGTATTAATAGTGATTCAACAATTGATACTTTCTCCCTTCACTCGATTCTATCATTCTCGGCAATCGGCTATCGGTCTTCGGCTATTAAGGGAACCAATCAACAAAAAGCAACAGAGCGCTTCAAAATTTCTGATTTCCGATTTCTGATTTCCGATTTCCGATTTCCGATTTTAAAAGGATTGCCCTCGCTTTGCTCGGGCCATCCCAGAAGAGGGAACCAATCAACAAAAAGCAACAGAGCGCCACAAAATTTCCGATTTCTGATTTCCGATTTCTGATTTCCGATTTCCGATTTTAAAAGGATTGCCCTCGCTTTGCTCGGGCCATCCCGAAGAGGGAACCAATCAACAAAAAGCAACAGAGCGCTTCAAAATTTCTGATTTCTGATTTCCGATTTCCGATTTTAAAAGGATTGCCCTCGCTTTGCTCGGGCCATCCCAGAAGGGAACCTTGCAAATAAATCCCAGCAAGCTGCTACGCAGCTTTGGTCTTTTTCATTTCTACGCTCTTTGAAGCAAGCTTCAATCGCTAGAAATAAAAAATCCCAGCTATCGCTAGCTGGGATTTCTTTGCGGAGAAAGAGGGATTCGAACCCCCGATACCTCTCGGTATGCCGGTTTTCAAGACCGGTGCATTCAACCGCTCTGCCATTTCTCCGCGGCAAAAGTAATAAAGACCTTAAAAAGAATCGACATTTTTTGAAGCGAAATATTAATTTTTCGTGTCTTCCCTGTGTAATTTAGAGGATATGAAACGACTTCTCTCGCTGCTATTTGTGCTTACAGTCTGTATATCAGGCTTAAAGGCGAATATTAATCTAATTTTAGATTACACTACTTTTTATCTTGCTGATAAGAATCAACCTTATGTGGAATTCTACCTTTCTATTAATGGTAAATCGCTCTACTATCAATTCACAGAAGATTCACTAAAACAAGCACAGGTTGAGATCACCTACCTTATAGAGAAAGGTGAAGAAGTGGTTTCCTTCGAAAAATTCCAACTCAATTCCCCAAAATACGGTCCGGAAGATGCCAGATTGGATTTGGTGGATCTAAAGCGAGTGTTCTTCCCTAATGATCCTGAAGCTGAATATACCTATACCTTAATTGCTAGGGATTTGGTGAGCGGACAAACAGTTGAAAGTAGCGAGAAGCTCAGAATGAACAGCTTTAAAAAAGGCTCACTATCTGTTTCTGAGATACTTCTTGCGAATAATGTGATTGCGGCTGAAGGTAGCTCGTTATTTGAAAAGAACGGCTACGACATCGTACCTAGTTTCACTCATTTCTATGGAATGAATGATGAATCGATGTTCTATTACATTGAAGTCTACAACTCAGCCAAAAGCTTGGGAAAAGGAAGTCTATTCCTCATGGAATGCAGCGTGGTGAGTACGGAAGATAATCAGGTGATCGCCAGTCTTAAAACATATAAACGTATGACCGCTGCGCCGGTTATCCCTGTGATCCAATCATTCAATCTAAAGGATCTGCCAACGGGAAAATACGATCTGCTGATCACTCTAAAGAATCGCGAGAATGAAGAAATTGCCTCCCAATCCATTCGTTTTCATCGCTCCAATCCTAATCTAAAAGATTATTCTGCTGTGCGCACTGAGAATACCTTTGTGGATTCATTGAACAATCAAGCGCAGCTAACCGATTACATTAAATGCCTCGCTCCTATCTCATCCGCTTCTGAATTGCAGTACGCCAAGAATCAAGTAAACTACGGCGACATTAAGCTCATGCAGCAATACTTCTTGAACTTCTGGAAGGAAAGAGATATCAATAAACCAGATGAAGCTTGGTTTGAGTACAAACAAGAAGTAGAAAAAGTGAATGAGCTATTCGGTTATGGCAACATTCAAGGCTATCAGACAGAAAGAGGAAGGGTTTACCTGCAATACGGTCCGCCTAGTTCAATGCAAAATGTACCCTATCAGCGCGATACCTATCCTTATAGTGTATGGCAATACTATAATCTGAACGGACAAACTAATAGAAAATTCGTTTTCTATAGTCCTTCAATGGAAATGCTCGGTTATGAAGTCCTCCACTCCAATGTTCCAGGTGAGATCAAGAATCCAAACTGGGAATTCAAACTCATTAGTAGAGGTAATCCTAACCTCAATAATGCAGCAGAAACGCCTGAAGGAGCAATTATTCAGGAAGAAGCAAGAGACCTCTGGGATAATCCGCGTTAATTTCAATGCAATTGAATCCTTAGTTTTGCCGTTTGCCTTTCACGATAAGCAAAATTGATGGAGAGAACTGTAGCGGTGGCTATTCTGAATTGGAATGGCAGAGAGCATTTAAGAACCTATTTACCTTCTGTAATTGAACACTCTAAAGAGGCCGTGGTCTATGTGATCGACAATGATTCCACAGACGACTCTATAGAAGTGCTGAAGAATGAATTCCCATCAGTGAAGATCATTCAGAATTCCTCCAATACCGGATTTGCAGGTGGATATAATGAAGGCCTCAGATCCATCAAAGAAGACTATTACATCCTTCTGAATTCGGATGTGGAGGTAAGTCCCAATTGGATCGGTCCTATCATTGATCTTATGGAATCGGATCCTAGCATCTCTATTGCTCAACCGAAGATCCTCTCTTATAGAGAAAAGAATAGATTCGAATATGCCGGAGCTGCTGGTGGATTTATCGATTATCTTGGCTATCCTTTCTGTCGCGGCAGGATTTTCCAAGACTTAGAAGAAGATAAGGGTCAGTACAACGACACCACTGAGGTGTTTTGGGCAACAGGAGCATGCATGTTCATTCGCTCTGAGCTATTCTGGCAGTTGGAAGGCTTTGATGAAAGATACTTTGCCCATATGGAAGAGATCGACCTCTGTTGGAGAGCAAAGAATCTAGGTAATAAAGTATACTACTGCGGCAAGAGTGAGGTATATCATTTAGGAGGTGGTACTATTAATAACACCAACCCCAGAAAAACATTCCTAAACTTCAGAAACAGTCTGATCACTTTAAAGAAGAATGATCACTCTGGTTTTTCCAGCCTTAAGATCCTTTATCGTTTGTTGTTAGACGGACTCGCATTCTTGAAACTGATGCTCGATAATGGATTAACCCATGCCTTTGCAATCCTTAAGGCTCACTTTTCTTTCTATGGATTCAAGGTGAAGAAAAGCAAAGTAGAACATGCCAATCTATATGGGATCTATCAAGGATCAATTGTCTATGATCATTTCCTGAAAGGAAGAAAACGCTTTGATCAACTGAAGAAAGGTTTTAATTGATCGTGCATCTTCTGTGGCATTCTAGTCAATCTATTGCTTCCTTTCTCCATAAAGAACAATGTGGTACTTGCTGTGATCAGTAGCTCATCTCCCCTCATGATCTCATAATCGAAAGTGATGAATCTGTCGGGCATCTCCCTTATAGTGGTGATTACTTCGATCTCATCATCGTATAAAGCCGCTTGCTTATACTTGATGTTCATCTCCCTAACAGGTAGCCCTATACCTTCTTCTTCAAGTTTGCGATATGAAATTCCCGCCTTTTTCATAACATCCACCCTACCAACTTCTAAATAGGTGGCGTAGTTTCCATAATAGACAAAACCCATTTGATCGGTTTCAGAATATCTTACTCTTATTTTCGTTCTTTCTTGTATCATGTGACTTTATTGAGGAACCTAATCTTTTTTAACATTAGACAAAAAGATTTTAAATAATCAAGGGTTAAAACATTTTTTATTTCACTTTTTTCTTCAAATATTTGTCCAGCGATCGACAGATAATAGACTTTGCTATTAGCTATTGATAATCAACAACTTACAACGGCATCTAAGTCGAGCTGAAATTTAATTGAAAGCAAAATAATTGTTGATTTTTTCTTGCATTTTGGAGGCTAATTCTGTAGTTTATCGCAATTCAAAAAAACTGACTAAATCGTTTAGAATGAGTAAAGACTTTAACCAAGTTTGGGAAAATTGTTTGTCCGTAATCAAAGACAATGTTAGTCTTCAAAGTTACAAAACCTGGTTCGAGCCCATTACTCCTATTAAACTTTCCAACCAAGTACTAACCATACAGGTACCCTCTCAATTTTTCTACGAGTGGCTAGAAGAACACTACATTTCTTTACTTAAGAAAACGATCAAAAAGGAATTGGGCAATGAAGGAAAGCTGGAGTATAGCATCATCATGGAGAACAATCTTCACAGTCCCAAACCCTACACCGTAAAAATCCCAACTACTAACCGCCAGGCGCTTAAGAACGAGCCTGTATCAGTACCTATTGATGTAAACGGTGAGAAAGGAATAAAGAACCCTTTTATTATTCCCGGACTGAAGAAGGTCAATATAGATTCTCAACTGAATCCGAATTATTCATTCGATAATTTTATAGAAGGCGACTGTAATCGATTGGCTAGATCTGCCGGTTATGCAGTAGCTAAGAATCCGGGTGGAACTGCTTTTAACCCACTATTGATCTACGGTGGCGTTGGATTGGGTAAGACTCACCTAGCCCACTCTATTGGTATTGAGATCAAGAACAACCATCCTAATAAGACTGTACTATACGTTTCTTCTGAAAAGTTCACGCATCAATTCATCGATGCCGTGAGAAACAACAATCAGAATGATTTCATCCACTTCTATCAAATGATGGATGTGTTGATCATCGATGATGTACAATTCTTCAGCGGAAAAGAAAAAACCCAAGATGTGTTCTTTCACATCTTCAACCATCTGCACCAAACCGGCAAGCAGTTGATCCTAACTTCCGATAAAGCTCCTGTTGAGCTTCAAGGTATGGAGCAAAGACTATTGTCGCGCTTCAAATGGGGACTTTCTGCCGATCTGCAAAATCCTGGACTGGAAACCAGAATTGCCATCTTGGAAACCAAGATGTACAATGAAGGATTAGAGCTTCCTAAAGAAGTAGTAGAGTATTTGGCATATAGTATCACAACAAACATTCGTGAACTGGAAGGTGCATTGATCTCTCTATTGGCTCAATCTTCTCTGAACAAAAAAGCGATTACCTTGGAATTGGCCAAGCAGATGATCGACAAGTTTGTGAAGAATACGGCTAGAGAAGTATCTATCGACTATATCCAAAAAGTGGTTTGCGATTATTTCGATCTTCCAATTGAACTACTCAAGTCGAAGACCAGAAAGAGAGAAGTCGTTCAGGCTCGTCAAATTGCCATGTTCTTTGCGAAGAAGATGACCAAGTCAAGTTTAGCTAACATTGGAATGCATTGCGGTGGCAAAGACCACGCAACAGTGCTTCACGCTTGCAAGACGGTGAACAACTTGATCGATACTGATAAGCGATTCAGAGGTTATATCACGGATCTGGAGAAGAAGATCAGCATCCAATAGCAAATCTGACATCTCGACTCCGCTCGATGTGACAACTCTGGAATTCAAATGTGAAATATGGGATGCGAGATATGAAAGTTAAGACGTCTTCGATCTCCGTCCTCAATCCTCAAGTATCCGTATGAAAATTTTAATGGTTTGTCTTGGCAATATTTGTCGCTCCCCTATGGCTCAAGGTATACTTGAGAAAAAGGTTGCGGATGCCGGACTTCAAGATCAAATTACCGTTGATTCTGCAGGAACATCAGATTATCATATCGGCGACCCACCCGACTTAAGAGCTGTTGAGAAAAGCAGAGCTTACGATATTGACATCAGTCATTATAGAGGTCGGCAGTTTGAAAAGGACGACTTTGATGAGTTCGACCGCATCTTCGCCATGGACTTCTCCAATTATGAGAATATCCTTAGGCTTAGTCGCGATACGGCCGACAGCCAGAAGGTAGAAATGATCTTGAATCTCAATAATCCCAATTCGAATATGTCGGTCCCCGACCCATATTATGGTGGTGAAGAAGGATTTGAGAATGTATACCAACTCTTGGATGCAGCCTGCGACCGATTGATGGAGCAAATCCAATCCTAAAATGCCCAAGCTTTACCTCATACCCAACACTCTGGGTGAGCAAGAAGACCCTTCATTGAGCATGGGTTCTGAAGTGAAGGATGCCCTAGCCGGATTATCCCATTTTGCCGTAGAGAATCTAAAGCAAGCCAGAAGATATCTGGTAAGATGGGGATTAAGAGAAAGGATCGATCAAAGTGAGTTCATCATCCACAATAAGAAGACTGAAATTGAAAGCCTGATCGAAGCTGAAAGCGTCTTTAAATCAGGCAATTCCATTGGAATGATCTCAGATGCCGGCTGTCCGGGCATTGCAGATCCGGGTAACAAACTCGTTCAACTAGCACATCGATTGAATGTAGAAGTTGTTCCACTTTCCGGACCATCATCTATCTTTCTCGCATTGATGGCAAGCGGAATGAACGGACAAGCATTTGCTTTTAGCGGTTATCTACCAAGAGAACAAGATCAAAGAATATCAGCTATTCGAGATCTGGAAAAAAGATCGAAAACCGAAGGAAGCTGTCAGATCTTCATGGAAACCCCATACCGCAATATGGCAATGTTAGAGGACCTGCTCAAGTACTTGAGTCCATCATGTAAATTGTGCACGGCTACCAACCTTAGAACAGCAGATGAGTTGGTAATCTCTAGAAATGTAGCGGAATGGAAGAGCTCAAAGAAGCCGGACCTAAATAAAAAGCCTACAATCTTCCTTATCCAAGCTTAGCTTGATGAAAGCTTACCAAAGCGTCAATTGGCTTGGACACAACGACTTCTAAATTGCAATTATACTTTTTAGCAGCACTCTCTAAATGAGATTTGAAATGGTTGGCAATTGAGCCTACCACACCTAAAGGAAGGTTTTGATGATCATCGAACCTGCAGACCTTCTCCTCAAAAAAGGCATTGAAATTAGCTTCGATGATTCCCTGTATCTGAGGATTGGCTTGATGTCTATAAATGAATTCAGAGAAGGAAGCGATAAATCTATTAGGCATACTCTCCTTGTAGATCTTTTGGAGAATCTTATCCACATCTAGATCGAATTCTGTAGTGAAATTCTGTTTAAGAGCATCTTCCAATTGATCTTCAATAAATGCCTTGAGCAATTGCTTCCCCATATATACTCCCCCACCTTCATCACTGAGAATATATCCGCCAGAGCGAAACTCCTTTGTAATGCGATTTCCATCATATGCACTGCAATTACTTCCCGTGCCGAGAATACCCACCAAACCCTTCTGATTGCCTAAAGTAGCCCTTGCAGCTCCTAATAGATCGTGAGCCACATGGACCTTTGCATCTTTAAAAGTTCGCTCCAAGGCATTTTTGATTGGCAGTTTCCTGCTTTCAGATGAAGCTCCAGATCCATAGAATTGGACTTCCTTTGGAATTGAATCTAGATGAGCAGCAACTGACCCAACTTCCTTGAGAATAGACTCATCTGAATGAAAATCAGGATTTAAACCAACTGTTTCAATGAGTTGAACCAAGCCATTTTGATCGACTAATGCCCAATCAGTTTTACTGGACCCACTATCTGCAATTAGAATCAT
This sequence comes from Flavobacteriales bacterium, assembly GCA_002706365.1. Lineage (GTDB taxonomy): Bacteria > Bacteroidota > Bacteroidia > Flavobacteriales_E > Vicingaceae > UBA1494. The sequence continues at coordinate 57,889 of PALM01000020.1, read as the reverse complement.
CTATTTTTTGTCAGTTAATAATTGATTTTCAAAGCCACCAATCACAAGCAAACTTCGTCTACTAAAGTAAGTTTATTGAGCTTTGGTTAACTTTACGTAAAGAGTCTGACTGTATTTTGAATTTCCGTTTTCTCATACTTTTTCAAGCTTTCATCTTGACAAGCTTGAGCCTAGCTTCTGTTAACCCAAACAATCCGAAGAGCTATACATTTGTGCCAAATTTAGGGCAATGGCATCAAGAAGTGAAATATCGGATGGACTTTGATTTTTCGACGCTTTTTTTTGAGAAAAATGCGCTACACTATCAAATTGTCAATGCTCCTTCTCATATCAATCACGAGCATGATGAGGATGGCAAGATAGAAGGTCACACTTTTAGAATAGAATTTCTGGCTAGCAATCCGGATGCTAAACTAGAAGCAGAATCACCTTCTTCCTACTACTACAACTACTATCTAGGTAAGGATCGTTCCAGATGGCAAACCGGTGTTAAAGCCTATGAAAAGCTAAGCTATCGCGATATCTATCCCAATATTGATCTGAATTATTATCGCAAAGAGAATCAGTTGAAGTACGATTTTGTGATCAAGCCAAAAGCAGATCCATCTATCATTCGCTTTGAGGTAAAAGGTGCCGACAAAGTCTCAATAAAGAAGGATGAGCTCCACATCAAGTATCACTTTGGTGAAATGGTAGAGCAAAAACCCTATGCTTACCAAATAGTTAACGGCAAAGAGAAAGCAGTTGAATGTCGTTTTGTAGAATTGAGTGATAATGTCATTGGTTTTGAGATTCTTGGAGAGTATGACAACTCTTTGGACTTGATCATTGACCCTGTAGTTGTATTCTCGACCTATTCTGGTTCTACAAGCACGAATTTTGGAATGACAGCAACCTATGATGGCGCAGGTAACGGTTATATGGGAGGAACGGTATTTGGAAATGCCTATAACAATACATCACTTGGGTATCAGCCAAATTATGCTGGAGGATCGGCAGACATCACAATAAGTAAGTTCTCTAGAGATGGTTCTAGATTACTTTTCAGCACATTCTTAGGCGGTAACGAATCCGAGGCTGTGAATAGTATGGTAGTTAATAGTCGCCAAGAACTGATCATTCTTTCCGTAACCAGCTCCTTCAATTATCCGGTGACAATTGGAGCCTATCAGCCAATTAAAGTGATCTCACAAAGAAGCAACTTGAGCAGATATCTTCAGGATTACGTCAGCGGCAATGATATCGCCATATCTCAATTCAGCCCAAATGGCCGACAGCTATTGTCTTCTACATTCTTTGGCGGTAATTCATCTGACGGTTTGAACTGCAATCTCAATAATCTCAATTCAGTCAATATTGGTCTAGTCTTTAATTACGGAGACCACTTTAGAGGAGAGATAACTGTAGGACCCAACGATACGGTATATGTTGGTACTTCTACTCATTCCTCTGATCTAGATAGTACAATAAGTGGTTTTGGAGGAGTTCAAGATGGGATCATTGCTAAATTTTCTCCAAATCTTAGAACGCTTTATTGGAGTAGATATTTGGGTGGCAGTTCTTTTGATGCCATTTACTCTCTTAAGATTACGGATAGGAATGAAATCCTTGTTGGTGGTGGAACCATGAGCTTTAGCGACTTCCCTTCTCTCCCAGGGGCTCATCAACCACATTCAAACGGGGGCAGATCTGAAGGTTTCGTTAGCCTTTTAAACACTAAAGGAGATCTATTGCACTCTACATTCTTGGGATCTGATCTCTACGATCAAATCTATTTTGTAGAATCCGATAGAGACAATAATTTCTATGCACTTGGTCAAACGCAAAGCATTTTATTTCCAAATTTTGGAACTTCCATTGCAAATGTCGGGGCCGGACAATTCATAGTGGAGTTCGACTCTACCCTATCTCAATTGGAGTTTTCACACACCTTCGGAAACATCAACACTGGAGCTAGTAATATTAATATATCGCCAACAGCTTTTCTGGTTGATCGATGCAAGAACATCTATGTATCCGGATGGGGAGGCTCTTTAAGCAACACCAATGATGGTTTGAAGACCATGCGAAACAATATGCCATTGAGTGCGAATGCAAGTGACCCCAATACCGACGGTAACGACTTCTACCTCTACGTAGTCAATAATGATCTAGATTCAATCATTTATGCTTCATTTCTCGGTGGTGGCCTATCTCAAGATCATGTTGACGGAGGTACTTCCAGATTTAGCAAGAATGGTATAATCTTTCAATCCATCTGCGCCTCTTGTGGTGCGGGCTCCGACTTCCCTACTACTCCAGGCAGTGCATTTCCCCTCAAAGGAGCTGGCTCGGGGATTTGCAATAATGCATTGTACAAATATGATTTTGAAATTCTACCAATCGCCAGCTTTACTACAGATACTTCATCCTTTTGCTTGGGTGTAGGCGACTCCGTTTCTGTTATGATCACCGATCAAAGCTTAAGAGCGAATCGGGTGTTCTGGGATATTAACGGGACTGTTGTGCCGGGTGGTTTTCAAGACACAACCATTGTAATCTCCAATCCAGGTGTTTACAATATCACTCAGATTGTAGAAGATACGATCTGTGCCACAGACGCATTTGCCTCTCAAACTATCATTGCCTATCCGGATAACATTGAATTGAATGCCAAAGCCGATACGCTGATCTGCTATAGCGACTCTCTAGTATTGGATGCGAATGACAATGGAAATGCAAATACTTTCACTTGGTCGAGCGATCCATTCTTCAACAACATCCTTGCAATAACAGATTCATCAAGGTATAAAGTTGGACTTCAAGCAGGCATAGACACCTTCTATGTAAGAGCAGGGAACTCAATAACCTTGGCTTGTGAGAAGATCGACACCCTTGTTGTGGAATATATTCCAGTGAGCTTTCAATCATCTCTTAGCGAGGATACGATCTGCGAAAACAATGATATTCAAGTCACGGCAAGTGTGTCCAATGTGGATCTGCATATTTGGGACTTAGACAATGGTTTTCGCGACTCATCAAACCTCACTATCAATCAGACCTACAACACTCCCGGTAGCTACAATTTGCAATTTATCATACGGAATAATGCATGTGTTACTAATGACACCACTAACCTTCCTTTAGAAGTTGTGGCGAATGATATCGTGATCAACTCAATACCAGATACATTGATCTGCAGGGCTGATTCTGTGAGGCTTTTCCAAACAGGAACAGGCAGTATATCCCATTATCTTTGGAGTACTGATTCCCTCTTCTCAGATACATTGAACAATTTCCCCTCCGATAATGAATTGTTCGTCAACCAAGCTGGAATTGATACCTTCTACGTGAAGCTCAGCAATGATTATTGCTTCCAAACAGATGCAGTTGAAGTGGAGATCGTTCCTTTTGAACTTGAACTAGACCCTCTACCCGATTCGGTATGTACTCCATATTCTCAAGCTTTAAGCACCACAATAGTGAATGCCGATAGCTTTAGGATCTTCTTGGGAAATGGTCAAAGCACTTCAACTGTTCAGAATCCCACTGTGACTTTCAACAATGAGGGTTTGTTTGATGTAGAATTATTGGGCTATAACAATAGATGTAACATTGCCGATACGATAACCGAAACTATAAGGGTATTTAATGGTGTTGTACTGCAAGCATTGATGGATACAGTGATCTGCTTGGGTGATAATGCACAACTGAGCATACTTCACAACCAAACAGCTTCACAATTCATCTGGTCTCAATTCAGCAACTTTAGCTCTCCTCTCAACAATCCGAATGACAGTGTGATCACTGTTGCGCCGACTGATTCTACTATCTATTATTACAGGGCTATCGATGGTATTTGCGATGCAGACTCATCTGTAGAGGTGGGTGTGAATGAAGTTGAAATCGATCTACTCGATTTCAATTCGATCTGTTTGAATGATACAATTACAATACAGGCAAATATGCTCAGTGGCATTCCTCCATTCAATTACACATGGATCCCAACTGCTGATATCATAGCCGGACAAGGAAGCAATACGATATCTATCGCTCCGAAAAGCGACACTCGATATTATTTGACCGTTACAGATGATCTGGCATGTGAGGATACCGCTTCAAGCTTAATTGAAGTGAATGTACCCAGATTTACTACTGCTGAAATCTTCTCAAATGTAGACACGATCTACAAAGGTCAGAGTGTTCAACTATCTCAGAGCAGGCAAGAAGGAAATCTAACTTTCCGATGGGAGCCCGCTGGATATCTAAATGATCCATTTTCAAGAAGCCCTATTGGCACACCACCACAAAGCACTACCTTCTTCTTAACCATAACCGATCAGCAAACAGGCTGTGAATTAGTGGTTAGTAAGCGAATTGGTGTGTTTGAGATCAACTGTGCCAATCCGAACATCTACGTCCCAACAGCATTCACCCCTGATGGTAGTGGTACAAATGACATTTTATTTGTGCGCGGAGAAGTAATGCGAGAGATCGACTTTTCTGTCTATAATCGCTGGGGAGAATTGATCTTCCGTACTCAGGACCAAAACAAAGGTTGGGATGGAACAATAGGTGGAAATCCAGCAGATCCAGGCGTCTTCGTATATCACTTAAAGGCCATATGTTTCGATGGACAAGAATATTTTGAGAAAGGAAATGTAACGCTGCTTCGTTAATGTTGAGAGGGATATTGATATGCTTGATATTGCTGTGTGCAGGATATGTGCAAGGACAGGATATCCATTTCTCTCAGTTCAATAGATCCTATTTGAATTTAAACCCTGCCTTGGCGGGTAGTTTTAATGGTGATTTTAGATTGAATGGCAACTTCAGGAATCAATGGTCATCGATTAGTGAGCCCTTTCAAACCATTTCCTTTGCAGCCGATGCCAAAAGTCCGATCAATGCCATACCCAGACTTCATTTGGGCTTGATCATATCCAATGATAGAGCTGGGGTTGGCGATTTACAAAGCAGTCAGTTCCTCTTGAATTTAGCCTACATCCAAAAGTTGAATTCCGATTCCTCTTTTTCTTTGAAGTTTGGCGTACAATCTGGATTGAACTCTCGCTCTATAAACTACGATGCATTCAGATTCGATGAGCAATTCCAATCCGGTGCATACAACCCTCAATTAGGCACTGGTGAAGACTTTGGGAATAATAGCATCAATAGATTAGCCTTGAATTCCGGAGTCGCATTAGAGTACTTTCAAGACCCTAGACATAAAGCAGAGATAGGGATTGCATTCTTTAATATGAATCAAGCGGATCTGAGTTTTGAAGGGGAAGCTGAGGCGATTGATATGCGAACTACCCTATTCATAAAGGCTGAACATGAGATCTCAGAAAGAGTGGATCTGATTCCTTCCCTCTTATTCAGCAATCAGGGCGACTATAATGAAAGTGTTTTTGGAGCCAATATTCGATACTATATGTCTGAGAACAACTTCTACAGAAGAAGACTGTATGCAGGGCTATGGCTTAGACCGGGAGATGCAATAATCCCTTCACTGGGCTTCGACTACAACCAATGGCATTTTGGCGCAAGCTATGATATCAATATCTCATCACTAGATATAGCAACCAATCAAAAAGGTGGCTTGGAGGTATCCGTTACCTACATCATCAGCAGTTATAAAGCAGTATTCAGAAACTACCAGCGATGCCCAAAATTTCTCTAAGAATTTTCATTAGTCTAATCGCCTGTCTTACAATGGCTTCTGCTTATGGGCAAAGTGCGACTCAGATCCTGGAAGTTGGTCATTCTTACTATCAAAGAGGAGACTATCTAGGTGCATCAAAGGTTTACAAACAAGCTATGATGGTTGATTCCTCAGATGCAGCAGTACTCTATCATTACTCTAAAAGTCTTATGCAGCTCATGCAGATGGAGGATGCTGCCAGATACTTATTCAAAGCGAGTCTGATCGATCGAGGAGAAAGCTATCCCGATATATATTACCTTCTAGCTGAGGCCTACAGGGGCAGCGGAGATTACAGAAGAGCAAGAAGATATTACAATAAGGCACTTATACCCTATAGAAATGACCGCAAATCATATTGGTACAAAAGGATTGATCAAAGTAAGGAAGCCAATAGCTGGGCGATGAAGAATTCTGTGAATAGCAGTGCTGAGTTGACTCCAATTGATGTTCAATTCAATACAGCTGCCTCGGAATTTGCACCCAGGATAAAGGATGGCAAGCTATTCTTCAGTTCACTTAGAGCGGATTCTTTGAAAGAAAATGGGATTGTTTTGGACGAGCATTACTTTACCAAACTCTATTTCTCAAATCTGGATAATAAAGAAGCTGCGCAGTCCATCGAATTTGCCAGTAGCAAAGATTATTTTGAGGATAGTCATATTGCAAACATCAGCCTCACCGAAGATGGCAAATTGGCCTATTTCAGTGTCTGCGACACCAATTACAACTGCGAAATATGGTCTGGCGAAATATCTAATAACCAGATAATTAAGCCATCTAAATTAAACAAAAACATTAATTATCCCGGGACAAATAATACTCAAGCAGAAATACTGGAAAGAAAAGACGAAACCTATTTGATCTTTAGTTCAAATAGGCCAAAAGGTTTTGGAGAACTAGACCTTTGGTTAGCCAAGAAAGAAGACTTTGGATTTGACCAGGCAAAGAACTTAGGAGCCGACATTAACACGCCAGGCAATGAGATTTCTCCATACTATCAAGATGGATGGCTTTACTTTAGCTCAGATTGGCATTATGGCTATGGCGGTTTCGACATCTTCAAGATACAGGGTTGGCTAACTAAATTCCAGTCGGCCGAGAATATGGGTGAGCCAATAAACTCCCCTGCTGACGACTACTACTTCAGCATATCGAAAGGACAAGCGCTTCTTGCTTCAAATCGAAAGCAGAAGAATAGTCCAGACTTCTGTTGCAACGATATCTACTACACCCCTTACACAGAGGATGAGGCTATGGAGCTGGAAGAGGACACCATAGTCCCAGATATCATCACATTGAATAAATACCTCCCTCTTGACCTCTACTTCCATAATGACATCCCAGATCCCAACTCCAGAGACAGCAGTACGAATGAGAATTACATGAATCTTGCTCAGGAGTATTTAGGCATGAAAGAAGAATACAAAGAGAATCTCAAGAAAACCGATCTGTATGTGAAAGACAAGGAGATGGCTGCGAGATTAGAAACCTTCTTTGAAGAGGATATAAGCAATGGGGTATCAGATTTGGAGTTCTTCACCCCTCTCCTATTAAGAGCCCTTGAAGCAGGCAATAAGATAGAATTGAGCATAAAAGGATTCGCATCAAGCTTATCTGGGGAGGAATACAATCTGAAGTTAACATTGAGAAGGATCAACAGTCTTATCAATTACTTCTCAGAATATGAAGAGGGTGTCTTTTTGCCTTATCTGAATGGCACAGACAGTAGCGGAGGCTCTTTAAGCATTCAAAAGCTTCCGTTTGGCGAGTTTGCTATAAGCGATAAGAGTATTGAAGACGACAAAATTCTGGCTGTATACAGTCCACAAGCAGCTCAGCATAGAAAAATAGAATTGATTGCCGTGAGTCAGCAAGACGGAATCAAGAAACGATTCGACTCAAAAGAAGACTACAAGCCAGCTGAAATTGAATTCAACAGCCGAGAATACGATTTAGGAGAGATTGAAAGCAATGAGCTAGACAGAGTCTTTCTGATCAAGAATAAGGGCGGTGAAACGCTTAATATCTATAATATCATGATCAATTGTGATGATTGCGCTCAATTGGAGTTCCCAAAAGAAATTGAGGCCGGAGGAAACGGAAGAATTGAAGTGAGATTAGATACTGAGAATATGAGCGGACTTGTTCATTTAACATTGACGGTGGTAAGCAATACCATTCCTCATTTGAATGATCTCAGCATAAAGTTGATCAAGAAATAATTGGGGCTTCGTACTACTTTATAAAGGTCTTCTGCTCATCATGCCTAGCCTTGAAGTACTTCTCATCATATTCGAACTTCTGCTTGCTCTCTCTGAATTGAACAATCGCTATTGGGAAATCCAATAAGGAGTAATCGACATTCTTACGACTCTTGATCAAGAACACATCAAAGTGAAATTCCTCTTTAGGCTCTACCTCATCATCGTAGATTCTTGTATCGATGATTACCCTTTTAGTTACATAGTTTTCCTTAGAGAATTGTACGATATAGTATTTATTCCTTTCAAGGTCGAGAATAAACTTACCGTTACCAGTAGTAGTGTATGAAGATATCTTGTGGTTCCCATCGAAAAGCTCGATATGAACCTCATCTCCTCTGTCTTCCCCTAGGAACACTAAACCTTCAAAACCGATTAAGGAGTCTACCTGAGCAAATCCACCTAAGGAGATCGCGAACAAAACGATTAAAAGAGTGAGCCTTTTCATCTCAATTCAATTTGTAGTTTTCAAGTAGAGCGTATAAAAAACTATGCCAGTCCTTGTCAATGAAGCTAAAATAGGTAAAGAGCCCCATAAAAAAAGCGACTCAAAGCCGCTTTATTAACATTAAAATCTTAATTACCTCTAATTCAGCTTTATAAGATTGGCGCTGATGTTATAATTATCGAGGATATCTTGCGTGAAACGATTGTGTCCGTATGGAACCAAGATATTAAGTCCGCCGTTCTTCATACTGGCCACAGTAGCCAACAATTTCCATTTACTAACCAGATGTTCTACATCTTCAGTTTTCTGCGCGATCTCAAAATAGAACTTACCTCTATCATTACTGGCAGAGATATCAGGGACGTAAGTAATGTCCTCTTTCTTTTGAGAAAATGGTTGTGGCTGATCATAGCCATCTAATTGTGTCCGAATCTGATTGAATCCTCTTGATTCAACCATTTGAACGGCCTTTTCTAAAAGTTCTTGATATTTTTCTCCTGTTCGAGCTTCTGCTAGCATATTTGTCGTTTCTGCTAATATAAGCATTAATTAGCAGAATTCCAAATAGTTAGCCCTGATTATCTGCCTAATTGGTAGAGCATGCGAGCATGAGACGACAAGGCAGAGCGGAAAGATCTCTCTTGGAAATAAGGCAAACCAAATTCCCTTGCAGTAGCCTCTACAATAGGTGCAATCTTTGGATAATGCACATGCGAGATATTCGGGAATAGATGATGCTCAACTTGGAAGTTCAAACCACCTACAAACCATGATAGTATCTTATTGGTTCTGGCAAAATTCAAGGTTGTGTTCAACTGATGCACAGCCCATTGATTCTTAAGGCTTCCATCCTCTGGCATTGGAAAGTCTGTGTCTTCCATTACATGTGCCAATTGAAAGATAATAGCTAGAACAAAACCAGCTACATAATGAACAGTAAGGAAACCAAGTAGCCATTGCCAAAAGCTAACATCCAGCACTAATAATGGAATTAGCATCATATAGATAAAATATACAAGTCGAGTACCTAGCACTAACCAAAATTCTCTCTTCAAATTGGTTTTTAATTGCTTAAAAAGACCCATTTTATCATATCTATATACATCCATGAAATCTTTGAGGAAAGTCCATGATAAAGTCATCATTCCGTAGAAGAACCAAGCATATAGAAACTGGTACTTATGGATCTTCTTCTTTTCTGCATGAGGTGAAAACCGAAGTATGCCAGCTGGAGCAATATCCTCATCATAACCTTCTATATTCGTATAAGAGTGATGGAGTAAATTGTGCTGGATCTTCCAGTTATTCATATTTCCGCCTAGGAAATTAATAGAAAAGCCCATGAAGTTATTCACCCATTGTTTACGACTAAAACTACCGTGGTTAGCGTCGTGCATCACTGAAAAACCGATACCGGCCATTCCAAGACCCATTAAAGCTGACATTCCCCACATCACCCATACATTAGTAATAAAGCCAAAAAGCATGGCAAAATAAGGAGCGGTATAAAGCAGGAACATAAAGACTGCTTTAATTTTTAGTTTTAACCCTCCGGTCTTTTGAATATCATTCGATTTGAAGTATTCATCAACGCGCTTTCTGAGAGTTCTTACAAAATCCGTTTGGTTTGGATTTTTGAAGCTAATAGGACTAATCGTTTTCATAGGCGCCACAAAGATACTAATGAACGCTATTTTAACATCTAAGTATTCTATAGATTTGTTAAACAAGCAAGGTGAATAACTAATGATTATACTTGTAAAATGCTGAATTGGCGCAAGAACTGGATGAACTTAGCGGTATTCATACTACCCTTAATACTGTACCTGAATACCTTGAATCACGGCTATGTCTTGGATGATTTTTCAGTGATCAAAGACAATTATATAGTGAAGAAAGGATTGGAGGGTATTCCTGAGATCTTTAAAACCCATTATCGCCATGGTTATGGTTTTGTTCAGGCTAACCTATACCGACCATTGACTTTAAGCTTATTCGCTTTACAGTGGGAGTTAGCTCCAGATAATGCTTCCCTAGCCCACTTTTTCAATATACTGTTCTATGCGATCTGTTGCCTTTTATTATTCAAATTCCTGAATGGACTCTTTGGTGAAGATCGAATTCTACTGGCTTTCTTAAGTACAATACTATTTGCAGCTCACCCCATTCACACTGAGGTTGTGGCTAATATTAAGAGTGTGGATGATATCATTGCACTCAGCTTCTCTTTATTGACAGCCATACTGTATTTGAAATTCTTTGAAAAGAAGAAGTCAAAAGCTCTGTTACTTGCCAATCTCTCTTTCTTCGCGGCCCTGTTGTCAAAAGAAAGCGCAGTGGTGTTTATCGGTATCGTCCCCCTGGTACTATGGATTTTTAGGGACATAAAACTCAAGGATATAATTCCATCAGTTAGCTGGATGCTAGCTCCTTTAGCCGTTTTCATGACGATGCGATTCTCTGTATTGGGAAGTTTGAGTGGCGATAAGTCTATTGCGGCAATTGATAATTTACTTATGGCTGCGCCGAGCAAAGCAGTTGAGTTGGCAACTGCTATAAAGATCCTTGGGCTCTATTTGTGGAAATTGATCTTTCCTCACCCTTTGATGAACGACTATTCTATGAATCAGATCACTTTGAGCAGCTTTCAAGATTGGAGGGTTTGGCTCTCCTTTTTGATCTATGCAGCCATGATCTACCTCTTCATACAAATGCGAAAGAATAAGCCTATACTCGCTTTTGGATTGGGTTTTTTCCTAATTTCAATATCCCTCTATTCCAATATCTTCTTCACCATTGGCACCTCATTTGGCGAAAGATTGATGTTTATGCCCTCTATAGGATTTTGCATCCTTCTCGTATGGCTTGGTTTTACAATTACAAAAACGAGATTCAATCAAACTAAACTTTCAAAGGCTGGAAAGCTGGCTATTCCAATTTTTGCCCTTGCAGCGATTTATGGATTCAAAACCATCGATCGGAATGCCGATTGGAAAGATAACTTCACCCTCTATTCTACCGATGTGCAAAACTGTGATCGCTCAGCTAGGTGTCATTACTACTATGGATTGGGGCTAATGAAAGAAAAGGCTTTAAATCTGCCGAATGGAGCTGAAAAGAATCAATACATCACTCAATCCATCCAGGCGTTTAGCAAGGCAATAGAGATCCTGCCAAGCTATTCTGATGCATACGGACAAAGAGGTTTGGCATATTACCGTTCAAAGAATCTAATGGCTGCCCTTTCCGATTACGATAAGGCCATTCAATATAACCCCCAAAATGCAACTGCACATTCTAATAAGGGAACTGCACTATTTGAATTGGGCAGGTACCAAGAAGCGAAAGCCTCATTTGAACAAGCTTTAAGATACAAACCGGAATTTGTAGATGCACTTGCTAACTATGCCTCTACCCTGGGCACATTGGGAGATTACCAAGGCTCGATCACTTATTTTCAAAAAGCCATCAAGCTTAAACCTAATGAGGCAAATTACTATCAGATGATCGCTATGAGCTATCAGAATATGGGGCAGGTCAGACAAGCAAACATCTATTTCAACAAAGCCCAACAAATTCGTCAACAGAATCGATGAATATCAAAGAAAAACTAGCAGATGAACATTCCATGCGAATCAGTCAGGAGATTCAGCAGTATGTAAAAGATGACCTATCGCTTTTCTCTGAACTTATCGACATTCTCCTTGGTGATGAAAAAAAGATAGCCCAAAGGGCCGCATTGGCCGTTAATTGGTGCTTCGACTACGACCCTGCTGGCTTTAAGAATGAAGCAGATCGCTTGATCAAGGCATTTCTGAAACGAAAGGACATCCATGTGGCCATTCGGAGATGTATCATTCGAAATCTGCAATTCATAGAAGTGCCGGAGAAATATCAAGCTCAGCTCTTTGATCGTTTTCTTTTAATACTCCATCAGGAAGATGAAACCATAGCCGTTAAAGCCTTCAGTATGCGAGTTGCATACAACATTTGCAAAGAGCTGCCAGAATTGAAAGTAGAGCTTGAAGAGGCCATTCGATTGAATCTAGAACAAAGTACTAGCGCCGGAGTGCAAAATCGCGGCAAGAAGATCCTAAAGAAGCTAGCTAAGCTCTAGTGTCCTTGCTTGAGTAATTCGGGGAATTTAGCTTGAAATTTCTTTAGTCTTGGTATTGAAACCGACTGCACATAAGGGTTCTCAGGATGCAATCGCTCATACTCTTGATGATATTCCTCTGCCTTATAGAATTTTACGAATTTGCTAACCTCCGTAACTATTGGATCATCATAGACTCCCTCCTTCTCTAGCTTTGCGATATACTCTTCGATAATCCTCTTCTCATCTTCATTCTGATAGAATGCAATAGAGCGGTACTGAGCACCTCTATCGGGTCCTTGCTGATTCAATGTTGTTGGATCATGAGAACCGAAGAAAACCTTTACAAGGGTTTCAAAGCTCACTTTATCGGGATCATAATAAACCGCAACAGCCTCTGCATGAGAAGTTCTACCACTGCTCACCTCTTTATAAGTAGGATTGGGTTCATCGCCACCAGAATAACCTGAAACTGCATCGGAAACGCCTTGTACACTTTGAAAGATCGCTTCAACACACCAAAAGCAACCGGAAGCGAAATAGGCAACCTTCTGACCTGGGATTTGCTTATTTAGCTCAGTAGAATTGGAATTGTCATTCTCTACTGGTGCTGAGTTGCAGGCTAGTAATGCTGTGCTTATAAAGGCAAGTAATGTGGAAATAAATGGGCGTATCATAGTTTTTATATTGGATGCCTGAAGCCAGAAGCCGGAGGCCGGATTAATTATCAATTTTGAATGTGTGAATGTTGAATGGTTTTTAGATGTTAGAATTTTAATGAAAGTCTAAACTCTAATCTCTAAAATCTAAACTCTTATTTCAGATTCATAATTTGTCACCCTGAGCGGAGTCGAGGGGTCAGATTTCTCATTTTTCCTCACGATTCTGCTTGAAAGAAGGATGATAGCAAATCTCCAAACTGAAAGCTCTTCTCCAATTGTTTCTTGCTTAGATGTGAATATTCAGCCATTGCGTGCAATAAATATTCCATCATTAGGTATTTGCCATCTTTTGGAAGTCGAGGAAACTTCTTCTCTATCAGATCTGAGAGTCCATCGACCTCTTCCAGCGACTTTCTATATTGCTTCTCGCTAAAATCATTCAACATATCCATTCGATTGGCTCCAAACCAATTGATCACTTTTTGATAAGCTTGAAGATTAGCTCCTTCCCCCTTTTTTAAGTCTTTTAATTCCGGGAAATACTGGGCTGCCTGAGCTCTTATAGCAGATCTGATCAATGCATAACTCACATTCACCGCTCCTTCCTGCTCTCCTTCATAGACCATCTCAATCTTTCCTACCATAGCAGGAACGATCAGCATTAGATCCGAAAGCCGCAAAGTGGTTTCCTTTTCCTTATTCTTCAGCATTCTTCTCTCTGCAGCTGAATTGATCAATTCATAAGCCGAGATCGAGAGTCGCGCCGATACCCCCGACTTCTCATCCACATATTCAGATTGTCGCGCTTCTATTGAGATCTGCTCCAATAGATCCTTGATGATCACAGGCACTTTGACCTTTTCCTGTTGCTTTTCGCTAAGCCTAGCCTCCTGAGAAGTAATCTCCTTAGCCAGCTCAATGCTTTTTGGATAGTGGGTCATGATCTGACTCTGAATCCTGTCTTTCAGCGGAGTGATAATGCTTCCCCTATTGGTGTAATCCTCTGGATTGGCTGTAAAGATAAACTGCACATCCAGTGGAAACCTAAACTGGAAACCTCTGATCTGTATGTCACCCTCTTGAAGGATATTGAAAAGTGCTACTTGAATTCTCGCTTGCAGATCAGGAAGTTCATTGATCACGAAGATCCCCCTATTGGCTCTAGGGATCAATCCAAAATGGATTACACGCGCATCAGAATATGAAAGCTTCAAATTGGCAGCTTTAATAGGGTCCACATCTCCAATTAGATCTGCAATACTCACATCTGGTGTGGCTAGTTTCTCCACATAACGCTCAGACCTATGCAGCCATTCTATCTCTGTCTTATCACCCTTCTCCTCTATTTGCTCCCTTGCAAAGACAGAAAGAGGTGCGAAAGGATCATCATTCACTTCTGAACCTTTGACTATTGGCACGTATTCATCCAGGAGGTTAAGTAGAAGCCTTGCTATTCTAGTTTTTGCCTGACCTCTTAATCCTAGCAAATTGATATTATGCTTGGAAAGTATAGCCCTTTCAAGATTGGGGATCACTGTGTCTTCATATCCATAGATTCCTGGAAACACCTCTTCTCCCTTTTCTATTTTGTGAATGAGATTATCTCTGAGTTCGTCCTTTACAGCTTTGCTCTTATACTTCGCCTTCTTGAGATCAGCTATAGTTTTGATCTTCTTTATATCCATTCTAATATCGTTTTCTCTTATTTGATTCGTAATCTCTAAATATGAATTCTCCCAATCCCTGCAAGCCTGCATAAAAGGCTTTCCCATTGTTGGCTTCTGTAAAATCCTCAACGAATTGCTGTAGATAAGGGTCTTTTGCAATCATGAAAGTGGTTATCGGAATCTTCAGCTTTCTGCATTGTCGTGCTAGATTCATCGTTCTATTAATGATCTTGGGATCATGTCCCCATGAATTCTGATAATACTCTCCATTCTCTATGATACAAGTGGGCTTTCCATCTGTGATCATAAATATCTGTCGGTTCGGATTCTTTCTCCTTCTCAATAGATCCATAGCCAATTCAAGTCCGGCAACGGTATTGGTGTGGTACGGACCAACCGATAAATAAGGCAGGTCTTTGATCTTCACTTCCCATGCATCGTTACCGAATACAACAATATCCAAACTGTCTTTGGGGTATTTGGTTGTGATCAATTCAGCTAGAGCCATGGCCACTTTTTTCGCCGGAGTGATCCGATCTTCCCCGTAGAGGATCATGGAATGGGAGATGTCGATCATTAAGACTGTAGACATGCGACTCTGAAAGTAGTTCTCTTTGATCTCCAGATCCTGCTCGGTCATTCTAAACTGATCGATCCCATGATTGATCTGTGCATTTCTGAACGACTCAGTAAATGCAATTTGTTCCGGTCGATCCCCAAACTGAAATGGCCGCATATCTGCCGCTTCATCTTCTCCTCCGCCGGAATAAGGAGTTCCATGGTTACCTTTCTGTCCGCGTTTAAGTTTTCCAAAGATCTGCTCTAGTGCATTCTTGCGGATGAGTTGCTCTCCTTTATCGCTGAGTTGAGGGTTGTTCTCCGCATCTCGCTTCACATAGTTCTTTTCCTCCAACTCCTTTCTGAAATCTTCCAAAGTGTATTCAGGAGTTGTTAAACCATATTCATCGTCGAGCTCTTTCAACCACCTAAAGCTTTCTTCATAGTCACCTGAAGTATAGGTCATCAGCTCGGTGAAGAGCTTGAGGAGCTTTTCGAATGGACTCTCATTCGACTCATCTTCAATAAATTCCTGAAAGCGAATTCCGATCATAGGTTAAAATTAAGCGATGCCTTTGTATCTTTCGAGCTTATCAATAAAAAGCCTTCTAAAAAATTGAACAAAGTCGGCAGGCCAACGTAGTGATTGCTATCTCATGAAAATCAACCATTTCAAACTCCTTTTGTTTGCGCTCCTTTTACTTCCAAGCTATCTTTTGGCAGAAGGAGATTATGTTAGGATCGATACGATCAAAGGATTCAGTCATTTAGCTCCTAAGGCTCTGATCGTTGAAGATGAAAAGAGGATTCTATTTCCAGATGATATGCTCCATGAAGAGCTAGACTCTGTGAGACTAATCGAAACGAAGGCAGAGATTCCCTACATGGATTTTACTTCATCTATGTATTGGATGAAATTGAAAGTTAGCAACCCTTCCAGAAAGGAGATAAGCTATTATCTGGAGCTTGCCCGACCACTAACCAATGTCGTTGAACTCTACGTCTATCTACCAAACGGCACATTTGAGGCAAAATATAAAAGTGGAGATAACCTTCCTTTTGAACAAAGAGAGTATTCTCATCGCAAGTACATTTTCCCTCTAAACTTCCCTCCGAAGTCTGAGAGGATCCTAATAATCAAGACGGGCAGTGATGGGGAGATCGTCAAGCTTCCTGCAAAGCTCTGGGAGGTTGATGCCTTCACTCAATTTACCAGCGTAGAGAATTTCTTCCTTGGACTTTACTATGGGATATTCATTCTGGTAATCATACTCTTTTCACTTTTTGGCTTGGCTTTGGGGGAGCGACTCTACCTCTACTTTGTAAGTTATATCACTGCTTTGGCCCTTTTCCAATTTTCATTGGATGGATTGGCATATCAATACTTCTGGCCATCTAATCCATGGATGGGGAATCACGCCATACTGCTTTTTGCCACGCTTTCAATGATCGGCATGTTCTTATATGTGCGACAGTTCCTCGAATTCAAGTACGACTTTCCTCGCTACAACAAGATCTATAACCTCTTCATTTTCATTTTTGGACTGATCTTCCTAATCAGCATGAGTGAAGGAGATCTTTATGCAATCGGTTTCCCTTTGGCTAATGGGATGTCGTTCATTGCTGTGCTCTACATTCTATTGGGAATATACCTAAAAGCCAGGAAGGAGAAGAAGATCGAAGTGCCTATTCTGTTGGCATTCATTTCATTGACGATTAGCTCGATTCTCTTTATTCTCTGCAATGTGGATGTGATCCATTCTGAGTTCTTAGCCTCCAATGCTTTGAAATTTGGCTCGGGGACAGAGCTTATCTTCCTCGCTATTGCGATGGCCGGTCGCTATAGAAGAACTCAATTGGAAAAGATCGAAGCACAGGATGAAGCTTTCAAGCGTTTGGAAGAGATCAATGAGTTAAAAAGCCAGCAGACAGAAAAGTTGGAGCATGAGGTGAAAGTCCGCACCGCTGAGATCCAAGAGAAAAGTGAGCAGCTGAGTACCAAAAACAAGGAAATCATTAACAGTATCAATTATGCAAAGCGACTGCAAGATGCTATTCTTCCTACAGATACAGAAATCAATTCAGCACTGCCTGAAGCTGGAATATACTTCAAGCCGAAGGATATTGTCTCAGGTGATTTTTATTGGTTAGTTGAAACAGAAGATCGAGTGTATTTTGCTGTGGCCGATTGCACCGGTCATGGTGTACCAGGAGCCATGGTGAGTGTATTGGGTAATAATTCATTGAATAGATGCATACAAGAGTACAATCTGACTGATGCTGGTGAAATACTCGACAAATTGAGGAACCTTGTAGTGGAAACCTTCAGTTCTGAGAAAATACAGGTGAGTGATGGAATGGATATAGCCCTCTGTGTTTGGGATAAAGGCGAGAATTTGCAATTTGCAGGTGCCTATAATCCACTCTACCTAATCCGCAATGGAGAACTACAAGAGATCAAAGGAGATAAGCAACCTATTGGTTTTTACGAGAAAATTAGCTCATTCCAAAGCCATAATATCAAGCTTGAGAAAGGAGATTCCGTAGTGCTCTTCTCGGATGGATATGCCGATCAATTTGGCGGCCCAAAAGGCAAGAAGTACAAATACGGCACTTTCAAGAAGTTACTCCTTGAGCTGAACGACCTAAAGCCCGAAGCCTGGCAAGATTCCATTGCCAAAGAGATGGATGAATGGAAAGGAGATCTGGAGCAGATCGATGATATCTGCGTGATGACAGTGAGGTTTTGAGTTGGTCCAAGAGCCTAGAACCTAGACTTGAGAACCTAGATAGAGTTTAGATTCTAGTTTTTTCGTCAATGTAATTGTTTATCTTAGTAGACTAACCATTGACCATCATCTAGATGAGAAGAACTCTACAATTTTTCTCAATATCAGTTTTGTTTCTCCTTCTAACTACTTCAAAAAGTTATGCCCAAACTTTTGATTGGGGTTTTACTATAGGAGGTCCTGATGTAGTAATGGGATATATTATTACTACAGACAAAGTTGGAAATAGTTATATCTCAGGTCATTTCAATCAACAAGTGGACTTCGACCCTGGTCTTGGAGTTACTCAGCTTTCAACAAGCTCTACTAATGCCCCGAATACTTTCATAGAAAAGCTAGATGCTCAAGGTAATTTTCAATGGGTAGTAAAGTTTGGAGAGCGTGCTAACAATATCTATATATCCTCAATTGTGGTTGATGAATTAGGGAATCTCTTCTGCACAGGAAGTTTTAGAGACTCAATTGATTTTGACCCTGGCCCTGCTTCTAACTATTTGGTATCAGATGGTGGGCCTGACGTATTCATTCTTAAATTAGATTCTTCAGGAAATTTATTATGGGTCAAATCATTTGGAGGATTAAATGGAGTAAGCAGTTATTCAATCGAACTTGACTCTTTGAAGAACATCTATATTGGAGGGAGCTTTGCAGATAGTTGCGACTTTGACCCAGGTACATCATCTAATATTGTCAGAAAAGTTGGCGACTCCTCAGTTGCAGATAATCCTTATATCCTAAAGCTTGACTCAAATTCAAACTTTCTTTGGGTGAAGACTATTCATGGAAGCAAAAATATTTATCCCTATGACATAGATGTAGACCCTATAGGCAATGTGTATTCAACAGGTTGGTATGCTTTCGATAGTGTAGATTTTGACCCGGGAAATGGAACATTCTATCTTACGGCCAATTATGATGCTATCTATGCACTTAAATTAGATCCCAATGGAAATTTTCTTTGGGCAAAGACAATTCAGGGCGTTAACAATGGGTACGCAAATACTCCAAGAAACATTATTGCAGATGGAACTACAAATATTTATCTGACAGGGAGATTTCGCGATACTGTTGACTTTGATCCGGGTTTAGGATCTTACAATCTTATCTCTGACAGTAGCAGTTATGACATTTTTGTAATTAAAATGACAAGCTCAGGTAGTTTTGTTTGGGGAAAGTCATTTGGAGGTTCAAAGGAAGATTTTTGCAGTTCAACTATTGTAGATGATAATGGAAGTATCTATACAACAGGTATGTTTAGTGGAACCACAGACCTTGATCCTAGTAATGCTGTAGATAATCACACAGCTGTAAATCTTACAGATTGCTTTCTTCAAAAAATGGATTCAAATGGGAGTTTTCAATGGGCAGTAAGTTATGGAGGTAGTTCATTTGATCAAGTGACTTCCCTAGATGTAGACCAATCTGGAAATATTTATTCCTGTGGATACTATTCAATAGACATAGATATAGATCCTGGCCCTGTCTCATCAATTAGAAATGCTATAGGAAACGTAGACATGTTTTTTCAAAGATTAAGTCAGACAAGTACCGGCCTTATTGACTATTCAGCACTAAATGATGATCTTTTGATCTACCCAATTCCTTCAAATGACCTTATCACTCTTGAATTGAATGAGACAATTCATGCAGTTACCTTGAGTATAACTGATCTTAGTGGGAAAGTTGTATTTAGTAAGTACTTTGAAAGACTAGAGAAGACTCAAATCGGATTGCCTGATGTTTCAGGAATCTATTTCTTAAACCTTCAAACTGAAGAAAAGAACAGGGTTTTTAAAGTGGTAAAACAATAGGTCGTTTTAAAGAAAGCCAGAGTCAAGATTCACTCTAGGTTCTAGATTCTAGACTCTAGGCTCTCAATCCATAAAGTATTCTAAGTACTCTTAACTTAGCAAAATGTGCGGCCGTTACGTCATAGTATCTTCTGTTAAAACCATCGCTGAAAAATTTCAGGTGCAGGCGAATATTGACTTTACGTCTAACTTTAATATAGCTGCCGGACAAAGAGCGCCGATCATTACTTCAGAGAATCCTGAAGAGTTATCCCTCTCCCACTTTGGCTTCACTCCCTTTTGGGCGAAAAAACGGACTTATGTGATCAATGCCCGTGCTGAAGGAGACCATAATAAAGAGAATGACCCAAATTACACAGCTAGCAAGGGAATCATTAAGAAGCCTTTTTTCAGAGCCGCAATTAGAAGCAAACGCTGTTTAATACCAGCTGACGCTTTTATAGAGGGAACAACAAAAGAGAAGTTGGACAAGCCCTATCTAGTTTATATGGAAAATGGGGAGCGACCTTTTGCCTTCGCAGGCATATACGACGAATGGATCGATAAGGAAAGTGGAGAAGTCTATCCCAACTTCGCAATCATCACATGCAGACCCAATCCCCTTTTACAGAAGATTCCACATCATAGAATGCCGGTAATACTCGATGAAAGGAATTACAGAGAATGGCTAAACAAAGAAACAGCCTTGTCTGAGGTCACATCCTTGCTTGAGCCTTATGATCATCGAAAGATGAATGCCTATCCTCTAGACCCAGAGATCAAAAGAGTAAAGACCAATAGCAGGGAAGCTCTGAAAGCAATAGGACAGCCCTTAGTTGAGAAACAGACCTTCAGTATTGAGAACAGTCTAGAACTGCTGGGTATGGGCGAAAGCAAAGCCAGGAGCAGGAAATAAAAAAGCCCTCCCGAAATATTCGGAAGGGCATTGCATGTCTACTGCAAATTGATCGCTTTAATTATCAATTGAACCCATAACGCGTTTCATGAACTCATTATTGGCTTCTTTCTCAGAAATTCCGCTCTTCATCATCTTCTGTACTTCCAATGAACCTTGAAGATTTGAAAGCAATTCTCCTATCACATCCAGTTCTTCGTCTTTGATGTTCGGAGACTCAGTAAGGAACTCAAGAAGCTCTACTGCTTCTTCAACATAATCCTCGTCGTTCTCCTTGACGAATTCATTGATATGCTTAATTAGCGGTAACCTCATCGATCAATTCTTTTAAGTTTTCCGTACGATTGGTCTGAAGCTGCTTCTTCAATTCTCCTTTCTCAAAAGCTGCAAAAGTGGGTAGATTATCTACCTTGGCTAACTTTCTAGATTCAGGGAATTTCTCAGCATCTACCATCACAAATGGGATAGAATCGTGTTCAGAAGCAAATCTTTTGAATTTTGGCTTCATTACACGACAGTTACCACACCAGCCTGCAGAAAACTGCACCAAAACCTTATCGTTTGATTTAACGATCTCAGCCAATTGGTCATTATCTAATTCCTGATACATAATTCAATCGTTTAAATGGTTCTTAGTTCATGCTTAGGTAAGAAGCAACACCTTCACGATCGGCATTCATAGCTTCTTTACCTTCTTCCCAGTTTGCAGGACAAACTTCTCCGTTCTTCTGCACATGAGAATAAGCATCGATCAATCTCAAATATTCCTTTACATTTCTACCTAGAGGCATATGGTTGATTCCTTCGTGGAATACAGTACCTTCCTCATCGATCAAGTATGTAGCTCTGTATGTTACATAGTCTCCTTTGATAATATTAGAGTCTAACTCTTCATTATACTCTACTTGCTCAATATCAAGGATATCTAGAATAGTAGCAAGGTTGCGGTTGCTATCTGCAAGGATATCATAAGATACACCTTCGATACCACCATTATCTTTAGGAGTATTCAACCAAGCGAAGTGCACTTCAGCTGTATCGCAAGATGCAGCGATCACTTTTACATTTCTCTTCTTGAATTCTTCAATTGCTTCTTGGAATGCGTGAAGTTCTGTTGGACAAACAAATGTGAAGTCCTTTGGATACCAGAACAACAATACTTTTTGGTTCTTCTCTGTAGCTTCTTTGAAAACGTTCAATTGAAAGGTGTCACCCATTTCGTTTGTTGCATTAACGTCTATGTTTGGAAACTTTTTACCTACTGTTGACATGTATTTGGTTTTAATGATTTGACAATTATTTTTTGCAAAGGTATGTGTGATTAGACATTGAACCTAACTATATTATCTATACTTTTGATAGACAAAACCTATCATGAACTTTAAGCAATTCGAATACGTTTTAGCAGTCTCCAGACACCGACATTTTGGAAAAGCTGCTGAGGAATGTGATGTAACACAGGCCACACTTAGCGAAATGATCAAGCGCTTAGAAGATGAACTGGGCTATCCCCTATTCGATCGCAGTTCATATCCAATTAAAATCACAGAAGAAGGTATTGCCTTTGCTGAAAAGGCCAGGGAGATGTTGAAGTTGCGCCGACAATTAATGATATCAAAACCTTTGGAGGGCGGTCCACTAAGAGGTAGTTTGAAGATCGGTATCATCCCTACAGTGTCAAGTAGGTTAATTCCAATGGTGATGCGCACCTTTATGGAAGCACATCCAAAATTGAAAGTGAGTGTAGAAGAGATTCCGACAGAAGAGATCCTTCGTAGGCTTTCAACAGACCGCTTAGATCTTGGTATTGTCTCAACCCCTCTGCCTAAAGGCAGCATGGAAATCGAAGAGGAGATTCTCTATTATGAGGCAATGTTGGTATACGGACTAGATGCTTCTGATAAGGATTACATCAACAGGAATGAACTGAAGAAATCTGAAGTCTGGCTGTTGGAAGACAAGCACTGCTTTAGGAATCAAAGCATGAATGTTTGTGGGATAGGCAAACAACAGAAGGGTTTCAATCATTTCGACTTCAAGGGGAATTCTTTTGAAAGCCTTATTAATCTTTCAGATGAGTTTGGAGGATACACTCTAATTCCAGAGCTCTTTGTAGAGACCCTTTCCAAGGATCGCAAGTCGAGGGTGCGAAAGATCAATAAGCCAACACCGGTTAGGGAAGTCAGCCTGATCAGTGCTAAGCCTTTGATCAAAAAGAAAGCGATGAAGAGCCTTGCAGATCATATTCGCAAGATCATCAATCCCAGACTATTAAGTAGCAAACTCCCAAACAAAGAGTTGGATATCATTGAAATGTAGGGATTACTGGAATCAATAAACCAATAGCTTAGGCTCAGTCATTTCCTCAATTGCGTACTTCAAGCCTTCTCTGCCTATTCCTGAGTCCTTTATTCCCCCATAAGGCATATGATCTATTCTAAATCCGGGAATACTGTTGATCAAGACTCCACCTGCTTCAATTTGCTTGAAAGCCATTTTCATGCGATCTATACTTTGGGTGTAAACGCCAACTTGCAAGCCGTATTTAGACTCATTCACAAGCCTAATGCCCTCTTCCCATGTATTGAATTTCTCTATCACAGCTAAAGGAGCAAAGGCTTCTTCCCTGCTCACCTTCATTGAGGAATTTACATTGCTCAATAAGGTGCATTCATAAAGATTATGTTCACGATCCTTCACTTTAGCCCCAAATTCTAATTGAGCTCCTGCTTCAACTGCTTCATTCACCCAATTTTCTATCCGCTCTAAATGCTTCTGGTCTATGATTGGTCCAACCAAAACCTCTTGATCATTTGGATCCCCCACATTTAGTTCTTGAGCTGCTTTGGCAAAGGCCTTAAGGAATTGCTCATAAACCAATTCTTGTACAATGATCCTTTGAGTTGATATGCAGATTTGTCCGGCATACAAATAGCTGCCCTTTGCAATTTCTTCTGCAGCCTTTTGTTCGTCGACTGTCTCATCTACAAGTACTGCAGCATTCCCTCCTAGTTCCAGTGCTACTTTCTTTTTTCCTGCCAGACTCTTTAAATGCCAACCCACTTTATCGCTACCGGTAAATGAGAGCAACTTCACTCTTTCATCCTTCACCATTAGCTCAGATATCTCATTTTCGGAGCTAAATACATTAATTAATCCCTTGGGGAAGCCGGCATTCTGAACCAGCTCTGCCAAAGCAATACAACTCAATGGGGATTGAGGAGCCGGCTTAATAACAAGACTACATCCGGCTGCCAAAGCAGGCGCAAGTTTATGCATCACTAGGTTCAATGGAAAGTTAAATGGAGTAATACAGCCTACTACTCCAATTGGGAATCGTTGAGTAAATGCAGTTTTACCAGCGCCTTGATCAAAATCCATAGGAATTACTTCTCCTCCAATACGTCTGGCTTCTTCAATCCCGAATTTGAGAGTGGTCAATGAACGGGTCACTTCATTCTCCGCATAGGACCTTGGCTTACCAGCTTCATCAATGATCAGTTGCACAAAGTCGTCTCTCTTTTGCTCGAGCTGATCATAAAGCTTCTGCATGGCAGCAGCCCTTTCACCTGCCGACCAGCTAGAATATTCTTTAAAAGCCTTCTCGGCAGCCTCAATAGCCTTATCAACTTGATCAGATGTTGCCAAGGGGATCTCTGCCAGTAGTTCTTCATTGTATTTGTGCAATACCTTCAAAAACTCCCCACTTCCCTGACTTAGCCATTCCCCATTTATAAGATTAGCTTCTTTGTATAACTTCATCTTGATCTGATTTTGCTCTAAATTAAGATTCTGTGTTCATTTCTCTTTTGATAAAATGCAGAATCCGTATTGCTGCATTGCTTTCTGAACATAGCCCTTTTTACTATCTTCGCAGGCGAATTAGCATTGAAGAATTTTATCATTAAATCGTAATAAATGGATTTTGACGTAATCGTATTAGGTAGTGGTCCTGGTGGCTATGTAGCTGCAATTAGAGCTTCTCAATTAGGGCTTAAAACTGCTATTGTGGAGAAGGAATCACTGGGCGGAGTTTGCCTAAACTGGGGTTGTATCCCTACTAAAGCGCTTATCAAGAGTGCCAATGTCTTTGAATACATCCAACATGCAAAGGATTATGGTATTGAAGTAAAGGACAGCAAGGTCGACTTCAAATCTGTGATCAAAAGAAGTAGAGACGTAGCAGATGGAATGAGCAAGGGTATTCAGTTCCTGATGAAAAAGAATAAGATCGAAGTATTGAACGGACTTGGTAAGTTGAAGTCGGGCAAGAAACTTACGGTTACTTCAGAAGATGGAAAAAGCAAAGAAGTTTCTGCAAAGCATATCATTATAGCTACAGGAGCAAGATCTAGAGAGTTGCCTAATCTGCCTCAAGATGGCGAGAAGATCATTGGTTATAGAAAAGCAATGACCTTGGACAAAATGCCGAAGAAAATGGTAGTTGTCGGTTCTGGTGCTATTGGTGTTGAGTTTGCCTATGTATATCAGTCGATGGGAGTTGATGTAACTATCGTTGAGTATATGCCTAACATCGTTCCTGTAGAAGACGAAGATGTTTCAGCTCAATTGGGAAGAACATTCAAGAAGAAGGGAATGAATATCATGACCAATGCCGAAGTAACCTCTGTGGATACTAAGGGTAAAGGTTGTAAGGTAAATGTGAAGACCAAGAAAGGCGAAGAAACAATCGAATGTGATATTGTACTTTCAGCTGTTGGTGTAACTGCCAATATTGAAAACATCGGATTGGAAGATGTAGGTATCAAGACCGACAAAGGCAAGATCGTAGTAGACGACTTCTATAAAACCAATGTAGATGGTTACTATGCTATTGGAGATTGCGTTCCTGGTCAGGCCTTGGCCCACGTTGCTTCTGCTGAAGGGATTATCTGTGTAGAAAAGATCGCTGGTGAGAATCCAGAGGCTCTCGATTACAATAATATCCCTGGATGTACATACTGTACTCCTGAGATCGCATCTGTAGGTTATACTGAGAAAGCTGCTAAGGAAGCAGGCTATGAGTTGAAAGTGGGTAAGTTCCCATTCTCTGCATCAGGTAAAGCTTCTGCTGCAGGAGCAAAAGATGGATTCGTAAAAGTGATCTACGACGCTAAATACGGTGAACTTTTAGGTGCTCATATGATTGGAGCAAATGTGACTGAGATGATCGCAGAGATCGTAACAGCTAGAAAGCTTGAAACTACCGGACATGAGATCCTTAAGGCAGTTCACCCTCACCCTACAATGAGTGAGGCAGTGATGGAAGCTACAGCTGCTGCTTATGATGAAGTTATTCACCTATAGGACAATCAAATAATTCAAATCCGCATGTGAGAGCCGACAGGCACTTGCATGCGGTATTTTGTTTATGAAGCCCTCTCCCATTAAGAATTTCCTTTCCCTAGTAAAGTTTAGTCATACGCTATTTGCTTTGCCATTTGCATTCCTTGGCTACTTCCTGGCATTGGAATATTCGGTATATGAATTTGACCTCTTGCTTCTTGTGAAAGTAGTGTTGTCTATGGTATTCGCCAGAAGTGCTGCCATGGCTTTCAATCGTTATATCGATAGGGATATTGACGCACAGAACGAGCGAACTGCAAATGTGAGAGAGATCCCTGCAGGAGTAATTAGTCCGAAAGCAGCATTGATCTTTGTGATTGTCAATGCCATCTTATTTGTAATGACTACCTACTTCATCAATTCCCTTTGTTTTTACCTTTCACCTATTGCTTTAGCCGTAATTCTCGGATACAGCTATACCAAACGTTTTACCGCTCTTTGTCATATGATCCTTGGCTTGGGCCTATCTCTAGCCCCAATTGGAGCTTATCTTGCTGTGACTGCTGAATTTGCTTGGCTACCGATATACTACTCTATTGCCGTGCTATTCTGGGTTGGAGGATTTGATATGATCTATGCCTTACAAGACAGGGAGTTTGATAAATCCATGAGCTTACATTCCATTCCGGCGGCAATTGGTGCGCAGAACAGCTTAAGACTTTCAATATTCTTTCATCTGATCACAGCTAGCTTATTGATATTAGCTGCTTATAGAGCAGAGGCTAATCTCTACTATTGGATGGGGACAGCAATTTTCATTGCCCTATTGGCCTATCAGCATACATTGGTGAAAGCCGACGACCTATCAAAAGTTAATCTGGCCTTCTTCACCACGAATGGAATCGCTAGCCTAATCTTTTCTATCTTTGTAATAGCCAGCTTTTATTTGGCTTAAAAGATGTTCAATACAGAGCTAATTCTTTATCTACAGGGCTTTGATCACCCAATATTTTTTTGGTTGATGTGGTTCTTTTCACTGCTCGGAACTACACCGGTCATCATTACCTTATGCCTTGCTATTGCCTTTGGATTAGAGCTTAAACGAGGTCTGGTATTGATCAATATTGTAGCTTGGACTGCCTTTACCATTACCCTATTGAAGGTTGGAGTGGATTATCCGCGACCTATTGATGTGGATCCAAATGTAAAAACTGAGGTATTTGCTTTTAATGAGAATGACCTCAGTGAAAAGATGCCTGCAAACTTCTTTGAATCCTTTTCAGCTGAAATACTCGAAACAACTAGGACAGATCAAATCGTGCAATATGGCTTCCCCTCTGGTCATGTAGCTATTCAAACGGCATTATGGCTCAGTTTCCTATTGCTTTTTAAAAAGAGATGGATCCTAAAATGGGGAATTGGAATCATTATACTCACTGCCATCTCAAGAATATATCTCGGTCAGCATTTCCTAGGTGACGTTTTGGGCGGATTGGTGATTGGCTTTGCCTTACCACTACTTCTTTTATTCTTGGTGAAGAAGAGTCGCTACTTAGATCTGCAAACACATGACACCACCTCACTCCTATTCTTCTGGATGCCATGGCTAGTAATGCCCTTTGCAGCTTATATCACTTATTGGCAAATGGCCAGCGTATTGGGATTGAACATGGCTGTGATCTTCATCGTGCAAAGAAGGAATTTTCCGGTCTTTCATGTAATTACCTGGAAGAGAGTTTTGGCGGCCTTACTTGTGGTACTGTTCTTTTTGGCAGCCCACTATTTCAACAAATTGGTTGATATCACTAACTCTTCAGTACTTGACTTTATGCTCATCACTGTATTGAATTTTATTGTGGTTCTGGGCATTCTTAGTCTGAACCGCCGACTATTTCTCATCAAATACAGACTGGCCTTTTAAGCAGCCAGAAATCGCCTATATTTTTCTGCTAAGCTCTTTTTGGAATAGCCCATTTTGTGCAATATCCATATACGGTAGTAGAAGAATTGCAGCTTATAGACACCGTACTTCCTGTATTTTCTTGCAGACACCAATAAGGATGATTTGAATTTCCTTGATTTTGTATGCTTTGAGGCCCGTAAATAGATATCCTGATCCTCTAAGATCTCATCAGAGGGGTCAAACCCTCCGCATTTTTCAAAAAGTGAACGACTGATCCACAAGCCTTGATCACCAAAATGGAAATAAGGATGTCTATAGCGACTAAAGAATGCATTCAGTCTTAAAAACCAATGTGAGTAGTCGAATTCAATGGGGAATGAGGCAAGCTCTACCTTCCTATCTAAAGCCACTGCGAGCTCTTTTAGGTTTGCATCACTCAATTGCACATCTACATGAAGGAATAATAGAAAGTCGCCTTTTGAGGCTGAAGCAGCTGTGGCCAATTGTTGGGCTCTTCCTCTCTCGGCCTCAATGATCACAAATTCATGAGTGCTCGCAAGCTTCAAAGTTTGATCAATAGAACCTCCATCTACTACTATGATCTCCTTCTCTGTCTTAAAATTCTTGAGTGTTTGGAATAAGGTAGAGCAGTATTCAACTTCATTCAAAGTGGGGATAATGATGGAGAGTTTCATCAACTTAATTCTCTTCATTCAGTTGAGCTTCCTCCTCCTTCTGCTCTTTCATTCTGGCTTTTTCTTTCTTTTGTT
Source organism: Flavobacteriales bacterium (assembly GCA_002706365.1). GTDB lineage: Bacteria > Bacteroidota > Bacteroidia > Flavobacteriales_E > Vicingaceae > UBA1494. The sequence continues at coordinate 29,054 of PALM01000020.1, read as the reverse complement.
CTTCTTGCTCTTCCTCCTGCTCCTTTTCAGTTTTGTCTTTCCCAAAGTACTTTCTCCAGATCTCTGAGAAACTATTGAAGTCTTCTCTATAGAATAAGCCAACTCCTTGTGTATACGGACTATTCAATTGTAGAAGGTCGTTATTGTTAGACCTATTAAAACCTCTCACTCTTAAACGGCCATCTCTTTTGAGTTTATACTCTACCATAAACTCTCCAATGAAATTAGAAGCACGTTCATTATCAAAGTCTTGTTGATCGGCTATATAACCAAAGTTTCCATCGAGGATCAGACGGTCATTCAGGATTTCTGTACTCAAAGAGACATCTAATTCTTCTTGTGCAGCGCCATCGCCAGGCAAATAGGATACTCCAACATCGAATTCATTACTTACTGAGGAAAGCCAACCACTAAGCTGATTAGAAAGCAGCTCATAGGCGTTGTTCATACCCGGCGCTCCTCTGCTAGCTGTGTTTTGATTTGAGCCGGATGAAGGTGGCATGAATCGATTCAATACCAACAACCCAAATACTTGTTGATTCAACTCTTGCTCATTCACATTGCTTTCATTCACATAGAGCACAGATTGTAATCTACTTTTTACGATCTCATCTGCTCCCGGAATATTGATATCAAAGCTTATGTCGGGATTAAGAAGATATCCTCCAAGATTCAAGATCAATTCTACTGGCACTCTTCTTCTGTACCTGCCTGTTGAATCCTCTGGCATAAGATCGTAGAGTGAAGCTCTAAGATTATAGATTGCTTGAATGTCTAGTCTTGCCTGATATGGATCCCCATCCCACATCATTTTAGAACCTTGAGAAAGCTGAAAGCGCTTGTTCACCACATTCCTTAAAGTGAATAGATATTCTCCCTGCTCTAGCTCATATTGTCCGTACATATTGAAGTTACCCAAGGTGTTGATCTCCAATTTCAGATTCCCCAATCCTTGCGCAGTAATGACATCGCCAATGGAGGGGTCGAATATAATAGTGGTCTTGGCTTCAGGCTCAATCTTTAGATCGAAGTTCAATTGAATACCACTTAAATCCACCTTAATGGTGCTGTCTTCATCGTATTGCGGACTGTTGGTAAACACAAGGAAATCATTCTCAGATAGGCTTACATTGTCCTTGAGTGGAATCTTGAAGTCGGTGCCATCTTTAGCCGTGAGATTCAGCTCAAAGATCAATTGATCCGCAAATCCGCTAATGTTCGCCCATCCGCTTGCAATTCCCCTTCCAAAGAAGAGCTCATTATCCTTCTCAGTAGTATTCAAAGCGAGGAAGTCCTCCATCTCTATACCCACATCAAGGTTGAAGTTGCTGTAGTTCTGATGGAAAATGGTTCCCGTAGCGGTAGCCACATTCCCATTCTCATCTAGTATATCCATTAGGTTAAACCCAATGAAGTCAGGTCTGATCAGTACATCGTGATTCACTCTATAATCTGTATTCAGGTAGATCACATGCATCTTTGCATTCCTCAATTGAAGGTTTCCATTCAAAAGGGGCTCATTCAGTTTACCTCTCACCTCCACTTTGCCATTAAGATCACCTTCAATATCAGAAAGGATATGATCTATAAATGGCTCTGTTACTTTAATGGGGAACTGATTAAATCTCAATTGAAGATCTAGGTTATCCACAGATGTTCTAGGGTTAATAGTACCTATGGCAGCAAGCAAAGGTGACTCCTTTTTACCGATATAAGCATTGATTGCTATACCACTTGAGTCCTTTAACCAATATGTTTCTAAGGCAGCTTCTTCAATCTTAAGATCATTGACTTCAAACTGACTGACGATCAAATCTGAGGTGATCACTCGATCTGCATATGGATCTTTAAGTACAGCAACTCCATTGATCCTACCTTTCATTTCCAGATCATCAGAGTCGATAAAAGTAGATAGATAACTGAGATTGAACTCCTTTAGATTCAATTCTAAGGAATCATTCGGATCTTCACTCAGATTTCCATCCAATAAGACCTCCTGATTCGCATTTCCCAAAAGAAGACTATCAAATCGCAAACTCTTTCCCCTCAAATGGATCTCATTGGAACTGTTGAAAGTCCACAGCGAATCATTTAGGTAGAAATAGGAATCTTGAACATAAATATCGATTCCATTAAGTGAGTCGATCTGGGAATTCATCTTCAGCTGTCCCTTTTCCAGATTGTAATTTATCCCTTCCCAACTGATGGATGCGTTTGCACTGCCCATTTGAAGATGATTGGCATTCTCGAAGTTTCTCAATCGCAAGTTATTCGCCAACTCAAAATAATGACTTCGAAGATTCGATGTGATTCCATCCTCATCGGTTTTAATGAAGAAGTTCATATGGTCCATTTTCCATCTTCCATAAGCAATGTGCGGACTCCTCAAATCAAATCGGCTGTAGCCGGATGAATCTTGAAAATAGCCTATGATCTCTGTAGCTGAATCTACTTCTAATTCAGGCACGAAGATTCTACTAATAGGTTTGAACTCCTTGAATAGTAAATTATAATTGAAGTGTTGCTCTGCCAATTCATCTCCGGTATATTCCTGAAATGGAAGCTCTTTATAGAGTTCAGACTTTAGAAAGTTTACTAAATCGTTCAAGTTGAATTGTCCGTCTAGCTTGGCATCTACAAAGCTTGAGTTAAGCTCTAAAACTCTCCTCTTCCCGCTGCTTTTGGCAGTCAATTGAATATTACTGCCATTGTATTTGTAGTTGGCATCTTCATAATCAATACTGTCGATCTTTACCCCTCCATTGAAATCGTCAAGCTCACTCCCAAGCATATCAAAATTGGCGAGAAAACTTAGTTTGGTCAAGCTATCTTCCTGATTGAATAATTTCAGCTCAGCTAGGTTTGCCTCGATGACATCTAATTTGAATTTAGAGACAAGCTTAGATGTATCTGCGTTAATGGTACCTGCAAAATCAAGACTGACCGCCTCATCTCGGATAGATAGATCTCCCTTGAACTTCTTGGAAGAAAAAGAACCATTTAACTTGATACCGTTGTATTCATAGCCTTTATAATAGAAACTACTGATCTCCCCAATTGCTTTTGCTTCGATCTCTTCTAACTCTAAGCCTTGTCCGTCAAGATCAAGATTCAGACTAACCTTTCCAAAATTCTCTTTATCAAGAAGACCTGCAAGATCAAAGTTTTGCGTGCTAAGCGAACCATCGTAATAGTAGCCATCGGCATCTTGACTAAGAGAGATGTCTGTATCAAAACTGCCTAATTCTGAAGAAAAACTACCATAAGCCACAAAATCGTTCGGATAACCCGTAAAATTCCCCTGGAAATACATATCGCCAAAACGCTCAATTGCCGGAGGTACTTTCAATTCACTTTCAGGCTTGAACGACTTTATGGGCAAGTTATTCAGTCCTTTGTAATTAAAGCTCAAACGAGATGCCTTAAAGAATATGAAGGTTTCATCTATATCGGGCAAACCCCGAATATCAAACTCTCCGATCAAATAACTTTCACTGTTCAAGCTAAGGGTGATCTTATCAGATTTTAAATTCCCCACAGTACCATTCACCTTACCATCCAAGCTAATTTGATGGTGTGTATCCGACATGGATGGAACGAAATAAGCCAGATCAGCTAGATCAATGATACTCTCCTGAAAGTCTAATGACAGTATTACATCATCTATAAAATTCCTGTAACTTTTAAAGTCATCCGATGTGAAGGTGAGGTTAGCACTTAAGTTGGTAGTATTGGTTTTTATGCCTAGATCCTTAAATATCATTTGCTCTGGGCTGATATCCACTTCGGCATGCAAATGCTTCAAATCAAAACCATTCAGGCTTATTAAGCTAAGCTCATCTACATTTGCTTTAACGGTGTTCGACTTCCAATAGATATCCTCTGCATTCAAATTAAGACTTTGGATATCAATGTGCTTGTAATTCATTCTTCCCACAGTATCGGGAATATTATAATCGTGATAAGAGAAACGAGCATTATGAAGGAGTAACTCATTCGATTGGATCACAAAATCATTGCTATCCTTCTCTTTATCACTTTTGAAATAATCTATCAGAAATTGATAGTTGAACAGGCTATCACCTTTATGGCGATGGATGTTCACCACCGGCTCATTGATATTGGCCGCCAAAGAGAATTTAGCATCAGTGAATGAAAGACTTAATAGATCGACTTCCAAAGAGTTTATTGCTAAAAGTGTGTCTTGTTCGAGGTCTTCCACATAGACACCTTCTAGCTCAAGGTATTTCAGCAAACGGAACTTTACACGTGAAATCTCTACTTTAGTATCAAGCTCATTACTCAGAAAGATAGTAGCCTTTTTCGCAGCATAGGTTTGCACCGATTCGATCTGTAGCAATGTCCATAAAGCCACTAGCATCAATACTATGAGTAATAATGCCTTTAATACTATGCTACTTACTTTCTTAATAGGTGTAATTTTGCTGTTCAAAATTCTGCAAATTATAAGAGATTGAGCACAAAACCGCTAATACTGGGAATTGAATCTTCTTGCGACGATACCTCACTTGCAATTATTAAAGGTCACCAAATCCTTGCCAATGTAGTATCAAACCAAAAAGTTCATGCAGAATTTGGAGGAGTGGTACCCGAATTAGCATCACGCGCGCATCAGCAAAATATTGTGCCAGCCTTTGAAGTAGCGTTAAAAAGAAGCGGAATCAAGAAAGAAGAGCTCAATGCTATTGCCTATACCCGCGGACCGGGCTTAATGGGTTCATTGCTTGTTGGTAGCTCATTTGCCAAAGGGCTGAGTATTTCATTGGGAATCCCTTTGATCGAAGTACATCATATGAAAGCCCACATTCTTGCGCATATGATCGATGATAATGAATCTACTCCCAATTTCCCATTCATCTGTTTAACCGTAAGCGGCGGACATACTCAATTGATCGTAGTGAAGAGTCCTACAGATATGGAAATAGTTGGAGAAACTATTGATGATGCAGCCGGTGAAGCCTTTGATAAAGCAGCAAAGATGATGGGTTTACCCTATCCCGGTGGTCCCTTGATCGATAAATTAGCTAAAGAAGGTAAAATTGGAACACATCCCTTTAATGTGGGCACAATGGATGGTTATAATTTCAGTTTTAGTGGCTTTAAAACTTCTGTGCTCTACTACCTAAGAGATCAGATCGAAAAGGATCCGAATTTTATTGAAAAGAATAAGGAAGATCTCTGCGCCTCAATTCAAGACTCCATTCTGGGTGCTCTTTTCAAGAAATTGGAAAAGTTAGTTGAGGAAACTGGTATCAAGGATGTTGCTATAGCCGGTGGGGTTTCTGCTAATTCAGAACTCAGAGCAAGACTAGCTGCCAAAAGAGAGGAAGGCTGGAACACGCATATTCCAAAATTCGAATACTGCACAGATAATGCGGCTATGATCGCTATGGCTGGATTCTTCAGTTATGAAGCTGAGAAATATGGAGAATTAGCGGCTGCTCCCCAGGCCAGAATGCCTTTTTAAGAAGTCTATTGTTGTATCAAATGCGACTTGAGTATCCTTTGGAAACTCTTTATGCTCATATGGATGCGTGCCTCCAAAAGTGTGTCCAGCACCTTCTATGCTCAGTACTTCTGCTTTTGGATACCATACTTGAATGGCATAGAGATGCTCTAATGGAACTGCCTCATCATCTTCTCCTTGAATTGCCAATAAAGGTTTGCTTGCCTTCTTCAGCTGCTTTTCAAGACTCAATTTTTTGGAGTTGGCATATAAGTGTTCTATGAACTGATAGTTCACAGGCATATCTTGTCCCGTTCGCCCATTCATCACATACCTGACACCTTTTTCTTTCCAATCTTCCATCTGCTCTTGAGCAGGCAGTCTTTCTACAAGATCGGCCACAGCGGCCCAGCCAATGATTCGCTTTATTCTGCGGTCTTCAAGTCCAGCAAGTATGGCCATGCTTCCTCCTCTGCTGTGCCCTAGAATGCTGATATTCCCAAAATCGATCAACTCTTTATATTCTTCTTTGGATTCCAGCAGATCTAGAAGCAAGCTGATGTCATCTAGTTCTTTGAGGTAATTATTCTCGGCAAATGCCGGCAAATCATCGAAATGGTGTTTGGAGTTTAACGACATTCCATTATGAGAGAAATTGAACTTGACTACTGCCAATCCATTTTTGGCGAATTCGCGACAAAGCAAAGGAAAGTGGCCCCAATCCTTATAACCTTTGAATCCATGACAAAAGATCAAAAGAGGCAGCTTTGCATCAGAATTCGGATAAATCACGTCATATCTAGAGCGACGTTGGTCTGCGCCCTGAAATACTAAATCAATCTTCTCGTTTAACATAGGCAATGATCAATATCTCTAAATTAGCGTTTCATATTGTGATGAAGAAACTTATACTCTATATCGGGCTATTCTCAATGAGCTTTGTAATCAAAGCTCAGATCAGCCACCCCATAGCTAAACCTCAATGGAATGAGGCTTCAAATGCGCTATCTAGTAATGCGCCAATTCAAATTGAGAAACCTGATCTGCAAGCTATATTCATAGAAGACTCTATCAATGCTCTGGACAAGCATTCCTCATGGCGCTTTGGCTATGCAATCGACAGGAATGTTGATGTAATAGAGTTAGCCAATCGCGAAGAGCAAAATGGAATGTTGAAGTTCAGTCTTCAGCTCAATGCAGAAGATGCTAAATCACTGAATTTCAACTTTAATCTCTTTCATTTATCTGAGAATTCTCTACTCTATTTTACAAGTTTGGATGCTAAAGATCAAATAGGTGCAATTACTGCAGCAAACAACAAGATAGATAATCAATTCTCTACCAGACCGATAAAAGGAAGTGCAGTCTTGATCGAATTATTTGTGCCTATCTCTGAATTAGAAGAAGTTGATGTAGAAATAAGTCAGGTGATTTATGGCTATCGAGATTTCTTTGGAAAGGGTGGTAAGACCTTTAATAGTTCCGGAGGCTGTAATGTAAATATCAATTGTCCGGAAGCTGATCTATGGCAAGATGTAAGGAGATCTGTGGTATTGATCACAGCTTCAGACAATCAACGATTATGCACCGGGACATTAGTGAACAATGTAAGAGAGGATTCTATTCCATATCTGCTAACTGCATCTCATTGTATGTTGGCTACGAATAGCATTTTCATTTTCAACTATGAGAATTCTTCGGGGAATTGTCAGACCAATGCCGACGGGAGCTTGGCCAATAGTATTAGCGGGGCGATATCTAGAGCTGAAAACCCCTATTCAGACTTTAAACTATTTGAATTATCGCAAACACCTCCATTGTCGTACAATCCCTATTATGCGGGTTGGGATGCTACAGGAGTACCCGCTTATGAATCAACTACCATCCACCACCCCAGTGGTGATATAAAGAAGTTCTCTCAGGATTATGATACCGTTCAAAGTTCTTTCTTCCTACCTCAAAATCAGAATACGCATTGGCAAGTTGGGAATTGGGAATTGGGAACTACCGAAATTGGTTCTTCTGGATCCGCATTGTTCGATCAGAACAAGCGTGTAGTTGGACAGCTAGAAGGTGGTTCAGCAAATTGCAGTAACAATCTCAATGATTATTTCGGGAAGTTTTCTGTTTCGTGGAATTATGCACCGGCAACTAATCGTCAGCTAAAATATTGGTTAGATCCTGATACTACGAATACCTTGGTTCTTGATGCGATGGATGCAGTTACTAAGGCCTCAGCAAGGGATGCAGAACTAATTTATGTAAGTGCGGTACCTTCTTTTAGTTGCGACAGCACCATAGATCCTGTGGTTCACTTCTTGAACAGAGGAAATGATACGATTACTTCATTGACAATTGAGTATGGAGTAAATCAACAATTCAATCAATCGATAAACTGGACTGGCAGTCTGTCGACAGATGAAGTTGAAGAATTCAGTTTGCCTTCATTGCAGCTTTCTGTAGTGGATAGCTCATTTCAAGTGAGGTTAGTGCAATCAGCAGATCAGGACAGCACGAATAACCTTTGGTCTAAAGATATTAGAGTGAATCCAGATCCTGTTTCTGTGGCCATTACATTCAAGTCGGACCGTTATGGCTATGAAAATAGCTGGGAAATACTCGACAGTCAGAATCTGGTAGTTGCCAAAGGAGGTCCATACCTAGAAGCTATAAATAACAATGGAATGATCTATCGCGATAGCATTTGTTTGTTCGACGGATGCTTTCAATTGAAGCTTTACGATGCTTTTGGAGATGGTTTTAACGGACCATATTGGGGAAGTGGTTATTTCATGATCCAAAATAGAATTGGAGATACCCTTGTTTTTGAGAATAACTTCACAACTGCCCAGAAGAATATTAATTTCTGTGCGAGCAAGAATGTGTCTTTGCTGGAATATTCAAAAAATGAAATAGCATTTTCAAGCTACCCCAACCCGGTAAAGGCGGGAGAGCAAATCAATATCAAGTCCCAGCTAAAGTTAGCTCCAGAGATTATCATATTCGATCTTCAAGGCCGAATTGTACAGCGTGCAAAAGGAAATACTTTCCGCCTAAAGAACAATATATCTCCAGGAGTTTACATTATCCAGCTCAACGATCAGAATCAAAAGATCGGAAGGACAAAACTATTGGTACAATAGCCTATTTGAAGTGCTTGTGATTGTACATCTTGTTTGTAGCATGCACTTTCATTCCAGCTCTTCCACTAGAGCAAGAAGCCAAAAAGAAACATACTAATCCAAGAAACAATAGTGCTTTAAAGAAATTTTGCGAACCTCTTTTCATGCTAGAGCTTACGCAAAAATGAGAAAAAGGTTACTTACCCCAAACGTGGCGGTTCTTATGCTTTTGATTTCCCATTCCTGAATTCGATTTCACTTTCATTCCCTTTTTCTTGCCACCGCAAGAAGGAGTTGAAGCGCAAATCGCCATTAAAAAGGCGAGCATACTGATGATGCTAATGGTTTTCTTGATTGCTTTCATCTTATTTAACGATATGGTAGATTGGATTCCAAATGTAATCCCTCAATAAGACAAATTTAAGAAGAAGCGCAGAATATCTCTGCGCTTCTCAAGTCTTTAGTGCTGTTTAGCTGATATACAGACTATTGGATTCGGAAAGGGAATGCAACTTGCACATCAGTTTCTCCAGGAGAGCATGATCCATCCTTTACCCCAGGCTGATGTTTCAAGCTAATCTCCACTCTCCCACTCTGAGCGCCGAAAGTTTGCCAATCAGACTCAAGTCCAAGCTCATAGGTTCCATCTGTATCTGTACGGTTGATGGTGATTGCCATTGCTGGAGTAACTTCATAGCATACTAAATGCTCATCATCCTCATCCTTTACTTCAACAGTAATATCCTCGACATCATTAGGGTCTGATTCATCCAAAAATCTCAAATTCACCAAATAGGTAGTGTTTGAGTTGATGATAATACTATCGATTACTGGAATATTTCCACCATCGCCATCCGGATCTCTAAATCGAAATGTATCGATTGTTGCATTGGCAGTGTCATTCATAATTACTTCTATAGAGGTAATAAGCTCCTCTTCATTTGGATTTATACCTGGAGTATTATCCACACTATCATCGTCATCATCCGTACAGGCAGCAAGGCCAAGTATGAATAAGATCAATAAAAGGTTCAGAGGTTTTAATAGATTAGAAAAATATCTGCTTTTCATAATTAGAATTTTAAGTTGAATGTAATTCTGAGATCTCTCCCCATCTCATCTGCATAGTAGCGGAATCGATTGAGGTAATCTCTATAAGTAGTATTAAATAGGTTTTCAATGCGGATACCTAATTGTCCGCTTATCTTTTCGCTGAATTGAAATTCTCTGTCTAGTCCAACAGCCAACAATTGATAGGCTTCAGGTGGGACAGCGATCTCCACCTCTTCGTCGAATCTCTCTTGTCTGAATACATACTGATGGCTCAACCAAAGTTTCCACTGATCTATGATCTTGTTGGTACTTGCAGTTCTATACCTCAGTTGATGTTCAATTCGATTAGCAGGCATATTCACCAAATAATCGCTTTTCTCATCATTCAACTGATTTGCCCACAGCCAGCTACTCTTATGCACTAACTCCCATTGAGGTGTTGGTCTAAATCTCAGATTTAGATCTGTACCCTTCAATAAAGCATCGGTATTCTTCCATTCAAAGGCCGGAAAGGCTCCGCGAATGGTGAGATCGAAGCCAGTAGGTTCCAGATAGATGAAGTCTTGAATGTATTGGGCGTAAGCCTGGACTTCAATATCAAAGTCATCTCCTAGCTTCTCCCAGATGAAACGACTATTGTATGACCTCTCTTTAACAATATTGGGGTTACCATACTCCAGACTTGCTGTACCATGATGCAATCCATCACTGTAGAGTTCATTGATCGCCGGTGCTCTCTCAGCCATATTCAAACTCAAACTGAGACTGTGACCTCTTGAGAAGGGCCTCAAAACGCCAATACTAAAGGTATAAGCCATAAAGTCGTGCTCAAAAGCTTCAAATTCTCTGTTTACCAGCTTATTTACCTCGAATCGACTTTGATCCATTCTCGCAGAGGCTGAAAAAGTATATGGCTCTTTCTTCCAATGCGCAACTCCATAAAGATTGCTGTGTATCGAAGTATAGTCGGGAATAAAGTCGATAAAGCTATTCACTGTATTCTCCTTACTTCCCAATCCGGCACCGAGCTCATATTGAACATTCCCTTTATCGATCTCATAATCAGCTCGAAGGTCGTAAGCTTCTAGACTCAACGAGAATTCCGGAATATTCAAAGCGGCCAATTCATCATTTCTTGGAGTCTCTTTGTCAAACTCCTCTCGAATATTGAACTGTCTGCTAGCAGTTACTTTCAAAAAAGAGTTCTTGAAATAGCGACTAAATGAACCTTTCAATAGCTCATGAGTAATCAATTGATAAGGTCTGCCAATATCATAGGAAAAGCCTGTGGTAAACTCTTCTCTTGGCCTCTCTTGTGCAATGGCATTCTCCAAATCTGTAAGATTTCCAATATGTGCACCAGTAAAGATCCCAAGCTCTGAATTGTAGAGGCTGTAATAGACCTCTGCTTTCCAATTCTCCTCAAACCACCCCAGATTCCATGATACATCTACATCATTGAGGCCTGTGTTATCTTGATAATAATCTGGACTTCTCAGATTGCCAGCTCTGCGATGACTTCCCTGAACTCTCCAAGAGAGCTTAGGCAGCCATTCACTATTGCCTTCCAACATCAAAGATGCAGCATACATGCGATTATTAGTGGCATACATACTACTGAACCTACCATCGATCCCCACACTGCGCTTAAGTGGCTTGGGCTCTACCAAGACAAAGCCTCCCAGAGCTCCTCCCCCATACTTAACAGCACTTGCACCTCTAACAACTTTGTAGTTAGCATATTGGAATGGATTGATCTCCGGTGCATGCTCATCTCCCCAATTCTGGTTCTGATGCTGCACACCATTATTGATGATCTGGATCCTATTCGATGTAAAGCCTCCAATCATAGGCTTAGAAACATTCGAGCCTGTTTTATACGAATTAACCCCGCTTATGCTCTCCAGTTTTGATGCGAGATCATCTCCGCTGCTTTGCATTAGCTCTTCTTCACTCAGTTCCGTTTCATTCACAATTGGATCCTTTCTCTCAGCTTTGATCTCCACTTCCTGAAGTTCTTCAAGGTGATGCTCAAGCTCAAGGTCCAATCTTTTACTAGATGCTAGTTCAACAAATACAGTATCCGGCTGACAGCCAATATGACTAACAATAAGTCTATACCGACCAGGGCATAATCCTTCCACCTCATACTTGCCCACTTCATTTGCAGACAGGCCGATCCTTTTATTTTCAGGGCCTGTTAGAAGTAGGTTTGCATAAGCCAAGGAAGAACCATCATGATGATCGCTAACACGACCAAATAATCGGATACTGCAGCTTTCCTGTGCCTTCAAAGAAATCGGCAAGAGCCAGATCAGAGACAGGAATAAGCCGAGCAATTGCTTGCTTGACAAAACAAAATGTTTAAAGATTTAAAGAGAGTATTTTGGACTAGACTAGACCAATGCAGGCGGTGCCCTGCCTCTCTTTAATAAAGTATGATCTGAAGAAGAGAAATTTCTCTCATCTGTAAGAAGATCCTTGAAGTAAAGTTGTGAAAAGGATTGCTGAAATAAATAAGGTGCATCAAAAGCAGGAACTACAAAATTAGCCAGCTCACAATCCACGGCGTGGTCTGCAAAGTGCAATTCACTCTGCTGACAGACCTCGCTCTCGAAATCGTGCTGATGAAAGCTCTCTGCCGGAATAATTGCTATTCCGAAGCAGAAAAGCAGTCCATAGGCTAATATGCTTTGCTTTAGACTTTTCACTAAGCAAATTTACTCATTATAAGATGAGTCGAGTATTAAACCAGACTCCGGTGGAAAGACATTATTCTCCATTTCAATATCTGCCATTCGCTTAGATGGGTCGATCTCGATCTTTTCGATCTGACCATAAGGCATATCTATAGTAAATGAATATTGAGGATAAACCCATGCCCAATCCTTTAGCACAGTGTAATTATCCATTCCTTCTTCAGCTGCCTTTTCACCGCGCATAATTCGCATAGGAATGTTATAGTAGGTCACATTTCCAGCAGTATCTGTTACCGCAATATCCAATGGCATTGGCATTCTTCCAATTCTCTCTAATCTCACCTTGGTTTGATCGCCAAAAGGCTGAACCAATTTGATACCATAGTCAATGGTATTCAAAGTTTCTGTCCATTGCTCCATATACCACTTCAACTCCATTCCACTGGTCTTTTCCATCACTCGAATGAAATCGTTTGGTGTAGGGTGCTTTTGATTCCATTCATTGAAATACCTTCTCATACCCAGCATAAAATCATCATGCCCCATGATGTAGTTCAGCTGATGAAGAAACAATGCTCCCATGGTGTATGCTGTTCTTCCATAGGCATAATTGGTTTCAAAATGATCTGCATGTGTACTGAGTACTTCTTGCTTTCCTGACTTCACAAAGCTCACATATGAACGATAGGTTCTGGTAAATGGCTTATGTCCCGGCCAGATCTTGCTCATTACTACATCACTTGCATAGGAAGTGAAACCCTCATCCATCCAAGCATACTGAGCCTCATTTGTACCCAAAAGATGCTGATACCATGAGTGGATAGCCTCATGCACAGTAACCCCCACAAGACTTCTCAAGCTTCTATCGCCACTGATCAAGGTGATCATTGGATATTCCATTCCTCCATCGCCACCTTGAGCAACAGTGTATTGTTTGTATGGATACAAGCCAAACTCCTCATTCATAATATCGAAACACTGCTTTGCATAAGGTGCAAGACTATCCCAGTATTTTGTAGTTGAATCTCTTTGGAAAAGGAAATTGATCTCTGTTCCATTATCCAGTGTGATTGATTCATGCACATAATCCGGATCGGCAACCCAGGCAAAATCATGAACCATAGGTGCCACGAAATGCCAGGAGTTCATGCGCTCTTCCTGCATAGTTTCCTCTTTTACATCCTCTGCTCTTCCCGTATTCACTTCTTTTGGGTTCTGAAGATATCCTGTTGCGCCAAGCACATATTCCTGATCAATATGGATGGTCACATCAAAGTCGCCCCATACTCCGTGAAACTCTCTTCCTATGTATGGGTTTGGATGCCATCCCTGCTCATCATACTCCACCAATTTTGGATACCATTGAGTCATTGAATAGCGAATTCCCTCTTCATTATCTCTTCCTGATCTTCTGATCTGAAGTGGTACCTGAGCATCATAGCTCATCTCCAATTTGGTCTTCTTTCCGGGAAGTAGAGGTTTATCAAGTTTCACCTCCAAAATGGTACCTACAGTCTCATATTTTACTGCTTTTCCATTTTGAGTGAGCGAAGTGACTTTCTGATAACCGATTTCATCTTCTTTTAGAGTGTGAATACGGTCGCTTACTCTTCTGTCTGGATCTGCAATGGTTCTTGATCTGATATCCATCATACTCCCAGGCTGGAAAGCATTGAAGTATAAATGAAAGAAAACCTTATCGAGGGTATCTGGAGAGTTGTTGGTATACACTAGCTCCTGCTCGCCTTTGAATTGATTCGTTCTTACATCCATGCGAATATCCATGGTGTAGTCGACCTCTTGCTGCCAATATCCAGCCTGAGCCATTGAACTAGTTGAAAATAGAATTAGAGAAAATATAGAAATTAATCTGCGCATAATTTTAAAAAAATTGAAGGCTCGAAATTAAGGAAAGTATGATGGTCTTCTCAGATGTTTACACAAACGGTATACTATCATGTTGAACCACACACATTAACTATTTTTGACACCTTAACCCTAAAAAACACCAAAAGTTTAATGAGTATTCAATCTCCTCAGATACCTATGGAAGATTTCTTCAGGAATCCTGAGAAAAGTAGCTTTCAGATCTCACCAGATGGTAAATATTACTCCTTCCTCGCTCCCTATAAGAATAGAATGAACATCTTCATCCAGAAGTTAGGTGAAGAAGACGCCAAACGCATCACTTCAGTTGAAGATAGAGATATTGCAGGCTATACATGGGCCAGTAATCATAGACTATTGTATCTAAGAGATCAGGGTGGAGATGAAAACTACGGACTCTATGGTGTTAACCCAGACGGAAGTAATCTAAAGGAACTTACTGCATTTGAAGGGGTTCAAACCCATTTGATAGATGATCTTGAAGAGCAAGACGACTATATTTTGGTGGGTTTGAATAAAAGAGATGCTAGGATCCACGATCCTTACAGATTGAATATACACAGCGGAGAGCTGGAACTACTGGCCGAGAATCCGGGAAATATTAGCGCCTGGATGTGCGACCACAATGGTAAATTGAGAATTGCCATTGCTACAGATGGAGTGAACTCTTCTCTGCTATATCGAGAGAAAGAAGAAGATGAGTTCAAGAGCATTCTTACTACTGACTTTAAGGAGAATATGAGTCCGCAGTTCTTCACTTTCGATAATCAAAAGCTCTATTGCATTTCAAATATCGGCAGAGATAAGGCCGCTGCAATAATCTTTGATCCGAAGAGCGCCGAAGAAATTGAAGAGTTATTCGCTCATGAGGAAGTAGATGTGTCATCGATCACCTTTTCTAAAAAGAATAAGCGACTGACTTACTACAGTTACACCACAGACAAGACTCATAGAGAGTTTGTCGACAAAGAAGTTGAAAATTGGTTTAGGGATCTGGAAGGGCGATTAGGAGATCATGAAATGAGCATAGCCGATTCCAATAAGGAAGAAGATCAGTTCATTATTCGTTCATACAGTGATAAAAGCAGAGGAGCCTATTACTATTTCGACTTGAAAGCCAAAGAGCTAGAGAAGATTCAAGATATAAGTCCTTGGCTAGATGAAGAGCAAATGGCTGAAATGCAGTCTATCGAATTTAAAAGTCGGGATGGTCTTAAGCTGAATGCCTATTTGAGCTTACCAGCAGGCAAGGAGAAAAAGAATTTGCCATTGGTACTTAACCCGCATGGTGGTCCATGGGCTAGAGATTATTGGGGCTTCAATCCGGAAGTGCAGTTCTTATGCAACCGAGGATATGCCGTCTTGCAAGTAAACTTTAGAGGCTCAACAGGCTATGGAAGGGCATTTTTAGAAGCCTCATTCAAGCAATGGGGACAAAGTATGCAAAACGACCTTACAGATGGTGTGAAGCATTTGATCAATGAGGGTATAGTAGATAAAGATAGAGTTGCAATTTACGGAGGGTCTTATGGGGGCTACGCCTGTCTGGCAGGATTGGCTTTTAGTCCGGAGGTCTACAAATGCGGCATCGACTATGTAGGAGTTTCCAATCTATTTACATTTATGGAAACCATACCACCTTATTGGGAAAACTATTTAGAGATGCTGTATGAGATGGTTGGTCATCCTGAAAAGGACAAAGAAATGTTGACCCAATACTCTCCTGCATTACAAGCAGAAAAGATCCAAGCACCACTATTGATTGCACAGGGAGCAAATGACCCCCGTGTAAAGAAATCGGAATCAGATCAGATGGTAGAAGCCATGAAAGCCAGAGGTGTTGAGGTGGAATATATGGTAAAAGATAATGAAGGTCATGGGTTTGGCAATGAAGAGAATCGATTCGACTTTTATAGAGCCATGGAAGACTTTTTAAAGGCCCATCTGTAAAAATGTTAAAATTCCATTGCAATTCTTCTCAGATTCAAACCCCATTTATTGTTATATTAGCGGCCTAATCAATTATATTCTATGAAGAAAATAGGTATCTACTTCTTGCTGGCAGCATTTGCCTTTACAGCTATTTCGGGAACTGCTGAATCTACCAGTAGTGAAAGCGAGGTTAAGTGTAATTCTAAAGCTTTGAAGAAAGAGGGAATCTCTTTGCTCAACCCTTATTATTACTCCTCTTCTAAAGTCAACATTATTAACTACGGCTCTGAAAAAAGTCGAAAAGAGATCGAAGTACCTCTCTTTAGAGGAGAAAAATATCGCATGATCTTTAATAAAACTGAGCTTCCAAAAGATGTGGAGATCAGAATCTACGACAAAAGTGATGAGCATGAAGGTAGAACTCCAGTGTTCACTTCTACTAAAGATGAGGAAGGTAAATTGGTGATCTATGAGCCCAAAAAAGCCAAGAGACTTTATGTTAACTATATCATACCTCCTGCAGAAGGTGAAGAGCAAGGTGGATGCTTGGTATTTATCTTAGGATACCAACTAACCTTTGTAACTGATGCAGAGGAAAGCGAATCACAAACTGAAGAAGCAAGCGAATAAATAAAAGCGAATAACCATAAGATGAAAACATTGAAAAGATATTTTAGCCTACTACTAATTGGAGGTTTTTTACTCTCTTCTTGCGCTGAAGAGCCAAAGAGAAGTGATGATGATGCAGCGGAAACTGACAGCACTGAAGTTGCTGTTGATGAGAGCATGGATGAGGAAGAACTTTCTTTTATGCTTCCCTCTCCTATTCAGATTGCCGCAATATTCAATAGAGCGGGACTGAAATTTCAGAGTGATCTAACAAATCCTGTTTCAAATTTGGATAACTACAACACCAAAACTGCCAAGTATTTGAATTTTGGTGTTTATTCTGCTGATCTAGCTTATGCAGTGCTTAATGATCAGCAACAACTTTCTATCGACTATATGAATACTGTGAAGTCTTTGGCAGATGGTATTGGTATGCCTAGTGTTTTTGGAACTGGTGAATTGGTTGAATCATTTGAAAAGAACATTGGAAATCAAGACACAATTCTCAGAATTCTTACAGTGATCAAGAGAAGAACGGATGAATACTTAGAGCAGAATGCTGAAGCTTCAAAAGAAGCAGTATTCTTCTCTGCTGCATGGGTTGAAGGTATGTACCTTGGCGCAAATAGTGGAGATAGCGAGCATATCACTGGAAGATTACTCGAGCAAATGACGATTCTAGACAATGTGATCGTGGCACTACAAGTTCAAAAAGACCCTTCTTTAGACCTTAACTTTTTGATCGATGGTCTACAAGATCTGCACAATTCATTCGAAAGCTATGAAAGCGTGAAGCAATTAGAGCAGACGAATATTGATATTAGTGATGTAGAACTTTCAGACGAAGAGCTGAAAGACTTTACGACCAGAATCACCGAATTGCGACAAAAGATCATATCGCTTTAAGTAGAAATCATAGAATTTTAAAAAAGGGCGTCGATCGATGCCCTTTTTTTATGATATACCCTTTAAATCCATTTATCTTTGCAGCCCTTAATTCTCATTCATGATTGAAGTAAAATTACCAGACGGCTCCCTTAGGGAGTATGAAGCAGGAACCACTCCATTGGATGTGGCAAAAAGTATTAGTGAAGGATTAGCCAGAAATGTGCTAGCTGCAAAAGTCGATGGTGAGGTGCGCGACGCCTTTCGTCCACTCGACAAGAATGTAGAACTTCAGTTACTCACCTGGAATGATGAAGAGGGTAAGAATACCTTTTGGCATTCCTCTGCTCACCTATTGGCCGAGGCATTGGAAGAATTATTCCCCGGAATTAAGTTTGGGATTGGCCCTCCTATTGAGAACGGATTCTACTATGATGTAGACAATGGGGACCGTCCGATCACTGAAGCCGACCTACCGAAGATCGAAAAGAAGATGCAAGAGCTGGCTCGTCAGAAGAACGAATACAGTCGCCAAGAGATCTCCAAGGCCGATGCATTGGAATACTACAAGAAAAAGGATGATGAGTATAAGCTGGAACTGATCGCCGATCTTGAAGATGGCAATATTACATTCTATCATCAGGGCAATTTCACAGACCTCTGTCGCGGACCGCACATTCCAAACACAGGATTTATCAAGGCTGTTAAGCTAACTGCTGTTGCAGGAGCCTATTGGAGAGGTGATGAAAAGAACAAACAGCTTACAAGGATCTATGGAATCACATTCCCTAAGCAGAAGGAACTTACTGAGTATCTAGAAATGCTTGAGGAAGCAAAGAAACGCGATCACAGAAAGTTAGGAAAGGAACTGAGTCTATTCACTTTCAGTCAGAAAGTTGGTCAAGGACTTCCCCTTTGGTTACCAAAAGGAACTGTACTTAGAGAGCGCTTGGAAAACTTCATGCGCAGAGCACAAGTTGCTGCAGGTTATCAACCAGTGGTTACTCCACATATTGGTTCTAAGGAATTGTATGTGACATCAGGGCACTATGAGAAATACGGAGAAGATTCATTTCAACCGATCAAGACACCTTCAGAAGATGAAGAGTTCTTATTGAAGCCGATGAATTGTCCGCACCACTGCGAGATCTACAAGTCAGAACCACGTTCATATAAGGATCTACCTATACGTTATGCTGAATTTGGTACTGTATATCGCTATGAGCAAAGTGGAGAGCTTCATGGATTAACCAGAGTTAGAGGATTTACTCAGGACGATGCCCACCTGTTCTGCACGCCAGATCAAGTAGAAGAAGAGTTCAAGAAAGTGATCGACCTAGTGCTTTATGTATTAGAAGCCTTGAATTTTGAAGATTACACTGCTCAAATATCATTGAGAGATCAAGAGGATCGCAGTAAGTATATCGGTAGCGAAGAAAACTGGGAGAAAGCCGAGCAGGCAATCATTAATGCAAGTGCAGCTAAGGGCTTGAATACGGTTGTAGAATACAATGAAGCGGCTTTCTACGGTCCTAAGTTGGACTTTATGATCAAAGATGCCATTGGTAGAAAGTGGCAATTGGGAACAATTCAAGTGGATTATAGCTTGCCAGAGCGTTTTGAATTGGAATATATTGGCAGTGATGACCAAAAACACCGTCCGGTAATGATCCATAGAGCGCCATTTGGCTCAATGGAACGATTTGTAGCACTATTGATCGAACATTCAGGAGGAAATTTCCCTCTTTGGCTAAGTCCGGATCAAGTAGCGATTTTACCTTTGAGTGAGAAGTACAATGAAAATTGTAAGGAGGTTTTAAAACTGCTAAATAATTCCGATATTCGCGGATTCGTTGATGAGCGGAACGAAAAAGTTGGAAAAAAGATACGAGATGCAGAAGTATCTAAGGTTCCATACATGTTGATCATTGGCGAGAAAGAGGTCGAAAACGGCACAGTTTCAGTCCGGGAACACGGAAAAGGTGATAAAGGAGTGATGAAAGTTGACGAATTCGCCCAAATGATTAAAGAAGAAATAGATAGAATACACAAGTTTAACTAAAGGAGGACCAAGCAATAGCAAGACCACGCAGACCCAGAAGATTTGTCCGAAAGGAAGATCCTCATAAGATCAATAATAAGATCGAAGCCAGTGAATTGAGACTGGTAGGTGAAAATGTAGATCAGGGAGTATACCCTACTCGTCAGGCATTAGCCATGGCAGAAGACCAAGGACTAGACTTGGTTGAGATATCACCTAAGGCAGATCCACCGGTTGCTAAGATCATCGACTACAAGAAGTTTCTTTACGATCAAAAGAAGAAACAAAAGGAGATGAAGTCTAAAGCCCAGAAGGTGGTGGTTAAAGAGATTCGTTTCGGTCCGAACACAGACGATCATGATTTCAACTTCAAGTTGAAGCATGCGGAAAAGTTCATTGAAGAAGGAGCAAAAGTAAAGGCCTACGTATTCTTTAAGGGAAGATCGATTCTCTTTAAAGACAAAGGAGAGATATTGTTGTTGAAGTTGGCCCAATCATTAGAAGAGATCGCTACTGTAGAGTCTATGCCAAAGATGGAAGGTAAGCGAATGATCATGATGATCGCTCCGAAGAAGAAAAAATAAGGCTTCGCCCCTCGCCCCTCGACGCCGCTCGGGATGACAGCTCGGGGCCGAGTATTGAATAAAAGAATAGAAGATTAATTTAAATTAAGTGTAATGCCAAAAATGAAAACCATCTCCAGTGCGAAGAAGAGATTCAAGATCACTGGATCTGGAAAGATCAAGCGAAAGCATGCTTTCAAAAGTCACATTTTGACCAAGAAAGAAACCAAGCGCAAGAGAGCATTGACCAATATGGGGCTGGTACATCCAGCTGATGAGGCCAATATCAAGCAGCAGCTTGCAATGAAGTAAGATCAATTCAGGTTATCGTAAACAAGAGTAACAAACCCGGATTATTGTAATAAGTGTCTTAAAAATGACCGCGATACTCCAAAAAACGTAAAGAAATGCCAAGATCAGTAAACTCAGTAGCCGCGAAGGCTAGAAGAAAGAAGATCCTAAAACAAGCGAAAGGATACTTCGGAAGAAGAAAGAACGTACACACTGTAGCTAAGAATGCGGTTGAAAAAGGGATGGTTTATGCCTACCAAGGTAGAAAGCAGAAGAAAAGAAACTTCAGAGCCCTTTGGATCCAGAGAATCAATGCCGGTGCAAGAGAGTACGGAATGTCTTACTCACAATTCATGGGTAAGGTAGCTAAGAACAATATCGAGCTAAATCGTAAGACACTAGCCGATCTAGCAATGAACGATCCACAAGCTTTCAAAGCAGTGGTGGATTCTTTGAAGTAGAAAAGAGAACCTAGAATCTAGAGTCTAGAATCTAGACAAATTAGAGACCCTTTCGAAAGATGGGGTCTTTTTTATTTTTGGAGTTCGGAGCTTGGAGTATGGAGTAAGAAGTATTGCACGTCTCTCGATACTATTCCATTTGGTTGCCGAGTGATTCCGATGAAATCGGAATAGTATCGAGGTTTATGGAATCAACGAGAAGCGCATATCATTGATAATATTTTAATGCAAATCGGTTTTCGACTGGGCCGATTTATCGGGCTGTAACGAGAAAACCAACATAATCAAGATGAAGAAAATCTTCAACCTATTCGACCTATCACAAAAGGTCAATTATAAGAACGAGATCCTATCTGGATTGACAGTGGCACTTGCATTGGTGCCGGAAGCAGTTGCATTTGCCCTTATTGCGGGCCTCTCTCCCCTAACGGGACTCTATGCGGCATTTGTAATGGGATTAGTTACTTCTATTCTCGGTGGCAGACCGGGAATGATCTCCGGAGCCACCGGAGCTATTGCCGTTGTCTTGGTAATGCTGGTAAAGGATCATGGGGTTGAATATGTCTTTGCCACTGTAATTTTGGCTGGTATACTTCAGATGTCGGCCGGTTTCCTGCGCTTAGGCAAGTTCATGAGATTGGTGCCCATGCCGGTGATCTACGGTTTTGTGAACGGTTTGGCTGTGGTGATCTTTATGTCGCAACTTCCCAGTTTCAAGGATACTGCTGGCGATTGGATGCAGGGCGAGCAGCTTTACATGATGCTGGGACTTGTCTTGCTGACCATGTTTATTATTTGGGGATTACCTAAACTGAGCAAGCTTATTCCGGCTTCACTCTTCTCTATCCTCAGCATCTTCGCTTTGGTGTATTTCTTGAACATCGATACCAAAACTGTGGGAGATATTGCTTCAATTGAAGGTGGCTTCCCTCCTTTTCACCTTCCCATGGTTCCTTTGGAGTTTGAAACCTTGCAGATCATCTTTCCATATGCAGCTATTGTAGCCGGTGTAGGATTGATCGAGAGTTTGCTAACCCTCAATATTATTGATGAGATCACACAAACAAGAGGAAGAGGCAATAAAGAAGCCGTAGCTCAAGGAATTGCAAATACCCTTTCAGGATTATTCTCTGGAATGGGAGGTTGTGCAATGATCGGACAATCTTTGATCAATATCTCATCAGGAGCTAGAGCTAGACTTTCAGGTATAGTAGCTTCCATTATGCTATTGGTCTTTATCATGTATGGATCACCGATCATTGAGAAAGTGCCTATTGCAGCGCTAACAGGATTGATGATCATGGTATCTATTGGAACCTTTGAGTGGGCTAGTCTGCGCACTTTCCGACGCATGCCTAAATCAGACATCATTGTAATGGTTGTGGTGACCTTGGTTACCGCAGTACTTCACAATCTAGCAGCTGCCGTGATCATTGGTGTGATCATTTCAGCCTTAGTTTTTGCCTGGGATAATGCTAAGCGCATTAGAGCAAGAAAATATGTGGATGATGAAGGAATAAAGCATTATGAGATCTACGGTCCGCTATTCTTTGGATCTATTTCAGTATTCAACGACAAATTCGATGTGCAAAATGATCCTGAAGAGGTGATCATCGACTTTGCAGAGAGTCGAGTTGTGGATATGTCGGCCATTGAAGCCCTCAATAAGCTTACAGAACGCTATCAGAAGGCCGGTAAAACCGTTCATCTGCGTCATCTCAGTGCAGACTGCAGAAAGCTTCTTCAGAATGCGGATAAGCTAATTGATGTGAATGTAATGGAAGACCCTACCTACAAGATTGTGGCGGATAAGGTTTAGGTATAGGGTTGAGTTTGGAGCAAGGAGTAAGGGTAATTCAAATCAGAAATCAGAAATCGGAAACAAGTGTTTGAAGAATCTTACAGCTCTGTGTGCCTCTGAGCTAGCGAAGCGACCCTGTGAAACTCTGTGACATAGCTAAAGATTTTCATATCAAATTAAGCATTTCCTTAACCGCAGAAGCTCGACTTTGTCGAGCTAGCGCAATGGCTTAGCCATGGTCGCAATGCCTTCTAAGAAAACTTATGCAATAAAAAAGCCCATTCATTGCTGAATGGGCTTAAGTCAAAAAATTAATCTATTCCTTAAACGACTTTAACGTTTACGGCATTCATTCCTCTTTTTCCTTCTTTCAGTTCGTATTCAACGGTGTCATTTTCTCTGATCTCGTCGATTAGACCTGTTACGTGTACGAAGTGCTCTTCTTCAGAGCCTTCTTCTTTAATAAATCCGAAACCTTTGGTTTCGTTAAAGAACTTTACGGTTCCTTTTTGCATAATAATAAAATAATAATTAAAGTGCGAAGGTAGGTTTATTTAATTACGAATTGAGGATTACGAATTAGGAATGTTGATTTTTAGCATTTTTAAGACTGTTGTTGCCTAATTCGAGCTTTGATATTGTGCTTCTATAAGCACTTCAACATCCTTTCCTTGTGGAGAAAATTGGCCTTTTGCGCCTTTTAATTGATAAATTGAATCTGCCGGATGCCATTTCCACAAAAATCCTCCAGCAAAATTCTTCTTATTCCACCACGACTGATATAATGCTTGGTAGGCTGTAGATTGAGCCTCTTCATCCAATTCTGATACCTCTCCATTCTTCCAATCACCTCTTGTGGTGTATGGAATGCTTCTATATCCATACTCTGTAAATAGGATTGGTTTTCCAATGCTATCAGAAAATACAACTATGCTTTTCACAATGGGATTCCATGCTTCAAGAAGTTCGCTTACTTCCGGTTGTTTGCTATCTGATAGAGGAAAATAAGCATCGATGCCTATGAAATCGAGTTCTTTCCAAAAGGATACATGCTCATAGTTATCCCAATTGCTCGCATAAGTGACCTTTCCAGTATAGATCTCTCTTACTCCTGCAATTAGATCTTTCCAAAACTGTAGTCTTTGCTTAACAGCAATGCGATATTCTGTCCCAATACAAAGAATCTCGACATCTTCATTAGAAGCCAGTCTTGCCATCTCTAGGATATAGGCTCTATACGATTCTTCCCATATAACCCATTCTTCTTCTACTCTATCTGCACTCACCCTTTTCGTTGGATCGAAGTCGCCAGGCCAGCCTTCACCAGCTAGCCAAACATGTGGTTTTAGCATCACCTTATACCCCAATTGCTTTAATTGGCTAATGGTTTCTCGACAGCCATTCAAGCCCTCACCCCACCAATAAGGGTTTTCCTTCATGTAGTTCACCTTACTCTCATTGCGTCTCTTAAAAGCATAGGGAATCACTGCCACATAATTAGGTGAGATACGCTCCAGCTTAGGAAGCTCTCTGAGCATTGTTGAATCCCTTGGAGCTACCAAGCAAACACCGTTGATCTTTGATTCTTGAGGCTTATTCTCTTGAGCGTAGTTATTACAGCTAGTTGTGCTGAAGAACAATGGGATCAGAGCAAAGAGAAATCTCAAATGTGAAATATGAGATGTAAAATATGAAATAGAGTATCTCTTCAATTCAGAGGAATCCATCTTTGAATCTGACATTTGGTATTGTAGTACAATTCAACTGCACTCTAGTTGCACTCTAGCGCACTCTAGAGCACTTTAGCGCACTCCTAACTTCCTTCCCCGTCTTCGTCCTCGTCCTCAGTCTTGTTCTTTACGTATTTCTCCAACCACTGATCTTGCTCCCAAAGCAAATGCAGAATGCTTTCTTTCGCTCTGTAGCCATGACTCTCCTTTGGAAGAATAACCAATCTCACAGTAGCTCCAAGACCTTTTAGGGCATTGAAGTATCGCTCAGACTGCATTGGATAGGTTCCTGAATTGTTATCGGCTTCGCCGTGCACAAGTAATAGTGGCTGATCCATCTTATCGGCATGCATAAAAGGCGACATATTATAGTATACCTCCGGTGCATCCCAATAATGGCGCTCTTCAGATTGGAAACCAAATGGAGTAAGTGTTCTATTGTACGCTCCTGAACGGGCTATACCTGCTGCAAAGAGATCTGAATGCGACAATAAGTTAGCTACCATAAAGGCTCCGTAGCTATGTCCGCCTACTCCTACTCTATTTCTATCGATGTATCCTAATTCATCCACAGCATCAATTGCCGCCTTGGCATTGGCAACCAATTGCTTTCTAAAGCTATCGTTTGGTTCTTCTTCTCCCTCACCCACAATTGGGAAGGCTGCATCATCC
Source organism: Flavobacteriales bacterium (assembly GCA_002706365.1). GTDB lineage: Bacteria > Bacteroidota > Bacteroidia > Flavobacteriales_E > Vicingaceae > UBA1494. The sequence goes on along the minus strand of PALM01000020.1, from coordinate 3,841 downwards.
AGGACTACATAGCCCTTGGTTACCCAATAAATTGGAGATCCGTAATACGGATAAATGAATTCATTTGGGTTCTGCGTGTTTTGCCCGGCACTGGATTTATCCTTGAATTCCTGCGGATAAGCCCAGAGGATCATTGGCATCTTTTCTTTCTTCTCTTTATCGTATCCTACTGGTAAATAAAGCGTTGCAGATAGATCAAGACCATCGTCGCGCTTGTAATTGATCACTTCCTTATGCACATTCATCATGCTCTTGAAAGGATTTTCGAAGTCGGTAAGCTGCTCCAATTGCTCGCCTTCTGCCTTAGCCAGATTCCTGAAGTAATAGTTTGGATACTCAGTTGGCGACTCAATTCTCACTAACAGACGATTTTGATCAGCTTGATAATCGCGCAGGCTTTCTACTTTATCGGTGTAGGCCGACTGATACAAACGCTTGCTTTCCTTTTTAGTAAGGTCATACTCATCCAAGAATGGGAATTGACCTTCTTCAGAGTAACCATCACCAAGTAGGAAAACCTTATTATCCTTTACAACCATCACAGAACGTCCGTATTCATTGCGCTTGGTGACATAATCACCCGGATCTGAATATCTGTCCTGATAATTTCTATCGTAAATGATCTCTCCTTTCTGATCAGACTTAGAAGGATCGATCAAATAGGTCTTTACATTCCTTGTATTCCACCAGTAATCATAGATGATAGCCGTGTTCTCATTACCCCAGTCCATACCGGCATAACGCTGCTGCAGCTTGATCACCGATCTAGGATCCGATTTGAATGGAGCTTTCCACAAAAAGAATTCATCTCTGAATTCAGCTTCTTTCTCAGGATCACCTTCATCTAAAGCTTCTACATAATGAATAGTTGCAGGCTCATCTGCTCTCCAAGCAATGCTTCGCTTGCCCATTCGAGAAGCCATAAAGCCTTGAGGCATTTCCTCTGTAAGTGGCACAGATTCTATCAGCTTTACTAGCTTACCATCTGTAGTATAGACCGTATAATCAGTTGGGAAACGATAATAGGTCACGATGTATGAGAATGGACGCTTCATTTCAGCGATCATCACATACTTTCCATCGGGAGAAAAGGATATCTCTCTATACATGGCTGGACCTTTCCAATCCTCAACCTTACCATCCAATGAGATCTTCTTCAATTCAGAGAGTGAGAGCTGTTCGAAATTGTGTTCATCATTCGGATTCTTGAGCAGATCCTGATAAGTTCGATTTTGTGCTTTAGAACCTTCATTCACAGAAATAGTAGGACCAGTAGGCACTGCCTCTTCAGTATTGATCAATTCCTTTCGGTCTGCAGGCACATACTTTACTAGCAACTGCTTTCCATCATTAAACCAAGAGATCGGATCACCTAGATTGGCATTCACTCTTGCTTCAGAAATCCTTTTTGCTGTTCCTTTTGCAATATCCAAGACCCAAACTTCTACTCCATCATGAGTGGTATGGGTCATAGCCAGCATAGATTGATCTGGCGACCAATTGAAATTGGATAGTCGCGGATTCTCAGGAAGTCCTTTCACTTCTCTTTGAGCGGTATCTTCTACTGTTGCCAGTTTTACATTATTGTAGAAAGTAACTCTGGATCCAATATTGGTCTTGGGGTCGATACGCAAACCACCCAAACGCAATTCCTCACGAGAAAGGTCTTCAATCGACTCATATGCATCGCGATAGATGAGGATCATATTCTTCTTCTCATCATCCAACAGCACATAAGGCGCCAATTTTACATCTACAAGATCCAGGATCTCTTTAGATGGTTTTTGATATTCAAGATTGATCTGACCGTCGGCGTTCTGGTTCATTAAAAATCCAAGTAGTAAAAGTGTGATGATTCGTTTCATGGCATTTGTTTGAGATTGCTGGCTAAGATATAAAAATCAATTAGCTGCTTTCAAATAAATACATGAGTGGTGAACGAATGTAATGGTTTATGTTGGATTTGGGATGTTGGAGCTGGGATATGAGACATTAATTGAGCACTTAGAAGGAATTTGGATAAATCAGGTAAAACCCAATCTCCCTTATCCCTTATCTCAAATCCGATTTATTGATGATGCTGCTGCATCGAAGTCCCCAACTCCCTATCAAACAAATACAAACTAGAGGTATCACTACCGATCATTTCCAATTTATCGATAATAGAGCGAGCCAGTTGTTCCTCTTCCATCTGCTCGGAAATATACCACTGCATAAAGTTGTTAGTAAGGTGATCGTTTTCTTTAAGGCAGGCGGTAATGATGTTGTTGATCGACTCAGTTACTTTCACTTCATGCTCCAAAATGCTTTCAAAAACTTCTTTAAGACTTCCAAAGTCTTTCTTTGGGGCTTTCAGCTCAGAAATAGTAGCCTGAGACCCCCTTTCATTGAGGAACTTCACCAATTTCAGCATATGCATGCGCTCTTCATCTGAATGAGCATAAAGAAAGTCAGCAGCTCCATTATAACCTTTCACATCAGCCCAGCAGGCCATAGAAAGGTAAGTTTGAGAAGAAGAAGCTTCTTTTTTTACTTGATCTTGAAGGAGTTTTTCGATGTTTTTTGAGAGCATGGATTTTGGATTTGTGTTTTTACAAATATATGAGGTCGAGAGTCTAGATTCTAGAATCTAGAGCCTAGACTATAATTTATTATCAACTAAATTGAATGTAATCCAATTAATCGTCTAGATTCTAGGTTCTAGGTTCTAGGTTCTAATAAAATACCGTAAACACCTGTCCATTCACTGTCACCTCTGCCTTACGATTCCCTAAATACGTAATCGTACCGGAATAGCTGAAATCGCGGATCTTATCCCCTCCTCCAGTAATACTGTAGGTAGTTGTTCCACTTGTAATTCTGCGGATGGTCTTATCGATCTTGAGTGTGCTGTTGTACTTGAGAATTGAATTGATCTGATAGGTCTCATTCCTCGTTTCTAGCGTTCCATTGCTGTTCTTTTCTGTGTTACCCGTCCACAAATAGAAAGTCGAATCCGAGCGGATCTCATCCAATCTTCCATTCCTAGAACCAGTTCCATTCGAAGAGTAGTTCGTTCCCGTATACCTAGTTGTGAAAGTAGAAACGTATCGGAATGCAATCAAGGAATCATTAATACAAATTCCATCGCGAGTGCCATTTGCATTATAATCGAAGGTGCGACCGTTTCTCGTTAGTGAAAAGCTCCTGTTGTAGGCCAAGAGATTATCGCATAATGAGTCGTAAGCTACCGCTGGCTGACCGTCTAATTGTGCCGATGACTCAGCTTGCTCTTCCAATGCATCACTATTGTCTGACAATCCAGAACTGATCATTCTAACAGCATCCTCTTCATTGATATTGACCTCTTCTTCATCTTTCTTACAAGAGGTGATTGAGATGCTGATAGCTAATAGACTTAGAAAAATGATTCTCGTTATAGAGTGCACTGCTGAATTCATAATTAATGAGTTTGGAATAATCCATTTACGTAAACTACAACATTTGAGTTTATAATAATGAGAAAATTTAACAATTTGTAGATGTAACAATATGTAAATGTGTCGCCCCGACTAAGCTGCACTGAGCTTTCCGAAATGGCCGGTATTTGGATTCGAAATGCCGCCGTGCAAGTCCGCCAGCTGGCGGACTTCTGTGCCTTCTTTGTGCTGCCTCGACCATGTCGAGGCTCTGTGGTTAAAGCGGATGTCAATTAAATCATCTACATCTAATTCAAAAATGCAACCCCATTTTACCACAAAGTGCCTTTAGACCTTGAAAGTATATTTTTAAGGAGTTAAATTCTAAGAACCAAGGTAAGAAGGTGAACTAAACAAAGGAATAGTATCCAGTATTAATTTGT
>PALM01000019.1 GCA_002706365.1 Flavobacteriales bacterium | reverse complement strand
ACGCCGTGTACCTGCCGGCAGGCAGGCTTCGTGCCTAGCTCCTTCTCCGTAGTAGTTTACTACGAAGGAGAAGCGCAGCGGCTTTGTGCTGCCTCGACATGGTCGAGGCTCTGTGGTAAAAGCGGATGGTCTTGATGGCTGAATTCTTAAAGCCTTTCTCTCGATACAATCCCATTAGCTATTCGTTGACTCCGATAAAATCGGAATAGTATCATTGCATACGGGATCACTCGAGAAGCGGCATTCTTTTGAGTATCGATATGCCGCCGTGCAAGTCCGCCAGCTGGCGGACTTCTGTGCCTACTTTGTGCTGCCTCGACCAAGTCGAGGCTCCGTGGTTAAAGCGGATGGTCTTTCTAATGACTGACTATAATATCAACCCTCCTTTCTCCTTAATCCTTAATCCTTTCTCCATTCTTCTAACAAAAAATACCACATCCATGGTATTGACCAAAGCCTACTTCATCCCGATTTTTGCAGTTAAATAAGCGCTTATTTAGAATTAATCTAAATTAATATAACGTTAACATAATGCACAAACAAACTTTCAAGGTCTTACAGATCATTGGTCTTGGACTAATAATTTCTCTTTCTGCTTGTTCAGAAGATGATGATAACGAAAATCCAAATTCAAATAATCCTTCGGGGAATCCGCAATCCTTCTTAGCTTCTAATGTAGATGCCTTAGGAGAGGTGACCCTTCACAATAATTTCGCGATTCCATCTGATTATGATCTAAGTGCCGACTTCGCTCCGGGCGCCTACAACGGACAAAAACGTCGCTTGGCGCAGCTTCAAGAGATCGTAGATTCTTCTCGTAACGAGCCGATCTATTGGGATATCCGCGCTGCAATCGAGAATACAAATCGCAACCAATTCGCCTCTTCTGCTGCTCAAGGTGATTCCGATATCAGAACCAAGATCGATGAACTGAACTTCGACAATGGCAATACCTCCATCGCCGATCGTTTTGCAGAACTAGCGGATAGTCTCGTTCTTAGCAGTCAGGCTAACTTCAACGTCACTGCCTCTGAAGGTGTGGCCGGAATGATCACTACCGGTTCTACTAAAAGACATGTAAGCGCAAATGGTCTGGAGTACATTCAACTCTTGGAAAAAGGACTCTATGGCGCCTTGATGTACGATCAAATGGTAGACGATTATCTTAGTGATTCTAAAGCCGGAGCATCAAACCCGGCTGGAAATAATGAAACTGCCGCTGGTTCTGATTATGCTACTGAAGGGACTTCTCGTCAGCATGCTTATGATGAGGCTTTTGGATATCTGGGTGCAGATCCACTCAGCTACCCTAATGCTTCTAACACTTCTAATGGCGACGGAAAATTCATTGCCAATTATACCTTCGACTTTAGCGATGAGACCGAAGCTACTTTTGGAGTGAACATCTCCCAGAAATTGATGGATGCCTTCATCTTTGGAAGAGCTGTGCTTAAAGCTGGTGAAGGTTTTGGTCCTAGCCAAGAGAATGTGAATGAGCAGTTCTATAATGCTGCTGTAGCCGATATCAAATTGTATACTGAATTGGGTATTGCCGCTGCTGCCTATCATTACTTGAATGATGCGATTGCAGACATCACAGATGAAGATAAATTGCATCATCTTTCTGAAGCTATTGCCTTCATTTATGCACTTTCTTTCAATTCTGAAGGTAGACTTAGTGCTACAGATGCTCATGAGGTTCTTAAAGCTCTGGGATGGTCGGCAAACGACCCAAGCCTTGCAGGTGCATATGAGATTAACCTATGGCAAGTGACTGATGCTCAAATGCAGGAGGCTATTAATTTGCTAGATAATGCCTATCCGGGCTTTAGTTCTGCATCATTTTAATTCTATTTGTAAAAAATTATCGAAGTGAAGATCAATCCGATACTTTATAGTCTATTCTTCCTCCTTTTCCTATCCTTGTCTGCTTGTGAGAGTGATGATGATGCTATGGAGGACGCCCTGGATAACAATCCTAGCCAGACCGATTTTAGCGATCTATTGATCAACCAGATCGACCATATCATTATTCCGGCAATGGACGATTATCAAACGGAAATGTCGGATCTAAAATTGGCGACGGAGAGTTTTATGGCTAATACAGATGCCCAAAAGCTCTCCGACCTTCGCCAGGCTTTCCTAGATGCATACCTCAGCTATCAATCCGCTGCAATGCACAACTATTTTGCTACTCAAAATCAAGCATTGGTAAGCAGCAGTAATCTCTTTCCTATAGACACCGCTGCATTGGAAGGCTTTATCGCCAATAGAAGCTATAACTTCTCCACTTCGGCACAGCAAAGAGCCAATGGTTTTCCGGCCTTGGACTATTTGCTTTTTGGAAAGAACAATACTTTGGGAACATTCACCACAGATAGCAATCGACTGGATTTCCTCGATGAATTGGTCTCTTTCATGTCGAATAAGTCAATTGACCTTGCCAACTCCTGGAAAGGAAACCTCAGAGATAATTTCATCGCCAATGGAGGTACGCAGTTGGGTTCTTCTATCAGCGTGCAGCTCAATGAAAGCTTACTTTATTACGAGGAGCATATTAGAGAGAATAAGGTGGGCATCCCCATCGGCAGATTGGGACCAAACGACTCACCTATTGCTCCGGATGCAAGCAAGATCGAGGCTTTCTACTTTTCTCAGTACAGCAGTAATGAGACCTTCACACTTAGCTTGGTGAAAAAAGCTGTTGAGGAAATGGAGCGTATCTATTTGGGTGAAGGAAGTGACCCAACTGATGATCAAGGTTATGATGATCTGCTAATAGTGCGCAATCAGTCGGCCATTGACAACGATATCAAAGCTCAATTTGCCGCTATTTATGATGAGATCGATAATCGTGCAAGCATCTCAGGAAATGAAGCACTCTACAACAAGATCCAAGGCATTATTACCCTTTACAAATCCGACCTCCTGCCCATTTTGAATGTGCAAGATGCAGATGGCGCCAATGATGGTGATTAGTATTTCGTTTTAAAGCTTATTGACTTCTTTAGGAATGTCGGCACTTCATAATTTTCTGTTCAAACGGACATCCATAGCTCCGCTGATTACCCTCCGAATTGCCTTCGGAGGTTTGTTGCTTTATAGCACCCTGCGCACTATTCAGAAAGGATGGGTTGAGGAGCTTTACATTGAGCCGAGCTTTCATTTTGGCTTCATCAGCTGGCTAGAAGTGGCTTCCCCGGTGATGATGCAGCTTATTTTCTGGCTCAAAGCTATCTTCGCCGCATTCATTATTCTGGGTTTTCTCTATCGTATAGCCACCTTCGGTTTTCTGGCGCTTTTCAGCTATGTGGAGCTGATCGACAAGACCTATTACCTCAACCATTACTATTTGGTGAGCATCCTCTGTTTCTGGCTCCTACTAGTACCTGCAAATAGAAAATACTCCATTGATAGCGTGCTATTTCCCAAGCTTCGAGCTGATGATTGTGCCAATTGGCAAGTGATGATCTTCCGCATTCAGCTTTCTATCGTCTACTTCTTTGCCGGTTTGGCTAAGGTGAATCCAGATTGGCTACTTCGAGCTCAACCCATGGCCACCTGGCTCCCTCATAAATATCAGATTCCCCTTCTAGGTAAGATCTTACATCTAAAAGAAGTGGCCTTTATCTTCAGCTGGGCCGGATGTGTTTATGATCTCTTCATCTGGCTTTTCCTCTGGGCTAAACGCTTTCGCGGATACGCATACATCGCTGTATTGGTCTTCCACTTCTTAACAGCCATACTCTTCCCTCGCATTGGGATGTTTCCCTTTATCATGATCACTTCTACCCTGATCTTCTTCTCGGCCGATTGGCATGAAAGATGGCAAAGCAAACTGCTTGGAAGCAAGAGAGGTCGAGCTACGCAAGCCTCAGAAACCAAAAATTACTTTAAACCCTTGATCAAATATGGCATCTCGGCTTATCTGATCATCCAAGTCCTTCTCCCTTTCCGCTATTTGATGTATGAGGGTAACCTCTTTTGGCATGAGCAAGGCTATCGCTTTAGCTGGCGGGTGATGCTGATGGAGAAGAATGGCTATACCACTTTTATCCTCAGAGATCCGGTAACAGGACAGCAGGCTGAAGTGGAAACGGATCACTATCTCACGGCTTTTCAGCTGCAGCAAATGAAGTCGCAACCGGATATGATCTATGAATTTGCCCAGCATCTTGGCGATGAATTCGAAGCCAAGCATCAGATCAAGCCAGAGATCTATGTGGAAAGTCGCATGTCATTGAACGGTCGGCGCAGTCAGCCCTTTCTCGACAAAAATGTGGATGTGATGCAGCTCAACTCTCCTTATGTTGATGGATGGATAATTGAATTTGAGGATGAGGAGTAGTCTGTTTTTTATGGCGATGCTGCTTTGCAGCTCGATGATGGCTCAGTCTCTTAAGATCAATGGGCTGGTCAAAGATGCCGATCAAAAAGCGGTGGACCAGGTGGTAGTCAGTCTCTCTAAAGTCAATCTGAACGCCATCACAGACCAAAATGGAGCTTTTGAATTCAAGGGTCTCGATAGCGGTAACTACGTATTAATCGTAAGGAGTGTAAACTATAAGCACTATCAAACACAAATACAGCTAAAAGGAGATACCACGCTACAGATTGTGCTGGTCGAACGCACCGTGCAGTTGGCTGAAGTGGAAGTAATGGCTGAGGAAGGCACTTTTGGCATTCGCAAGTTGCGCGGAGTTGAGGATGGTGGACTCTACGAGGGTAAGAAGACGGAAGTGGTGGCGGTAGATCAGATCCTGGCCAATAAATCGACCAATAACTCCCGACAGATCTTCAATCGCATACCCAGCTTGAATATTTGGGAATCAGATGCAGCCGGACTACAATTGGAGATCGGTGGCAGGGGCTTGAGTCCTAAAAGGACTACCAATTTCAATGTGCGACAGAATGGCTATGATATCTCTGCTGACCCTTTAGGCTATCCAGAGAGTTATTACACTCCCCCATCTCAAGCGGTGAAGCAGATCGAGGTGGTTAGAGGTGCCGGAGCATTGCAATATGGGAGTCAGTTCGGTGGCTTGGTGAACTTCCGCATGAAGGAGTCTGAACCTAATCAGCCATTTAGTTTTAGATCGGAGAACAGCCTTGGTTCATTTGGTTTCTTCAATAGCTTCAACAGCTTTTCCGGTTCTCATAAAGACATCAACTATTACAGCTATTTACAATACAAGAGAGGAAATGGCTTTCGCGATAATTCGGGATTCGAGCAAATTGGTGCTTTTGCCAATCTGAATTATCAGCCAAGCGAAAGATTGAAAGTCAGTTTCGATTATACCTTCATGCATTATTTGAGTCAGCAAGCAGGCGGACTCACCGATGAGCAGTTCTATAAAGATCCAGAATTCTCGAACCGTTCGCGCAATTACTTCAAAGTAGATTGGAATCTGATGGCCTTGCGCTTGGAGTATGAGCTCAATGATCATTTCACACTTTACAATCGCGCTTTTGGATTAATAGCCAATCGATCTTCTCTGGGTTTATTAGAAACTCCGAATCTCGAAGATCCAATGAGTAACAGAGACCTGATCGAAGGTAACTTCAACAATTTGGGTAATGAGACCAGGCTGCTTTGGCAGTATGAGGGCTTTAAGGGTTTGCAGAACTCGGCCTTATTGGGTGTTCGACTTTATAGAGGCACCACCAATTTCCGTCAGGGCTTTGGTTCAGCTGATAGCGATGCAGATTTCTCTAGGGTAGATACGGCCTTTCTAGACCGACAAACATCTGACTACGATTTCCCCAATTTGAATGTAGCGGTCTTTTTAGAGCAGATCATCCGACTATCGCCAAGAGTGAGCTTGGTGCCGGGCTTGCGCTATGAGCATATCCTCACAGAGGCAGATGGCTATTACACCACTTCGTTGCGTACCAATAGCTTCGGCGACTTCATTGTAGAGGAGAATCCGACCAACAATAGCCAGTCGAGAAACATCTTGCTATACGGCTTGGGAACATCCATAAAGCTCAACGAAAAATTAGAGCTCTATGCCAATGCCACATCAAATTATAGAGCCATCAACTTCACCGATATACAGATACAGACCAATACGCAGGTAGTAGATCCGGATATCGATGATGAAAGTGGATATTCCTTTGATATTGGCTTGAGAAAGATGGAGTTCAAGTCGCTCTATTTTGAAGGAGGTTTCTTCTACATCCTCTATGACAACCGCATAGGTGAAGTGATCGACGACGGTCTGCGTTTGCGTACCAATATTGGAGCGGCAGAGATCTATGGATTTGAATTGTATGCAGAATTGGAGTTGATCTCGCTTTTCAAAGAAGATTCAGAACACCGTTTTAGCATCTTCTACAATGGTTCTATCAACAGGGGTGAATACACCAATATCAATGATAGAGCATTGGTTGGAGTAAGAGATGGAAATCGTTTGGAAGACATGCCCAATTACAATGTAAAAACAGGCTTCACTTATGCCAACAAAAGATTCACAGCCAGTCTGCAAGGAACATTCGTAGGCTTACAATTCTCAGATGCCGCCAATACGGTGACTCCATTCAACGGTATTTTTGGACCTATCCCCTCCTATCAAGTCTTTGATTTTACCACCTCCTACCTCATAAGACCGGCAATTCGATGCGAGTTCAGCATCAACAACTTCACCAACGAAAGCTATTTCACCCGTCGCGCCACCGCCTATCCCGGTCCGGGAATCATTCCTGCTCAACCGAGGGTGTTCAATTTTAATTTGATCTTTCAGATATAGTGCCTGCGGCACGGAAGCCAGAAGCCGGATGCCGGATGCCAGACTTTGATTTCATGCTCAAAATCAATTTGAATTAAATGACTCAACTTTGAGTTCTCAGTGCCTTCTCTGCGCACTCTGTGTCTAAAAATTGCCGATCCTTCGACTACGATTCGACGTCGCTCAGTGCGGCGCGCTCAGGGTCCAAATCCAGAGACCGGACTTTTATTATAGAATAAAATGCCGCCGCGCTAGCCTGACGATAGGAAGGCTTCTGTGCCTAGCTACTTCTCCGAAGTAGTTTACTACGAAGGAGAAGCGTAGCGCCTTTGCGCTGCCTCGACGGTTCCTGAGTGATTTCGCGGAGCGAAATTGTATCGAAGGATAGTCGAGGCTCCGTGGTTAAAGCGGATGGGATTGAGGACCGATAGCCGTCCACCTACGCTGAAGCTTCGGTGGATAAAATAGCCGATTGCCGAATTTTTAATGCCTTTCTCTCGATACATTCCCAATAGCTACACCTTGATTCCGATAAAATCGGAATAATATCAAGGCATGCGGGATCACTCGAGAAGCGGCATTGTTTTGAGTATCGATATGCCGCCGCGCTAGCCTGACGATAGGAAGGCTTCTGTGCCTTCTTTGCGCTGCCTCGACAGAGTCGAGGCTCTGTGGTTAAAGCAGATGGTCTTTCTAATGACCGACTATAATTTGAACCCTCCTTCATCCCTTATCCTTTCTCCTTAATCCCTCATCCTTCATTCCATCTCCCACATCTGTCACCCCGAGCGGAGTCGAGGGGCCACATCCCAACTCCCTTCTCCCAACTCCCTTCTCCCTTCTCCCACCTCCAAAATATTCTCATATTTGATAGATGCGAATTGCCCTACTGATCATCCTTGCTATCCACGCCCTAATTCACCTTTTCGGCTTCCTAAAAGCCTTTGAATTAGCCCAGTTTGAAGCTCTCAAAGAGCCCGTTTCTCGCTCCTTTGGCATTCTATGGCTATTGGCTTGTCTTATCCTTCTATGCTCCCTTATCCTAAATCTCACCGGATCCCAATTCTGGTGGTTACTGGGTCTAATGGGTGTGCTTTTCTCTCAGATTCTGATCTTTTACTTCTGGTCGGATGCCAAATTCGGCAGTATTGCCAATCTGATCATACTTATAGCTTCCGTTCTTGCCTATTTTCAATTCAGTTTTGATCGTCAGATGGAAGAGGAAATAGCCCAGATCAAAGCCAACACTCAGGAATTGGGGTCTGAGCGCATATCAAAAGCAGACATCTCGCATCTGCCTTCTATCGTGCAGAAATGGCTAGATGCAAGCGGGGTTTTGGGTAGAGAACCGATCTCAAGCGTCTATTTGGAACAAGCACTACAATTCAGATTGAAGCCTGAAGATCAGGAATGGAGTCCCGGCACTGCACAGCAGTATTTTAGTGTAGAGCCACCGGCTTTTCACTGGACCACTGAAATGAAGATGAATTCCATCTTAAAAGTGCTAGGACGTGATCGATATATGAATGGCGAAGGTGAAATGACCATCAAGATTTTGGGCATCTTGGCTGTGGCCGATGTAAAGGCAGATGCCAAGACCAACCAGGCAACTCTTCAGCGGTATTTAGCAGAGATCGTCTGGTTCCCAACTGCTGCATTAAGTCCATACCTTGAATGGAAGCAGATCGATTCACTAAGTGCAAAAGCAACAATGCGTTATCAAGGAGTTGAGGGCTCAGGAACTTTTCATTTCAATGAAGCAGGAGAGTTTACCAAATTCTCTACCCTTCGATATATGGATGTAAATGACGAATCTCCTACTGAATGGGTGGTTGAAGCAAAGCGTTCAGCAGTAATGGATGGAGTGAAGATACCAGTTAGGTGCGAAGCCAGCTGGATTCTCGAAAGCGGCGAATGGAACTGGCTAAAGTTGGAGATTGTGGATTTGAGTTTTGACTTCTGATTTAAGAGTTTAGAGTTTAGATATTAGAGTTTAGAGGCTTTCATATACCAAATTTCACCTCCTTCATCCTTTCTCCTTAATCCTTCATCCTTCATCCTTCTCCCATCTGTCACTCCGAGCCCTTCGACTTCCCTTCGACAGGCTCAGGACAGGGCGCTCAGGGTAAACTCAGTCGAGGGGCCATATCCAGCCTCCGGCTTCTGGCTTCAATTAAATTCCTAAATTGATTCCTTTTTCAGATACATTTTAATGAGACAGCTCTTTCTTCTACTTTTTTCTTTTGGGTTTTATGGCTTTAGTATAGCTCAAAAGGCAGATAGCAGCATTATTCGTAAGCATATGATCGCGATCACTAAAACCGATGAGTATCGCAATTTCAGAAACCTTGAGCAGTTAAATCAAATAGCAGATTATCTAAAAGAAGAATTCTCAAAGCATGCAGACACCACATATTTTCAAAGCTATACTGTATCGGGCGTAGAATACAAAAATGTAGTGGCTGTATTCAATCCAAAAAGCAAAAAACATTTGATCATTGGCGCTCATTATGATGTGTGTAAGGATCAAGAAGGTGCTGATGATAATGCAAGCGGCACAGTTGGTCTCCTAGAATTAGCGAGAATGCTGAAAGATAGAGATCTGAATCACAGAGTAGAACTAGTAGCATACACATTAGAAGAACCGCCATTCTTTAGAACAGAACATATGGGCAGTTTCATACATGCGAAATCACTGAGCGACAAAAATGCGGAAGTAGTTGGAATGATCTGTCTTGAGATGATAGGCTATTTCAAAGATGAAAAGAAGAGTCAGGATTACCCTATAGGCATACTAAGTTGGTTCTATGGCTCAAAAGGCGACTACATCACGCTTGTAAAGAAGTTCGGTGCTGGGAAATTTGTCAGACAGTTCAATAGAGCATTCAAGAAAACTACAAAGATTGAAACCAAGAAATTCAGCGGTCCCCCTTCCCTTCCGGGTATCGATTTCTCTGATCATTTAAACTATTGGAAGTTCGATTACCCCGCATTAATGATCACAGACACTGCCTTTTATCGCAACAAGAACTACCATGAAAAAGGTGATACCTTAGAAACATTGGACCTCTCTAAAATGGCGGCTGTAATTGATGCGGTATATGATTCTATTTTGGAAATTTTTTGAATTTTGAGTTTAGATGTTAGAGTCTAGAATTGTTTCCCGCCCTCCTGCGCAAGCCATAGGCTTATGCTTCTGAGGGGAACCAGATCACGCAGATTTTATTCGCAGATCACGCAGATCCACCTCTGTGCCCCTGCCTACCGGCAGGCAGGCTCCGTGCAGAGCTCCTTCTCCGTAGTAGGCTACTACGAAGGAGAAGCGAAGCGACTTTGCGCTGCCCGCCAGCTGGTGGGCTCCGTGGTTAAAGCGGATGGTATTGAGGACCGATCCTTCGACAAGCTCAGGAACCATAGCCGAACGCTTCGCTTTGAGACCGATTGCCGAGGACCGAGGCCGGCATTTGGGGTCAAAATGTCGCCGTGATCGCTGTGCATTCGCTGTGCCTGCCTTCCGAGAGGCAGGTCGCCGTGGTTAAAACAGATGGTCTTTCTAATGACCGACTATAATATGAACCCTCCTTAATCCTTTCTCCTTAATCCTTTCTCCAAGCTAAAATAATCTCCAATTAATTTTCAAAACCCAAACTGTTTTATATTTTAGCTCCCAACCAATTAATTCACAGGAGCTAGCCACCAAAAACTACTTCTGTTGAACACGAAAAAAGTCCGTATCCTCTCTATCGACGGCGGAGGAATACGGGGAATCATCCCAGCCGTCAGTCTGAAATACATTGAAGATTATCTGGCAGAAAAAGTGCCGGGAACTTCGCTTTGTGATCATTTTGATATGATTGCCGGCACCTCCACAGGTGGTATTTTAACAGCCTTACTCCTAGCTCCAAACTCCGAGCTTCCTAATCGTCCCCTCTACTCCGCTGCTGATGCCCTCAAATTCTATCAGCAAGAAGGTTTTTCCATCTTCAATGGTTCCAAGGTTAGCAATTGGAAACGTCTGTGGGGACTGCGCTCTGCGGTGAGCTTCTCTCCCAAGCGCATAGAAGCACTCTTTGCCCAATACTTTGGCGACACCAAGATCTCCGAGCTATTACGCCCGGCCCTGATCACCACTTACGATATGCAACGCAAGCATGCCTATTTCTTCACTTCCAGAGAAAATACGGAGGTACGCGAATTCTATCTACGCGATGTCTTACGCTCCACCTCTGCGGCTCCAACCTACTTCCCTCCGGCCAGGATCAATAACGTGGCCTCCCACCCCGACAGCAAAGAACCCATGATCAATCTGGACGGAGGGGTTTTGCCAACAACCCACTAATGTGTGCCTACGCTGAAGCCAGAAATACCAACTTCAGCTGGCGCGAGATCAATAAACCCACCGCTTCTCAAATGCACATCCTCTCCCTGGGCACAGGAGGTGGAGGCTTTGAGCTGAAAGGCAAATCGGAAAGCCAGGGCTGGAACCTGCTCAAATGGGCCAAAAGCATCCCCGACATTATGATGGACGGTGCAATTGACACCGTAGCCTTCCAAATGCAGGAGATCTTCAATACATTGGCTGAGGAACACCGCAGTTCATACTTCAGATTGGATGTACCTCAGCTTGAGGACGAAGACGAGGACGAGGACGGGGTTTCAGAAATGAGAAAGAGGGAATGGGATAAAGAATTTAGAGATTACTCGGCCGACATGACCGACGCCTCAGATGAAAACATCAGAAAACTACTCGCCGCCGGAGAAAAAACCCTTAACCATTGGCGACTGAAAGGGTTGGATGGGTTTTTGGATGGGATGGTGGATTTGGGATCTTAGAGGTGAGGTAACCTAGGCTAGAAAAAGCAAGCTAAAGGCTGTTTGTATGAAGAAGTAATAAGTCTTCAAATGTATCGGTTTTAAAAGAAAGTCAAAGGGATTGATTAAGCAACCCAATACGAACGGATACTATTATTTTCATAGGAATAAAGGCTGATTTCGGTTGGTTAATCGCTATGGCTTTTAAAAGAACTTTTTAAATATTAATATTGATTAGCTGCTAGTTGTGCTTCATGCTCGAAATAGCCGAAGAACCTATTGACTGCAAATAAAATGTTAATTTGATACCAAATTAAGGGATTGTAACTTTGACACATGAGCCCCGCTAGAACTTTCAGTCCAAACCAATTGCGAGATTATTCCTCCTTGTTCTCTAGGAGCGCTGTTAAAGAATGGATGAACGGCAACTTAACATCCATTGATTTCAAAATTAAGAGGTATGATGAAAACTGGTATTCAAAAACCAAAACAACCTACATTGATTATCTAAAGTTTGTTTACTCTGTTTTGGAAAATCAATATCAAAACGAATATATCCTCAAGAACTCATTTCTGAATGACTGGCTAATTATGGAGTTGGGTGAAAGTGACTCAGAACTCTACAGTGAATTTAGGATTGGTAGTGCAATTGCAGACTTGGTAATGTTTAATGGTACTTCTAGAGCTTTTGAAATCAAAACTGAACTTGATTCTGATAAACGTCTTAATTCACAATTGGATCAATATCAAAAAGTATTCAATGAGATTTTTTTGATTGTCCCAGCTTCAAAGGTTGAAGAGTATGAAACTTATGATAGCAAAATAGGCATCATTTGCTTTGATATTTTGAGCCCCAAAAGGTTTCAAATAATTAGATCAGCAGAAAGAAACACCCATATTGATGCCGAAGCACTTATGCATATATTTCACACCAGTGAATACAAAGAAATAGTGACTCACCACTATGGTCAGCTACCGAAAGTCACTAGCTTTAACCAGTTTGAAGTTTGTAAAGATTTAATAGCGAAAATTCCTCAGAGTGAACTCAATCAACTTTTCATCAATAAAATGAAGAGCCGTGCTGGTAATTATGGCTTATCAGCACGTTATTACAAAGAGTTCAATCAGCTTAGTTTAGCATTACGCATGAATATGAAAAATAGAAAACAGCTATTTTCTATTTTAAAAACTCCTCTTAATGTTAATGTTTAGATTGTAATCATGTACTACCCACTACTTAGAGCCCGTCAATTCGAATTAATTACAATTCGCGAGTTGGTAGCTGAGAATGCTATTCAAGACGTTGTTACCCCAATCTTTGAACCAGTAAAGGAAACGCATAATAACCTTGAAATCGCATTTAATATATTTCAGCAAGGAACCCAATCCGCCTATCTGATTTTGAATCCTAGCATTGGGGAAATGGCAGGAGATGGAACTCATTATCTGGATTACTTACTTTCTAAGCAATCGGGAACCTACCTACCAGCCTTTAGATATAGAGGCAATGGGGATTACATTCAACAAACAATTGAAAATAACAATCTAGAGAACTGTATGATCATTTGTCAAAATGATGTGAATGCAAACAGTGCAGATTTCAATCTGGTAGCAGAACTAACACAAGTAACTGCCTTTAATGTTGAAGATCCAGGCAGAAATCGAAGGTTGAGCCGATACATCAATGGTTTAGATAAAACATTCATTAGACTGGATGACCCTTTTGAAAAACAAATTAGAAATAGTGACTTTCTAACCATTCCAGAGCACTTATTTTCAGAAGAACATTTGTATTTTGACACTGAGGATAATTTCAATGGGTTTTCTGATTATACGGTCCTACCTAGTGAATATATTGAGGGAGGAAGTACACCAAGAGCAGTAGTAATTCACCTTACTTACCTGCACGATCAAGATGAAATTTGGATTAGACACTTCACCTCTGACACAAATGACTCTATTGCCAACGTCCAAGGAAAATTTGCAGAAGCAGCTGCAAAAGCTGTTTTCTTTTGTCGAGCTAACGGACTTTCGAATTCAGCTCTTGAGGAACTCTTTGACCATTTCGATACACAGCATTACCCAGGACTTGGTACGGTAAAGAAGATTGCCATGAAGAATCACATTCTTGTTGTTGCAGGATATTTAAGAAACAGATAATATGCTCGTCTGTAAGAGTTGTTTCTCAGATAAGGAGTTAAGAGCATTCATCGAATCTTTAGGTAAATCAGGTGATTGTGACGTTTGTGACTCAAAGAATATTGCCGTTATCGAACTTACCGAGCTTCTTGATTTCTTTCAAGAATTTCTTGAAAATTTCAGTAGAAGTGAAAATGGCGTCCCATTGAAGTCTAAAATACAAGAGAGCTGGAGTTTCTTTTCATCTCTTGATGCTGCCTCAAAAATTCTTAACAGTGTAATTGGGCAAATTAACACCGAGATTGAAAGCTCAAATGATCTTGTTAATTATAACGGTGAGATAACTTCAAATTATTCCTACTGGAATGAACTCAAGGAGATATTGAAAACCGAAAGAAGATTCATTCCTGATATTGAAACAATCAAGGAATTGGGTTGGGATGGTTTTTTTAATACGCAATACGAATTGACTCCAGATGTGAAGCTTTATCGAGCACGTGTTCATCACAAAAGTGGAATTAAGGCCTACAATACTTTAGAAATGATGTGCCCCCCGCCTTCATTGACTAAAGGAGGAAGAGCAAATCCTTCAGGAATACCTTTCTTGTATTTGAGTGATAATCCAGACACGGTGCTTTATGAAGTCAGAGCTTCTTACTTAGATGAATTAAGCATAGGAGAATTCCACCTTATAAGCGAAAAAAATGCCATAAGAATTGTTGACTTCACAGAGGATACCCCACTTTTTCAGCCAGACCAAAAAATTGAAACTACAATTAAATCAAGGTTATTAAGAGATCTAATTAGCAGAGACCTCTCGAAACCTATGAGGAGATATGATACGGAAGTGGACTATATTCCTACTCAGTTTATATGCGAATTCATAAAAACCTTCACTGGAGCAAGTGGAATTAGATTTAGTAGTTCATTGCACCCAGCAGGGAACAACGTTGTGATTTTTGACCAAGACATCATGGAATGTGTTAAGGTGACATTAAAAAAGGTAAGTTTAGTTAGCCTTGGATCGACAGATCTTAAATAAAAACACGAAAGCACAACATGGTATATAGTGCATGGCTTCCTAACGTCAGCTACGACACCATACACAGAACGTTAGGCGTCATAAAATCGAAACAAAATGGATAATGAAACTTTATTTAAGTTAATACCTCCAACTATTACTCTTATAGTGACTTCACTGTTTGGACTATTTGTTGGCGTTTTGATTGAAAAATTCAAGAATAGATATCGAACAATTACATATTCCATTTTTAGCCAAAAAGTAAAACCTTCCTTATCTGAAAATTTAGGTGGTCATTTAAAAATTAGCTTAGGAGATAGAGAAATAGATACTTTGAAAGTTGTAACTGTTGAGATTGAGAATAAAAGCAGTGTAGATATTGAAAATGTAGAGGTGAAATTCACTTTGGGAAAAGGTGCATACTTTCAAGGTAACGAAGGGTTTTTACAGAAGAATTTTTCTTGGTTATACTGGAATTATGATTTCAATAACATCTACAATAAAGTTCTTGAAGACAATAACAATACCCAAACCGACAATCAAACAGGGTTGAAAATAATACCTGATGAACTTCAACAAAGAATTGATTTTGTTTTAACAAATAGAAACTACTTAATTCCAGTTTTTAATAGAAAGGAGAAAGCTATTTTCAATTTTTTAATCGAAGACCCCGTCGATGGAGTTGAAGCAAAAATTTTTCCTTCAATAGTTCACAAGTCAATCAATTTTATTGAAAGCGTGAATGATGACAAACAAGCATTAAAGGATATTTGGATTGGAGTTGGTATCGGATTAATTTTTGTGGCAGCAGTCATTACAGGGGTTGTACATTTTAATCAAGAACATAAAAACCTAATAATTTGGTCTGCAGTAATAGGAATTTCATACTCAATTGTTGGGTATCTAATTCTTTATGGATTTAGAAAGATTAGAAGTTTCTTTAAATAAAAATACGAACGCCCCCGTTGCCGCGCGATTGTTTTTGCCTTTGGCAAGGAGTCCAGAGACCAGAAGCCAGAGACCGGACTTTTGATCTCCCCCGCTGCCGCGCGCCTGCCTGCCGTAGGTAGGATTGTTTGTCTGCCGGTGGCAGAGAGTCCAGATTCCAGTTCTTCGACGAAACTACGACAAGCTCAGCACGGCGGCTCAGGAACCAAGTCCAGAAACCAGACTTTTGATCTTCGAGAATCTAATCAGCCAGCATATTTTAATAAAGACCTTTAAACATTCGTAATTCCCTCCTACGCTTTCAGCTTCGGTGGGCAAGCGTAATTCCACATTCGTAATTGATTCTCCCCCCGTTGCCGCGCGAATGCTTGCCCTCTTGCCAAAGGCAGAGAGTCCAGATTCCAGTTCTTCGACGAAACTACGACAAGCTCAGCACGGCGGCTCAGGAACCATAGCCGGGGACCGAGTCGGCAGGCAGGCAGGGCCGGCATTTGTTTCCGAAAATCCCTCAGAGATCTCCGCGTACTCCGTGTCCAAGAAAATCCACATCCCTAATCCCAAATCCCAAGGCCACATTTCACATTTCATATTTCATATCTCATATTTCATCCTTATCCCTTAATCCTTAGTCCTTAGTCCATATTCCAGCATCAAGCTTCCAGAATTCCGTTTCCTGGATTCTTCTTTGTCCAACCAAGCTTCTAAGAAATAGCACTAGACGGGACGATACGCATAGCCACGACCGTTGACCTTCATTCAGGAAAATCATCCATCCATTAACGAAAATCGTCCATTTTATACAGGAGGAAGGCTTGTCACCTTTGTGTCGTCAATATTGACAAACAATAATTAAACCCCTTTAGAATGGAAAATCTAGTTAAAACAGAATTTAATGTTCCTACAAGAGAGCAGGTATCTCCAACAAATCAAGAGATTTTTGACAATTTAAATAAGGCATTGGGATTTGTACCTAACCTCTATGCTACCATCGCCTATTCCGATAGCGGTCTCAAAAAATATTTGGAATATCAAAATGCCAAAACATCATTATCGAACAAAGAAAAAGAAGCCGTGAATCTAATTGTCAGTCAGATAAATGGATGTATCTATTGCCAAAGTGCACATACCGTACTGGGAAAAATGAATGGATTTGATGACAAGCAACTCTTGGAAATCAGAAGAGGACAGAGTGAGAATTCCAAATTGAACGCTCTGGTAAAATTGGCTGCTGACATTACCAAAAACAGAGGAAATGCAAGCGATGAAAACGTTGAGGAGTTTTTTGCCCAAGGATATACAAAAGAAAATCTCGTTGATTTGATCCTGCAAGTAAGTGATAAAACGGCTATGAATTATTTGCACAATCTAACGAAAGTGCCCGTTGATTTCCCAGTAGCTGAAAGTTTGTAAATCAGAAAACTCAATATGGGAATCGTTTTTACACGATTCCCAATTGGGTATACTAAAGCATCGTATACAATGAATCAAGAAGAAAAAAAATATCCGCTCCCCCCTTTCACATTGAATACGGCCCTAGAAAAAGTGCAAAAGGCAGAAGATGCTTGGAATAGCAAAGATCCTTTAAGTGTATCAAAAGCCTATACTTTAGATTCGGAATGGCGAAACCGGACTCAATTTATCAACGGACGGGAAGAAATTATTCAATTTCTGACCGAAAAATGGAAAAAAGAAAGAAATTACAAATTAAGAAAAGAACTTTGGGGATTTCGAGAAAACCGAATGGCGGTGCAATTTGAGTATGAATATCAAGATGAAAGCGACCAATGGTACAGGGCCTATGGCAACGAGCTTTGGGAGTTTAACGAAAATGGACTCATGCAAAAACGGATCGCAAGTATTAACGACTTAAAAATTGATAAAAGCGAAAGAAAGCTGATCTAATTTTGAGCTATGCTGCAAAATAACCAATTCACATTCATCAACCCCCAAACAGGCAATCTGGCATTCAAACTGTACCATTTTGAAAAGGAAAACCCATTTGACCATATTCAGCGCTTGAATTACTACTCCCTGATTTGGGTGAAGAAGGGAGTTGGCAATGTAAAAGCTGACTTTTCAGACTATGACTTTAAAGAGCATACGCTATTTTCTTTTTCACCCTACCAGCCTTTTATGCTCAATACCGAAACTGAAATTAGCGGTTCAGTAATAAATTTTCATCCTGATTTCTTTTGCATCCATAAGCATCACAAAGAAATAGCATGCAATGGCGTATTGTTCAACAATATTTACGATCCGCCTTTTATTCAGCTGAATGAGGCTGCAGAAGCAAATTTTGAAATGATCATTGACCAAATCAAAACTGAAATACAAAAGCCTGATTTGGCACAATATGAACTATTGATTTCCTACCTGAAAATATTTTTGATTTCAGCTTCAAGACTAAAAACAGAACAACAAGTTGACGCATTAAAAGTATCAGAAGAAAATAAAGAGCCCTTTATCTTGCAAAACCTAAAAGGCTATATAGAATCCCATTATAAGACCAAGCATACCGCCAGCGACTATGCTGAAATGCTATCCATTTCGCCAAAAGCTTTATCCAAATTGACCAAAACACATTTCAACAAAACCACTACCGACTTAATCTCTGAACGCATCATTATAGAAGCAAAAAGAGAGCTGTATCTTACAGACAAAAGCGTGAAAGAAATCGCTTATGAGTTGGGCTATAATGATGAATATTATTTTAGTCGGTTCTTTAAGAAAAATGCAGATGTATCGCCACAACTCTATCGGGAAACAGTTGGTTTTGATAGAGCTTCAAGCGTTTAAATAGAAAAAACGAATGCACAATGCCTTGGGCTTAGCAAATTTGTATTGTGGTAGAAAGACTTTGAACGCATCTAGCAGTTATGTGATTGACTAGATATTCAACAAAGAAGGTAAAAGTGTTTTTATATCTTTAAGGCTCTTCATTTACAAGCTATTAGAGAGCTAGTGTAATTGAAAGTTAACTCCTGAAGACAATATAAATGCTTGATCTTTTAATTGAAAATATAAAAGAAGTTGTCCCATTAACTGATGAGGATGCCTCTTTGGTAAAGAAAGCATTTAATCCAGTTCAACTTAAGAAAAAGGATTTTCTATTGAGAAATGGAGAATACTCTGATCACATGCGTTTTATTGTCGAAGGCTGTCTGAGAGCCTATAAAATTGACGAAAATGGAAAAGAACACATCCTTTACTTTGGGATAAAGAATTGGTGGATCAACGACCTATATTCCTACCTTACTAGAACTCCAGCTACTTTATTCATTCAAGCAGTCTCAGATAGTACAGTAATGCAAATCCATAGAGATCAACTCAACATTCTCTATGATAAAATTCACATGATTGATCGTTTTTATAGGATCAAGACCCAAAATGGTTTTGTAGCCTTACAAGAAAGAACTATTAACTCCATGAGCCAATCTGCTGATGAACGATACTATGATTTTGTGAAAAAATATAGAAAAATGGAGCAGCAGATTCCGCAGTATATGCTTGCTTCCTACTTAGGAATCACTCCTGAGCATTTGAGTACGCTCAGAAAAAATCTTACAAAGTAGCTTTCTTAAGATACCTTAATTTTCTTCCCATCTAGCCATAGAACCTTTGTCTTGTAAAAAAAGATAAAGGTTATGTTCCTTAGACTTCTTCTCATATTCATTTGCCTTAACACGGTTAAAATTGCTCCCGGACAAGATGTAATTCTTATTCCTGAAGTTTTAATGGGGAATCGCTCACAAACTTATCTTCAATATATAGGATACGATTTCAATAAGCGATTATCTGTGAATAACCTAACACTCTTTGACACAGAGTATTCAGATGATTCAAATAACATACACTTTGTTAGAAATACTATTTCTTATGAAGTAAGCACTAATGTATTATTCAATACTTCAATTGGGGTTAAGAATCCAGGGCACTTTGCCACTATTGCCTTACAATACAGATACTCTAAGAAAGATTTGCAATTCAGCTATTCCGCTGGAACAACCTATCAAGAAGGATTTACACTAGAGCAATCTTTATTACTAAAATACACCCCATCTATCTCAAATAATCTTAAGGCTTATTTCAATTTATTGGCAATAGCCAATATAGACTTAAAGGAGTATCAAAGAGGTATTCAACAATTGCGATTGGGTATGCTCAAACATCAGACAGCTTATGGTCTTGGACTCAATTTAGACCAATTCAATAATGCATCAAAGACACTCTCAAACTTAGGAGTATTTATTAAGCACAACTTTTAAAATAATAGACATGAAAAGAAATATCGACGCAGGGATCTTAATTAGCCGAATAACAATCGCTTTCCCAATGCTCTTTTATGGTATTCACAAATTGCAAAATGGAATTGATTTCATCCAATCCAGGCTCACAGATTTTGGACTACCAGAGTTTATTGGATATGGAGTTTATGTTGGTGAAATCATTGCTCCAGTTCTCATAATAATCGGCTTTAGAACTCGTATTGCAGCAATTGTGTTTGCAGTTAATTGCTTAAGCGCAATACTTCTTGTACAAACTGATCAGGTCTACAGCCTAAATCCGTCAGGCGGATGGGCATTGGAACTGCTCTTCATTTACTTTTCTGTGAGTACTGCTCTTGCCTTCTCAGGTGGAGGAAAGCTAAGTATTTCAAAAGGGTCAATATGGGACTAATTCAAAGCTTGTCATTCATATGGAAAAGCTGTTTTGTCAGTAGACCTAAAAAAGAAACATTATGAATAATATATTCTTATTTCTACTCTCTTTCTTAGTTGGAATTATGGTGGTAATACAAGGAGGGATAAATGCGCGACTTGGTGTTTTATTAAAAAACTCACTTCTGGCAACTTCCACCGCCCTTACCATTGGCGCGAGCATCACACTTTTTGCAGTTCTAATAAGCGTTAGACAGTATCCAAGCTTAAATCAATTAAAGGAGATTCCTCTGTATATGTGGATTAGTGGAGGCCTATTAAGCTTTATAGCAGTGACATTATTCTACTACATCATTCCGAAAATAGGCATATCCACAGCTGTTACATTCGGATTAACAGGACAATTGATATTTGCTGCGATTGCCGGACATTTTGGTTGGTTTAATATGCCAATTGAGCCAATAACTACTAAGAACACAATCGGGTTTACAATTATGATCATTGGAGTCTTACTTATTAAAGCATAAAAGATGGATACAGTAAAAGCAAACATCAAAAATCTCACAAGTCTCTGGAAAACTACAGCGGAACTAGCTGGCAAGTATACAGAAGAATCGAAATACTCATTGAGCTTAGCTAATACTGGCGACTGGCCAAATAGACTATGGTTTAAAAGCCTACCTAAGCCCGAAGAAATCAATTCGATCAAGAAGTCTATGAGTCTCAACAAACTATCAGTTCCAATTTGGGGGGAACACCTCCAAGAACTGGCTTTGATAATGAAGGGGAATGGATTTGAGGAAAAACTCATTCAAATAGGGATGTCTAGAGTGCTAAACGAAGACTACAATTGCTCTGCACATTTAGTAATTCAGAAAGTAACAAAGGAAGATGAGGCCAAGAAATGGGCAATGCTCTTTACCGAGGCATTCGGTTATTATATAAGCTCTGAGACAGTATTAAACAGCTTAGGGCAAATAGAGTACTATATAGCCAAGCACAGGGGGATTGAAGTTGGAACAGGAGTTCTCTTTATTGACCAAAATGGCATAGCAGGAATTCATTCCATGGGTATAATTCCTACCTATCGCAGAAAGGGGTATGCAGAAGAACTACTTAAACATTTACTTCAGAGAACCAGAGATTTGGGATGTAGCTATGTTACTCTACAAGCCTCAGAAATGGGAAAGGGGCTTTACTTAAAAAGCGGTTTTCAAGAAAATTTCATCATTAAAACTTTCATTAACCATAAATAATAGAATTATGAATTTAATAGAAAAACTCAATTGGCGGTATGCCACAAAAGTCTTTGATAGCTCAAAGAAGGTTTCAGAATCAGATTTGGAATATATTAAAGAAGCGGTACGCTTATCGGTCTCCTCTTATGGTCTGCAACTGTATAAAGTTCTAATCATTGAAAAGCCGGAAGTTAGAAGTAATCTGCGCAAAGCCTCTTGGGATCAGGCACAAATCACTGATGCCTCGCATCTCTTTGTATTTTGCAATTATACATCGGATTTTGAAAAACATGTTGATGATTATATCAAACTAATTATTAAAACGCAGAAACCCGATGATGAAAGAGGGCTAATACAATATGGTAAATCCATTAAGGCAAGCATTGCAAGTAAAACTGAAGTAGAGCGCAATAGTTGGGCAGAGAAGCAAACTTATTTAGCCATGAACAATCTTCTGATAGCATGTGCAGATCTACAAATAGATTCTTGCCCTATGGAGGGCTTCAACAAACAGGAGTATAATCGTATTCTAGGTTTGGATAAACTAGGCCTAAATGCATCAGTAATTGCACCCATAGGCTATAGATCGAAATCGGATTCTACCCAGAACAGGAAAAAGGTTCGCAAAGCTACATCAAGCTTGTTTCAAACTACATAGTATTGATTATGTAAATTCTGCCCTTTCAATATATCAGATTACTCCCGCACGACTATGTCGCATGGGATCAGAGAAGAAGTTCTAGAAACTGCCTGGGCTTAGCAAAGTAATAGTTTGTGTATGCAAGTTGTGAGTCCTGATTTAGAATTCACAATATCCGCTTGATAGCACTTGTTTGGTAGCAATCATTTAAGACTTTCAATCACAATTCAATAGCTTGACGTGTAACATTAGTTACGGTTCTAGGAAAGGCGAGGTGGTAACTTTACACTATCAATAATAACAGTCTTTTAAAATTATAGAATCATGGAAAATGAAAACGAAATAAAAAATGAAATATATTCAATGCCGAGAATTGGAGATAAAGCCCCAGATTTTGAGGCAGTAACTACAAAAGGGAAAATTCAATTCTCAGACTTTGCAAAAGATAAATGGGTAGTGATGTTTTCACATCCTGCAGACTTCACTCCTGTTTGTACCACGGAAATGAGTGGGTTTGCACAAAGAAAATCAGAGTTTGATGCATTAAATACTGAATTATTAGGTTTAAGTATAGATAGTATTCATGCACATTTAGGTTGGGTTCAAAATGTAAGAGAAAATACTGGAGTATACTTTGACTTTCCTATTATAGCAGACTTAGATATGAAAGTGTCAAAGTTATATGGAATGTTACAGCCAAATGAAAGTGAGACAGCAGCTGTTCGGGCTGTATTCTTCATTGATCCTGAAAAAAAGATACGCTTGGTTATGTACTACCCTTTGAATGTAGGTAGAAATATGGATGAGATTCTAAGAGCATTAGAAGCATTGCAAACCTCAGACGAATACAAAGTAGCCATGCCACTTGATTGGAAAAAAGGAGATAAGGTTATTGTATCACCTCCAAAAACACTAGATGAATTGAATGATAGAATTAATGATGAATCATTAGAGAAAGTCGATTGGTATCTAGCAAAAAAGAGCATCTAACTTTACATCACAACTTCCGTCAAAAAATTTTCTAAGCAGTAACGGTTTGAGTGCAAATTCAAACCGTTATTTATTAAATAATCCCCTAACCACAAGCGCCTGCCTATTGCCGTGCGCTTCGCTTTGAGGCCGATCCTTCGGCAGCACTTCGGCAGGCTCAGTGTGGCAGCTCAGGAACCATGGTCGATGATCGTCTAGGAATTGAGAACCTAAACTCTGTGAGACTCTGAGAAAGCGAAGCAACCCTGAGTGACCCTGTGGTATAGCTTGAAAGAGACTGGAGATCGAGGACTGGAGACTGAACTTTCTAAACCAAATGCCATTCGTAATTGATCATTCGTAATTCGTAATTAATTACCTCTCTTCTCCTTATCTTGTCAATCTCAATAAACCCAAATGCAAGCCAAATACGATAAGATCGGAGTCGCTTACAATTCCACCCGCAAAGCAGATCCCTTTTTAAGCAAGAAGCTAATTGAACACCTAGACCCTAAAAAAGATGGGGTCTATCTTGATATTGGCTGTGGAACCGGCAATTACACGAATGAAGTCGCCAAGCAAGGCATTCAAATAATCGGCATTGATCCATCTGGGAAGATGCTTAGTGAAGCCAGACAGCGAAATCCAAAGGTAGATTGGCAGATTGGTACAGCCGAAGAAATTGATGGATCAGACGAAACCTTTGATGGGATCATGGCTAGCTTGACCATTCATCATTGGACAGATTTGCAAAAAGCCTTTGCCGAACTGCAAAGAGTCCTCAAGGCCGATGGAAGAATAGTGATTTTCACTTCAACGCCCAGTCAAATGAAAGGATATTGGTTGAATCACTACTTTCCAAAAATGCTGAATGATTCCATTGTGCAAATGCCAAGCTTGGAGAGAGTGGAAAGTGCAATGAACAGTAGTGGTTTGCAAATTATTAAGACCGAGAAATACTTCATCAAGCCGGATCTAATCGATCAGTTTTTATACTGTGGCAAGCAGAACCCTGAATTGTACTTTAATGAGCAGATCAGAAAAGGGATTTCTTCCTTCTCTGCCCTGGCCAATAGAGCTGAAATAGAGCGAGGATTAACGAAGTTGAGAGCTGACATCGATAGTGGCAAGATCAATGAGATCATGAAGAAGTACGAGAATGATATGGGTGATTATCTTTTCCTCAACGCTGAGAAAAAGAACTAAGGTTGACCAATTTTTCCTACTGATTTCATAGTTTCAATCGTGTCAATCCTTGTGCACCTTAGCGAACGGATTGTAAACCCTTGCACCATAGCCTTCGCAAAAACTTAGCCCATAATCATTTATTGTAAGTAAATTGCTTCTTCCAAATCTGAACCACAGCAAATTTTGATGAAAGAGTTGTTGAAGAATAGGGCTAAACATGTGCTGATAATACTCAGTTTCATTTTTTTCGAAGCCTGCAATATGACAAAGCTTCCAGAAGAGAAATTATATCAATTCAGTCTCGACAGTGATATTGAAATAACGGATCAAGCTTTAAAGATTCAGTTTAAAAATCCCTTGAAATGTCCAATTCGAATTTGGATCCAGTCTGATGACCCTGAGATTAAAAGCTTTTTTCAAGACCTCTTGCCACTGCGTATGCAAGCAGAAAGTGATACCAACTTAGTCTATGAGATAAAAGGTTTGGAAGCTGAAGATCTCAGATTTGCGGTAAGGCTGGGTAATGATCAAGAGAAGGTAAATGTTAGCAAGGTGGATTTACCCTTCCCAAAACACAAAGCCTACCCCTTAATTCAAGGCTACAATTCTACCCCCTCCCACAATACAAACTATTCTAAATATGCCTTGGATTTTGGATTATCAGTGGGCGACACCATCTGCGCAGCTACTTATGGCTATGTAGTAGGCGTTATTGAAGATTACCAATATGGCGGTCCGGATAAGAAATGGAGAGATTTCGCCAATGTGATTACTATCTATGAACCAGTAACATCTCTGTTCACTCAATATGTGCATCTTGATCATAAAGGGAGTTTGGTGGAAGTAGGAGATCAAGTTTATGCTGGCCAAAAGATCGGCATAGCCGGCATGACCGGTTACACGAATGTGCCACATTTGCACTTTAATTGTCTGGAGCCAAATCTCTCTGAAGATGGCTTAATCTCAATACCATTAGACAGTATTGGAAATTATAAACTTTCAAATTTGAAGAGAGGTCAGTTGATCTCAAATTGATATGCTTTACAATACCTTAAACACCTAAAAGATTCTTCTCTAAATGATTTGAATTAGAGAAGTTCTAGACCGCAAAAATCAGATGGAGAAGAGAATTAGATTATTAGCTAACAATCAATTACTAATAAATCAATATCCTCAAAACCAAGCCTTTATATATTATACATATTTTTAGCAAAATTCGTGATCAAGATAATTATGCATTCAAAAAGTAGTATTTGCCCTGATACTCGGAAAATAGCTAAACATTCTAGCATCCATAAAACCTCTTACTTAATTCTTCTTAGCTATCTGTTCTTATTCCTGCCATCTGTTGGGAATGCACAATGTACAGCCCCTATCAATATTCCTGTAAGTGATATGATCTTGTGGCTTTGTCCGGATTCGGGAGTTTACAATTCTTCAAACAATCCAGCTAGCATTGGGGAGGAAGTTTATGAATGGCATGACATCAGCGGAAACAATTGGGTTTTCGAGAATACCCGTCACAGCAGAAGGCCAATGCTTGATACCAATAACGGCAATACTTACTTAGATTTTAACGGAGGAGATTATCTCAGTAATTCTGCAATAGTTGATAGCATAAATGGACTAGGTGAATTCTCCATTTTCGTAGTAATAAAATCGAATGCGACCAATACCGATAATGGATTCTTATTCCATAGATATCCGCCAAATGGAAGTGATGATGGCTTGTGCTTGCGATATGATGCAGCTGGAGCCAATAGCGGTAGATCTAATCTGATCAAATCCGGACTTTTAGGGAATACTGGCGGAAATCAAATTGAGACTAATAACAACACTCAAACTACCAATCGTCAGACGCTTACCATAAGATGGGCAAGTGGAGGGAGACTCTATTCATTCATTAATGGAACGCCTGATGACTCTTCTAACAACAATGTTACTGGCCCTTTAAGCGGCCTAAGCGAAATTGTAATTGGAAAAGGTGCAAAAAACAATAATGTGAATAGTGGCTGGGATGGATATATTGGAAGTATCATCTTTTATAAGAACCAGTACCCTGATGATACCATTCGAGATATTTCAATTGCCTTGCCAATTGAACTGCTGAATTTTGATGCCCAAATTAATGCTGATCAGGTTGAAATAAAATGGACAACTGCTTCAGAGACCAACAACGATTATTTTACCATCGAGAAAACCAAAGATGGCAATAGCTATGAAACCGTTGCAATTGTTGATGGTGCCGGCAATAGTATTGAAAGGAGAGATTATTCTTCATTGGACAATAACCCTTATAAAGGCCTGTCTTACTACCGCTTAAAACAAACTGACTATGATGGGAGTTTTGAATATTCAAAGCATATAGCGATAAATTATCGACTAAAGAACCATCTTAACATCTACCCTAACCCATTGATAAATAGAACATTCTATTTAAAATTGGATGGAATTTCTGAAAAAAAGTTAGAGATAAGACTTATAAATTCTATGGGCTCAACGGTATTTTCTACCAGCATCCAATTAGAAGAAGAAACAAACCCAATTCGCATTACTTTACCTGAACATATAGCCAGAGGAATCTATTATCTAATTGGAAGCAATAATGATGAAGTGATTCAACAAAAGCTAGTCATAGAATAAAAGTAAGAACTCCCTTCTGGAAGTTCAAGAACCATAGACGTTTTTCGATTAGCGTCAGATCGCTGGTATATCTCGTTGAACTCTGTTAGACCCTGAACGAACTCTGCGAAAGCTGCCTGCCGGCAGGCTCTGTGGTACAGCTATTTATAGCCGATTGCCGATTAACGCCCACCTACGCTAAAGCTTAAACCTGCGCTTTGCTTCGGTTTACACAGTAGGTGGATAAAATAGCCGATAGTCAATAATCGAAAATCCACATTTCATATATCATATATCATACTTAATCCTTAATCCTTCATCTTTAGTCCTATCTGTCCGTGCCTGAAATAGGTTGACCACTTTTAAATGTGATCAACATGAAAACAAACATCAGGACTTTACGAAAACATCGTCGTTATTCGGAAGAGTT
>PALM01000018.1 GCA_002706365.1 Flavobacteriales bacterium | reverse complement strand
TTCAAGCTGCTGCCAAAAAAGCAAAGTAGTATGATAATAAGAAGTCTATAAGGCTTCATAATTCGGTATATCCTTGAGGAACTCAATTTTAGCTGTATTGAAATCGATTTTTGCACAATAATGTTCAAGCCCATTGCTTACAAGTAGATACGGTAATCTCATGCGAATGTTATACCTGCCGATCTGTTCAAAAACAGCTTGATCTATCTTGATGTTCGGCGCCTTGCATTCTACCATAAAGATAGGCTCACCCATTCGACTATACACCAGTATGTCCATGCGTTTTTGCATACCGTGCAGTTTTAGTCCTTTTTCAAGGGCAATAAGGCCTTTTGGAAAGCCCTTCACATCGATCAAATACCTCACTAAGTGCTGTCGCACCCACTCTTCTGGAGTAAGCACTAAATATTCCGCTCGAATCTCGTCGAAAATTTTTGTTTTTTTGTCCTCTTCTTTGATCTGAAAAGGATAATTTGGAAGGTTTAGAGCCTGCATCATTACTACAAAAATACTGAGAGACATTGAAATTTGATCAAATCATGCAAGAGCTGCGGAGAAAGGTGTATCAGCCGATCTATTTTCTCTGTGGAGATGAGGAGTACTTTATCGATCAGATCTCTGATTACATAGAAGAGCATGTCCTGGATGAAGCCGAGAAAGAGTTCAATCAGACAGTAGTATATGGCCGCGATCTGGATATGATGGAGTTGGAAAGCATGGTGAAGCGCTATCCAATGATGGCCAGCTATAATGTAGTAATCGTTAAGGAGGCACAATACCTCAAAAAATGGGAGCATATCTCATCTTATATAGAAAACCCATCAGATAGCAGTATTCTGGTGATCTGTCATAAGCACAAGAAACCAGATGGAAGGAATAAAGGAGTGAAAGCTTTTAAGAAGTCGGCCGTTTTCTTCGAATCCAAAAAGCTTTATGAAAACCAGATCGCTCCATGGATAGAGCAGAGGGTAAACGCTGAAGGTTATCAAATACACCCCAAAGCATCTCAACTGCTGATTGAGTTTTTAGGAACGGATCTATCTAAGATCAGCAATGAGATCAGTAAACTATTGATCAATCTGAATGAAGGCGGGACGATCGATGCAATGCTCATCGAGGAGAATATAGGTATCAGCAAAGACTATAATGTATTTGAATTGAACAATGCGCTTGGAGCTAGGGATGTTCTTAAGGCAAACAGGATCATACAACATTTTGGGAAGAATGAGGGCGCCTTTCCCGTGCCGATGATCCTACCATCATTGTATCGATTCTTCTCTCAATTGTTGCTTTTCAAGAGCCTACCAGCGGGAAACCCCAAAGTTGCCGCATCTAAGATGGGAATTAATCCCTATTTCTTGAAGGATTATCAGATGGCAGCTAAGAATTTCAGTCAGAAGAAAATTGCCAAGATCATGAGCTCTCTAAGGAAGGCCGACTTGCGCAGTAAGGGTGTAGGAGTGGATAGATTGCCCAATCATCAATTATTGCAAGAGCTGGTTTTTGAAATTCTACACTAGTCAGGCCACATTTCCCGAACAATTCGCATCTCTAAACCTTTAAGGAGCAATCTTTTGCTTTTGGATATATTTGCCGACTGAAAAATTTTCCTGCATGAATTTTAAAATCGTCTTTCTCACCATAATTACAGTTGTTTTTTCTGCATTTCAACTAAGCGCCCAAACCGGATCGGTTAGAGGATTTGTATATGAAAAAGAGACAGGTGAGCCGGCGATTTACGTGAATGTATTCCTTAAAGGAACCACCATTGGAGCTACAACAGATGATAATGGATTCTTTAACCTGACAAAAGTTCCATTGGGAAAATATACCGTTCTGGCTACAACCATTGGTTTTGATACGGCAACAGCTAGTGTAAACCTCACAAAAGATGGTCAGATCCAAGATTTCAAACTTTTTATCTCAGAATCATCAGTAGAGCTAGATGTGGTTACCATTTCGGCTGAAAAGCAAGAGGCACAGACCACAGTTCAAATGTCGGTGGCAAAACTAACGCCTAAAGAGATCAAGAAGATGCCTGCAATTGGGGGTGATCCGGATCTTGCACAATATCTTCAGGTGCTGCCCGGCGTTGTTTTCACAGGTGATCAAGGAGGACAATTATATATTCGTGGGGGCTCACCAATTCAGAACATGGTATTACTCGATGGAATGATCATTTACAATCCATTCCACTCCATTGGATTATTCTCTGTCTTTGATACTGATATATTGAGAACCGCAGATGTTTACACAGGTGGTTTCGGGGCTGAGTTCGGAGGAAGAATATCCTCTGTGATGGATATCAAAACCAAAGACGGTAACAAACAAAGACTTTCAGGAAAGATCGGTGCTACTACATTTGGCTCAGATATTTTGTTAGAAGGTCCAATCTCCAAGCCGAAGACTCAAAGAGGTGGCAGCAAGTCATTTATCTTATCGGCGAAGACCTCATATATGGACCGCACATCTGAAAGCATCTACTCATACATTGATGAGCCTGGATTGCCTTACAATTTCACTGATCTATATGGAAAGATATCTTTGAGTGGAAGCAATGGAAGTAAGGTGAATTTCTTTGGTTTCAATTATACAGACCGAGTGGATTTTCCGGGTGTTGCAGCATTTGAATGGGATCAATATGGAGCAGGTACTAATTTTGTATTGATTCCCGCAAGATCAACTACTTTGATTGATGGAACCATAGCCTATACGAGCTATGAAACCTCTGCCCAGGAAGATGAGGTAACTGCAGCTGCAAGAGATAGAAGATCTTTGATCAATGGCTTTAATGCCAATATGAACTTCACCAACTTCAATGGAGATAATGAATCTAAATTCGGTTTCTCTATTTTGGGTTTTACAACCGACTTCCAGTTCACGAACTCAGTAGCACAAACGATTAGTCAGCGCCAGAATACCACCGAAATTGCAGGTTATTTACAGTACAAATTCAATTTTGGAAGAGTGGTCTTGGAGCCTAGTTTTAGAATGCATTATTACGCTTCTCTGAGCACATTCTCTCCAGAGCCTCGTTTAGGTTTCAAGGTGAACATTACCGATGATTTTAGGATCAAAGGAGCAGGAGGCTTTTACTCACAAAACTTATTGAGCGCCACTTCGGATCGTGATGTAGTGAACTTATTCTATGGATTTCTTTCCGGTCCGGATAATCTCCAAGATGAGATTACTCTAGAGGATGGAAGCACTAAGTCCTTAAATGATCAACTTCAGAAGGCTAGACATGCAATTATAGGTTTCGAGTATGATCTTAGCAGAAATATCAATCTGAACGTAGAGGGTTATTACAAATGGTTTACGCAATTGACCAATGTGAATAGGAATAAGCTCTATGAAGATAATTCAGCCAATTCAGATCAGCCTGATGTATTGAAGAAAGACTTTATTGTTGAGACCGGAGATGCTTATGGAGTAGATGTTACTCTGAAATACGATCGTAAGAATCTAAGTCTTTACGCAGTATATTCAATATCGAAAGTGGTGAGATGGGATGGTATTCAGGAGTATTTCCCAGTATTTGATAGAAGACATAATGTGAATCTAGTAGGATCATATTCATTTGGAGAAGGCTTGTTGTGGACTTTCGATGCAAGATGGAATATGGGATCAGGTTTCCCACTTACTCAGACTACAGGATTTTATGAATTGCTGACATTCCAAGGAGCAATTGATCAGAATTATGTTTCTCAAAATGGGGAATTGGGCATTCGATATGGGGAGTTGAACGACGGTCGCTTGCCATTTTATCATCGATTCGACCTTTCATTGAAACGTAAGTTTGTTCTTTCTGAGCATTCTATACTAGATGCTACTGTTAGTGTTACCAACGTTTACAACAGAGAAAACATCTTCTATGTGAACAGGGTAACTGCTGAAAGAGTCAATCAATTACCAATTCTTCCATCGGTTGGTGTAAGCCTTACTTTTTAGGCCCTCAAAAAGTTTTTTGCCATCGCTTATTGTCTTAATTTTGGGCCAGTTTTTATTGAAACTGTAGCGATTCTTCATGGCCGACTCTAAGACCAAATACATTTTTGTTACCGGTGGTGTAACTTCTTCCCTTGGAAAGGGGATTATTTCAGCTTCTTTAGCCAAATTACTTCAAGCTAGAGGCTATTCTGTGACTATTCAGAAACTGGATCCGTATATCAATGTAGATCCGGGAACGCTAAATCCATATGAACATGGAGAGTGTTATGTGACCGAAGATGGTGCAGAAACCGATTTGGATCTTGGACACTATGAAAGGTATCTAGATACAAAAACTTCTCAGGCGAATAATGTAACTACCGGTCGCATTTATCAGCATGTGATCAATAAGGAAAGAGAAGGCGCATATCTCGGAAAGACCGTCCAGGTAATTCCTCACATCACAGATGAGATCAAAAGAAGAGTGCGCTTATTGGGAAGAACCGGTAAGTATGATATTGTAATTACTGAGATCGGAGGTACGGTAGGTGATATTGAGTCGCTACCCTACATTGAAGCTGTTCGTCAGCTAAAATGGGATCCTGAGATCGATTGTATCGTGATTCACTTAACTCTTGTTCCATTCCTTTCTACATCGGGAGAATTGAAGACCAAACCTACTCAGCACTCTGTGAAGATGTTGCAAGAAAGTGGGGTTCAGGCCGATGTCTTAGTACTGAGAACCGAGCAGCCAATCCCGGCTGACGTAAGAAAGAAAGTCGCATTATTCTGCAATATCTCAGAAGAGGCCGTTATTGAATCGGCGAATGCAGAAACCATTTATGAAGTGCCAATTCTCATGCAGCATGAGGAGCTGGATCAAGTGGTACTCAACAAATTGAATCTCCCATCCAAGCAAGAACCGGATATTGAAGAGTGGAAGGCCTTTTTGGATCGATTGAAGAATCCAAAGCGCGAAGTTCGCATTGGTTTGATCGGGAAATACATTGAACTTAAAGACTCATACATTTCTATTCATGAGGCACTGATCCATGCAGGAGCGAAGAATGATTCTGCTGTTGAAGTTGAATGGATACATTCAGAGCAGATCAATGCCGATAATGTAGCTGAAAGAATGGCTGGACTCGATGGTGTTTTGGTAGCACCCGGTTTTGGTGAAAGAGGAATTGAAGGAAAGATCACAGCAGTTGAATATGCGAGAACCAACAAAATTCCATTCTTGGGAATCTGTTTGGGTATGCAATGCGCAGTAATTGAATTTGCCAGAAATGTATTGGGCAAGAAAGGTGCGCATACTACAGAGATCAAAGAACATGCAGAGGATCCGGTGATCTTCTTAATGGAAGAGCAAAAAGCAATTACCAATATGGGCGGAACCATGAGATTGGGAGCCTATGAGTGTAAAATCAAGGATGATAGTATTGCTAGAAATGCATACGGTAAAGAATTGATCACAGAGCGTCATCGTCATCGTTTTGAGTTCAATAACAAGTACCTAGAAGAATATGAAGCAAATGGAATGCGCGCCACTGGGATCAATCCTGAAGGCGGCATGGTTGAGATCGTTGAGATCGAAGATCATCCTTGGTTTGTAGGAGTTCAGTTTCACCCAGAGTACAGCAGTACAGTCTTGAATCCACATCCATTATTCGTGGAATTCATTGCCGCAGTGGTGAAAGAAAATCAAAAAGAAGCAGTAGTTAAGGAGAGTTAATCTAGATGGATAAGAATACATTCGTTGGCCTTTTACTCATTGGGGCCATTATAATCGGTTTTAGCATATACAATGCACCTTCAGAAGAAGAAGTAGCCGAGCAATTGAGAGTTCGTGATAGCATAGAGCAAGTAGAAGCTGAAAAAGCGGCTGCTATGCAAGCACAACAAACAAAAGAAGAAGGTGTAGAAGCTGAGATCGACTCTTCAATGGAGTCAGTAGAAGAGATCAGCAATGACTCAACTGTTGTTTCTAATGATTCTGTTCAGAATGCAGAATTAGAAAGACTATACGGAGCTTTTGCTGCTTCAGCCGAAGGAGAATCACGAATCATCAAGGTAGAGAATGAGCTGATGAAGCTCTATTTCAACACCAAAGGGGGTAAAGTTGAGAAAGTAGAGCTAAAGGATTATGTGACTTATTCTGAGAAGCCTCTATTGCTGATTGATTCTACATCTGATTTTAATTTCAACTTCTTTACAAGAGACAATAAGAATATTTATACTGATGAGCTCTACTTCACAACAGATGTAGTTGGAGATATGAGTGTTAGTGGTTCAGGCGAGCAGCAATTGAGCTTTAGATTGAATGCGGGAAGCGGTCGTTATCTGGAATTGCTTTATACCATAAGAGGTGACCAATATCTGATCGATTTGGATGTGAATTTGATCGAAATGGATCAAGTGGTTGATATGCGTACTGGTGAGATGTATCTCAACTGGTCGGTTCAGGCTCCTGATCAGGAGAAGACAATGAAGAACCAGAGAGATGCTACAACCATCTACTATAAGTTCAAGGATGAGGATATCGATTATCTTACTGCCACTTCAGATGAGAAAGAGGAGTTTGATGCTGATCCAAAATGGATCTCTTTAAAGCAGCAATTCTTCAATACTACTATTATTGCTGATGATGCTTTTGACAAGGCTCGTGCATTTATACAGACCGAGACTGATGAAGGATCTGAAAGATATGTGAAGAGAATGACTGCTGCCTTGACTTTGCCATTGAGCGGCTCTAAGGTTGAGCAGTATGGCATGTCGTTCTATTTCGGACCAAACAAATACGATATCCTTAAAGAACTGGATCTAGGCTTAGAAGAGATCATTGATCTGGGTTGGGGAATCTTTGGTTGGGTAAACCGATTTGCAGTAATCCCGGTCTTCAACTTCCTAGATAGCTTCGATATGAGCTATGGTATAATCATTCTGATACTTACCATTCTCTTGAAATTGGTGCTTTCGCCGATCACCTACAAAACATACTTGTCTGGCGCCAAAATGCGTGTGCTTAAGCCGGAGATCAATGAGATCAATGAGAAGTACAAGGATGATGCGATGAAAAAGCAGCAAGAGATGATGAGCTTGTATCGTCAGACCGGAGTAAACCCATTGAGTGGTTGTATTCCACTCTTGATCCAGATGCCAATTTTGATTGCGATGTTCCGCTTCTTCCCGGCCTCTATTGAGCTGCGTCAGGAGAGCTTTTTATGGGCAGATGATCTTTCTACATATGATTCGATCTATACATTCCCTGATGGTTTCAGTATTCCATTCTACGGTGATCACATCTCGCTCTTTACCATCTTAATGGCAGTTTCTATTGCGCTTTATACTAAGCTGAACTCTTCTATGAGTGCAGGTATGGCTACTGAAGGACCAATGGCTGCTCAGATGAAGATCATGATGTATCTAATGCCGATCATGATGCTATTTTGGTTCAACTCTTATTCATCAGGATTGAGTTACTACTATTTCTTGGCGAACATTATCTCGATCGGACAAACCTTCTTGATTAGAAAAGTATTCATCAATGAAGATGCTATTAGAGCGAAGATCGAGAAGAATAAAAAGAATCCTAAGAAGAAAAAGAAATCTGGCTTTGCCAAGCGCATGGAAGAGATGGCGAAGCAGCAGCAGTTGAAGCAAAAGGGGAAGTAGGGAGGAGAACCTAGTCCTTCGACAGGCTTAGGAACCAAGTTTAGACAGATTTGGAATGTGAGAGCTGAGAGCTGGGACTTGGGATATATAAAAAGTCACACAATCAAACTCTGTAGGGTTGCGATTAGATTTGCTTGAATCAATTGGACAAATAAACTTTCCCGCTGATCACGCTGATCCCATTTGCAGATTGCGCAGATCCTATTTCCAGCCGACTGTCCTTCGATACCCGCCAGCCGTAGGGCAGGCAATCCCATCAGCTTGTCGAGTGATTCCGATGAAATCGGAATAGTATCGAGACATGCGGAATCAGTCCACGCCTGAGACGTGGCAAGCAGGAACCGTCGGGGCATAGATTTACCAGATAATCGTAGATCATTCATCATTAAACCTTCCTCCTTAATCCATCTTTCACATTTCATATCTCATCTCCCAAATCCAAGATCCGACACTAGCTTCCAGCGAAAGGAGTCCCAAACACTCCTACCGCTAGTTCGGCCCAGATCAATAGAAGGATTAGCAGGCTTATCCCAATAGCGAGGATTTGCTTAGTTCTACCTTGGACTTTGTTGAGGATCGCATTTATTGTAAAGGCAGTTCCATACAGTAAGATGCCGGCGAGTATGAAATCGAGTAGTCCCCAATCTACCTCAGAGCTAAATTGCATGGCAATGAGTGGAGTGATCAGGATTAAAGTGGCTGATATGAGGAGAAAGGGTAAACGTATACTTCTCATTTGGTTTGGCTTTTCTCAATAACTCAAAATGGATCCAATTATTGCTATTTGGATTGCTTCCAAATATCGTGGATACCAATGCCATTCATTATTTGAGAGCGGTATTTCTCTATCCTAGAAATCCTAGTCTTAGATTGTTTTGCCTGATTAAAATGGATTAAATAGCCTCTTTTCCGGCCTGGCGTTAGTGCCTCAAAAGCTTCTTTGAATATAGCGTCATTCTCAAAAGCAGTTTTTAATTCCTCCGGTATCTCTTCCGGAACAGCTTCTTTCTTCACTTTTTTACCCGACTTCTCAATCTCTATTGCCTGTTTGATGAAGTCCAATACATTCTCTCTGTATTGTTCTACTTGTCCAAGGCTTTTAAACTTGATGAGGCGAGCGATGTGACTATTTTCTCCTGCTTTTGAGAGTATTTTGTCGGGGTCTTTGATCAAGCTGCCTTTCAAAAAACTAAGGCTCACAAAATCTTTAAGGGCCGACAGCATTACAATGTTCTTCGATTGGTGAGTATAGCAAGCCACTCCCCATTTCCTTTCTTCTTTCAATTCCGTTGATAGAAGTATTTGTCGTAAAGCACCTAACTCATCTGTCCATGAATGCACTTTACAGTCGGGCGTTTTAAAAAGCTCACAGCGTCCACAACCTTCTTTGAGGTATAAATCTATTTCAGGATTCGTTTTTGACATCGATTAGATCAATCAGTCTTCAAAAAGGCCAATACTTCATTGCCTTCTTCGTCGACTAAGATTAGCAGTCGCTCTTCAAACTGATAAGAGCTCACCTCTGACATTGCTTCATAATAGCTTTGTGCTATAGTCTGTTTCATGCATGCTTTCTCAGTCACTGCTAAAACTCCAAAGACTAGTGCAGAGTCATTTACTGTACTTATCGGACCTCTATAAGTGTTACAACCATCATCACCCATGATCATATTCTTAGTAAGATTGATTTCCAAGCGAGGTAGAGGCTCTTTTCGAGATACTGGATTTCCGTTCAATCTACTCAACACCCAGATATCGTGGAGTCGTTGTTCTGAGCCAGCAGTGCGCATTTTAGTTTGCTGGATTCCGGGGAGATATTTTAGAAGCGCCTTACCTTCTTCATCAAGGAAAATTAGTTCCTTATCTACTTCGTAACTTTTTATTTGATCAAGGGCAGCATAATATTCTGCCTCAATGTTTTTACCGATGCAGGCTCTTCTGCTGCTGACGATCGGGCTAAAAACCACTTTTGAGGTCCCCAAATATTCTATACTTCCCGTGTATTGATTGCAGCCGGAAGTGCCGCTGATGGTCTTTTTCGATAGATCGATCTGCAAATTGGGGATAGGCATCATACGGTTAAAGGGACCGCCATTGATCTCGGCAAGTGTCCAGCCTTTATTTAACGCCACCCTCGGATCATCCATACTATCGATTACAGCGATCATACGATAATCATAGCTAGAAGCGTCTGCTGGCGCATTTTCCTTCTCGCTTTTTTCAACTTTTATTCTCTTTAGTATTCCCGCTTCAAATGCGAAATTTTCAATAGGGGCATAGAATAGCTCCCATTCCGCAGAATCGAGCGTTTCTGCCTTTGAGATAAGTAGGCAGTTGCCCTTTCCCGCTCCCATATCGCATTCCGACTGGTAACCGCTAACCCAGAAGACTTCTTGGTTTTGGTTTTGACAAGCAGAGAAAAAGAGAGATACTATGCTAAGTATAATTGCAAAGGCTTTCATATTTAATGAATTAGCTCTAAGATAAATATAATTAGGCTTTATCTTACACAATGCTATCTTGCCTGATGAAAGAGAGGGTGGATTTCTTTTTGTTCCCTTTGTCTCGGGATAAATTCTATTGGAGGAAACTTGCCTATCATGCCTGCCGGCAGGCAGGTTTGGTTTTCGCCAGCAGGCGGACAAGCTTTTTGTGGCTAGGACAAAAAGAACAGAAAGATAGAGAGGGTGGAAGCATTGAAGGTGCGAACTAATTCATCTAGATTCTAGGCTCTAGATTCTAGACTCTCAAAAAAAACAAAGTTATCTTTGAAGAAATCAAAATTCCGAAAATGAGAATACTAGCCATTTTGTTGATCGTATTAAGTTTTGCCTGTAAGAACAAGAAAGAAGCAACTGCTAAAGAAGAAGTAGTCCAAGAGAGAACATATCCAGTTAAAGAGGATGTGGAGGAGCAAGTTGAGGCAAAAGTGGTAAAGAAGACGATCGACTTTCCAGATAATGCCATTGCACGAATTCAACGCACCCCTTGTTTTGGTCGTTGTCCTATATACACCATCACTGTCTATAATGATGGAACTGTTATCTACAATGCAGAGAAGTTTGTGGAATATGAAGGCAAGTTCAAAGCCCAAGCTGATGAACAGAAGATCCAAATGCTAATGAGTAAGGCTGAGGAAATTGGGTTTTTTAAGCTACAGTCGAATTATGATAATGAGAATGTAACTGATCTACCGTCTACCATTACAACTCTTCGCAGAGATGATGAAGTCAAGCAGATCATCAATAGATATGAAGGTCCGGAAGAATTAAGCCTGTTCGAGAAATACTTCGACGAGCTATTTCTAAAGATGAAGTGGAGTGAAATGCAATGATCTCGGATTTGAGAGTCGGGAGCTGAGATATGAAAGATTTTAGATTTTAGAGAGATTATTATCACCTTCATACTCCAAGCTTCAAACTCCATCCTCCACATAAACATTTGCAGCTTTGCTCGGTTTAGCTTACCTTAAAACACAACAATAAAACATAAATAAGATGAAAAAGCTACCACAATTACTAATTCTTGCTCTTATGGCTGTATTGATGGCCTGTGGAGGAAGTGATAATAAAAAAGCCCAAGAAGAATCTTTTGAAGATCTTGGAGATCAGGCTGAATTCAAAGAAAAACACGATGAGCCTAAGGAAATGGGCGAGACCAACTTCAAAGGCGAAATGATCCAAGTATCAGTTGACGGTGGCGAAAGCGCGAATGCCTATGCTTTAATGAGTGAAGGCAGTGATAAGTATCTTTTGGTCTTCCACGAATGGTGGGGATTGAACGATTATGTAAAACAAGAAGCCGATCGTCTAAGCGAAGAACTAGGAGAGGTGAATGTGATTGCCCTGGATCTTTACGATGGTAAGATTGCCACAGTAAGAGATAGTGCGGCCAAGTATATGCAGTCGGCAGATAAGGAAAGGATCATGAACATTCTCGGTGGAGCAATGAAAATGATACCTTCAAATGCGAGTATTGGCACCATAGGCTGGTGTTTTGGAGGTGGTTGGTCGCTTCAAGCATCCATTGAGGCTGGAGATAGAGCAGAAGCTTGCGTAATGTATTATGGCATGCCTGAGAAAGATCTCGAGAGATTGAAGAAATTAGAGTCTGATGTCTTATTCATCTTTGCTGAGAAAGATCATTGGATCAATCAAGAAGTTGCCGATGAGTTTGCAGCCAATATGAAGAAAACGGATGAAGAGTTGATCGTGAAATCATTTGATGCAGATCATGCATTTGCAAACCCTACTCAAGAGTCATATGTTGAAGAAGCAGCAACAGAAGCCAATTCGATAGCACTGGAGTTCTTGAAAGCTGAGTTGTTTGAGGTAGAAGATGATGACGAAGACGGAGAGGATATGTAGATCTTTTTTGGAACCTAGAATTTAGAGTCTAGATTCTAGACTCTAGGTTCTTAATAAAATCAGTCTTCAGCATTCAATAACTTCCTAATATCCTTATTGTCGCCATAGATCACCATGATGTCGTTCTCTTCCAAGACGGTCTTTGGCGAGGCAACACCTTGAACTAGATTCTCTTCCTTATGGATGCCTAGCATATTGGTGGTCTCGGATTTCTTGATGGTAGTGAGTACAACTAAATTGTGTCTTCTTCTAAAACCGACTTCC
Source organism: Flavobacteriales bacterium (assembly GCA_002706365.1). Lineage (GTDB taxonomy): Bacteria > Bacteroidota > Bacteroidia > Flavobacteriales_E > Vicingaceae > UBA1494. The sequence continues at coordinate 57,697 of PALM01000018.1, read as the reverse complement.
TGGAGGGTTTGACCTACGTACTTCTTTGGTACGCTAACTTCTACGATTGAGAATTTACCACTTAACTCAAAGGAATCAACCACACCTTTCATACAGAGTTTCTTAGCCCAACGTTCGGCGGTTTCTTCTTCCGGATGTACGATCTCATCCACTCCAATTGCTTCAAGCACTGTTTCGTGAAGTGGTGTAATGGCTCTAGAGATCAATCGTTTTACTTCGAGATTTTTCAATACCGCTGTGGTCATGATATTTGCTCCCTGATCTTCACCAATAGCAACGATCACTACATCCGTGTCTTTTAGTGGTAGTCCGGAAACAGTGAATTGATCAGTAGAATCAAGACAAACTGTATGGGAGATCTTCTCTTTAAGGTCGTCTACCTTATCCATACTCTTGTCTACACCAATTACTTCATTGCCTTGCTCTGTTAGTTTCTGTCCTAGAGAAGAGCCGAAGTTTCCCAAACCGAATATAATGTACTTCATAAGTCTTAGTTGATCAGGATCTCTTCCTGAGAATATCTATAATGCTTGCGTTTCTCTTTTTGTGTAATTGCGATAAGTAAGGATAACATACTTACCCTTCCAGTAAACATCAAAGCAATTAACACAAATTTACTTGGATTGCTCAATTGTTCGGTTATTCCAAGGCTAAGTCCAACAGTACTGTATGCCGAGAAACATTCAAAACCTATATCGATCAATTGTTTGTCGTTGTCAAAATAAGCAATCGCAAAAACTCCAACACCAATCGCCACAAGCGATAATGAGATTATTGCAAAAGCCCTTCTTATAGAGATGTCAGCTACCTCTCTTCGGAATAGTTCCATTCTCTCCTTTCCTCTGGCTAAACTCCAAAAGTTCAAAGTTGCGATCGCAAAGGTTGAAGTTTTAATCCCACCTCCTGTAGAAGCCGGGGAAGCACCAATCCACATTAAAAGGAAGATGAGCATAATGGTAGAAAAGTTCAATCCAGAATAGTCTACTGTATGAAAACCAGCAGTACGCGGAGTAGCAGCTGAGAATATGGAGGTGAGTATTTTGCCGAAGAAGGTGTGTTCAGCCAGACTATTGTGATATTCAAAAGCGAAGAAAATGCTACTTCCTAGCAGCAAAAGGATACCAGTTGTAATCAGTACGATCCTAGAATTCAAATTGATTACCCAAGGTGTGATGATCTGCTTTCTTTCCTTTCCCAATACAATTGGAATAAGTCGATTCTTGAATAAATACGTCACATAATTGAATAGATTGAACACAATCGGAAATCCCAATCCTCCAATAATGAACAAGAGCAATATGATCGATTGTAAGCCATAGTTGAATCGAAACCCACCTTCGTGTAAACTATCACCCAGAGTGGAGAATCCTGCATTACAAAATGCCGAGATGGAGTGGAAAATCGAGAAGAAACCCTTATCTAAATAGGAGTAGATCTCTTTGTTCTCAAGAGTAAAGAAGATCAAGAAGGCACCAATGGCTTCCAAAGTAAAAGTCACAATGATGATCTTCTTCAAGGTGCCAAAGACCTCTCCCAATTTATTGGAACTCGTCATATCGCTAAGAACCAATTGGTTCTCATAACTACTTCCACCACTGAAGAAGTAACTGAAGTAGCTGGCAAAGGTCATGATGCCTATACCTCCAATCTGAATCAAAACCAAGATGATCACCTTTCCAAATATGGTGAAGTAAGTGCCGGTGTCTACTACAATTAATCCGGTAACGCAGACTGCAGAGGTGGAGGTGAAGGCTGCATCCATAAAACTGATCCCGCCTACAGTTGCATTTGGCAATGATAGGAGTAAAGTGCCAATGGCTATGATGATGAAGAAACTAAGTACAAAGAATTGAGCTGGATTAAAGAGGGTTCTGGAAAAATTGATCTGTAAGGCAGAAACCTCTCTGATAAATACCAAGATCAAGGCACCATACTTCCAATTCACATGCGTGAAATAGCTCAAGAACTCCCAACTCTTGAATAGAGAGAGGTCGTTGAAAATGATGATCAGGAAGAAAAAGATGCTCAAGAGGTCGAACCAGATTAGGCGCTTGACCTTTAAAGTCTTTGAAGTGAAATAGCGACTAACCGTTGATATGATCCCAATAAATAGTCCCGCCAAGTATACACCATATAGGACTTCTTGCAATACCTCTGTTTGGTCAAATCCCAAATCATATAGTATCGCAATCAGTGTAAAGAGACTGAATAAAGCGGGAAATTTTTTTAACCAGTTTTTTAGCATAAGCTATTGCTACGGGCCTCTGAAGGATAATTTCCAACAAGATTAGGATTTTTTAGCCAAGGGAGCCCAAACCCTATAAAAAACAAAGGTCGCAAACTCAGATGAGTTGCGACCTTTGACTCTACTAACCACTAATGAAAATCTTTACGACTTCTTAGCTCCTACTTTGAATTTTACAGTAAAAGTGTCATAGATCATTTTGTCACCTAAACCTTCAAAGAATTTTCCAGAACCATATCTGATATCGAATTTCGTTCTATCAATTTCTGTTTCTCCAATTGCAACTAGTTTGCCATCTTCCATAGTAATCTTTGCCGGAATTTCTACTTTTTGCGTAATTCCTTTAATAGTTAAATCACCGTGGATATGATAGATATCTCCTTTCTTCTCAACTTTAGTGATAACTAGTTTTGATTTTGGATGCTTTTCAACTCCGAAGAAGTCATCTGATCTCAAGTGACCGCTTAGCTTGGCATTTGTACCTTCATCTTCAATGTCCAATACCACAATTGAATTCATATCAATGTAAAGGGTACCTCCGGTGATCATTCCATCTTCTACGGTTACTTCACCACCATCAACAGTGATAGTTCCATTGTGCTGACCAGTAACTTTCTTACCGACCCATTCCATCTTGCTGACTTTACTGTCAACGTTATACTTTTCTCCTCCACCTGCAAATGATGCTAGGCTGATTACAAGAGCAGTAGCAATACTTAGTAATTTTTTCATGTCTTTGTTTTTTTGATTTTAGTTTAATTAGATTGCAAATATATGTATATACATATAATGTGAATACAAACAACTGTTAAAAAATGTTGTTCAACAGAAAAAGCGATAAATTCGAAAATTGTTCAACAGAATGGAAAAAAAGAGTTCAGCAGATAAAAAGATCATCCACATCGATATGGATGCTTTCTATGCTTCTGTTGAGCAAAAAGACCATCCAGAGTATTTAGGAAAGCCAATTGCTGTTGGTGGTTCAAGCAGGAGGGGAGTGGTGGCAGCGGCTTCTTACGAGGCCAGAAAGTTTGGTGTACACTCAGCCATGCCATCAGTAACAGCTGCCAGAAAATGTCCTGATCTTATTTTCGTAAAAGCTCGTTTCGACCGATACAGAGAGTTCTCTGAACAGATTCGCGAGATCTTTTATGAATACACAGATCTGGTTGAACCCTTATCTCTAGATGAGGCTTATCTCGATGTCACCTACAATAAACAAGGCATCAGCTCGGCTATCAAGATTGCTATGCTGATCAGAGAAGAGATCAAATCCAAGACCGGTCTTACGGCTTCGGCAGGTGTATCATTCAATAAATTCCTGGCAAAAACTGCTTCTGATCTGGATAAACCCGACGGACTGAGTGTCATCCTTCCCGAACAGGCTATTCCTTTCTTAAAGCAATTGAAAGTGGAGAAGTTTCACGGTATTGGTAAGAAAACTGCCGAGAAGATGCATGCTGAAGGGATCTTTACTGGAGAAGATCTTATGAAGTTCAGCAAAACCGACTTGATCAGAAAGTACGGTAAATCGGGCAAGCACTACTTCAATATCGTCAATGCCAATGATCAAAGAGAAGTCAAGCCGAACCGCATTCGCAAGTCGATCGGTGCCGAACGTACCTTCTCTGAGGACCTGAAAAGTCTTGAGGAGGCCCGAGAAAAAGTGGATGAGGTTCAGGAGAAATTGATGGAGCGACTTAAGAAGTCGGGCAGAAAAGCTCGTACCATCACCCTCAAATTCAAGTACAGCGACTTCACCATTCGCAATCGATCTAAGAGCTTGGATAGCTATACCGATGATGAGAAACAGATCAGAGATGTGGTGAATGAACTGCTACCGGATGTCGACTGGGAAGAGGGAGTAAGGTTGCTGGGAATCAGTTTAAGCCAGTTAGACGAGGTTGAAGCGGATGCGGGAGGGCAGTTGACATTGACTTTTGAGTAGTTTTTTAACCACGGCGGCCACAGCGGAGGCACAGCGATCACTGCGTCATTATTGTCCTAAATGCGACTGCATGAGGTGACTCGAAGGCAGCATATAAAAGCAGACTAAACTAATTACGAATTTCAAATTACGAATTACGAATGACTTTAGGATAAGCAACCTCAGTCTCCAGTCTCCGATCACCGATCTTTAAATATTACTACAATGAAAACTTAGAGAAGGCACCACCGATTAAATCGGGTCAGGCAGAGAACATGGAGGACATTTTGTACTTAATGCCGGCCTCGGACTTTTTGAGCAGAATTTACTTCAATAAAAGGTCTCGACTCCGCTCGACCTGACAGCTAGGACAAGATTGCCGGCCTCGAACCATTTAGTGGAGAGTTTAAATTCAGAAAACAAACCTTCTAAGAAACTATTTCTTCTTTTTCAACAAAGCTTCCAACTCAAACATCTCATCCCTCAATCTTGCCGCCTCCATGAAGTCAAGATCCTTGGCAGCTTTCTCCATCTGTCTTCTCGTTTGAGCGATGGCTTTTTCAAGTTGCTCTGGTTTCATATAGGCCACTACCGGATCTGCTGCTACCGACTGCTGCTCTTCTTGGTATTTCTGCTGAGCTTTGCTGCCATCAGCCACTTTGGTTTGAGAGAGTATGGTAAATCTTTCTTTCTTGAGCGCCTGGGGTGTGAGTCCATGCTTCTCATTATAGGCGATCTGCTTTTCCCTTCTTCTCTCTGTCTCATCCATGGTCTTCTGCATGGATCCTGTGATGGTATCTGCATAGAAGATCACCCTTCCATTGATATTTCTGGCAGCTCTACCTGCAGTCTGAGTTAATGATCTCCCAGATCGCAAGAATCCTTCCTTATCGGCATCCATCACTGCTACTAGAGAGACTTCTGGTAGGTCCAATCCTTCTCTCAATAGATTCACTCCTACCAAGACATCGAAATTCCCCAGTCTTAGATCCCTAAGAATCTCGACCCTTTCTAAGGTGTCTACATCGGAGTGGATATAACGACATTTAATACTGTTCTTCGTGAAGTATTTGGTCAGTTCCTCCGCCATTCGCTTGGTCAGGGTAGTCACCAATACTCGCTCGTCTTTTTCTGTCCGCTGAGCGATTTCCTCCATTAGATCATCGACTTGGTTGGCTGTCGGTCTGACTTCTATAGGTGGATCCAATAAGCCTGTAGGCCTTATCAACTGCTCTACCAAGACTCCTTCAGATTCTCTTAGTTCATAGTCGGCCGGAGTAGCGCTGACATAAATCGTTTGGTTTCTGAGCGCTTCCCATTCATCGAATTTAAGCGGACGGTTATCCAAGGCGGCGGGCAGTCGGAATCCATAATCCACTAGATTGATCTTTCTGGATCTGTCGCCACCATACATAGCATTGACTTGAGAAACGGTCACATGACTCTCATCCACCACCAATAGATAATCATCTGGGAAATAGTCCATCAAGCAGAATGGTCTAGTACCCGGCTCACGCTGATCGAAATAGCGAGAATAGTTCTCAATGCCTGAACAATAGCCCAATTCTTTCATCATTTCCAGATCGTAAAGCGTACGCTCTTCCAAGCGTTTTGCCTCTAGAGGCTTGCCAATCTCTTTGAAATACTCAACCTGCTTCACCATATCCTGCTGGATCTCCCAAATGGCATCGTTCATACGTTCTTTGGTAGTGACGAAGATGTTGGCCGGATAGATATTCAGACTATCGAAGATCTCGATCGTACTTCCATTCCCTGGATCAAATGAACGGATATCTTCGATTTCATCACCGAAAAAGCTAATCCGATAAGCGATATCGGCATAAGCCGGGAAGATATCGACTGTATCTCCTGTCACCCTGAACTTACCTCTTACGAATTCGGTTGAGCTTCTCGAATAAAGCGCCGCCACGAATTGATGTAACAATTTATTTCTCGAAATCAGCTGTCCTTTCTTGATATGAGTGACATTCTGTTTGAAGTCGGAAGGATTGGAAATACCATAAATACAAGAAACCGAAGAAACTACGATCACATCTCGTCTCCCTGAGAGTAGGGCAGAAGTGGCACTCAGACGAAGCTTTTCGATCTCATCATTGATGGAAAGGTCTTTTTCAATGTAAGTATCGCTACCCGGGATATAGGCTTCCGGTTGATAGTAGTCGTAGTAGGACACAAAATACTCCACTGCATTATCCGGAAAGAACTGCTTGAACTCTCCGTAAAGCTGAGCGGCCAATGTCTTGTTATGGGAAAGCACCAAAGTAGGTCTCTGCGTCTGTTGGATCACATTGGCAATGGTAAAGGTCTTACCGGAACCGGTCACCCCGAGTAAGGTCTGCGCCGGATCACCGGCCTCTACGCCTTCCACCAATTGCTTGATGGCATTGGGCTGATCGCCAGTGGGTTTGTAGTCGGATTGTAGGTTGAATTTCATTTTTTCAATTGGACCTCTAAATTAGGTAATTGGGAAATGGGAGATAAGATTTTAGATGTTAGAGTTTAGATATTAGAGATCTGCGATAATCAGCGAATAGAATCTGCGTGATCTGCGGGAAAACTTTAAATGGGATTTTGGAGTAAGGATGAAGGAGAAAGGAGTAAGGATGAAGGAGAAAGGAGAAAGGAGAAAGATCTACGGGAGAAGTCGGAATTTAAAACAGAATTATTTGATGATCAACTTTCCTGATTTCAGATTGCTTTGCTTAGCTGCTTCACGGATATTGTAGAAATAGATTCCTTTAGGAAGTCCAGATACATCGACTTCTTGATCTGAATTATCAATCATGGATTCTAAGACGATTCTTCCATTAGAATCAAAGAGCACTAGCTCCAATGCTTTTTCCGAATTGAGCTGCCTTATGTTGAGCTGATTTTTCACCGGGTTAGGGAAAATGAGAATTTCAGCTTGATAACTTAAACTCTCGCCTAAAGAAGAAGTTTGAGGATAATTTCCGTTGCTATCAAGTTTTAGAATCCAAATGTCTTTCTCTTGTCCAACAGCAGTTTTATCATCATAGGAAGTCCCTGCTAATAAAACACCTCCATCAGAAGTAGCGAGTACTTGTCTTAAGTGCAGGAATGTGTTATTCGTATAGTATTTGGTCCAAATAACATTTCCTAGGAGATCTGCTCTCGTAATTGCATAATAGGAATCAGAGGTATCATAACCGAATGAATTGACAACATAGTTTTCTGTTCCTCCTATATAGACTGAATTAGAACCAGGAAACCGGGAAACAGCCCTATTGGCTTCTAATGCAACGGAATCATGCTTCCCAAAAAGAACAGCCTGCTGCTCAACAAGAGAAGTATCCCATCTAAAAAATCCAATTTGTTCAGGGTTCGGGGCATTGGGGTTGGGCAGAAATTCAGCTCTTGAGCTGATCATAAACTCGCTATTTGGTAATTCCAAAGCGCTAATGATGTATCTGGAATGATTGGCAGAATTAGAAATTGAATTACAAATGGCTACAGTTGTATCCAGTGTCAAATCCAGATTAAACCTCAATACTTCATTAAATGTGTTGCAATTGGCAGTTGAATTGCGGGTTTTAAAAATATACAGCTTATCGGATATCTTAAGTATATCAGATGCTAGATCTATGCTAGGGTTAGAATTTCCTAAATTGATAATTGTATCTCTATTATTCGGTAGGTCCCATTGATACACAAAGGCATCCATTGAGTTATTTGGGTTTCTTAAAGATCCAACCACAAAAAGTGTATCACCATACAATCGTGCGCGTTCAACAAAGTACTCAGAAGTATCTGTTACAAGATTTCGAAGCACTAAAAAACCAGAAAGGGTGTCGATAAATTCAATTGCAAAGCAGGCTTTACCTTGCGACGAAATGGTTTGAATGACTCCAAGATGATCTCGTGAATAATAAAATTCATCAATCAGTACTTCATCCGGTCTAGTGAGATCAAGACTATCGAGAATGAGTGCACCATTAAGACTCACCCTCAATAGCAAAGGGAAGCGAGTGCCTGCCGAGTCCTCATAGGCTCGAACTTCATAGAATCCACTTTTCTCACTTAGACCAATAACCTCAGGTGAGGTAGTTGTATTATACAATAGGTCGAAGCTCTGTGCTTTTAAAACAAAAACACTCAACAAGAAGAAAGAGAGAAGTAGTGATTTCATTATGTCCAAGATACGAATTAGAAGCTTGGACTAAGGATGAAAGATGAAGGAATAAGGAAAAAGGATCTGCGTGAGTCTGCGTGATCTGCGGGAAATATGAAGAGTATAGATTTTAAGTATACAGATATTCAGATTTGATACCCATCATTGTGAACCCTAGCAAATCCTTGGGGAACCTTTTCGTAACAGCTTAGGCTCTCTTTTTTTGGACACAGAGAACACAGAGAAGGCACAGAGTTCACAGAGTATTCTGAAGCAGGATCATTTACAATCCTAAAATCACAATCTTCTTAGTCGATAACACATCTCCGTTCTCCTCAATTCTGGCAATATAGACTCCCTCACTAAGCTCATTTGCATAGAAAGTATAATTATCGCCATTGATATTCTCAATTCGTTTCACCAATTTGCCATTTAGATCAGTGATGCTCAGACTGGCATTTAGAAGATTCCGATCAAACTGAAGTTTGCTATAAGTTGAAAAGGGATTAGGGTAGAAAGTGGTCTTCACCTTAGCTCTTTGCTCTTGAAGAGAAGTGATTAGATTACAGCTTGAAGTAGTATCAGGAAGCAGAGATCTTCCATTTTCCTGAAAACAAATGAGCGAGAAATCAGGCAAGTCAGACACACAGCCTGGGGAAGGTTCAATCAATCCATAAGTTGAGCCTATTCCTTCAATAAAGTAGATATTATAGCAGCTATTGACCTCCCATCTTTTACGGAATGAACTACCTACTAGTATAGAATCGACCGACTGTATCACATCAACACCTATCGGGCTCTCTAGATAGCCTTTTAACGTATCACCAACTGCTAAATTGAAGTCGTAAAGAAGCTCTTCAGAATTGCTTGCAGGAGCTACAATGTAGATCTTTTTAGCCTGCACATCCTCTCGAATCGCTCCTTTGTATCCAATAGCATAAGCTCCGCATGTTCCTGTAGATTGCGACTGCAAATAGGGGATTGAAAGCTTTTTATAAGTGGTGTTATTAATAGTGGTATCTCCTGAGATCATGATCGAGTATGACTCATCGGCTGTACCATTCGCAAAGCAATTCAATTGGAAATTGTAGTTCCATGCTGCATTGCTATCGGGGAATTCGTGATAGCTTGAGGTTTGAGCGTTTAATACGAAAACGCTGATCAGTGAGAAAGAGAGTAGTAGTGTTTTCATATTGTGTAAGATACGAAAATTGGAGTCTGGAGCTCGAAGTAAGGAGAAAGGATTAAGGAGTAAAGGAGTAAGGAGTATGTCCTTCTACGCTCGTTGAGCTTCGAAGGATGAAAGAGTAAGGATTAAAGATGAAAGATCTGCGTAATCTGCCTGCCCCGACTAAGTCAGTGGCGAATAGAATCTGCGTAACCTGCCTGCCTGCCGGCAGGGAAATATGAAGAGAATAGATTTTAAGTCTACAGATATTCAGATTTGATACCCATCATTGTGAACCCTAGCGAATCCTTGGGGAACCTTTGCGAAACAGCTTTAGGTTTTTTTGACACAGAGCACACTGAGAAGGCTCAGAGTTCACGGAGAGTTTAAGCTCCTGCTTTCATCTCCTTCCAAGTCCAAAAACGTTTAGGCTTTATACCTTCAAACCCTTTCTTCAAAAATTCCTTTACCAACTTCACAAATTCAACTTCTTCAATCGAAGATCCATAGATCTCTCTCTCAAAAGGATGAGCATATCGCTCGGCTTTGTGGAGTTTCTTGCTTTCCAGTCTCAAGATCGGACCGGTATCTGTGATGCGGTCGACTTCCCAGATCTGTTCGCTTGCTTCGATCTGATTCAATTGCTCTGCCAAGGGTCTTAGATCGACTCTAGGCAAATTTGGCCTGGATGCCAGATCGATCCAGGTGGTGTATTTGCACTCCAACTCATATCGATTACTCGGATAAATACTCAACACCATATCCAATCCCTCAGTCTCTGAGAAAAGTGCGTAATAATGCAGTGGCTGAGCTGCCTTTCTGATGATCAGTCCCAATTCATTTACTCTCTCTTCCTCTTGAAGCAAGTGCATATCTTCCTTAACTCGCATATACTCTGCTTCCCAGTCGGTCTTATACTGATCAATTTGCTGCAGCACATCCGGAAAGATCTTTAGGAAATATTCGAATTTGGGAACGCAGCTTTTGATCTCGTCTTTTTCTTCGAAGGGACGGTAAAACATGTCTTTTTCCACCTTATTCATCCAGCAGCAGAGCTTTAAGGCCAGATCTGAACCCTCATTCTTGGGTAAATACTCCCGAAAATCACCTATGCGGGCCATTTCGATCATGGCCGACTTGTATTTTAGGGTCAATTCGGGATAAAAAAGCGCGAAAACCCCTACAAATCCATCAATATCGAAGTGGGTTGCGGAAACATAGGGAGCTTCAACCCCTGGAAAGCCTTTCTCTATGGCATTGATGGCAATCTCTCCGCTGGTATCAGCCTCTACTTCTGCATGCACATTGGCTCCTTTCCAATGGGAAAGGACTGTCTTTTGAGGGTGTAAACCATCAACAACCACCACATCTTGATCGGCAATTTGATGATAGGAAAGAAAAGTTTTGTCGGTCTTCATGATGAACGGTCAAAAATAAGGGCCAGAACTTACTATTTTAGCAATCCATTTATCATTTTGTTTATTATGAAATCTCGTATTAAGATCCTTACACTTTCCATATTGATCAGCATAAGCTCAATTCAACTGCAAGCCAAAGAGGGCATGTGGTTGCCAATCTTGCTCAAGAGCATAGAAGGTGATATGAAGTCGATGGGTTTAAAACTTTCCGCTGAAGACATCTACAGTATCAATCAGTCGAGTTTAAAGGATGCAGTGATCTCCTTTGGTGGATTTTGCACTGGAGAGATCATTTCTGATCAGGGTTTGATCCTCACTAACCATCATTGCGGCTATAGAAGCATTCAAAGTCATTCATCGGTTGAGAACGATTACCTCACTGATGGCTATTGGGCAAAGTCTCTTAAAGATGAGCTTCATAATGAAGGACTCACCGCCACTTTCATCGTCCGCATGGAAGATGTAACGGATGCAATTCTACAAGACCTAGCCGGTTTGGCAGGAAAAGAGCGCGAAGAGATCATTAAGAATCGAATGGACTCACTAACCAATTTGGCCACAGAAGACACACATTATGAAGCCTATATTCGTCCGTTCTACTATGGTAAGGAGTACTATATGTTTGTTACCGAGGTCTTTAAAGATGTGCGTATGGTAGGTGCTCCACCTTCGGCCATTGGCAAGTTTGGAGGCGATACCGACAATTGGAGTTGGCCTCGTCATACCGGGGATTTTAGCTTATTCCGCATCTATGCAGATAGTAATAATCTTCCGGCGGACTACTCTGAAAACAACGTTCCTTACAAGCCTCGTCATCATTTACCCATCTCAACCAAGGGTATTCAAGAAGGTGATTTTACCATGGTATTTGGGTTTCCGGGAACTACAGATGAGTATTTGACCTCAGATGCGATCCGCTACATCAAAGAGGAGTTGAATCCAGCTAGAATTGCCGTTCGTGAGGCTGCTTTGGAGATCATGGACAAGCAAATGAAAGCCTCTGATAAAGTAAGAATCCAATATGCTTCTAAGTATGCGAGTGCCAGCAATTATTGGAAGAAATGGATTGGTGAGAATAGAGGTTTACAAGCTTCAAATGCCATCGGCAAAAAGGAAAAGGAAGAAGCTGCTTATCGAAAGGCTGTTGCCGGCCAGTCGGATTATGAAGGCCTTCTAGCCGCATTGGAACAAGAACAATCGGCCATTGAGCCATATACGATGGCGAGGAATTACTTCATCGAGATACCTTATCGGAGATTGGAGATCATCAATCTAGCATCAAGATTTAGAACTTGGTTCAAGGAAGATACTTTTGAATTAAGTGATGATGAGAAGGATAAGATGAAGAAACGCATTGAGTCGCACTTCAAGGATTTCGACTCCACAACAGATAGTCTGATTGCCATTGAGCTGATGCAGATCTACAAAAGAGATATGAAGGGCGACTTCCTTCCTGAATTCTTATCTAATAGCGATGATATGGGTGCCTTGGTTAGCGATCTATATGCTAACTCTCTTTTCAATGACCGAGAAGCTTTAACGCAATTGATCGATTCAGGGAAAACAGAAGAGATCATTGCACTTCAAAATGATAAGGCCTTCGTTTACATGAAGCAATTCTGGGATGTCTATTATGAAATGATCAAACCAGACTATGATTCATTGGATCATCGATTGGATTCGCTTTATGGTTTGTATGTGGAAGGGATGCGTAAATACGTGGACGGCAAGTACTATCCGAATGCGAATTCAACACTCCGTCTGGCATACGGCAAGGTAGAAGATTACGATCCTAGAGATGGGGTGGAGTACGACTTCTTTACTACAACCAATGGTATTTTGGAAAAGTACGACCCTACAAATGTGGATTTCGATCTTCCAGAGCGTTTGGTGGAATTGATCCAGAATAGCGACTATGGTGATTATGCCGATAAGGATGGCAGTATGAGAGTATGTTTTATTGCATCCAATCATACTACAGGAGGAAACTCGGGAAGCCCTGTGATCAACGCCAAAGGACAGCTGATCGGACTCAATTTCGACAGAAACTGGGAAGGAACTATGAGCGACATCAACTACGATATCAATTTGTGCAGAAACATCTCTGTAGACATTCGTTACGTCTTATGGGTAGTGGATAAGTTTGCCGGAGCGCAGAGGCTGATTGATGAGATGGAACTTGTGGCCAAGTAGATTTTAGAGCTTAGAGTTTAGATATTAGAGCTAGGTTCTTAGTTTTAAGAGTAATCTGTGTTAATTAGCGTAATCAGTGGGAGAAAGACCTTTTTTTGGTTTCCCGCAGATCTCGCAGATTTTCGCAGATCTCATAACAATCAAAAAATCATCCGGTTTCTGGATTCTGGACTCTGGCTTCTGAATAAAATGGAAAACAAAGACGAAATAGTAAAGACATAATACAAATCAGAAATCTGAGATCAGAAATCGGAAAAATAAATTTGAAATGTGAGATATGAAATGTGAAAGTTGTTGGCTTTTGCAAAAGATTAATCCGCTGTGCCTGCCTGCACGCTGGCGTTGAAGCTTTAGCGTAGGAGCCCGGTAGGCAGGTTCGCTGCTGAGTCCTTCAAAGCTTTAGCGTAGAAGGATGCCTTCGCAGTGCTCGTCGTGGTTAATTAATGTCTTCTAGCTTCAAGCTTCATGCCTCAAGCTTCAAAAAAAAATATGGAAAGTAAAAGTGAAATAGTACAAGACTGGTTACCTAGATACACCGGGACCGACCTCGATGAATTCGGAGAGTACATCTTACTCACCAATTTCAGCAACTACCTTGAACTCTTTTCCAAGCGCTTTAATGCACCCATCAGAGGCGAAGGTAAGCCCATGCAAAGCTGCACAGCCAATGGAATTAGCATCATCAACTTCGGAATTGGTAGTGCCAATGCGGCTACTATCATGGATTTGCTTTCTGCGGTAGAGCCGAAGGCAGTATTATTCCTTGGAAAGTGCGGTGGATTGAAGAAAAAGACTCAGATCGGCGATATGATCTTGCCTATTGCTGCCATTCGCGGTGATGGAACTAGCGATGATTATCTTCCACCGGAAGTGCCTGCACTACCATCATTTAGATTGCAACGTTCCGTATCATCTATGATTAAAAAGCATCAGCTCGACTATTGGACTGGAACGGTATACACTACAAATAGGAGGGTTTGGGAGCATGATCAAAACTTCAAGAATTACTTGCGTGAGATCAGAGCTATGGCCATTGATATGGAGACTGCTACTATCTTTTCTGTGGGATTCATCAATGAGATTCCACATGGGGCATTGCTATTAGTCTCAGACAATCCAATGATCCCAGAAGGGGTAAAGACCTCCAAAAGCGACAGTAAAGTCACCAATGATTTTGTAGTACCTCATTTACAGATAGGGATCGATGCACTTCTTGAGTTGAAGGATTCAGGAGAATCGGTGAAGCATCTGCGATTTGATTCGGAATGATTGAAGCTATCGCTTCAAGGTCGAGGCCGGCATCTCTATACCAATGTCAGGTCGAGGCCTTCGACTTCGCTCAGGCTAAACTCAGTCGAGACCAATATCCTAATCAATTATTCTTTCAATAGGATCGAGTCCGGCAGTTGTAATCCAAAATACTTTTGTCTAAGCAAATAGCATCGCACGGACAGCATGTCCGCGCTAGCCTACCTAATTATAATTCTAATTTCGGCCAAAAAAAAAGACCCTTCAGAATTACCAAAGGGCCTTTTAAGATTATAAATCCTAAGTCTAGACTCTAGATTCTCATGTCTTATTTCACAATCGTCATCTCGTCAATCAAGTGCTTCGCACCGGCGAATTTGTCGATGATGAATAGGGTATAGCGAATATCCACACCAATGGTTCTTTGCAATTGAGTTTCAAATGCAATATCACCACTCATTGCTTCCCAGTTACCATCGAATGCAGTACCGATCAATTCTCCATTTCCATTGATCATTGGAGAACCTGAGTTACCACCTGTGATGTCGTTGTTAGAGATGAAGTTTACCACCAATTCGCCATCTTCGCTAGCGTACTGACCGTAATCCTTAGCAAGGATCAAGTCCTTCAACTTAGCTGGTACAATGAATTCGTGATCGGTAGGATCTTCTTTTTCCAAGATACCTTGAGCAGTAGTGTAGTAATCGTACTTCACCGCATCTCTTGGCACATAATCACCAACAGTTCCATAAGTCATTCTCATGGTAGAGTTGGCATCAGGAGCGTAATTCTTATCTGAATTCATTTCCATCAATCCTTTCACGAACAAGCGCTCAGATCTGGCCAAACCTTCAGTTTCTTTACTGATCATAGGTTTTACATTGTCGTAGTAATCTGAAATTACAGCATTTTGGATGATCCAGATTGGGTCGTTTGCAATTCCTTCTGCAGATGGATTGTCGAGGAATTCCTTGGTCGACAAAGGATCAGCAAAGATTGTTGAATCGTAAAACTCAGCTGCCATCTTCTCAAAATCTCCATTGTATTTTGCAAACAGATTTACAACTGCTTCTGGTTGATTTTCTTTTGGAATATCTTCACTGAAAGTCTTCATCATTTCAGCAAATACCTGAACATCAATTTTCTTACTGTAATCTTTATAATTCGCTTCCATGCCTGCCTTAAGCTTTTCTACTTCTTTGGCAATAGCTTCCTCATCTTTCTCCTCAGCTTCCAAAAGGCCTTTTAGAGTGCCAAATCTTCTAGAGTAAGCTATGGCTTCAACTCTAAAGATGGCCTCGTTAAGATAGATACGGTAGCGATTCACTTCTTTCAGATTCTCATATCCCGTATCAAATCCTTCAAGAACTCCTGCATAAAGTTCCTTGCGTCTTTCATCCTGATTGATCCACTCTTGAAGTGCATCTTCTTGAGCTTTCTTCTTATCGTAAACCTTAAGTCTCTTCAATCCGGCACTCTGACCTTTGAAGTACTTCCAATAGTTTGAAATAGAAGCGTGCTTAGAAGCGTATGCGATACGAGTAGCTTCATCTTGAGCCATTTCTTCTTCGTAAATATCCAGCACAGCTCTTCTCAATTTCACGTATGTAGGCTGACGAGTTTCTAGCTCATATTTGATTCCTGCAGAAGTCAAGAAACGATCTGTACTTCCAGGAAAACCAAAGATCATTGAGAAGTCGCCTTCTTCAATTCCTTTCAATGAAACCGGCAAGTGATGCTTAGGCTTATAAGGCACATTGTCCTCAGAATATTCTGCAGGCTCATTGTTTTCATTTGCATAAACACGGAATAGTGTGAAGTCGCCCGTATGTCTTGGCCACATCCAGTTGTCAGTGTCGCCACCGAACTTACCGATAGATGATGGAGGCGCTCCTACCAATCTTACATCCTGGAAAGTTTGATAGATGAAAAGGAAGAATTGGTTTCCATTGAAGAAACTTCTCACATTCACCTCATAATCAGTTTCTCCTTTGGCTTCTTTTTCAAGAGAATCCGAGATCATCTTGATGGCTTTGTTACGCTCTTCAAGGGTCATTTCCTCATTGAGTTCTGCATTCACCTTCTCAGTTACATCTTCCATACTTACAAGGAAAGAAACCGAGAAACCAGCTGGCAATTCGTCTTTCTTTTCCATTGCCCAGAAACCATCATCCAGATAGTTATTCTCCTCGGTACTGTACTTTTGGATCACACCAAATCCACAGTGGTGGTTGGTCAACATCAATCCTTGATCAGAGATCATTTCACCTGTACAAAAACCTCTTCCCAAACGCACGATAGCGTCTTTTAAACTGGAGTTGTTCACAGAGTATATCTCTTCGGGCTTCAGTTTTAGCCCTTCTTTCTTCATATCGGCGTAGTTCAAGCGCTTGATAAAAAGCGGTAACCACATTCCTTCGTCGGCGTTCACTTTGATAGGAGCGAACACAAGCATAAATCCTGCTATAAACAGTGCTACTTTCTTCATTTCTAGATTTTACAGTTAAACGGACCCAAAAATAAAGCTTATAAAGCGTTTTCTAAAGTCCTTAAGGTTGGATGGAAAATATAGCTGACGTAAGGCTAATAAACTTTTTCGCCATTAGTCAGCCAAACTCCCCACAAGAGGTTATAAGCGTGAACCTTATCGGTAGTCTTTCCTTCATTATCTACTACTTCATTGCCTTGATTCACCCATTCGAATATTCCACCATAAAGGTTGTAGACTTTCTTGAAACCCTTTTTTTCTAATTGCAATGAAATCTTTTCAGAGCGATATCCCACCGAGCAATAAATGATCAATGGCGTTTCTTTATCGAGCTTTTCCAAAGACTCTAAGTTTGGATTCTCATATCCCACCCAAACGGCTTTGGGAATATGGCTTACTTCATATTCAGCTTGTTTCCTGCTATCTATGAAGATCGCAGAATCCATTTTCTTTGCATCCCAAATGTCGATCTCTTCTGCTTCATGACTCAAAAGCGAGGATAATAACATATCATATGTCTTGCTATTTACTTTTTGCGACATAAGTTCAATAGAGTTCAATAGGACAAAGCAGAGAAAAAAGATTCTAATCTTCCACATAATTATCGAGATCAAGCGTCCAGTCGTAATCTTTATAATTCAAAGATGCATCTGAACCCTTAGGTAACACTCCATATTTTATTAAAGTTGAGCGTATTCCGGAATTTCCTCCAAAATCTCCTCTAAACCACGAAAATAGGATAGTAGTGCTTACTTCATCCTCTTCTTTGTTGTAAACAGATACAGAATTGAGGAATGCCATTGCAACCTTATCTACTTCACGATCGAAGTCAACAGCAGAATAGATTCCAACGGGCGGACAAGACTTCGCACCACAATTGAGGACAAAGTGTATGCGTTCATCGGTTTTTTGCATTCTGAATTTGGTTTCGAATTCCGGAGCAAAGGGGTTTTTAGCATATCCCAGGGATAGCTTTATAGTAGAAGCCCTTAATAAGCCATGTTCAATATCATCGAAGCTCATTTTTTTGCCTCCAATGTCAATTCGCTCCTTTGAAAAGAATGAAGATCTATTTTCATATAGTGTGGGGTCTTCCTTCAGTGTATATTGGATGAAAGCATTGTAGGTATTGATCCAAAAAGCCTTCTTTTGATTGGGACTTTTTAGTGCTTTGTGAAGGCTGTCAAGATCTAGTTTAGCATATCTTTCTACATATCGATCAGTGCTCTTATCATCTTTTAGATCGGCCAAAAAATTGATCGAAAGTTCAATGAATTTACTGTCGGAATCGCTGTATTGAGCCTTGCTTTCAACTGGAGCTTGTACACAGGCAAATAATGCAAATTGAAGGAAGAAAAGAAGTGGAGAAATACTTTTCATAGGATTTGATCAACAATCTTTAGACCAAATTTACTGCGGTCCTAGGCCAAATGAAGCTCTAATACGGTACATTTCCTTCACTAGGTCTTGCAGCTGACGATAATCATCTGTGTTCTTTCTAAGTCTCATCAATCTTCTAGTGGATCTCAAAAAGTGTGTGATTTCTCTATACCAGAGATAGAAATTAAGAAGAGCAAAAACCACTGGAATATAGAGCCATCCTATCCAGTGAAATTGGATTAGTACGATCATTATACTGATCTGGAAGATCAACCAGAGTATAGTGTTCAGTACAATTCTTACTGAGGCATAGAATTCTTCTAGCTTCACTGTTTTATCGGTAATCCATTTACCAAGTCCTATAGGAATGATGTTCAATAAAAGGCTGCCTAATGCGACTGGACTCAGAATAAGCCAGATCATGAATTTGGCATAGTCGAAGCCTTCATGCGCTTTGAGCTTTCTAAAGTTGAGCTTGTATCGATCTAAGATCTCTTGTGCTTTCTTGCTGTCTTCTTTCAATCTTGAAGCTTGCAAAGGATGTCTTTCCTGCATCCTTTTGATTGTTTTTGCGATTAGGATCTTTCTAGATAAAGAGTTTAGCTTGAAGCTACTATCCATATTTGAAAGGGTATGGAACTCAAATTCATCTTCAGGTTCAACTTCTATAGTATGTGCTTGAAGGTTTTGATAGATCTCCTGATTCAATGCCACTATGGCCTTATGTGGATGACTGTATTCCTCCAGCCATTTTTTATCGATGTGGATATTATCCCCACTTCCCAGAAGCACTTTTGATCTAAACTCTTTTGGACGATCGTAATTGATCCCAATACTGGCTACTTTCAGCTTAGAATGAGGATTTGATTGTAAATGTTTTATGATGATCCTTCCCAAGCCTTTTTTCAGCGGTCTGAGTTTCATATCGATCACACTTATTCCTTCTACGAAGACCAGTATTGCTCCACCTTCAGATAAGATCTTAGAACTCTCATCAAAGGTCAATTCGTTCTTCTCCAATTTATCCGTCCCTTCTTGTCGGCGATAGATAGGGATCAGATTGAGCTTTCGCAGAATGAAGTCAGACCATTTCTTATTGAATACATCTGAACGAGCGAGAAAATATAATGGCCTGTCGATCAAACAGGCAATTATAATGGCATCCAAGAATGAATTCGGATGGTTAGCCGCAATCAGTAGGGGACCCTTTTTTGGGACTTTGAAAAGATCTGCCTTGATCTGCAGATAATGTGCAGACAGACTTCTCCTCATGATCCATTGTAAGGCCTTATACATCATGGCAATTGATAATAATCAAAATCACTGTCCTCATAGTTGATTAGCTCCACTTCATCGATCAAAGCCTCTCCCTTTTTGGGATTCCAAAAGTAGACCAATAGATCGTCTTCTGGTAAAGCTTCTTTAGGTATTTGATAGACGAATGTTACCCAATACCATTCGCCCTTTACATGATAATAATCGCATTCTACACTTCGCCAATCGATATGCTCGCTTCCTCTTTCCGTAGAAACTGCGAGATGCATCCCGTTCTTCAAAGGATTTTTCATTCTTGCTTTTAAGGTGAGCCAGTTGCTTCCATCTCTAAAGACGGTTTTAACCTTAGTTCTATAGGTAAGTGAATAGAGATCATTCTCAGATATACGAAAAGCTGATGGCTCAGTAAGGTAAATGCTATCTTCATAGAGATCTGGTCTCACTTCCCATCTGTCTGAATGATTGCGATCACTTAATCTCGTCATAAAGCTGTAAGAACGAGCATTTGCAGAAGAACGTTGCGTTTTATTTACTTTCGCAAGAAGAAGAGCTTCTGAATTGAAGTATCGATTGCGCTCATGTTCAAAAGGATAGAATATTCTAGCGTATTCATATACATCCGGAGGAATGTTTGCATTGGCAAAAGCCAGGGCTAGGTTCTCAGTTCTGCTCTCCCTTATTATTTTCGCTGCTTCTTCTATCTTCTCGCGTCCGTAAAGACTATCCATCTCTTCTTCAAGCTCGAATCCTTTAAGCTGGTAGTAGTAGTTCAAGTATTTAGGATTGCTGGAATTGCTTATGATGCTCAAGTCACGGCCCATATTGGATTTCCAGTTGACAAGATGTCCGGCAACCTTTTCAAAATCTGCGAATGCTTTCGGACCGTAGAAGTTTGCTGAAAATATCAGTGTGATCAATCCAAGAGCCATTGTAAGTCCGGCAAATATTGATACTTCTCTTCTTTCATTCTCATCCTTAAAAAAGCTAAAAGGCAAGATCAAAAGAAAGGGGAAGCTGAAGATCAATGTAGATTTCTGAATAACCGGCTCCACCTTTACACTATAGAAATAGCCGATAAGGAATGAGGCGATGAAGACCAATGAGAGTGAAGCCTCTTTTAAAGTTGGCCATCTGAACAAGCCCATACGATAGGCAATTAAAGGAGCAATTAGAATAAGGAGAATAAAGATCAGCGACTCATTCAAAGAGAAATAGATAAAATCAATGAAGAAATCACTTTCGGGTTTTGAAAGCCAGCCCAAGCCTTTTTGACTAAGTTGGTCGATAGTGATTGCAAGGTGCGGACTAAAGAGGATTAGGGCGAAAAACCCTGAGCTTAGATATCTTGTCCACAAAGCTCTTTTCTGAAGTATCCAAAATAGCCCAATCACAAAGAGCAAAAGCACGCTCAATGCCAAGAAATAGTGAGTCATAGCCGCTAGAGTGGCCATTAGCCCGGTGATCAGACTCCATTTCCAATTGTTTTCATCAAGAAGTCTTTTCCAGCTGTAGGCAAAGACCATCATAATCAAGAAGCCCATTGCATAAGGTCTGGCGATCTGACTGTAAAGCACGAAGATCTGGCTAGTTGCTACTACAGAAGTCGCCAAGAGTGCAGCGGTTTTACCTGATATTGATCTAGTAAAAGAGTGGAAGTACCAGACTCCTCGAATACTCATAAGCACATATGGGAGTCTTACAGCAAAGGGACTATCGCCAAAGAGTTGGATCCAATAATGCATGAAGACCTCATTAAGCCAAGGGTGAACATCGCTCATTACACCAAACTCTATTACCTCTTTTAAGGAGTCGTATTTGGCCCTGAAAATGGTACTCAGTTCATCATTGTGGAGCGACCAAGCATTGAAATCCCAAAATCTTAGGATTGCTGCTAATAGAACAAGAAGAAGCAACAACCATGAATAGATAGATTTATGCTTAAAAGCCACCTCTTTGTCTGCTTATTTCGCTGAGAATAATGGCTGTTGATGCGGCCACGTTTAGAGAATCGGTTTTTCCACTCATTGGAATCTGGACCATATCATTCAATTCTTTAACTATTGTAGAATTGATCCCATCTCTTTCAGATCCCATTACAATGGCAAGTGGCAACTCATATTTGACCTCATAGATATTCTTTTCGCCTTTTTCACTACAGCCAATCAATTGTAAGCCAGAGGCCGCCAGTTTCTGACATACTTCGGCAAGATCGCGTTCACGAGAAACTGAGATATTCAACAATGCTCCGGAAGAACGTTTGATAGCTTCGTCATTGATTTGAGCTGAGCCTTTTACAGGGATGATGATGTGATCAACTCCAAGACATTCAGCAGAGCGACAAATAGCGCCGAAATTGCCAACATCACTAACTCTGTCAAGGATTAGAAATAGGGGAGTGCGTCCTTCTTCATAAACCTTGTTGAGTACCTCTTCATAAGGTTGGAACTCAATAGGGGAAAGAAGTGCCACAACACCTTGATGATTCTTCTTATACAGATGATTGAGTCTACCCAAAGGCAAGTTCTGTGAGCTGATCTTATGATCCTTAAGCAGTCTTCGAAGCTCGGTAATATTGGGTCCTTTAAGATCCGACTGCACCAAGACCTTATCAATGGTCTTTTGTGCCTTGATCGCTTCCATTACTGGATGCATTCCGTAGATGTAGTCGGTTTTGGATATACGTTTTTCTTCGTCCATTTTATTCTAAGAAGTAAATATCGTTTCAAAGGAAAGTAATTTAGGCCGAGTCCGAGGACCGAGGCCGGCATTTTGTTCTTAAATAGCAAGCCTAATTTCAGATTTCTTTCGCCACCGACTATCCCTCGATACAATTCCGCTTCGCGGAATCACTCGGGAGCCGTCGGGAAGACAGATTTCTCCTTTCTCCTTCATCTTTTCTCCTTCATCCCAGCTCCCAGCTCCCAGCTCCCAACTCCCGGCTCCACTACGAATTTATTCGTCCTTGTCTCCAATCATCAACCGCTCTATACCAATTGCTCTTATAGTCTTCGCTGCGTTGAAGTATGAATATATTATCGCTTTCCTCGCTTCTGATCTTTCTGAAGGTGAATTTAACAGAGAGGATGTTGTTTTCTTCTCCATAGATCCAACTTTCTGAGTTGAGGTCTTTATAGATTGTGCTAGGCTGACCATAGACGATGAATATTATTCCTCTATCCGTCTTCCAACCTTCTCTATAAGTACCAAAATAACGATTGGCTATTTCAACACGTTTGTAGTATTCCCTAATGAGCGACTTAGCTGTGTTCTCATCCTTGCCGATCTTCATCCAAAATGCATCGATTTCCTTCTTTAGGTTCAATGCATTCTTTATTCGCTTGTATTCTGCAGTAGTGCTGATATATCGAATAGGTTCAATCATTTGTTCCAATTCTGTGATATAGGGATAATCATCTTGGAAGTAGAAGAAATGCATCCTCAAAAGCTGGCTATCAGCTGGGATAAGTCGATTCAAACGACCGATATTGCTAATCAGCAAACTATCTTCAAAAACCAGATTACTTCTATAGCTAAAGTTGATCTGTTGTTGGCCTGCATCCATCACAAAAGGAGGAGGGGTCATTTTGAACTGATGATTGGCGGAATCTAATTCATAGTTGGTTGTGGTGATTAGAGGACTTTTGTGCACGCTGATGCTATTGTTTTTCGTAGCCACTGCATTGTATACGATCTTCCCATTTTGCTTTAGCAGATAGAATTCCTGATTGCCATTTAATCGTTTATCATAAAGCTGCTCATATACCGTGTTGAGGTCTTTGTATTCATCTCTAAAATAAATACGCAAGCGATACAACTTTCCTATAGGCATATACATATTCACCTTGCCTTGCAGATAATCTGTGTTCTCGTTCTGCCCTCGGTCTATTAGCCCGATCGTTGCGCTGTCTAAAAGCACATCTTTATTCTCATAATCATACACCTTGTACTTCATTAGAAGTCTAGTGGTAAGATTGCTATCGCTTTGCATCTTCCCATATAGGATATCATCTGCCTTGATACGAAAATAAAGGGTGCTGCTATCGGCTGAATTATGATAAACTTTGAGGTCTGGCTTGATGAGTTTTTGCTCGGGATTATAGAGATAGGTGTAGTCGGGCTGACTGAGTCGACTGCCTGAATAACAAGCAATCATCAGCAGGAGGAATAGGAGAGATAGATATTTAGTGACTTTCATCTGCATCTATTTCGTCTTTGAATTCGCTTGGGATCTCCTTTTTTGAACTAGCACCAAGACTCTTTATATCTTCAATACGCTTCACAATATTTCCTCTTCCTTCTTTGAGTTTATTATGAGCATCATCATAAGCCGTTCTGGCGGATGCTAGTCCGCGATCTATCTTCTGCATATCCTCTAAAAAGCCCACAAATTTGTCGTAGAGCGAACCTGCTTTTTCCTGGATCTCTTGCACATTGCGTGTGAATTTTTCATTCTTCCAGACTGATGCAATGGTGCGAAGCGTGGCCAATAGGGTAGTGGGACTTACGATTACTACTTTTCGTTCCCAGGCATAAGCATACAACTGAGAATCCTCCTGCACGGCCAAACTAAAAGCTGGTTCAATGGGCATGAAAAGAAGGACAAAATCAGGAGAGTTGAGCTTTTTCCCGCTTTGATAGTTCTTTTCGCTAAGCTGACTCACATGGTTCTTCACACTTGCAAGATGCAGCTTAAGCTGAGTGCTCTTTTCCTTATCCTCATCAGCAGCAATGTATTGATCATATGCCACCAATGAAACTTTTGAATCAATGATCAAATGCTTTTCATCTGGCAGTTTGATGATCACATCAGGCTGAATTCTTCTATTTTCCTGATTGGTATCTGAATGCTGTGTCACATACTCCTCACCCTCAATTAGTCCGGAACTTTCAAGAATTCTCTCTAATACCAATTCACCCCAATTACCACGGGTCTTACTTTCCCCTTTAAGAGCGTTGGTGAGATTCTGAGCTTGGTCGCTCAAGGTATTATTAAGCTTTAGCAGATTTTCGATCTCTGTTTTTAGTGTAATTCTTTCCTTTTGTTCGTTTTCATAGCGTTTCTCAACGGTTTCTTCAAAGCCTTTAATTTTCTCTCTCAATGGCTTAAGGATATCATCAAGTTCTTTTTGATGCGTCTTTGAAAACTGATCTGAATTCTCTTTCAGGATTCTATTTGCAAGTATTTGAAAGTCCTTATTGAATTTCTCTTGAAGTTCCTTTAATCGTTTCTCTTCAGAAGCGAGTTGTTCTTCTAGATTTTCAAGCTTGGTTCTTGCGGAGGATAGTTGATTGCTGAGCTCTGTTTTCTCATCGATCAACTCATTTTCTCGCTTTTGTTTGAGTCTAAACTCTTCTTTGGCATTCTCCAATCTAGATTCAAGGTGCTTTTTCTCAAAGCTCAACTCGGTAATTTGCCTTTCAAGATCTGATGTGTCGGCCCCGACAATTCCTTTGCCTCTCTGATTCTTCAAAAGAATGAACAGTATTGCAATTGCAACTAAAAGAATGAGAATCGGAATGAGATAAGTGACAAAATCCATGGATTGCTAAATTATTAATTCTTAGGGCGAGATTTTAGCTTTTGTCCCTTAGAAGATGTTCACGAAACCAAAGTGGATCTTTGCCACTCGAAGATCGAATGAAGTATCTTCTTGTTTACCCACTGCATAGTTGAAAGAGAAGATTCCTGCTCCGGTCTCAAAGTTGATCCCTGCACCAATTCCAATTGGTTGATCGTTGCTATAGCCGGAAACAGTATTGCTTTCATAGTAGCCACCATCTGAAAATAATGCGAAGTAGGAATTCCTATCCAATATGAAGCGGTACTCAACCGTCATGAAGCTATAGGCAGATCCTGTTAAGGCCTCTTCATCAAAACCTCTAAGTAATTTCAAGCCTCCAAATCGCAGGAGCTCATTTTGATAGACATTCTCAGAATACACGATAGCGGATTGATTGCCGATCATTATAGCAGACCTGCCTCCGATTGGGATGAAGTAATTCACTTTGAGATTCCCCGAATACTGGGTTGTACTCAGCTCAACTCCATCATAAAGGTTTGGATTGTCTTCTTCCAGGGCCTTGATCTTCTCCAAATCCTTTAACCCCACACCAAAATCTAAGTTAAGTCCGTATCCCTTTCTAGGATTATAGATGTAATTATACTTCTGTAGATTATAGCCAACGCCAAATAGATTTATCGCAACATCACCTAGTCCGAGAGAAGAAATGTTGGTGCTATTCAAGCCATTTCTCGATAACAACCTTGAGGTCTTTCGCTCATAGAACAGACTAAAGTAGTTTCTCGCACTTTTAGCATAGCTCAACGCCAATCTATTTTGCAGATCGATGAAGGTAGTGTCTCTTCTAAAGAGTTTAAAGTTGTAGTCAACTCCAAACTGAGATTGGAAAATGTAAGGGTATCCCAATTCCAATTGTAGGTCGGTTGAGTTTCCTTTCAGTTTTCTCCAGTTGAATCCGATGCGTTCTCCTCTGTTGAAGGAATTGATCAAAAGAAGGTCGACATCACCCGTAAATTCTATCTTTCCTGTTTCTTCTTCGGTAAGTAGGCCCAAGATACCATCGAAGCGACTAGCTTTCTTTTTTTTGGGATATACCACCAAGCTTACGCCCTCTTCGAAGAATCTAACTTCTTTAGGTTTTGCTTCACTTAGGAAAGGAATCTCATCCATACGGTTGTCGATGTTGGATACAACGGATTCTTTGTAGGGTCCACCGATATTGATATTGAGGTACGACTTTAGGAAAGTCTCGTTAACTCTGCTATTCCCTTCAATCTTTAAACTGTCGATCTTATAGTATTTGCCCTTTTCAACCCAAAGAGTAGCATTGATCTCCCTTTGATCACTGATCTCAATACTATCCAACTTAACTCTGGCAAAAGGATACCCTCTTTCCTCATAGAATTTTACCGTCCTTTCAAAAAGCCTGTTGAGTTGTTTAGGATTAAAGGGTCTATTCATGAATAGCCTGCCATTCAGATCAACTTGATTGATAGCAAACTCATCCATATTTGAAGCTTTCAGCTTCACCCATTGGTACTCTTTGCCTTGATCAATCTTTATCCTAAAACGGCCACCATTGCTATAACTGCTATCAATCTGTGCCTCAAGATATGCAGCTGAATGAAGTTGAGTGATCAATTGATCGGCAATAATCTCTCCTTCAGCACTATCATTCACATATTTTGGATGATCCAAGTCGATACCACTCACACCTTTCACTTCCAGGAGAAGTCGCTGTGCGCTCAAACTGCTAAATAGCAGTAAAAGAAGGCTTAGAATGGTATATCTCATCGACATAGAAACAAAGGAGATTGCATTTTATTTTATTTCCCAATCAATTGGCTCTTTTCCCATTTGATTGAGCAATTCATTGGTTTTAGAGAAATGACCACAGCCAAAGAACCCTCGGTGAGCAGATAAAGGGCTTGGGTGCACACTTTCAAGTACATGATGTCTATTTAGATCGATCAAATCTTTCTTTTTTCTGGCATTGCTCCCCCAAAGTAAGAATATCAAGCCTTGACGGTGCTCAGAAAGTGCTTCAATACTTGCATCTGTAAAGCGTTCCCAGCCTATTTTGCTATGAGATAGAGGAGAGGCTTCTCTAACCGACAAGAAGGTATTTAGCAAGAACACTCCTTGTTTTGCCCAATGCTCAAGATTACCATTATCAGGAAGCTCAATACCTAAGTCCTTATTTATTTCCTTAAATATATTCTTCAGAGAAGGTGGCTGAGGTATTCCATGTGGTACTGAGAAGCATAAACCGTGTGCTTGCCCAGGACCATGATAGGGGTCTTGTCCTAGTATTACCACTTTAACTTTGTCAAAGGGAGTAGTGTCGTAAGCCGCAAATAACTTAGACTTAGGTGGATAGACAACCTTTTGATCATACTCACGTATTAAAGTTTCTTTTAATTCAGAAAAGTATGGAGCTTGAAACTGCGGCATTAAGACCGACTTCCAACCACTCTCAATTTTTGGGGTCACATTATTTACCATATTATAAGGCTGCTGTTATCACCATTTTATTGTTAACAAAAATGATATTAATCAAATGATTCAAAAGCCTTTTAATTACATTTGTATTCGAGAAAGAAGAAAACCAATGAAAAAGCTAACTCTTATTCTAGCATTTACTTTTGTCGTGGCTACTCTGTATTCATGCAAGTCACACCAAAGATGCGCTGCTTACAGTAAAGCAGATATTGAAACTGCAAAAGAGCCTTGCTAGATGAATTGGCGATCCCTAAATTCTGAAGGGGATCTCAATGATATCATAGAAGATTCCCACCAACATCCTCAAGCTATCTTGAAGCATTCTACCCGATGTGGTATAAGTGCAATGGTCAAGAAAAGGTTGGAGCTTCAGTGGGAAGCTAAGAACCCCAAAATTTCGATCTACATTTTAGATTTACTTGCCAATCGGGAGTTGAGCAACACTATTGCCCAAAAGTTCGATATTCAGCATGAATCCCCTCAATTGATTCTTCTTCAGAATGGCGTCAGTACCTACCATGCGTCTCATATTGGGATATCAAGCTCAGCAGTAGCTAAGCATATTCAAAGCTAATATCTTGTTCGATCTCTTCTGAGATACTCAGGGCAACCGGGCATTTTCTCCCTTCATTTTCAAGATATGCTCTTTCATCCTCATTCAATTCCGAAAAGAATTTAATCTTCACCTCAATTTTCGAGATCTTTCTAGGGTTTGATTGCATATGCTTCACGATCTCAAAATCAGGATTGCCAATATTTATTCCTTTATCTCTAGCTCTTATTCCAATAATGGTTAGCATACAAGATCCCAATGCTGCAGCTACCAGGTCGGTAGGGGAGAAAAACTTTCCTTCTCCACGATTGTCTTTAGGAGCATCGGTTCTGATTACAGTAGACGAAGGATGCACCATTTCGCATCTTAAGTTATCTATATATTTACCTTGAATCTGATTCATATTCTATTAACAGGCTGAATGCTTAAATTTGTGATAAAGGTAAGCCCTTGAGAAGACTATTATCCATATCAATCCTCTTATTTCTGACTCAGCATATCTGTTCGCAGGAGACGATCTTCGAAGAGACCACTACTATCTATGCAAATGAGACTTCAGGTGGAATTGGTATGCATACAAATGGATTTGTAGGGACATTTCGCTATGGTAAATACCTCACTGGCTTTAGCAAAAGGATCTATGAGGTAGAGATTGGCAATATCAAGCATCCTAAGGAGATCAAGAGTATTAACCCATTTGAGAATGATGTAAGGGGTTATGTGTTTGGGAAGCTCAACTATTTCTATTTTTTACGACCGAGTATTGGGCATCATAAAGTATTCATTCCAAAGCAATCTATACGTGGGGTCTCGGTGACTTATGTATTACATGGCGGATTCTCATTTGGATTTGCAAAACCAGTCTATTTGAATATTCAGGAAGATGAGGCCGGAACCAATAATACCATAATAGTGAGTAGACGTTATGATCCAGATAAACATGATCAGGGAGATATTTACGGAAGAGCTTCATTCTTGAATGGGATGGACGAGTTGCGTTTATATCCAGGGATATTCGGAAAGTTTGGATTTCACTTTGATTATGGGCAGAGGAGAGAAGCACTTCGCTCTATAGAAGTAGGAATAAAAACTGATATATACTTAGAGGAGATCCCACTAATGGCATTCACTGATAATCAGCCATATTTCGTCAATTTTTACCTAGAATTCTTCTTTGGAGAAAGAAAGGTTGAGTAAGAGGCAACATTTTTAGCTTTAAGCTTGTCTTTAGAGTGATTTCACATTTTTTTAATAAAGAGTTTCCAATTTAATATTATTTGTAACTTGTGGAGCTTTACTGTAGTTAATTCAAAAATTGTATCTGTATGATAGTCAAGAGGTTTACCCTTTTTGCATTAGTAGCTTTTTTCCTAGGAGTATCGTTTTTTAGCTTTTGGGAAACATCAGAACCAACCTACTTTCCAAGACAAACTCAATTCAATAGCCCTTCTCTAGCAAATGGTTATTTGGAATATATCGATATGGTTAAGGCCAATCGTCAAACTGGAACTGTTGATCCTAATGATGTTATAAGAGCAAAACAACATGTTGATAGAATGCCGTCTTCAAAGACTGCGTTGGGAATCAATTGGACATTCAAAGGTCCGGATGATGTCGGCGGAAGAACTCGTGCAATAGTAATCGATAGAAATAATCCTAATCACCTTTTAGCTGGTGGACAAGGTGGTGGTGTTTATGAGTCATTTGATGGCGCAAACTCATGGCAACCTTACGATCCATCATTTTCAGTAATGGGAATTAGCTGCATTACTCAAGATGCTGCAGGAGATTTCTATATTGGTACTGGTGGGCATTTTGATGCGCTTTCAGGTGGAGGAGTTGCGAATGACGACAAGAATAGAGGTACAAAATTCATCGGTTCGGGTGTTTACAAACTGACAGGTAATGGGAATTATGAGCTAATTGTTGGTCCAAACCCAAATTTCAATACAATAGCGCTTGACTGGTCTACAATTGGAAGCATAGTAGCAGATCCAAATACTCCAGAGAAGATTTATGTTGCTGCAAACCATGGTTTTAGAGTTATAGAAAAGCAGGGTGGCAATTGGGTTGATTCAGATCCTATCGGCTATAATGCAAAATGTTTGGATGTTGAGGTTTCTGCTAATGGCAATGCTCTTGTAACATACAGATCCCTAAATAACAATGATCAGGCGAGAGTATATACGAGTACTGATGGTATGCAGAACTGGACTTTGAGTCAGTTCAATGCAGGTAGAATTGATGGTGTTATTGCACCTTCAAATCAGAATGTGATGTATTTGTCAGCTGCTGCGAACAGTGGATGTCTGCACAATATCTATAGATCACGTGATGCGGGTGCTACATGGGATATTATTGGTCCTGGCGGAGCAAGTTCTTTTCAGCCTTTCTCAAATAGTATAACCTGTCAAGGTTATTGGGATAATTTGATCGCGGTTTCACCTTCTGATGCAGGTAAATTATTCATTGGTGGAATTACTCTATGGACATGGGAGCAAAGTTCTGTTGATCCTGCACCTGCAAATGGATCGTGGAGAAGAATTGATGTGACAATTGAGTTCATCAATGGCTTCTTGGATCCAAGGTATGTTCATTCAGATAAGCATAGAATGGTATTTGATCCAACAGATTCTAATATAGCCTATATTACCTCAGATGGTGGGGTTGCTAAATCAACTAATATACTAGATATTCAACCGACATATCTAGCTTCGAATTTTAATTTCAATACATCTCAGTACTACAACATTTCAGTAAACTCCAATGATATTGTCTTGGGAGGCACACAGGATAATGGTAGTCATTTGATTGGCTTGCAATACAATTCAAATAAATCAGGTCTTGAGGTTCAAGGTGGTGATGGATTTGGATCTGAATTGTCGTCTATCAACCCTGAGATTGGAGTTGCAACCTTATATTTTAACTTCTTCAGAAGAATACAAGGTATTGGAACTACTTTGGGTAATACCAATATTTCCAGAGCAGATATCATAAGCAATAATGTCTTCTTTGGAGGACTTTGTAGTGGGAATAGTTGTCAGGGCCCATTCTATTCAGTAGTTGAATTATGGGAGTCTTTCTATCATGAAGGGACAAGAGATGTTGTAGAAGTTAGATTCGATAGAGGTGATCTTCCTCCAGTTCCGCAAGATACAATCTTCGAATTTGAAGGAAACAATAATGGATACCTTCAATACGATACTTTGGCGGCCGATTCATTCCCATATGATACCCTAGTAACATGGATCGATACGCTATCCTTGACCTATGAGGCAGCATCAGACAATCGTTTGGTAGCCAATTTCGATACTATTGTTTTTGATACTGTTAACCGCCAGATCGCTGTATTGAGAAGAAACCTTCCAGATACATTGATCAATTACTCAGTAAATACAACATATGCTGTAGCTAATGAGGTAACTACTGCGGTAGATACCAATGTGAATGCAAATTATGATGATATCGATACTAGGATTAAAGTGTCGGCGAATGGAGAATCTATTACGGTGTATGAGCCGAGAATTTTATTCAGGTATAGATTTGAATTCACTGATTATGTACAATCAATATTTGCATCAGCAAACTGGCCTGGTTTGACAGGTACGATCAATACTAATCAGAGAAACATTATCATAACTAGAGATCTATTGAAGAATAGTCCGGATATGAAATGGTTTAATATCGCCGGACCGAATTCATCACCGGATCCTATTGATGATTTCAATACCGTATTAACCATGGAATTCACAAGAGATGGTAATCACCTGTTTGTGGGAACCAGTCGAGGAGATGTGTATAGAATTTCTGATATCGATAGTGTATTCTTCCCAGAAATAAATGCATCTACAGGAGGTAACCTATATTCGATCCAAAATGGAATATTGGCTGGAAAATGTAGAAAGATAGGTAGGTTCACTGGTAGAGCCGTTACTGATATCTCTGTAGATCCAAATAATCCTAACCATGTGGCAGTTGCCTTAGGAAATTATGGTAATACAGGATTTGTTGCTAGAACCACATTTGCTCTTACAGCAACTGATCCAACTTCTACATTTACTCTGATTACTGGTTCGGGAAATACTGCACTTCCAGATGTTCCAGCTTATTCAGTTCTAATTGACAAGAACAATCCTAACAGATTGATTCTTGGAACTGACCTTGGAATATTTGCAACTAGCAATGCTTTTTCTGCTGCTCCTGCCAATGTAGAGTGGTATGAAGAGAACATCGGAATTGGAAGAGTACCTGTATACGATCTAGATCAAATGATCTTTGACTATAATGTCGCTTCTAATGATGGTAAGATCTATGCCGGAACTCACGGTAGAGGTGTATTTGAAACAGATCAGTTCGTTTCTGTACAGAATCTGGATCGCAAGGAAGAAACTGAGGTTTCTTTTGAAAGCGGTTTGAAGATCTATCCAAACCCTGTGAAGGATGTTGCCAAGGTTGAATTTGAGATGGCCGAAAGAGCTGATGTGAGAATTCAGGTTTATAGCTTAAATGGTAGACTTGTTCTCGATGAGCAATATGCTAATCAATCTGAAGGCAAGAATACTATCCAGATCAATCTAGATGAGCTTAGTAACGGTACTTATATTATCCGTGCAATTAGCGGAGATAAAGTCGCTAGCAATAAGCTTTTAATATATAGATAATAAGATTTCTTTATAGATCATTAAGGGGCTGTTAATAACAGTCCCTTTTTATTTATAACTATTCTTAAAAGCATTTCCACAATCAGCTAGTGTGAAGTATCTTCGCAGCTCAAAAACCCTCTCATGCCTAAGGACACTAGCATTAAACACACACTTATTATTGGAAGTGGGCCCATCGTTATCGGACAGGCCTGTGAATTTGATTACTCTGGATCCCAAGCTTCACGCTCTTTGAGAGAAGAAGGGATCAAAGTGACATTGATCAACTCCAATCCGGCAACCATTATGACCGATCCGGTTATAGCCGATAATATCTATCTAGAACCACTAGAGCCAGAATCAATTGAGAAGATTCTAGAAGAGCATCCCGACATTGATACAGTGCTCCCAACCATGGGAGGTCAAACGGCTTTGAATTTGGCAATTAAATGTCAGGAGATTGGACTCTGGGAAGAACATAATGTGAGAATGATTGGTGTTGACATTGATGCCATTGAGATCACAGAGAATAGAGAGAAGTTTAGAGACTTAATGTCGGAGATTGGAGTTGCAATGGCTCCACAGGCAGCGGCTAAATCATTCCTTGAAGGAAAGAATATAGCACAGGAATTTGGATTCCCTCTTTGTGTCCGAGCCTCATATACCTTAGGTGGAGCAGGAGCTGCAATCGTTTATAATGAGAAAGATTTTGATAAGCTCTTAACAAGGGGGTTGCATATTTCACCTATTCATGAGGTGATGATAGATAAGGCCGTTTTGGGCTGGAAAGAATATGAGCTAGAGTTATTGAGAGATGCAAACGACAACGTTATTATCATCTGCTCTATTGAGAATATGGATCCTATGGGTATTCATACTGGAGACTCAATAACAGTTGCTCCTGCCATGACTCTTTCTGATACTACTTATCAGAAAATGAGAGATATGGCCATACATATGATGCGATCCATTGGAGATTTTGCGGGGGGATGTAATGTTCAATTCTCAGTTAGTAATGATGAGAAGGAAGAAATCATTGCTATAGAGATTAATCCTAGAGTATCAAGATCTTCGGCATTGGCATCAAAGGCAACCGGTTATCCAATTGCAAAGATTGCAGCCAAATTGGCGATAGGGTATCACTTAAATGAATTGAGTAACCAAATTACAGGT
Organism: Flavobacteriales bacterium; assembly: GCA_002706365.1. Classification (GTDB taxonomy): domain Bacteria; phylum Bacteroidota; class Bacteroidia; order Flavobacteriales_E; family Vicingaceae; genus UBA1494. Next base: position 23,815 of record PALM01000018.1, on the reverse strand, counting down.
ACTACATCGGCCTACTTTGAGCCAACATTAGACTATGTGATCGTGAAGATCCCAAGGTGGAATTTCGACAAATTCGATAGTCCTGATAAGACTCTAGGCTTGCAAATGAAGTCGGTAGGAGAAGTCATGGGAATAGGTAGGTCATTCCAAGAGGCTCTTCAAAAGGCTTGTCAATCTTTGGAAATCAAGAGGAATGGACTTGGCGCAGATGGGAAGGAGTTGAAGGACCAAGAAAAGATATTGGATAGCTTGAGAAATCCAAGTTGGAATCGATTATTTCACCTTTATGATGCGATCAAGTTAGGTATTCCAATCAATACAGTCTATAAGGCCACGAGAATTGATCCTTGGTTCTTGAGACAGATCGAAGAATTGATCAATTTGGAGAATGAGATCCAGAAATTCAACCTTAAGACCCTTCCAAAAGACATCCTACTAGAGGCTAAACAAAAAGGCTATGCCGATAGACAGATAGCCCACCTGTTGAATTGTCTTGAATCAGAAGTGTATGCCAAGAGAAATGAGTTTAACATCAATAGAGTTTATAAGCTCGTTGATACCTGTGCAGCAGAATTTGAAGCGCAGACTCCTTACTACTACAGTACATTCGAAGAGGAGAATGAATCTGTGGTTAGCGATAGGGAAAAAGTGATCGTTCTGGGTTCTGGTCCAAACCGAATTGGACAGGGAATTGAGTTCGATTATTGCTGCGTTCATGGTATTCTAGCTGCAAAAGAGGCTGGCTATGAAACTATCATGATCAACTGTAATCCAGAGACGGTTTCTACCGACTTCGATACAGCAGATAAACTATATTTTGAACCAGTTTTCTGGGAACACATCTACGACATAATTCAGCACGAGAAACCTATTGGTGTGATCGTTCAACTGGGTGGTCAGACTGCATTAAAGCTAGCTGAAAAACTAGATAGATATGGGATCAATATAATTGGAACAAGCTATAAGGCGCTTGATCTTGCCGAAGATAGAGGTAGTTTCTCAAATCTCTTGAAAGACAATGATATTCCCTATCCACTATTTGGATCCATAGAAACAGCCGACGAGGCAATAGAGTTAAGTCGTACACTTGGTTTCCCTTTATTGGTGAGACCTTCCTATGTGCTCGGTGGACAAAGCATGAAGATCGTGATCAACGAAACTGAACTCGAAAAGCATGTAGTGAACATCCTTAGAAAAATGCCGGGCAATAAGATCCTTCTGGATCATTTCCTTTCCGGGGCAATCGAAGCTGAAGCAGATGCGATCTGTGATGGCGAGGATGTGTATATCATTGGAATCATGGAGCATATAGAACCTGCAGGAATTCACTCAGGTGATTCTTATGCTGTGCTTCCTCCATTCGATCTATCGGATGATGTGATGAAGCAGATCAGAGAGTACACTAAGAAGATTGCATTAGCCCTTGAAACCAAAGGCTTGATCAATATTCAGTTTGCGATCAAAGACGAGAAAGTATATATCATTGAAGCGAATCCAAGAGCATCTAGAACAGTGCCATTCATTTCTAAGTCGTACAAAGAGCCTTATGTGAATTATGCAACTAAGGTGATGTTGGGCGATAAGAAATTGAAGGATTTCAAGATGAATCCTCAAGAAAAGGGCTATGCCATCAAGATTCCAGTATTCTCATTTGACAAATTCCCGAATGTGAACAAGGAATTGGGACCTGAGATGAAGTCGACTGGCGAAGCTATTCGCTTCATTGATGACCTAAAAGATAAATTCTTCAGAGAGGTTTATTCCGAGAGAAACCTTTACCTTAGTAAGTAGGTATGGTTTTTCAAGCAGGATTTGTTTCCTTTTTGCGCACTTTTCTCATCATCGTGGCGGTATTCTACGGCTTTCGCCTACTATTCCGTTGGTTGATTCCCTTTCTTTTACAGCGTTTTGTTCGCAAGCAACAAGAGCAGTTTTACGGTAATTCCTCCTCTCAGAATAGAGAGAAAGAGGGTGAAGTAAAGGTGAAAAGTAAGCCAAAGCAAAAATCAATGGATTCAAATCTTGGTGAATACGTCGAATATGAAGAAATTGACGAAAAAGAAAGCAAATAAATATGGCTAAGATCTCCTGGAAGTCACTCGTTCCTTATCTCACAGCAGTATTGCTCTTTGTGGCAATCGCAGTAGTATACTTTTACCCAGTTTTGCAGGGTTACCGTATTAAGAGTACGGATATCAAGCAACATAAGGGCATGTCGCAAGAGGTGAGAGCCCATAAGGAGAAGTTCGATGAAGAACCTCTTTGGATAGGAAATATGTTCGCTGGAATGCCAGCCTATCAGGTTTCTACCGTAAGATACAATGGGAATATCCTAGATTTCATTCATCAATTGATGACATTGGGATTCCCTTATCCGATAGGGCTGCTGTTCCTTTATTTGATTGGCTTCTATATCTTGTTATTGGCCTTGAAAATAGACCCCTGGCTTGCTATTATTGGGGCTATAGCTTTTGCCTTTTCTTCCTATTTCATCATCATCGTTGAAGCAGGGCATACATCAAAGGCTTTTGCAATAGCTTATATGCCGCCATTACTCGGTGGGATAATATCCATTCTCAGAGGTAGGCTGTGGATTGGCGCGCTTCTTACAGCTGTTTTCATGGGGATGGAGCTGTATGCAAATCACCTTCAGATTACCTACTACCTAATCTTTGTGATCGCAATTGTGGGAATAGTAGAGATGATCGCTCAATTAAGGGCAGGTCAGGCTCCAACTTTCTTCAAAAGAGCGGCAATCGTTGTGGTAGCAGTGATCATAGGAGTATTGCCAAACCTTGGAAACATCCTACTTACATATGAGTACTCTAAACACTCCACTCGAAGTCTTTCTGAGCTGACCATTCAGCCTGATGGAAGCTCAAATGAAGATATCAAGAGTACAGGATTGGATAAAGATTACATCACTCGTTGGAGCTATGGAATGCAAGAGAGTTTTAGCTTGATGATTCCAAATGTAAAGGGAGGTGCTTCAGGAGCTATTATTGCAGATCAGGAAGAAGTTGATCGCTTGAGAAGAGAAGACCCTGCTTTCTTCAACTTCATGGTGGAACAATATCAAAAAGATAGATATGTGGTGAATACCTATTGGGGTAATCAGCCCTTCACTTCTGGACCGGTATATCTTGGAATAGTGATCTGCTTTTTGGCATTCTTGTCTTTCTTTTTTATCAAAGACCCACTGGTTACAGGTCTAGGTTTGGCAGCATTGCTTGCTCTTTTGCTTGCTTGGGGTAAGAACCTCATGCCATTCTCAGAATTTTTCATCGATTATTTTCCGATGTATAATAAGTTTAGGGCAGTATCTATGATATTGGTTCTAGTGGAACTGGTGGTCCCAATATTGGCTATTTTGTTTTTGGCCAAGCTCTATCAAGACCGTCAAATACTAGCTGCAAACAGGAAAAGGTTCTTTATAGTAAGTGGGGCTTTCGTTGGCTTATTGCTGCTTTTCCTAATGCTACCAGATATGTTCTTCGACTTTCTTTCAGAGAAGGACAAAGCACAACTCAATAAATTGATTCAGACCCAGCCTGCACAATCAAATCTGATTTATGCCAATTTTGAGAAGATCGAATCCTTGAGGATAGACGCATTCAGAAGTGATGTGCTGGGTGTGCTTAAGTATTTGGTCTTGGCCATTGGACTTATCCTCCTTTACACTTACGATAAACTCAAGCGATCTTATATGGCCCTAGGCATAGGAGCTCTGGTATTAGTTGATCTATGGGTAGTGGATAAAGGATTTATCAATAATGAAGAGACACCAGGAGCTTCAAGAACAGCAGTTAATCGATTCTTGAAATATGAGAAAGTAGATCAACAAAAAGCTCCACATCAGGCAGATCGAGTTGATTATGCAATTCTGCAAACAGAGATGCAAAACAATCCTGAGATCAAACAAGAGATCAATCGGGAAGAAGCGAAGCTAAAAGAAGTAAACCGCAGACCCGATCTAGGTGAATTGGAGAAGGTCAGGTTCAATGTCTTAATGAGGAATACCCATTACAGAGTCTTGAATACCACTCAGAAGATGGATGAAGATGCGAAGACGGCCTACTTCCATAAAACCTTAGGTGGTTATCATGGTGCTAAGATGAAGAAGTATCAGGAATTGATCGACTTTGAGCTAGGTATAGAGCATTATCAGTTGCGACAAGCATTTGCGCAAGGTGGTGAACGCATGGTAAAACAAATGTTGCCGCAAATGAATGTGACGAATATGCTGAATGCGAAGTATATCATTGGACTGGAGAAAGCTGGAGATAAGCCGGTTCAGACCTTAGTCCGAAATGATAATGCGCTGGGTAATGCATGGTTTGTTAAATCTCATCAGTTTGTGAGCAATGCAGATGAAGAGATCATGGCTCTTCAGAATCTGGATGCTCGTCAGGAAGCAGTTGTAAGAGAAGAGTATAGATATCAAATTCAAGGTGTAGGTTCAGCCGGTGGATTCATTCGACTAGAGTCGTACCTGCCAAATGAGTTGGTATACTCTTATCAATCTACAGGAGACCAATTGGCTGTCTTCTCTGAGATCTACTACGATAAAGGCTGGAATGCATATATCAATGGACAAAAAGTCCCTCATATCAAAGTGAATTACATTCTCAGGGGGATGAAAGTCCCTGCAGGTGAAGGTGAGATCGTATTCAAGTTTGAGCCGGGAACCTATGCAATTGGAAAAGCAAGCACCTGGATCGGTTCAATATTGATCTTGCTCATTATTGCGGGAGTTTTTTACAAGAAGTACACTGCTAAAGAGCAGGCATGAAAAGGGTTTTGATCATCGTTTATTACTGGCCTCCCAGTGGAGGGGCTGGAGTACAACGCTGGTTGAAGTTTGCCAAATATCTTCCCAATTACAATTGGCAGCCTGTAATTTACACTCCTGAAAATCCCGATTTCAAACTGCAGGATGAGAATCTTCTTTCGGAGATTCCATCAGAGGCAGAAGTGATCAAACGTCCCATTTGGGAACCCTATTCTACCTATAGAAAGCTATTTGGGAAATCTGAAGAGAAGGATCTTTCAACCGGAGTAATGAAAAAGGAAGGTCTGAAGTCGAAGATTGCTAATTGGCTTAGAGGAAACCTCTTTATTCCAGATCCTAAAGTCTTTTGGCGAAAACCATCAGTGAAATATCTCAAGGAATACTTGAAAGAGCATCCAGTTGATCTGATTATCAGTAGTGGAACTCCTCATTCTATGCACTTGATTGCAATGGATCTTAAGCGAGAGCTAGGATTGAAATGGATAGCCGATTTCAGGGATCCCTGGACAGAATTGGATATGCTTGAAGAATATCATATCAGCTCATCATCCTTCAAGAAGTACAGGAATTACGAAAAAGAGGTATTAGACACAGCTGATCTCTGCATTACTACATCTAAAGTTTGGGCTAAAGATTTTGAAAGATTAGGTGCGGCAAGATGCGAATGCATTACCAACGGATATGATGAAAGTGACTTTGAAAATAGTGTAGAACCTTATAAGGACTTCGTTATCTCGCATTTTGGTTTGTTAAATCATATGCGCAACCCTTCAACACTCTGGGAAGCTTTAGAAGAGATGTTGAATGAGGATCCCGACTTTAAGAATAGTTTCAAACTCCATCTTGGAGGTACAATTGATGGCGAGATCATTAAAGAAATTGAGGGCTATCCCAATTTATCCTCTTCCTTGAAAGTGTTCCCTTATATCTCTCATGAAGAAGTGATTACTGAGTATCAAAGATCTTCTCTTTTACTACTACTGCTCTTCAATTCTAAAAGTGGTAGGGGAAATATACCTGGAAAGCTTTTCGAATATCTAGCATCCGAGAAAGCAATCCTGGCATTTGGCCCAGATAGAGGAGATTCGGCAGAAATTGTAGAAGAAAATGGCGGAAAGTACTTCCTCTATAGCTCTAAGGATAAAGAGAGCATTAAAGCAGCCCTCAATTCACTAATCGCTCAAGGCCATCCTTCAAAAAGCTCTTCAAAGCAGTATAGTAGGGAAAAGCTTACAGCGAAATTGGCGGCTTATCTAGATCAGCTATCTGCTTGATGAAAACTACTTTTTTGGAACTTAGAATTAGCTGAGCTTAATCTATTTCTTCTTTCCTTTTCTCAAAATTCCAAACACTTGTTTGCTAAGTTTTGAGAGGTCTTCAGAGGTCTTAAGATAATGATGAATGAACAAGTAGACTCCAATTAATACAACGCTCTTGTATCCTATGTCAAGCAGGGGAATTGAGCTAGATGGTAAGTTTACTCCCAAGAAATATACCCCAAAAGCAATGATCAAGGAGATAAGTGTTTTCTTGCTAAATGGTTGAATCCCAAGCTTTATGTAAACAATAATGTATTTTATCACATTGAATAGAAAAATAGAGATGGCAGTTGCCATTGCAGCTCCGGTTATTCCATAGATAGGGATAAGAATCTCATTATTGATAATGGCAACTACAATGAGGAAAAGCATTATGAGAATGTTCCACTTGTAAAAATCAGACATCACAATGATCTCATTATTCACCCCTGTAGCCATATCAAAAACTACTGCCAATCCTATGTATAAGACTACATACTTACCCGCAGAATAGATCTCCGAATTTGGTATTAGCATGAAGATCTCATCTATATTGATCCAAACACAGATCAATAGTAGACTTCCAACTATCAATTGGATCAAAGAAGATTTAGAATACAACTCTTCAACCTCGCCCAGCTTCTTTTCCTTCATTGCTTTCCCGATTACTGGTAAGGAGATCAAGTTCAAGGATCTCTTTGGCATCTCTATCGCCAAGCCAATGTATAGTGCAATAGTGAAGATACCGGTATTGTCCAAGTCGAGCTTTCGGGCGATCATCCAACTATCGATCTTGGTTACCAACATTCCCGCAAATCCACTTAAAATGATATAACCTCCAAAGATCAAGGACTCCTTTATCATCTTCTTCTTCAGAAGACTGAGTCTCCATACCACTTTAATGAAGTGCAATTGACGTAAATACAATAACACCATGATCAAATTGATACCAAAGGCTACCACAACTCCTAACACAAGTGAATCTAGAGGAAGATGATAAAAGGAGTAAAGTATGATCACAATGAATAGAAGCAGACGATATACAACTTCTTTAAAGAACTTTGGCATGGCTGTTCTAAACTGCGCCCTAGCAAAAGCATCTGCTACATTTCTCGCCATTAAAATGAATGTCAGCGGTACCAACCAAATCAGGTAGTCGATAATGAGGGGAGAGTTCTCCGCAAAGTTCTTAATGATGAGTCCCTTACAGATAAAGAGAAAAATCATTGAAAGGATATAGCCCAAGAATGGGATAAGCATGATCAGATAGACAAATGCACCCTTCTGTTTCTTATCATCCTTTACATATGGATAGTACTTCAGAATAACTCCTGTAACTCCAAACTGAGCTATAGGAGCAATCATCAAGGCTATGTTGGTGAGCAACGTAATTAAACCTATCTCATCTGGTTTGAGGAAATTAGGGTAGAGCCAAAGTGTATTGATCGCACCAAGGGCAACTCCAATGTAGGTTACAATGGATGCCTTGATCGTTTGTCGTTTTATGATACCCATTTAGATACTAGATCTGGGAAAGAATCTTTTTGATTAGACCATAATCCACATTCTCGACTGTTGGTAGATTCATACCTTTCTCTGAGAGCAATTTGGCATTCTTATTAGAGAAGTGATACTTTGAATAGATAGGCATATCTGATAGACAATAGAAGAAAGGTCTAACGTCGATCGAGTTCTCTCTTAATGCATTGCTAATAGCTTCTTTGTGGTCGCTAAGACAAGCTACCAACCAAACGACCTTTCTTCGTCCTTCGATCTCTTTTTGCCACTGGATCAAGCCCAATTCATCTAGAGCCTCTTTGTACTGTTTCTCGAAATTATCATTGCGCTCAAGCAATTGATCGATCTTCTCTAATTGAGCACAGCCAATAGCAGCTTGAAGGTTGGTCATGCGGTAATTGAAACCGATCATCTCATGCCAATATTTTTTCTCCCTGCTCATTCCATGATCTCTCATTTGGCGCATGCGATCGTCTAATTCAGCTGAATTGGTCATGCACATTCCACCTTCACCGGTAGTGATGATCTTATTCGCGAAGAAAGAGAAAGTAGCGATATCTCCGAAACTACCTACTCTCTTGCCCTTAAACTCAGCTCCATGGGCTTCAGCGCAATCTTCGATCACTTTTAGGTCATGCTTCTTTGCAATATCCATGATGCCTTCCATATCGCATGCTTGTCCATACACATGCACCGGAATGATCGCTTTGGTATTAGGGTTGATCGCTTTTTCAATCTCATCTGGCGAGATGGTCCAGCTTTCAAGATCCACATCCACCAGCACAGGGGTAGCCTTGGCTAGCAATACTGCATTGATGGTTGCTGCAAAAGTGAGGTCTGGGATAATGACTTCGTCTCCTTCTCCCACACCTAGTGCTTCTAAAGCTAGGTGAATGGCTACTGTACCGTTACTTACGGCAACTCCATATTTACAGCCAATGAAATTTGAGAAATTCTCTTCAAATTGATCGATGTATTTACCACGACTGCTAATCCAGGTAGAGGTAAAGGCATCCATCAAATATCTGTACTCAGTATTGTCAAGTGTAGGTTCCGCAATAGGCGTGAAGCGCGTTTGATGTCTGTAGACGAAATAATCTACCAGAAATCCTTCATCATCAACTATGGGGATAATACGGATCTTCTTACTGGTCTTTTTCAGCAAAGCTTCCATACTTTCACCTTTTTTGGCTACAACAAAATCGCCAAAATCAGATTTGGAAAGATGGTCATCCATACTCTTCCCCTTAAGTAACATCCTTCTGAAGTCACCATCGGTTACTATACCACAAAGCTTTTCATTTTCATCTGTAATGAAAGCTGTCCCTGCGGGTTCATGATCTATTGCCGTGATCAGTTCCCTGAAATTGCTGTTGTATTTGCAAGTGGATCCCTTCATCTTAAGTCTTCTATTAACTGGAATGATTCTCTAATCTTATCAATATCAGCATAAGTCTCTAGGGTTATAGTCTTGTTGCTGATATCGTAATCTTTTAGGTTTTGATATACTGTTGAGTCCTTTGTAATCGCCCAATTGAGGTCTGCTCTGCCATCATTTGCAGAGAGGTGAATATAATCGGTGCCATTTATTAGGGAGTTCAATTCTTCTTTAAAATTAAGCCCCAAGCTATTGCAGCTAACACTCAAATGGGCGAGGTCTAATAAGTAATTTATGCCAGTATCACCTTTAGATTCGGCTAAGTTTCCTTCATGAGTAAAGAAGAATAGATTTTCTTCATCAAACTCCTTGAAATTGGCTTCTGAAATCACATTGTTTTCAATGTACAATTCAATCCTGTCGCCCGAATAGTCTAATAACTGTCTTACGTTATTCAAAAATTGAGCAATCGCTTCATGCCTGTCGAACATATCCTTCTTGGATATCTTCTTGCCAATTTGATCAATAGGAATATTGATGAGGAATCCGGCATGGAATGCAAATTTCTTCGCTCCTAATTTCTGTGAAAGGTCAATCGCATTCTTACAATGATCTAAGCTCATTCTTGCTACTTCCTTATCTAAGGATGCCAAGTTGAGTACAAAAGGTGTCTGTGGTGGAGGAAAGTAATTGTGGCACAGGTAATTGATATTGTATTTGTCTTGCAACATCAATAGATCCTTCTCGAGATCCGGATATGGCTCAGTTCCACCAGATAATTCAATATTGAAAAATCCAGCTTCTACGAGTTGTTTAACCGAGTCTTTTATATGCTCAGCCTTTACGCATGAAGATGATACATATATCATTCTAATCTTTTAAATACGCTTTATAGGGTTCTAAGTCATTTTTGTCTTGTATTTCTACAAGCTCCCCAGTCGGTAGTTCAAATATCGCCCCTTTGAATGGAGGGAAATACATTGCCTTGATAAAGGCAATTGCTTCCTTCTCATTGATTTCGGAAAGTACTCTCTTTCCATCGAATGGTAATTTTCGAGGATAGTAAGAAGCTTCTCCTTTCTGTTCTTCTCCTTTGTAGCCATCTATCAATAGTTGAAAGGCTTTGTTAAAATTCCGACTAAATACTCCGATTAGCTTGTGGTAGAGGGAGTATGCCGTATCACTTTCATCAATCTTTACTTTTTCTTGTAAGATCAATTTGCCGTCATCGATCTTTTCATTGATATAATGGAATGAAATACCTGTTTCTTCTTCATGATTCAAGAGGGCCCAAACACTTGACTTTGTACCTCTATATGCGGGCAGGAGGGAAGGGTGTAGGTTCATTGATCTAGCATTTACCAAATCTATGATAGACCCCTTGATTATATATCGATAGTAAACCGATAAAAGATATTCTGCTTTGAATTCCTTTATCTCATCTAGATGATCATTCACCGAAGAGTAAAGATACTTTACACCAAGATTATCTAGATGTTTAATGAATTCGGCATTTTCTGCTGCCTCATGAGTAAAGACCAATATGTCTTTAGGTTCAGCCTTGAAATGTCCGATCAATTGATAGAAACACTCTAAGCCAGCTCTTCCAAATCCACAGTAGACAATTTTCATTACAACTCTATTATGCTGTCTTTGCCAAAGTCTTTTGTCGCCTTATTACCAAGTACATCATGATAATAAATAGGAGAGATACCAATGCCTCCCGTTCTTTTGGCAATGAGGTTGTCTTCGCTGAAGGTTTCCCCGGCCTTAATGTCTTTTTTCGCAACCAGACACTTTTGGAGCGATGCTCTTGTCTTAACTTCAGAAATATTCGGCTTCTTATCTTCACTACCCATAAAGGCATCGACCTTTCTAACGAGCTGCACAAATTCAATCAGTTCTTCCGGATCAAGGGAAGCGCGATGATCTGGACCTTCAGAGCTTTTATCCAATGTAAAGTGCTTCTCTACTACTTTGGCTCCCATTGGAATTGCAAAAGGAGCTGCTCCTACACCAACTGTATGGTCAGAATAACCAAGAAGTACATCGAAGTTTGCTTTATAAGTATCTATTACTTTCAGATTAGCTTCATGATCTCCTATTGGATAATTGGCAGTACACTGAAGTAAAACCACATCCTTGTTGAATTCATAGATGGTTTCCAAAGCCAATTTAACCTCAGAAAGGTAAGTCATACCCGTTGATAGGAAGATCGGTTTTCCTTTTTTAGCGAGATTTCTCAGAAATGGAATATTCGTGGTGTCTGTAGAAGCCACTTTATAAGCGGGAAGATCTAGCTCATCCAATTCATCAAGGCTAACTTCATCAAAAGGTGTAGTTAAAAAGATTATCCCTTTTTGTTTGCAATAAGCCTTTAGTTCTAAGTTTTGCTCTCTAGAGACTTCAAGGCGCTTGAGCATATTGTATTGCGACTCTCCAGAGTCCGTTGTCTTTTGCTGATAAGGGGCTTTTTCCACATTATCGAGAATAAGATGCTCTGCTTTGAAGGTTTGAAACTTAACCGCATCAGCGCCAGCCTTTGCAGCCAGATCAATCAATTGGGTTGCAATCTTCATGTCACCCCCGTGATTCACACCAGCTTCAGCTATAACGAAGGTAGGGTGAGCTTCTGAAATGACCTTATTCTCAATGGCTATTTGCTTATTGAATTGCATTATGTGACGTCTTCTAATTTTAAGTTTTCGAATTGTGGAATATCTCGATTCAGTTTTTTCCCTTCCATTTCTGGAAACTTGGTAGGAGGTATTCCCGCATCATTATTCCTGCTAAAGAACACATCTTCTCTTTTCAAAGTATCTCCCGCTTTCAAGTCTTTATGTGCTATGATGCTCTTCTTTTGGAATTTTCTGTAACGTAATTCCGAGTCGGTAAATGGCTTTGGCTCCTTACTTCCATAAGCCGTATGCGCCTTCTTCAAATTGGATACGAAAAGCTTGAACTCTTCCGGCTCTAGAGCTGCCTGATAATCCAATCCTTCTTTGGATCGATCTAATGCAATGTGCTTTTCAATTATGTTGGCTCCCAGGCCAATAGCAATCAGGTCTACGATCTTACCAAAGGGATTATCGCCATCAACATGATCGTGATAGCCAACAGGTATTTCAAATTCCTCTCTGAGTAATTGGATCTTCGAAATATTCAGATCTTCAATTTGTGTGGGGAAGTTTTGAACTCCATGCATTAGGATGATATTCTCAGCACCATGTTTTACGGCAGTTTCTAACCCTCCTCTGATCTCATCCAATGTTGAAGCACCTGTTCCTAAAGTGAATGGAATACCGGATTTAGCAACAGCTTCTACAACTTCTGGGTTCGACAAATCTGCGGAATTGAGTTTAATCCCATCTACCCCCAATTTTACAGCTAGTTCAACTGAAGGAACGTCGTAGGTACATGCCCAGACATCAATTCCCAATTGTCTACCATAATCAGTCAATTCTTTCCATTGATCAGCTGAGAATGATATTCTGTCGAGAATAGGGAAGAGCTCATTGGTTGGTGTAACCACATGACCCATATCAAAAAGCTGCAATTGAGTAGCATCAGCACCCGCATCGGCAGAAGCCTTGATCAATGCTTTAGCATCATCGAATCGACCGTTATGCGCACATGCCATTTCTGCGATCACATAGGCTGGAAACCCTTTTCCGATCGTCTTTCCGGCAATCTTTATTTCTTTCTTCAATTGATTCAACATCTTACCAGCCATTGTTTTTCAAAGCCTTGTCTAAGGCAATTCTTTCTTCTTCCGGACTCTCTTTCATAGGCTTTCTTTCATACTTCTTCATATGACCTCGAAGCGATAAGATAGCTTTTAATGATGGATGCCAACCAAATGGCAATATCTTTTGGAAGAGAGGGATTTCAACATCATGAACAATGCTATATGCTTTGTCATAATTCTTAGTCTGCATTGCATTGAAGAAATCCAATTCAACATCTGCCTGGAAGTTTCCAATTCCACCGAGAAAGGCCTGAGCACCGGTCCAATAATCTCTTAGGTAGCGGCTCATACCTCCGCCAGCTCCAATAATTACCGCCTTTTTAGCCAATTCTCTCACAACGGTTCCACTGTAGGCTATATCAAGTGCTTCCTCTTTCAATCCAACCACATTTGGTATGTCGAATAGCTTATGCAGAGTTTCAATTGGATACTGAACACTTCCACCACCTAGGCCATTTCTCATTGGCATCTCATGGATAAGTACTCCAATTCCAGCTGCATCCGATATTTTGCCAAAGAAGTCCAATAAGTATTCCTCTCCATAAAATCGCTCAGGATAGTAAGCAAGAAAGAGATCTGCTCCAATTGCTTTACTGTGCTCTGCAAATTCAATTGCATCTTCTTGGCGGCCAAAGGGAGGATTGGCAACTATGGTCTTCATTTTACCATCAGCAGCTTTTACAACTGTTTCATTAACAGCTTTGATCTCATCAGAGCTTAGAAGATTGTATCTGGATGTTCCAACCGTTGTCATTACGTTTGGAATCCCGCTATCTGCTAAGAATTTGACATATTTAGCTAAAGATTCATGGTCGATAGACTCATCCTCATTAAAAGGAGTAGGAAGAGGAATCACAGTTCCTCTGATCTCGTCAATATATTTATTCTTCATTCAATATTCTTTTGGCGATGATTTCAGCTATTTCAAACTGATATGGATAATCAATATCATATGAACGCAAAGCGGGCATTATATGATGCATCATCTGTCTGTTAAAAAATGTTTCTTTTTCTATAAACCCCTTCATTGTTGCAATATAGACAGCACCATTAGGGTGGTATTTTTTCTCTTTGTTTTGAGAACGGGTTACCGCATATCCTTCTGGATTGACCATTTCAACGATCTCATCATTCAAACGAAGGGCAAAATCGACCGGGAATTCATATTCAGTCACCCCGATAAGAAAATCGTGTTCTTTCTGACTTGAAATCTTATTGAAGGCCTCTTTTACATCCTCAGAGGTTCTGAAAGGGCAAGTAGGTAGAAGTGCAGCTACGTAATCATAATCATCCTGAATCTGATTTCGTTGAATATATTCATTGATCACTTGAACCTTGGTCACTTGATCTCCAGCCATATGCTCAGGTCGATCATCAACTTCAACTCCATATTGAAGTGCGATCTCTTTGATTTCTGGATCCTCTGTTGAAACGACGATCTTATCGAATACAGCAGAATTCTTGGCTGCCTCAATAGAGTAAGCCATCAATGGTTTGCCATTAAGAGGCAGGATGTTCTTTCTGGGTATACGTTTAGAGCCCCCTCTGGCGGGGATTATGCAAATGCAACTTTTACTATTCATCTTCTTCTTTTATCTATGAGTTGCTTAGCAGGTAAAATTAAAGAGAAGCAATGGATTAAACCCTTATACCAAGCGATTTTGGGAATCTTAACTAAAATCATACTCAAAACAGATTACGCAAGTTTACAATACCAACTTCATTTATTTGTAATAGGATCACTGAATCCTTGATATTATTGCATTCCAAGTGTATTTTTGAGTAAACCTGATTTATGAAAACAAAGCTACTCTCTATTCTCTTCGCTCTTTTTATTAGCCTCTCTCTCTCTTCTCAAACATGGACACAAATGCAATCCGTTGGCAACTCCCCACTTGGGAGAAGTGCGGGTGTTTCTTTCTCTAATTCCATTTATGGTTTTATCGCATTAGGAAGAAATGCAAATAGTATTGAATACAACGATTGTTGGAAGTTTGATCCGATCACTCAGAGTTGGACAAGAGTAACTGATTTTCCAGGGAGTTCAAGAAAGAATTCATTTGTTTTTGTAATCGATTCATTTGCATATGTCGGTGCTGGAAGTGCTGGAGGGGTGCTGAAAAGAGACTTTTACAGATACAATATGAATTCTGATATCTGGGATACACTGGCAAACTATCCAGGAGCAGGGAGTCGTATTTTATTCAGCGGAGCAGCCAATGGAAAGGGATATGTTGGAGGAGGCTGGAATACCGGTCCTGAAGATGATTTTTATGAATATAACCCACAAACAGATAGTTGGAGGCAATTGCCAGATCTACCTTTCGGTGATCGATCTACTGGTTTGTCCTTTGTTGTTCAGGATACAATTTATTTTGGTTTAGGGCATGATGGTACTTCAAATTACAATGATATTTGGGGGTATAGCGTTAAAGACTCAAGCTGGACACAGAAAGCATCTTTTTTAGGTTTAGGTAGATATGCTCCTAATATCGTACATGTTAATGGTAAAGTATTAGTTGGGGGAGGTGGTAGACTTGGATCAAGTAATCTAAGCGATTATTACCTATATGACCCTTCTGCCAATCAATGGTCTAGTGCTGGACCTACTCCTTTATCTAATCGATCAGCTGCACTCTGCTTTTCTCTATTAAACAAAGGATACCTTTTTGGTGGAACTGCTAATAATATCTACCATGGCGAATTTCATTTGGTTGAAGATGTGTCGTCTAGCCTTCAATGGACAAATATTCCTTCACTTACCGCAAGAGCAAATGCAGTTGGATTTGCCAATCATGAGTTTGGTTTTATTGCTCTGGGGAACAGTTCTGCTTCCTCAAATAATAATGAGTGTTGGAGGTATTATCCTACACTGGATCAGTGGAAAGCAGTTGCTAGATTTCCTGCTTCTCCAAGAAGAAATTCATTCGCATTCACCATTGATTCTTTTGCCTATGTTGGTGCAGGACAAACGAATAACTCCCATAGTAACAAAGTATACAGATATAACATGAATACGAATCAATGGGATTCTGTGGCAAATTATCCCGGTCAGGGACTTAGGCTCAACTTTCATGGTGCGGCTAATGGCAAGGCCTATGTTGGAGGGGGAGCAACTGGATTCTCTGGGATTACATATCACGATGGATTTTACGAATTCAATCCGGTATTAAATACATGGAGAGCATTACCAGACCTACCATTCGGAAACAGGTCAAGTGGAATATCATTTACAATAGGAGATACCATATACTTCGGACAAGGATACGATGGTACAAGTGATCGCAATGATCTTTGGGCATACAGTGTCAGAGACTCAAGCTGGACGCAAAGAGCTTCATTCTTAGGAGTGCCAAGGTTGAGTGCAGTTGCAATTGTGGTCGATGGTAAAGCAATCGTCGGTGGTGGGTTTAGAGCTACAAACTCTTCTCAAAAGTTATCTGATTATTATGAATATGATCCTAGAACCAATCAATGGTCTTCCATAACTGTGCCTTCAGCGGCTACCGCTAGGTCTAATGCCACTACTTTTAAGATCAACAATACTTCTTATGTATTCGGAGGTTATCAGGCTAATAATGGTTACAGAGGGGATCTATGGGAAATTCAAGGGATAATAAGTTCTGTTGACAATATTGAGAATTCAGAAAAGGCTAAACTTTATCCCAACCCAAGCAATGGCGAACTATTTATAAACTATTCAGATTGGATTGAATATATAAGGATCTATGATTCAAATGGAAGATTAGTTGAGTCTAGAAGGATTCAGCAAGTTGGAAAGGCCTTGAAGCTGAATTTGGATTTACCTAAAGGACAGTACTTTATACAGTTAGACTCAAATGATGAAGTTGTTACGAAAAGCTTTATGATTCACTAATTAACTGAAAATCATAGCTTACTTTCAATGGAATCTAATCAGGTGTCTTTCGTTCTGTCTTTGAACTCAATAGATCAGTATTCGTCCGCTAAAATTTGATTAGGCCTCTTTTCCGCCTATGAGATCACTTACTCCATATATGTAGCGAGAAGGGTTGAGAATAGACTCATTGAACCACTGTTTTGAAAAGATACTAGGAGAGTATTTTGGCATAGGATCGGGTCTACTGTGTCCACGCATGATCATGCGATTCTTGCCCTTTTCAACTCTACCTGCTCTGTGGTATGTGTCTGTGGTAAATACGATCAAAGAGCCTGCCTTAGCCTCCATTGGTACTGCATTTTGTAGCTCTTCGGGCAGCTCTCTATTCGGAAGTTTGGCCAATTTTTTACCCCTTTTGCGATAGAACTCCATGATCGACTGGGCTAGCTTATGAGAGCCGGGAACAGCCTCAAAGGCTCCATTCGACTTATCGATATCGTTGAGATAAAGGAAGAATTTGAGGGTTGAAAGCTTATCGTAATGCAATTTATTGAGTGCATTGAACTCTTCATGCTCATCTCTTGCCACATAGATCTCGTGGTTGAAATGATTTGGAGTGCCGAGATACCTATTTGTAACCTTCTTCATGAATTCCATATTGAACACTTCATGAGTCTTTGGAAAACTATTGGCATCTAGCTTTGAGAACTCAATTCTCCTGGCTACTCCTTGGGGATAGTCTATTGCTGATATTACATCATTCTCAAGCTTGAGAATGTTTTCATACTCCTGGATCAAAGACTTCAGCATATCCTCAACTAGGAAATCTTCGATTACAAGTACTCCATGCTCGACTAATAATTCCAAACATGGATCGATACTATTCTCTCCTTGATATTTGATTCTTAAATTCTTAATACCAGTCTCCATACATACAAAAATACGATGTATGAAGATTCTACTGACTTAAGAATTGTGAATATTTAATGGCATGCTTAGTATCTCGTGTTTATCTTTGATAAAACGGAAAAAATGAAATCTCTATCTCTACTACTTTCTCTATTTTTTGTAATTACCCTTTCCTCAACGGCTCAAAACTGGGTTGAGAAGAGCTATAATGCACCAATTGAAAGATCGAATGCTGTAGGCTTCTCAAATAGCAATTTTGGATATGTTCTTCTTGGTGTTGACGCTAATGGCAACCACTTGAAAGATATGTGGAGATATGACCCTTCTACTAAGAAATGGACTAGAGTGGCCGACTTTCCAGGTAGTGCAAGAAAGAATACCATTTGTTTTACCATAGGAAACTACGCTTATGTAGGCGCGGGAGCAATTGGGGTAACTGGTGTAAGGGATATGTATCGATATGATATGACCAATGATCAATGGTCGACTTTGGTCAACTATCCTGGTGATGGGGATCGACTGCAATTCAATGCTGCTTGTAATGGTAAGGCATATGTAGGAGGAGGTAGATCTGGTGCAAGTGACAAACGCGATTTTTATGAATACAGCCCTGCAACGGATAATTGGAGACAATTACCTAATATCCCTTTTGGTGATAGAACTAGCGGAATTTCTTTCACGATCAATGATACCGTTTATTTCGGATTAGGATATGATGGAAGCCAGGATCACAATGATATTTGGGCTTACAGTGTGAATGATAGCACATGGACTCAAAAAGCAAGTTTGCCTGGTGTTGGAAGAGTGAGAGCTAGTGCAGTTGTAATCAATGGCAAAGCTATTGTTGGAGGAGGATTTAGGGTGTCGTCAAGTTCTGCTATGCTAGGAGATTATTATGAGTATGACCCAGCTACGAATAATTGGACTTCCCTCACTTCTAATTTTGTAGATAGCGCTAGAGCAGCTTTTGCCACTTTTTCACTTAATAATAGAGCTTATGTATTTGGAGGTTCCATCACTAGAAATGGAGGTACATTGCTTAATGACCTATGGGGTTATGGCAATGTAGGCACTATCAATGCATGGTTTAAAGCTGTTTTAACACCTCCAACTGCTAGAGCAAATCCGGTTGGCTTCTCACATGGAGGCTACGGTTATATTACCACTGGAAATGTTACGGGTGGTCCGCATAAAAAAGATTTTTGGAAGTATGATCCATTGAATGACTACTGGATTCCCATGCCTGATTTTCCTGGAGATGCACGAAGAAATGCAATGGCATTTGTTATTGGTAATAATGCATATGTGGGTGCCGGAGTTGCTGGCTCAACAGTTAAGAGTGATATGTATCGGTTTAACTTTCTAACGAATCAATGGTCAAGCATCAATAATTACCCAGGAGGTAATAGGCTTGTGTTTCATGCAGTTCACAATGGAAAGGCATATGCAGGTGGCGGTGTTACAAGCAGTGGTAGCGGTCCATTGGTCAATAGTTTCTATGAGTACAATCCTTCAAATGATAGTTGGAGACAATTGCCCAATCTTCCTTTTGGAAATAGATCAAGCGGTGTTTCATTCACAATTGCGGATACAGTGTACTTCGGAATGGGATATAATGGTAGCCAGGTTCTTAATGATCTTTGGGGATATAGTGTAAATGATTCAACATGGAGCCAAAAGGCAAGTTTCCCAGGAGTTGGCAGAGCGCGAGCTGGATTCATTGCTACGAATGACGGCAGAGCAATTGTCGGTGGGGGAATTAATTTGAGTAGTGCTCCTTATATGAACGATTACTACATCTATGATCCTACTGTAAACCAATGGACGAATATTAGTAACTCATTTAGAGATAGTTCGAGAGCGGCTTATGCAATGTTTAGCATCAATAATTCAGCTTTCATCTTTGCTGGGACTACTAATAATGTTTCAGGTAGTTTGGGCGATTTATGGGAGTACAATCTCGTATCTACGGGGCTTCATGCTTCAGATGCTTTTGAGCAGAAGTCGCTCAGTATATTTCCAAATCCTAGTGAGGGAATCTTTTATTCTAATGTGAAAGAAGTTGCTGTATTAAGAGTATACTCATTAAATGGGAAGTTAGTCTACGAAGAAACCATTAGGCCTAATTCTCAAATTGATCTGAGAGCTTTGAAGACATCTACTTATTTATTTGTAATTACTGGGGCTAATTCCACCGAAAGCGGTAAAATTGTAATCTCTAAGTAATACATAAGAATAATAGTCAATGGCCACTTTTCTTGGAAAGACCATCAATGGTTTTCTAAACACTTTTGGAATGCATTTGGTGAAGATCGAGAATCTCACCTTCCACAAATATTGGAATAAGCAACAATATCTTGAGAAGTCGGAGTTCAAGTATATCTTATCTCTCTATGATGTCTACAAGAAAATAGCCAATGTTCCCGGTCATATCGTTGAGCTAGGCGTAGCTTATGGTAGGAATACCATTATCTTCTCCCATCTGATCAATATGTCGAATGAGAATGATGTGCGCAAGTATTTTGGATTCGACACCTTTGACGGCTTTACAGAAGAGAGTCTTAAGTCAAGCAAGCAGCTTTCTAAGCATTCCTGGAAAGGCATTTCTATTAGCGAGGTAGAAAAACGTATTAAGTCGACCATAAAGAACAAACCTTACCGACTCATAAAAGGGGATATCAATAAGAGTATTCCTTCTTTTTTAGAGGAGAATCCCAACTTTAGAGCTGCGATGGTGTATGTTGATTGCAATGCCTACGAGCCTGCTATTAGAGCATTGGAGAACCTTAGACCTCATTTATCTCCTGGAGCCATCATCTGTATAGATGAGAAGAAACAGGGTGGAGAAACCAAGGCATTAATTGAATTCTGTGAAAAGCACAATCTGAGGTTTCAAAAGGATGATCACGCATTTTCCATTCCGGCATATACTCAAGTGAATTCCTAAGAGAGTTACCGACTCAGAAACTGCATTACTCTTTCCGTAGCTTTCCCGTCAATTCTAAAGGCTCTAGCTTCGATAAAGCTATTTTTCTTCAATTGATCGCTCTTTAGATTCCCCTGGAGTATATCCCTGCTTAGTTGGATCAATTCTCCTCCATTCAAAGCTCTATGCGCTACTTCAGCAGCATGGTATCCTTGATAATCCCTCTTTTCATAGTCCAGACAAATCACTTCCTTATCGAAATAGATCGCTTCTAATCCCACTGTACTGTAGTATGTGATCAGAAAGCTGCAACTTGCCAGCAAATGATAAAGATTGCCTTCATATATAGATAGGTTCTGATAGTCTGGGTCTGTAGTTAGGTCGTAGTAGTCGGCAATTTCACTCTCATTAGGATGAGGTTTAATGACAAATTCTTCATCCGGAAATGCCTTAACGAGCGATAGGAAGTCAACTAATTGTCTGCGCTTTAATTCGCGATCTGCCGGTGGCATTGGCTGTGTGGCATAAACGATCTTTGACTTTCCTTTAGCTGTGGCCTTTAATTCAGGGATTACATCAGTTCTTAGATGACCTACAACTTCAACTGCACTACTGGGGTAGCAATTAGCTTCTAGTTGTATTTTAGTGTGGTTACCCCTTATAAAGCTCAGATCTGGCCAAGGCTTGTATTCTTTGTCGGCAGCCGTGAAACGATATGCCACATTAGCTCTGCTGATTGCTCCATGTTGCAAAGCGTAGGTTTTGATTTGCTTCTTTCTAGCAGGTATAAGAATCGAGCGATTTTGCAATGAATGCTCATCAATTGCCAATAAACTCTCCAAATTGAGTTTTGAAAACATTCTACTGGCAGCTACTTCTCTCCATTTGGCGAGCCATAAGGTCTTTCTAAGTCTGCAAAAGCTTTCAAGTAGAAAGGCATCTTCAGAGCTCAACTTTTCATCTTTAATGTTATCCTCTAGATCTGAAAATAAGCTTCTTATCTCCCTTTTAACTTTCTTGAAATCATTGCTGAAGAAAGATTCTAATAAATAAGGTTCTAAGTAAATACTCCTTCTATCGTAAGCTCTACTCCTGAAGTAGGATCGCAGTTTTAATTGATGATTAGCTTCAAGACTAGGCGGACGAAGCTGGGTGAGGAATATGATGTCTTCATTGGCTATACTCATGTCGATCACATTCTGTAAATGTGGATCTCCCATTTTTAACTTACCGCTTCCCAACTCAATTATCTCTTGTTCAAGGTAAGGATTGGCTATGATGAGCTTTTTGGCAGTTCTTACAGATTTAGATCGTGCTCTTTTTCCAAATATTGAACGGTAGAAGAATAAAAGCAGATAATTAAAAATGAAATCCAATGGCAAGCTCTTCTTTGATTGTGGAGGGTTTGTTTGCTGATTGACCTCCCTCTTCAAGAGTCTTGAATCTATTCCATTCGTATGGTATAGCGTGATTTTAGCATCCGAATCTAAAGTGTCTAATACCTCGTTGATCTCGTCTGCTGAGATCAATTGATTCCTGCTTCTATGAAAAAGACTGAATCGAAGATAATACCAATCAGAACCTTCTGAATTCCTTAGTCTTTCTGCAATAGATTTTCCCTTGATCAAAGGCTTATGTCCGAATTCTATTATTCGTTGGATATGGCGTTCAGATAAATCGCTATCGGATTGCTTTAGGAGCTTCGACTTAGCTTTCAGCGCTTCTTTATGTGGCATGAAGCCATCTTCCATCAAAAGGATCTCATCTACTTTTCTATTCAGAAGATGTTGTTCTTCTCCCTTGCTCAACCTCCTGCTTAAAAGGACTATTTGAGATGCCTTGCTCATAAAGTTTAGAGTAGATTGTCCATTTCGTCTTCCAAGCGCTCAATAGAACCAGCTTGTTGGATACTGGCATTCAGTTCAAAACCAATCAGTAGAACGAAAGAATTGAAATAGATCCACAACATAAGAATGATGATTGTACCGATGGAGCCGTAGATCTTATTGTAATTGGCAAAATTATCGACATAGAAACCGAAGGCCAGAGAGACTATGATCACAAGGAAGGTTGCCAAACTGGATCCTGCAGAAAAGAATTTCCATTTCATCTTTCGGTTTCCTCCTAAATAGTACAAAACCGAAATACAGAAAAAGCACAATGCCATAATAATGATCCATTTTCCAACTATCAATAGAGTAGAGGAGATACTACCTGGTTCAAGAGTAAAATTCACCAAATACTCACTTATCAGAATAGCTGAAATGGCCACAACAAGAAGAATGGTCAGAATAAAAAGCATTAAAACAGAAACCAGTCTTGTTCGAATAATGCTGCGCTTGAAGTTGGTATTGTAGCTTTCCATAAAGGCATTTTGCATCCCATCAAAACCGCTAGTCGCT
Organism: Flavobacteriales bacterium; assembly: GCA_002706365.1. Classification (GTDB taxonomy): domain Bacteria; phylum Bacteroidota; class Bacteroidia; order Flavobacteriales_E; family Vicingaceae; genus UBA1494. The sequence goes on along the minus strand of PALM01000018.1, from coordinate 985 downwards.
AGATATAGCGCAAAGATGAAACCAAATGAAAGTAAGCCTCCATCTGCATTGGTAATCAGATTGATCAATGAGTCGTTTAAGAATTGGTACCCCTGTTCTGGAAGTAGATTGTTCAATATTTCCAAAAGCTCATCTCTAAATCCATCAATAGGAATAAAAGGAATTAGAGTAAGCAAAAAGATGATCGTTGGGAATATGGCTAGAAAGAATTTAAAGGCCAAGGAAGAAGCTTTGAGCTCTAATGCTCCTTCAACCAAACCGGTAAAGAAGAACTTGGCAACATAGTATATAGGCAGCTTATCAAATCCCGGAAGTACGATCTTCTTAGAGATGTAAATTGCCTTTCTTACAGGAGCAGATCTTCTAAGCCTAGCTATGATTCCTTCACTCATCTTCTACTGCTTTTAAACTCAAGTCGAGACTGTTGATCTGATGCGTTAAAGCACCCACACTGATGAAATCTACCCCACATGCAGCATAATCTGCTATGGTATCTTCATTGATTCCACCAGAAGCTTCAGTTTCTGCATAATCTCCAATCATCTCCACTGCCTTTCTAAGGTCTTTGTAATTGAAATTATCTAGCATAATTCGATCTACTTTCTCTGCAGCTAAGATCTCTTCCAACTCATTCAAATCTCTTGCTTCGATCTCGATCTTCAGATCTAAGTTCTTTTCATCTAGATAAGTTCTACACTTATGAATTGCTTCTTTAATCCCTCCGGCATAATCAATGTGATTGTCTTTTATCATCATCATATCATACAATCCAAAGCGATGGTTTTGAGCACCGCCGATCTCGACTGCCATTTTTTCGAATATTCTATTGTTAGGTGTGGTTTTTCGGCTATCGAGGATCTTGCAGCTTGTTCCCTCTATCAACTTAAGCAAGCGACGGCTATGTGTGGCTATACCGCTCATCCTTTGCATATAATTCAAGGCTAAGCGTTCGCCTGTCAATATTGATGCAGATGATCCACTGATC
>PALM01000017.1 GCA_002706365.1 Flavobacteriales bacterium | reverse complement strand
CGGAAGAGAATAAATATCACTACAACCTGAAAAATAATAACCATACTGAGTAGCCAAAAGATCTCATCGGTCATCACAAAATTGGGCATCATAGCCGAGCCGTTTGCAGCTTGGGCAGCTGATGCAGTTCCGAGAGAAGTGATCAATAGAATGGCTTTTGTAACATTGCCATTTGAACCTTCAGGTCTATTTTCTGCAACAGGCTTACTCAAACTCTTAATACTATTCGAAAGGGAAGATATGATGGCCAAAAGCAGAGCAATGAAGCCCAGCATCAGAAATAATAGGGTACTATCTGAAATACCTGTTGAACTGGCAATGCTATTCGTTTCCTGAGCCCAAACACTTGCTGTTGAAAGGCAAAATGTGAATAGAATTGCGCTTAATGGTTTAGCGTATTTATGTAGAGTTTTCATACTTCAGCTTGATTTTGGTCAGTATTATCTTCAAATGGCATATTGGAAAGTTGATTGATGTGATCTTTTCTCAAGAGTGCCACCCATACAAATAGTGTGATGAAGAAAATGAAGAATATTATGAAGGAGATCAGTGGGAATACTTCAATCCCTACAATGCTCTCCATATGATGTTTGATGAACTTTAACATATCCTATTGTTTTTCAGCAGTTTCATTGGTCTTTTCAATATCTGTCCCCAATCTTTGCAAGTAAGCGATCAGGGCAATGATCTCGCGATCTGCCGAAACCTCAAAACCTTCTTCTTCCAGCTGAGCTCTCATTTCATCGGCAATCTCATTCGCCTGTTTTACCAGATCTCGATTTGCAATTGCCGCATAACCTTCTTCATAAGGAACTCCTAAGGTGATCATCGCATTGATCTTGGCGGCAGTGGTGCTTGTGTCCAGTTCCTTTTCGAGCAACCAAGGATAAGCCGGCATGATGGATCCATCCGAAACAGACCTAGGATCATACATATGCTCAAAGTGCCATGAGTTCGGCTTTCTCAATTTCGAACTTCCCTCTCTGGCGAGGTCGGGACCGGTTCGTTTGGATCCCCATAGGAATGGATGATCGTAAACAAATTCACCTGCTTTAGAATATTCTCCATAGCGCTCAGTTTCTGAACGGAATGGTCGTACCATTTGTGTATGACAGGCATTACAGCCTTCTTTGATATAGATATCCCTACCTTGTAATTCCAGTGGGGTGTATGGCTTAACGGTGGCAATCGTAGGCACATTAGATTTTACCAGGAAGGTTGGTACCATCTCAATAATACCTCCAATCAAGATCATTACTAAGGCCCATACCAACATCTGAACAGGTCTTCTTTCGATCCATCTGTGCCAGTGCTCACCCGGCGCCAAGCCTGGATTAGCTTTAGCTAGTGCTGGCGCTTCTGCAGCCTCTTCTTTTTGGAAAGAACCCACTCTTGCCGTCATGATCAAGTTGTAAACCATCACGATCACACCAATGTAGTACAAGCTACCACCAATGGCTCTGTATGCATACATTGGAAGTATGTTGGTTACTGTGTAGAGGAAGTTCGGATACTCAAGGAATCCATTGCTATCGAAATCGTTCCACATTTGGCTTTGAGTAAATCCAGCCCAGTAGAGTGGAATAGCATAGAACAAGATTCCCAAAGTGCCTATCCAAAAGTGGAAGTTGGCCAACTTGGTCGAGAAAATCTGAGTTCTATAGAGTTTTGGAAAGAGGTAGTAGAGCATTCCAAAGGTTAAGAATCCATTCCATCCTAAAGCCCCAACGTGAACGTGCGCTATGATCCAATCCGTAAAGTGTGCAATTGCATTTACGCTTTTCAGCGAAAGCATTGGACCTTCGAAGGTCGACATACCATAAGCCGTTACGGCAACCACCATAAACTTCAATACCACACTGTCGCGAACCTTATCCCATGCTCCTCTCAAGGTCAATAAACCATTGATCATACCTCCCCATGATGGAGCGATCAACATCACTGAGAATACCACACCTAAAGATTGAGCCCAATCAGGTAGAGCGGTGTAAAGCAAGTGGTGCGGTCCGGCCCAGATATACAAGAAAATCAAGGCCCAGAAGTGAATGATGGATAGTCGGTATGAGAATACCGGACGGTTAGCTGCTTTTGGAATGAAGTAATACATTAATCCCAGATAGGGGGTGGTGAGGAAGAATGCCACCGCATTATGCCCGTACCACCACTGTACCAAAGCATCTTGCACACCTGCATACCATGAATAACTCTTGAACATGCTCACCGGAAGTTCAAATGAGTTCACAATATGAAGCACAGCAACAGTAACGAAAGTGGCAATGTAAAACCAGATAGCCACATAGAGGTGACGTTCTCTTCTTTTAAGGATAGTCGCAAATAAGTTCCAACCAAACACTACCCAGATCAAAGCAATGGCAATATCAATTGGCCATTCTAGTTCAGCGTATTCTTTTGAAGTAGTGTATCCGAGAGGTAAAGTGATTGCTGCTGAAACAATGATCAATTGCCAGCCCCAGAAGTTAATGCGACTCAAGAGATCACTCCACATGCGAGTTTTCAGCAATCGCTGAAGGGAGTAGTAAACTCCGGCAAAAATTCCATTCCCCACAAAGGCGAAGATCACTGCATTGGTATGCAGCGGTCTTATTCTACCGAATGAAGTGTATTCCAGATTCATGTTTAAAACCGGGAAGATCATTTGAAGGGCGACCAGAAGGCCCACCAACATACCTACTGCTCCCCATAGAATGGTAGCATTGGCAAAAAGGCGTACGATATTATTATCGTAGCTAAACTTTTCTACTGTTCCGCTAGTACTTGTACTCATGATTGATTGTCTGTATTGGTAGATTTATCTTGTTCGTCGTCGAATAACATTCTCACAGAAGGGGTATAGTCGTCTTCATACTGACCACTTTTTACCGACCAAATGAAGGCGAATAAAAAGGCCAATGCAACGGCTAGACTTACTAAGATGAGAATGATGAGGACTCCCATGGGTTTCAATTAATTACCGACAAATATGCACGCTCATTCAAGGGCAAAAAATGATAAATGTCAGCTTCTGTGGAATTATTCACTACAATCCGCTGATTTGCTGTCGTAGCTTGGTTTTACTTTAGTGAACTCTTTCTTACAATCTTGGAAAACTTCCCACTCTCTTACTCTTTCAGCATGCAGATGAAGACTAACTGTTTGTCCTTTTGCCGATGCTGATACTCTATGAAATCCCATATTGTCGTTGAGGTAAGTATACTCCCCCTCTTTGATGACTATGCTTTCTTCATGTTCACAACTGAGCGATTCCCTATCGATCTTAAAAGTGTCGATTGTCAATTCTCCTTTTAACACTTTGATCCAACCTTCCTGAAAGTTGAAAGAATGAATAGCAGAATGTTGTCCTGATTGCCAACACATCAGTAATAGCTCAAACTCATCGCTATTCGTAAGACAATTCCTCGTGTATTTCTCATCATTCCATTTGCAATGGGAAGACCAGTCTGATTCTGGAATTGAAATGGCTTTGAAGATGTCAATATAACCTCCATAGCCAGGCCCCATATTGAGATTGTGCTTTAGTTGCTCAATGCTGCTTATCTCTGATATCATAAAATGGCAATTAGATTTTGAACCAAAGGTATTCTCCTACTCTAAGTGATAAAATGATATATATCAGCTTTGAAGAAAAGGCTTATTCCGCTGCTTTGATTGGTTTGACCCAAGTAGCCAGACTCACAAATCCAACAACAGTTATAGAGCTGATCGGCATAAGAATTGCCGCAATAACTGGAGATAGTTCCCCTCTCACAGCAAAGCTCAATCCAATTAGATTGTACAGAAAAGAGATTACAAAACTGATCCACACGATTGTTCTAGCATACTTTGCATAGGCGAACAATGAAGGCAAGAAATTGAAGCGATCGCCTTCTAATATCAAATCAGAGGCAGGAGCGAAGGCATGCACATCTTCAGCGATGCTAATTCCCAGATCAGCACTTTGTAATGCGGCAGAATCATTTAATCCATCACCGATCATGGCCACTTTCTTCCCTTGTTCTTGTAATTGCTCTATATAGGCTACTTTGCTTTCCGGACTTTGCTCAAACAAAAGCTCGCTATTTTGCGGGAAGAGTTTTTTGAATTGAGACCTGGTTCCCGCATGATCTCCAGAGAGCACAGACAATTGGTAGTCTCCTGCAAGTTGGTTTAGACTTTCTTTCAATCCTTCCCGAACTGAAGTCTGGATGTGGAAAACACCCAAGGGCTCTTTTTCGAATGATAAAGCCACATGGCTGCCATTACTTTCTTCTACTTCTGCTTGTAACCATTCAGGGGAGCCTATTTGGAAAATTTTGCCTTCTATCACTGCCAATAAACCCTTGCCTTCTATCTCTTCAAAGTGATCCAAAAGGATTGGATCTACATCCCTAAATTCAGCGAGCAAAGCTTTGCTCAATGGGTGAGTACTCTGATTGAGCATGGCAGAAAAAGCTCCCTTTTCATATTCGTTAAGTGAACTGCCTTTATACTGGATCTTTGCCCCACTTTTGTAGGTGAGAGTGCCGGTCTTATCAAACACTAAATGATCCATTTTAGACATTTCTTCCATTACACCAGAGTCTCTCAGATAGCAGCCCACTCTACCTACTTTTCGAATGGCATGACCAAAGGTGAATGGTGCTGCCAATGCCAAGGCACAAGGACAAGCAACGATCAATACGGCGCTCACGGTTTCAAATACTGCCGACCATCCTTCACTGAAGTGAATGATAGCAGTAGCTATTGCAATCAATAAAATGATAGGGGTGAACCATTCACTGATCTTATCGGTGCCCTGAGAAAAATGAGATTCCATTTTCCCTTTATTCATTTTGGCATATCGATTCCACAAGGCAGTTAGTCTGCTCTGATCCAATGGCTTCAATACCTCCAATTCTATAGCTTCCCCTACCTGCCTTCCACCGGCAAAGATCTTATCGCCAATAGCTTTTTCGATCAATCTGGATTCTCCACTGATAAAGGAATTGTCTAGCCTGGCTTTGCCCTTGAGCAGCCTAGCATCAACTGGGATCAATTCACCATTTCTCACGAGGATCTTCTGTCCTTTCTCAATTTTATCCAAAGGCACACTCTTCGTCTTTCCGTTAGCCAATCTACTGATGGCAATGGGGAAATAGGAGCGATAATCCCTCTCGAAAGAGAGTTGGTGATAGATCTTTTGCTGAAATAATCTTCCCAAAAGCAGGAAGAAAAGCAATCCGCAGAGTGAATCGAAATAACCGCTACCATATTGGCCAACGATCTCATAGGTGGATCTAAGGAAAAGCACAGCAACACCCAAGGCAATAGGGACATCAATATTGAGGCGCTTTTGTCTAAGACTGTACCAGGCCGACTTGAAATAATCTTGTCCGCTATAGATTGCCACTGGAGTGGCAAGAAGCATATTGAGCCAATTGAAAACCCTACTTAGCTCTGCATCGATCTCATAATCGATACCAAAGTAATCCGGTAAGCTCAGCAACATGATATTGCCGAAAGCAAAGCCGGCCAATCCAATTTGATAGATCAATTTACGGTCATAAGCTCTCCGCTTTTTCTTCTTTCCATCGTTTAATTGATCCAATGCAATGTCTGGGGCATAGCCAATTGATTGAAGCAGCTCGGCCAAATCTTTTAAACTAAGCTCCTGATGGTTGAAAACAATACTGAGCTCCTTCTTGAGGAAATTCACCTTGCTTTCAACTACTGCAGAATTGAATTTGTAGAGACGCTCCAACAGCCAAATACAAGCACTGCAGTGGATCTGAGGTAGTGAAAAGGATACAGAGCTTCTCTCTTCATCTTTAAAGAGGGTTAGTTGCTCTTGTATCTTTTCATCATCTAGGAAATCGTATTTGCCCTCTTTCTTAGTAGACTGCTTTTGACCAGCCTGAGCTTGAATCTCATAATAGGCACCCAGCTCATTGGCTTGAAGAATCTCGTAGACCGTCTTACAACCAAGGCAGCAGAATACTTTGTCGGCCAGTTTAATGGTCTCATCTCTACAATCATCTCCGCAGTGATGACAGCTGGTAATATTTTTAGTTGCCTTTTGGCTCATATAAGTCCCAAAATTTCTTTTAAATTTATGCTTTGAGTATGATATTTATCATATTCACTCTTTAGATATGAGCGAACGCATCCAAAATCCAAAATGTGAGACTTGTGGAAGCAGAAAGCAATCGGTTTTCTGCTCACTGAATAAAGATCAATTAGTAGATCTTGATCATGCGAAGAGTTGCGATGTCTACAAAAAAGGAGAGACCATTTTCAAAGAAGGCTCTTATCCAAGAGGCCTCTTTTGTGTAAACAATGGCAAGATCAAGCTCAGTAAAACAGGTTCGGGTGGGAAAGAGCAAATTTTGAGATTTGCTACAACTGGTGATGTGATGGGATATAATTCCATGCTTACCAACAAGCCATTGGTGGCCACTGCAACAGCAATTGATGATGCGGCAATATGCTTTATACCTGCGGATCAATTCTTCTCATTGATCAAGGAAGACTCTCGTTTTAGCCTGAATATGCTGGAGCTTACGGCCAAGAATTGGCATACTGCTTCACGCTTACTTACAGACATGGCTCAGAAATCCTCCAAGCAACGCTTGGCAGAGATGCTACTATGGTTGAAGGAGACTTTCGGGCTTGATGAAGATGATTGTATTGATATCAAGCTTTCAAGAGAAGAGATCGCCAATATGGTGGGAACCGCTACAGAAGCGGTTATTCGCTTGTTATCTGATCTCAAAAAGCAAGGATATATCCTTTTAGAGGGAAAGAAGATCAGACTTTTAGACATTCACGGCTTGGCGTCACTTGCCGAGCTAGAAGATTAATTAGCGTATATGAATAACAAGATGATTGTAGATGAACGCCAGAGAGATATCGGGCGATTCATGGTAGGAAGATTATTGCCTTTTAGAAAGAAAAGAGCAGTAGGACCTTTTGTGTTTATCGACCATATGGGTCCGGTGGAATTGAAAGACAATAAATTTCTCGATGTTGATCAGCATCCTCATACAGGTTTGTGCACGCTAACATACCTCTACGAAGGAGAGATTGAGCATAGAGATAGCACAGGAGCTGTAGAAGTGGTGAAGGCAGGAGATGCGGGCTTTATGTCGTCGGGCAAAGGAGTTACTCATACTGAACGTACTCCTAAGGACAGAAGGAGCTTGAAGAGTCAAATCATGCATGGTTATCAGATCTGGGTGGGATTGCCAAAGGATAAAGAGGAGATGGAGCCGCGTTTCGATTACTATCCAAAAGAGAGCCTACCTAGCTGGGAAGAAGATGGAATAGAATATCGATTAGTTGCGGGAGAAGGCTTTGGTCGTAAATCTCCTCTAATGGGCTATAGCCCGATGTTCATGGTAGACTTGAAAGTGAATAAAGACAGTGAATTGAACCTTCGGGAACATTTAAAGGGAGAAATTGCCTTTGTGATTGTCAAAGGCTCTATGGAAGACAATGGAGAAATTGTAAGTGCTGGGCAAATGATGATCAGCAAAAGCCATGATGCCTGTAAACTTAAAGTATCTGCAGGGACAAGCCTACTGCTATTTGGAGGTGAACCTTTTCCTGAAGAGCGATTCCTACTATGGAACTTCGCTTCATCTTCTAAAGAGAGATTGCAGCAAGCAAAAGAAGAATGGATAGCGAAGATGTTTCCTAAGGTTCCAGGAGATGAGACATATATCCCAATTCCTGTTTAGATTCTAAGAATTATCCTTTTCTAAATCTTCGATCTTCTTCAAGACCTCTTCTGCCTCCATGCGTTTTAGATCGCTGGCTTTGCGGTTGGTGGTTGATAGTCGGTGCGACTCCTCCATCAGCTTCTTGTATTGCTTGGAGAGTTTGTCTTTCGGACTTTTCTTTTTGAATATGGAGAACATAGCTTTTTTCTAAGCAAACAGCTAATTAGGAGCAGGGTTCTCTTAAGTCAAGATATTTAAGGAATTAGAGAGATCCAGTTCTTCCACCATCAACCGGAAGGTTAATTCCATTGATGTATGAAGCTGCCGGTGAGGCGAGGAATGCTGCTGCAGCTGCCACTTCTTCTGGCTGTGCTACTCTTCCCAATGGTACGGCGCTTTCCATGGCCTTATGCACATCAGCTTCTGCTTGTCCGGTCTTCTTTGCCTTGTTTGTGACAATGGATGATAGTCGTTCTGTGGCTGTAGCGCCAGGCAATACATTATTCACCGTAATTCCATGAACGCCTAACTCATTGGCCATGGTTTTCGACCAATTTGCTACGGCACCTCTAATTGTATTTGAAACTCCAAGTCCTTTTAGTGGAACTTTTACTGAAGTAGAAATGATATTGATGATCCTTCCATAGCCTTCAGTGATCATGCTTTCCTTCACATGCTGAACCAACAAATGATTGCAAAGTAGATGCATGGAAAAGGCAGCTTGGAATTCTTCCAATTTAGCTTCAGTGATCGGTCCGCCAGGAGGGCCTCCTGTATTGTTGATCAAAATATGGATGGGTTTTTCCAATCTCAAGAGGGCTCTCTCTAAACTCTCCAGATTACTAAAGTCGGCTTGTAAATAGCTGTGCTGTTGTCCTTCGGATGGCAGCTCTAACACTTCTTTTTTTAGTTTCTCTTCGTTTCTCGCCAGTAGAACGACTTCTGCTCCCATTCCTGCAAGTTCAGTGGCAATAGCCTTTCCAATTCCCGCTGTGCTTCCGCAAACCAGCGCTCTTTTCCCTTTTAAACTAAGTTCCATATGCTTTTGATTGAAGGCCGAAGTTAGGCATAAATGAATTTTAAGGAAAGCTAGATTCTTACTACTTTAGAGCCATTCAAACGCAAGCATATGGCTATCAAGAGACCTTTTAATTTCAAGCAGTGGATCGATGAGCATCGTCATCTGCTAAAACCGCCTGTAGGAAATAAGTTAGTTTATGAGGATGCCGACTTCATCGTAATGGTAGTTGGTGGACCGAATGCCCGAAAGGACTATCACTACAATGAGAGTGAAGAATTCTTCTATCAATTGGAAGGAGATATCATGGTAAAGATCCAGGAAGATGGAAAAGCAGTAGAAATTCCAATTAAAGAAGGAGACATCTATCTGCATCCACCTAAAGTTCCACATTCACCAATTCGTTCAGCCAATTCTGTTGGTTTAGTGATCGAGCAGAAGCGCCAGGAAGGGGAGAAGGATGGTTTACTTTGGTTCTGCGACAATTGCAATAACAAGCTCTATGAAGAGTATTTCGTATTGAACAGCATAGTAGATGACTTCCTGCCTGTTTTCAAGAAATTCTATAGCTCAGAAGAGTTGAGAACTTGTGATAAGTGCGGAACTGTTATGGAAGTTGACGAACGTTATGTTTAATTAAGCGAAAACCAATAACCGCTTAAAATAAAAAGGCCGCTTCGAATGAAGCGGCCTTTTCTTTTTATTTCTTTTTGTGGAATACGAAACCAAGGTATACTTGAATCACACCATTTCTCACTTCTGGTGCATCAATAGTTATAAAGTCATCTTTATAGTCATCACCAATTGATGGAATACTAAACAAATATCTACCACCTACGCTTAGATATTTAGTGAGATTAAAATCAGCTCCTAGAGCTAGTGAAATGTCAAAATCTTTATAGAAATCTTTGGCATCACCGTCAAATCCATCAAAATCATAGTCGGCGTTGAGCAGATAACTCACCTGTGGGCCACCATAAAAACCCAATTTGCCGCGAATAAACTTCAATTTGGCAAGCATAGGTATGCTAATGTAGCTTAGGGTAATTCGGCCTTCATTATCAATATCAGTCCCTTGACGGCTATAAAGTAATTCCCCTTGAAGTGCAAACTTCTTCATCAAACTAATCTCCGTATACAATCCACCATGAAAATCAAAAACAGGGTCATTGTATTTATCATCATCGCCGAAAAGAGTAGCATGATTAATTCCAGCTTTAAATCCAAAATGAACCTCTTGAGACTTAAGGTCGTTTTGTGAGAAGATAAGCAGGGATAAGAATGAAATGAAGAATAGCTTTTTACACATGAGATAGAATGGTTAGAGTAATTTGATATGGATAAAAATATAAAATCTTTCAACTATCCACCATCAATTGCTCCAATAGATTGTCTGATGTAAACCAGAATGCTCGTTTTATCTGATAGCGGTCGTCTTTCTCTTCAAAATACTCAGATAGCTTGCTAAGCTTATTCGTAAAATGCTCAAGAATATTTGATGAAAAAGTTTCTTCTAAGAAGGTTTTTGGAATTCCCCATTTGGTTCTTAATCGACTGATCAAGAGCTCATGGTATCGATCTATTTCACTAAGTTGTTCAGTTTCATAATACTGCTTCCCTTCATGAATATGCTTATAGTAAAGATGGTTGTTTGCCAGATTCCACCTTCTTTTCGCGCCATCATATGAATGAGCAGCCGGACCAATACCCAAATACTTCTCATTCATCCAATAAGCAGTGTTATGAATGGCATATTGCTCATTTCTGCAATAGTTTGAAAGTTCGTATTGTTCCCAACTCTCATTTTTAATATAGTCTTGTAATAAGTTGTATTGCTCAGCGACTTCCCGATCTTCGATTTCTTTTGCTTTCCCACTTTTTACTTGATGATGAAATAGTGTTCCTTCCTCAAGAGTAAGCGCATAGGCGGATAAGTGATCAAAATCCAAAGAAAAGATCTGTCTTAAATTAGCCTCCCAGTCGGCTGTAGTTGAAGTTGGAATACCAAAGATCAAGTCGAGACTCAATTTCTCGAATCCCATATCTAAAGCTCGCTTTACAGTTGCAATTCCCTCCTCGGCGGAATGAGCGCGGTTCATGAAGTCGAGATCCTTCTGATGAAAGGACTGGATACCAATACTCAATCGATTTATCGGCAACTCTTTAAGCTCACGAAGCTTTTCTTTGCTGAGGTCGTCTGGATTGGCCTCTAAAGTCACTTCTTTTAGATCATTGAGATTGAAGTGACTTTCCAATTGCTTGAAAATTGAAGAAAGTTCGGCTTGATTAAGAATAGACGGGGTTCCTCCACCTAGATAAATACTTTTGATAGCCTCCCCATTGAAGAAATCAGCTCTATGCTCTATCTCTTTAAGCATAGCAGCTACAATTTCTTCTCTATGCTTGGCGGTAGTTGAAAAATGAAAGTTGCAATAGGAGCAAGCCTGCTTACAAAAAGGAATATGAATGTATATTCCGGCCATTTTGGACCATTTTATTGAGTACTATTCTGAAAGTAGTGCCTTCTTCCATTTCCGACTGCTTTACGAACACCTTGCCGGAATGATAGTTCTCAATTATTCTTTTGGCAAGAGATAGCCCTAAGCCCCATCCTCTTTGTTTGGTGGTATAACCAGGCTGGAAAACCGTTTTTCTAGCACCTTTTGGAATCCCTTTACCATCATCGGTAATATCGATATAAACGAATTGCGATTGATCAGTGATGTGAATGCTAATATTACCTTCTCCGCTAATTGCATCAACTGCATTCTTAATGATATTCTCCAACACCCATTCGAGAAGAGGCACATTAATACTCGCCATTACCACATCTCCATTGGAAGTGGTATGCTCGAAGTTGACTTTTTTGGATAAGCGAGATTTCAAATAGATCAGGGTATTCTTCACTACTTTGTTTACATCTGCTTGTTCTAATTTTGGAGTAGCTCCAATCTTAGAAAAACGCTCGGTTACGGTTTCCAACCTTCCAAGATCTCTGCTGATCTCGGAAATTGTTTTATCGTCGACATTCTTGCCTTTTAACACTTCAATCCAAGCAAGTAAGGAGGAAAGCGGAGTTCCCAATTGGTGAGCAGTTTCCTTTGCCATTCCCACCCACACTTGATTCTGTTCTGCATTTCTAGCAGTACTGAATAAATAGTATGCGATCAACAAGAATAGTGCGATCACACCCAATTGAATGAACGGGTAGAGCTTCAATTTCACTAATAGAGGAGAGTCGTTATAGTAGATGTAACGCTTTTCACCATCACCTAGATTCACTTCAAGAGGACTGTTAGTCTCTTTCATTTCAGCAATTACGCCTTGCAGATAGGTAGAATCTTGAACCTTTGCAGAGTCCAAGTTCCCAAAGGCAATTAGCTCTTGATCGGAATTTGTGTAAATAACCGGAGCGGATGCTGAATTGGTAATGATGTCTTCATTGAACGATTCAATTTGTTCTTCTAGAACCTTTTTAAGGTCGGAGAAGATCGTTGAGCGGTCGTAGAACAAGTAATTATTCTGATTCTCGTAATACTGGATCTTAACAGCCCCATTGAGGTCTTTCATATGCTGAAGCTGTTCTCTGAGGTATAGGCTATCCTTACTTCTTTTCGGATCGAGATTGGCATGGGTGATGATCTTTCCCTTTTCATCCGTGAGGATCATAGGGATTGTCTTATTGCTAAAAAGGATCTTGGTGTAGAAGGTTGGATCTTCATCAATTGGAGCAGCTACAACTCTTCGATTTGCTTCTGCCCAAATTTCAGCGCGCTTTCGCTCTTCTTCTGAAATGATCTTGAATAATTCCTGGGTGTAGTTTACCAACTCAGCCTTTCTCTGTATGGCTTCTGCCCAGGATTTAGCTTTGCTTTTCTCTTCTTCGGCAATTTGGCTCACCAAAATATTGGTATACCACAGGGAGAGGAATACGATTATTGCGGCAATCGTAGCCAGCACAAACTTCCACCTCTGCTTTTTTGAATAAATGTTCAAAACTCCTCCCTGATTTCTACTAAGACGATACTTGGCTATTGATGGTTGCTAATGAATTCGTCAATCCTCTGGAATGACGTATTCTTCCTCGTTCGGTTTGGCAATTTTATCAATAAATTTCCCAAATTTCCCTTTTTTGCGCTCTTTCTTTTCTTCCTCACTCCCTCTTTGAGTGCCTGTAGAGTCTTGTTTAGACCCCTGATCTTCTTCTTCACCCCATTCAATTTGGAAGGGTGGATTCTCGCTTTTTTTAGTTCCTGGCTTTGTTAAGCTGCTATCCTTTTTAAAGAGTCCAAATTCTTCTTTTAGAATGCTTTTAATGGTCTGCTTTTCCTTTTGCACCTCGCCTTTCCAGTGGTCTTTAAGCTGTTCACTATCGTAGCTTATGCTTGGGTTCGAAATATCTCCTTTCATACGCAAGAACAACTTTGTCCTTCCCAAACCATCATCCTCTACGTAGCCAAATTCACTTTCCTTTGGTTTCTTAACCTTTTTGCCAAGTACTTGAGCAAGTCTTAAACTTATTTTATAATCGATCTGATTACTAAAGCTGTGTGAACCTTCAACTTCAAGATCAATAGCAGAAGATCTCACGGAAAAACGAGGCAGAGAGATCGTCTCATTTTCAATGAGAAATTGATTTTGTAGTCGACTGAATTTGATCTCCTTTAATTCTTCTAACTCAATGTATTTTGCCAATTGATAGAGCGACTTATAATCGACTAACCTTCCATTCTCGATATCATAATACCCATTGACTTTCAAGCTTTTCTTTTCAATCTCTCCATTGATGATCTTGCATTCCAACTCTAAGTTTCCAGAAGCCTTACCATATATATTTTCTGCTTTGATCTCTTCTTGGCCAAAGTTGTCAAAGACTTCAAAAAGTTGATGGATGTCAATTGAACTGAAGTCAGATCGATTGTACATTAACCAAGAGCCCTTAGATTCTTCTCTAAAAAGCAAATCTCCATAGATCTCGCCATTCAATGTCTTTAAAGCAATGTCTTCAAACACCCAACGATCCGAGCTAGCCTTCAGAGAAAGACTCACCTCTTCCATTATTAGTTTCTGATAGCTGAGTTTCTTGATTCTGCTATCTAAGTATAGCCTGAATTGATATTTTCTACTTTCATTCTCAGCGTCATCACTCTTGAATAGCGCGAGCACTTTTTCAATATTCAGCTCATCACTTTCTGCTTTACCATTGATCAGGATGGGCTCGTTTTCATCATCGAGAAATGAAACTAGATTTAGAATTGGGCCTTCGTAGTTCAAATGCATGCCATCAATTCCAAAGCTCATAGATTTTGCATAGAGATCATTGGTGCCTAAGGCCAATTCAGCATTTAACGACTCAATATTTGGGAATGAATCTGATATGAACACTTCCGCATCTTTTAAGAGCAGGTAGAGCGACTTGTCCTCAGACTTCCAGTCCTTTAGCTTGAATTCCTTTAACTGTTCAGACTTTAAGTATCCTTCGAACTCAGCTTTAAAATTGCCACCTTCAAAGCGAATTGGGAGGCTGTCCATAAAGGTATTCAACTGCTTCAGTTCTCCTTCAAGAGATAGTGCGGCTGTGATAGGAAAGCGATTGCTGGTGTACCAGATTAGGTTCCCATTCAGATCCATCCCATTAAGTTTTGCGCGAACTGTGTCTGCCTTGAATTCGCCAACACTGAATTTTGATAGGTCGGGATTGGAAAATTTACCCTTTGCCCAGAGCGATTTCAGCTCGATCTTTTCATTTATGAATTGACCTCCTTCAATTGAATAGACTAAGTCGAGTGAGGGATGAAATTTGGGAGCCAACTCGCCTTTAAATTCTCCATCGATCTTCAAATTGGCGCTAAAATCGAGGGAATCCAGCTCTTTTGCTAGCTTTTGATCTAAAAGCGGATAATAATTAGCTATGGCTGTAGCCCGATCAGCAAAGCTGAGTTCAATAATTACTTTTTCAGCATAATCTAGGCTTCCCTTAGCATTCAATCGAAGTTCTCTCCAATCGATCTCGAGCATATCCACAGATAGTCTCTTATTTCTTTCATCGATCGAACAGATGGATTCCAATCTTAAGATTTGATCTTCAAAAGCCGCTTTTCCACTTTTGTAAAAATCGAAATCTTCAATTTCAGAGTTCCAAGCCAATTCATAATTGTCTTGACCGAACTTGCCTTTCGCCCAAGCAGAGCGCACCAATAGATTAAATTCTGTTGAAGCATCATTTTCGGCATAATGAAGTTTGATATTACTCAAACTCACTTTTCTAAGCTTTAATTCAAAGTTCAGATCCTCTGCTCCCTCTTCTTTCAATTCAGAATTCCAGACCTTGGGAAAGAAGTTCCCATTGGCATCTTCCACAAGTTCTAGGTGACCATTCTTGATCTCTAAGCTGTGTAGTTCGAAATTTCGATCCAATAGGTCGAGCAAGCTGAACTTAAAGCGAAGCTCTTTCGCATTGATTATGCTTCGATCTGCCGTATGAACATTGACTTCTTTAAGAATTAGAGATAAATTGGGAAAGTTTTGAAGCAAACTGATCTCCACATCCTTTACGTCTGCTTGAACTAACAGCTGCTCGTTGATCTCTTTGAGTAAGAAGCGCTTGATCTCATCTCCCGAAGTGTAAGAGTAAATACCTAGGGCAGTTACTATCAGCAGCAGAAGGATAAGCAGAAGGCGAAGTGTGGCTTTGAGGTATCGCATTTTCAATTAACGAAAAGCAAGCTCCGGGATTATTTTAAACCAGTGATTTTATGCAGTAGACCTACTTCAGCTTCACTGAGATGTCTGTATTTCCCTCTTGGAAGATTCTTTTTGGTGAGGCTGGCAAAGATTGTGCGATCCAATCGTAAAACCTTATAGCCAAGAGCCTCCATCATTCTTCTGATAATCCTATTTCTTCCTGAATGCAATTCAAGAACGATCTTGCTCTTATCTTCTCCATCATTTTGATAGAAGGCTTTATCTACATTGGCACTTCCATCTTCCAATTTTACTTCCTCAACAAGCTGGATCAAATGCGCTTTGGTCACTTTCTTATCCAAATGTACATGGTAGGTCTTGCTCACTTTACTACTCGGATGAGTTAAACGCTTAGCAAGATGTCCGTCGTTTGTAAAAAGCAACAATCCACTTGTGGCTCTATCTAGTCTACCTACTGGATAAATTCGCTCCTTACAAGCTCTACCTACCAGATCCATTACCGTTCTGCGCTTTTGGGGATCATCCATAGTGGTGATGTAATCTTTTGGCTTGTTTAGCAAGACATAGCGCTTGGTTTCTCCACTGATCTTTTCACCACCGTAGTGTACAACATCACCGGGCATTACTTTGGTACCCAATTCTGTAATCACTTTGTCGTTGATCTTAACCGCACCGGAAGCGATGATCACATCAGCTTCGCGTCTACTGCAAAGGCCGGCATTCGCAAGGTATCTGTTCAGTCGAATCGACGGATCAGCAGCTTTGGGCTCTGTTTTCCTTCCAACTTTTTTAAAGTTCTTGCCTCTTCGCTCATTGGAAAATTTTCCCTTTGGCTTACCCTTTTGGTCTGGGCGATTTTTTCTTCCTTTATTTCGATCCGAATTCATCCTGAATGCTTTGTGGGCAAAGGTACGATTTAGCATTGGGCAAAAATTTTAATTTTTCCCTGTAACTTTCGGAAGACTTCTTCGTCACACCACTACAAGAGAGCCATGAAGGTAGAAGAGTACAATATCATAGTGCGCGATTACGCCGATAACGTCTATCGCTTCATCTTAAAGAATATAAGAGATGAGGAGAAAGCAAGGGATATTGTGCAGGATTCCTTCGAGAAAATGTGGAAGAAGGTTGAGGAGATCAGCTTTGAAAAGGGCAAATCCTATCTCTTTACCACTGCTTATCGCACCATGATCGACAAGATCAGAAAAGATAAAAAGCAAGGTGATTGGGAAGAGGCTCCTGAACCTTCTATAAAGGCCAGTCAGCAGTATACAGATCTGTCAGACATCCTTCAAGAAGCCTTATCGCGCCTATCGGAAATACAACGATCGGTGGTAATGCTGAGAGATTATGAAGGATATGAATACGGAGAGATCGGTGAGATTACCGGACTATCACTCTCACAGGTTAAGGTATACATCTTCCGCGCTAGAAAGGCCTTGAAAGATTATTTAGTTAGCGTGGATACAGTGATTTAGAAGAAAGAATGGAGAAGAAGATCAATATAGAAAACTACGAAGCGTATTTGCTCGACTTAGCAGAGGGAAATCTTAGCTATGGCGAAGAAAAAGCCTTGATCCAATTTTTGGCGAAACATCCGGAATTGGAAGTTGATCTGGAGGAATTACCAGTATTAGAAGAAGAGAGCTTCTCACTGGATAATTCATTTAAATCGGCACTACTCAGAAATGAGGGAAGTGGCCTAACTGAAAAGGATCACTTGATGATAAGTTCTGTAGAGGGTGATCTATCTTTTGAAGAAGAAGAATCTCTAAATGCTCTGCTTAAAGAGGATGATCATGCTCAAAAAGAGCTTGCCTATTATCAGAAAACCAAACTTCAAGCAGAGGAAATAGCTTACCCCTTTAAAGATCAGCTATTGAAGAAAGAGAGTAGAGTAATTCCGCTGTGGACTACCATCAGTTCAATTGCTGCGGCTATTCTGCTCATGATCTACTTTGGTTTACCCAAAGAGAACACATACTCTCCAAGAGAATTCAGTTATCAGCCAAGTCCTGTAGAGGTGGAGTCAAATGGTTTTGCATTTGTGATCTCAGATGAGAAAGAAACTACTGAAGATGAAAGTCAAGAACCAAATAAAGCACAACTAAGCCAAACTGGAGGAGATAACTTCTTTGCTCAAGTCGAAGAAGACCCAATGGAAGAAAAGAAGGATGATCAAGTCAAAGAGAATGAAGATAAAGCCGCCCCAATTGAGATAGAGCCATTAAACAATAAAGCAATGGCCGAATTGGATGGGGGAATTGATCAAAGTGAGAAATCACCTATTGAAAGTGAAGA
The DNA here is from genome assembly GCA_002706365.1 of Flavobacteriales bacterium. Lineage (GTDB taxonomy): Bacteria > Bacteroidota > Bacteroidia > Flavobacteriales_E > Vicingaceae > UBA1494. The sequence continues at coordinate 126,688 of PALM01000017.1, read as the reverse complement.
GATTTCAAATGCAGAAGAGGTTGCAGACCTACCAGCTGAAGATTCAAGCGAGAAGGAGAAAGAGACTGAAGAAACAGAAGTGCTCACACCTTTAGAGTACGCTAGAACCATGATCAAGAAAGATGTACTTAAGAATAGATCACTTGCCGAATCAGTGAAGCAAGAAGTGGAGAACATCACCAATAAGAAGGTGAATTTTGAGCAAGCAGAAGATGAGTCGGAAGCTCAATTTGCCTTGAATATTGGAAAACTACAATTCAGAAAAAAATAATTTGCGGACCATTGTAACTTATCAGAAGACTGTCCGTCACACTATAAAACCAAGAAAAATGAAAAAGTTAGTATTGAGCCTTATTACACTATTTGCCCTGACTACCCTTGTGGCTCAAGAGGGACAAGACAGTCTCGCGGCAAAGAAAGATACCTCGTACACCATTAAGTGGGGTGATAAAACAATTATCGTGATCGATCATGGAGATGGCGACATTGATATAGCAACTGATGATACAATCAAGATCGAATCTAAACCTAGCCAGAGATATAATCACTATGCAGGAATAGACTTAGGAGTAAATGGATTGCTAAACTCTAAGAATAGCGTGAATCTGGGTGAAGACGAGAAGTTTATGGACCAACACTATTGGGGTTCATGGTCGGTATCTCTAAACTTTATCGACAGCTACATACCAATTGCAAAAGAGAAGTTTGGAATTACTATTGGAATGGGCTTCGAGTTCAATAAATTCAGCCTCTCAAGAGATTTTACCGTAGCAAATTTCCAGGATTCAACCATTGGAATTCCGGATTCGAACGGATTTGAAAAGAACCTCTTCAAGATGGAGATGATCAATTTGCCAATTATGTTTGAGACCAATATCGGTAAAGATGCTGCACATTCTTTCCATCTTGCAGTAGGTGGAATGGTAAGCTATACTTTAGGGTCAAAAACAAAGCAAGTCTTTGAATTGGATGGAGAAGAGATCAAAACGAAAGTTAGAGAAGATTTCAATACCAACCCTTTCAGGTTCAGCTTGATGGGCAGAATAGGATATGGAAACTTTACCCTATTTGCCACTTATAGCCTAACACCGCTATTTGAAGAAGACCGCGGACCTGAGCTGTATCCTTTTACTGTTGGAGTATCTCTTGTACATTTCTAACGTTTGATTAAACTGTATTGCTCAGGTGAGCCATCTCGTAAGGGATGGCTTTTTTTATGTGCTTAGCACAAATAGTATGCATTCACAAAATTCGATGAATCCTTATCTTTGGCTTCCTAAATTTCAGGATTATGGCCGGACATAGTAAATGGGCAAATATTAAAAGAAGAAAAGGTGCGCAAGATGCGAAGAGAGCGAAAGTCTTTACGCGCATCCTAAAGGAGATTGCTATTGCAGTTAAAGAGGGAGGTAACCCAGACCCAGATTCAAATCCGAGATTGAGATTGGCTATCGCTAATGCCAAAGGGGTAAACATGCCCAAGGATAATATCAATCGCGCGATTAAAAAGGCATCTGATAAGGATAGTGAGAACTACGCTGAAGTTACTTATGAAGGTTATGGGCCGGCCGGCATTGCGCTTTTTGTGGAAGCCACAACAGATAACATCAATAGGACCGTATCTAATGTGAGAGCCATATTCACCAAATACGGAGGAAGCCTTGGGACAAATGGCTCCCTAGAATTCATATTTGACCGCAAGGGTGTTTTTACAATTCCTGTATCCGCATTAGAAGGCAAGGATATGGATGAGTTCGAGATGGAACTTATCGATGGTGGTGCAGAAGATGTAGAAAAAGACGAAGAGTTTGTTACGATCTATACCTCATTCGAAGACTTTGGCAATATGCAAAAGAAGCTAGAAGAGCTTGGCATAGAAGCTGAAAGTCAGGAACTGCAGCGCATTCCAAAAACTACTTCAGAAGTAGAGTTTGAAGATGGCAAGAAAGTCTTGAATATCATTGAGAAGTTTGAGGAAGACGATGATGTAAATAACGTCTACCACAATATGGAAATGACCGACGAGCTAGCCGAGGCTATGGAAGAATAGTCAAAAGTTGACTATTTCAACTTATAGATCTCAGTAATACCGGAAAGTATATTATCCATGTCTAGACCTAAGTCGATAATCTTTCCTGTACTTACATCGAATACCCAGCCGTGAACTTGCAAGTCTCTTTCTCTAACTGCCAGTTGTACTTCAGCAGCCTTCAACACATTCACACATTGCTCTCTAACGTTCAACTCAACTAAGCGCTTGTACTTCGCTTCTTCATCTTGAATGGAATTCAACTCAGCTCTGTGAATACGGTAGACATCTCTGATATTTCTTAACCAAGGGTTCAGAATACCGAGATCTTGCGGCTCCATTGCCGCCTTCACTCCACCGCAGTAATAGTGACCACAAACAACAATGTGATTCACCTTTAGAAATTTAACTGCATAGTTGATCACAGACATCGAGCTCAAATCCAAATTGGAAACCACATTGGCTATATTTCTGTGCACGAATATATCGCCAGGGTTTGCGCCCATCATATCCTCTGCACTTACTCTACTATCAGAACAGCCTATGTAAAGAAATTCAGGGGTTTGCCCCTTAGCTAAATTCTCAAAATAGTTTTCATCGATATTCAGCTTTTCACTTACCCACTTTTGATTGTTTTCAAATATCTTCTTTACGTCCATTCTCTCGTTTTTTTAGAGCGTTAAAAGTATAAACTATTTTTGCTCTCTCCATAAATTCTATTAATGAATTTGGGTAGCGTATGAAGGGCGTCTAAAATTGGAGAAGCCGCTTAATGCTTATTTTCGCAATACTATAGAAAAAGACAATTCATGGAAGAGAAATTCAAAGAATTATCCGAGAAAATCGAGAAGGCTAAAGAAGGAGGAGGGCAAAAAAGAGTTGAAGCCCAACATGCCAAGAATAAGCTTACTGCAAGAGAAAGGATTCACTTTTTAATGGACGAGGGAACATTCCAAGAAATTGGAATGATGGTTACCCATAGAAGCAACAATTTTGGGCTGGATAAGAATAAGCCATTGGGTGATGGTGTGGTTACTGGATATGGAGAGATCAATGGACGGTTGACATACATCTTCGCACAGGACTTTACTGTTATGGGTGGTTCATTGGCTGAAGCACATGCTGAAAAGATCGTGAAGATCATGGATTTAGCCACAAAGAACGGAGCACCATTGATTGGATTGAATGATTCTGGAGGCGCTAGAATTCAAGAAGGAGTAGTTTCGCTTGGAGGATATGCGGATATCTTCTACAGAAATACTCTTGCAAGTGGTGTGATACCTCAACTTTCTGCAATTATGGGGCCTTGTGCCGGTGGAGCAGTATACTCTCCAGCTCTTACAGACTTCATTATGATGGTTGAGAACACTTCATACATGTTTGTTACCGGTCCGAATGTGGTGAAGACCGTAACGCATGAAGAAGTGAGCTCTGAAGAATTAGGTGGTGCTTCGGCTCACTCGACAAAATCAGGAGTGACTCACTTCACTTATGCAAATGAGATCGAATGTATCAATGGCTTGAAAAGGCTGCTTTCATACATCCCTCAAAACTGTGAAGAGGAAGCGCCAAAACTTCCTTATGAAAGCACAGATGAAAGTCGTTCTAAACTAAATGAGATCCTACCGGAAAACCCTAATCAACCTTATGATATCCGCGATGTGATCAGTGAAACAGTTGATGGGGATAGCTTCCATGAGGTACATAAGGACTTTGCCGAAAACATCGTTGTTGGATTTGCAAGATTAGGGGGTAGATCCATTGGGATAGTTGCTAACCAACCTGCCTTCTTAGCCGGAGTTTTGGATATCAATAGCTCTACAAAAGGAGCGCGATTCGTGCGTTTTTGCGATTGCTTCAATATTCCATTATTGGTATTTGAAGATGTGCCTGGATTCCTTCCGGGAACGGATCAAGAATGGAACGCCATTATTACCAATGGAGCCAAATTGCTTTATGCCTTTAGCGAAGCTACAGTGCCAAGAGTAACTGTTATTACGAGAAAGGCATATGGCGGGGCATATGATGTGATGAACTCCAAGCATATCGGAGCGGATATGAACTTCGCCTGGCCATCAGCAGAGATCGCTGTGATGGGAGCCAAGGGAGCTGCTGAGATCATCTTTAAGAAGGAGATCAAAGAAGCTAAGGATCCAGAGGCCAAATTGAAGGAGAAAGAAGCCGAATATGCAGAGATGTTCGCCAATCCTTATAATGCAGCGGCAAGAGGCTATATAGATGAGGTTCTCCGTCCCGACCAAACAAGAGAAAGATTGATTTCTGCATTCAAAATGCTCGAGAATAAAGTCGACACGCTTCCAAAAAAGAAGCATGGAAATATTCCTCTTTAAGTCCACGATTTTTCTTTCTATACTTGTAACGCACTAACAACCATTAGAATGAAAAAATATTTTTGCCTTTTCATTGGGCTTACTTTTCTCAGCACAGGACTTTTTGCTCAAGGGCTCAAACTAAATTTTAATGCCGGTGGAATTCAGGCTGCAGAAGGGGAATTTGGTATTGGATTAGCTATTGAGCCCGGCTTTCAATTGAATGAACATGTGGCCTTCTATCTTCGAGGCGAAGTAGTTTCCTTTACTAGAGAATTGGATACAGAACAAGAGTTAACAGATGTGGAACTTGATGCTTCTGTGATCGGCTCTGTTTCTGGGGTGATGCATGTTTACTTATCTGCTGGGAAAGTGAGACCATTTATTGGTATTGGAGCAGGCTATTATCTTCCAGGTGAGTTTAAAATTGAAACAGTCACAGAAGTTAGTATTCAAAACCCTACTGCTGAAACCCGCTATTCGGAAACAATTTCACCAGATCCTGCATTTGGCTATTTTCCTAGGGCTGGTTTGGAAATAGGGATGTTCATTTTTATTCTCGATTATCACATAGTAGATGATTCTAGAGCTGAGTATACCACGCTTAGGGTAGAGGATGTTAATGGAACTACTACCAGCAGAGTTCCTGTGGTTACTGATTTTAAAAACAGCTATCTCGCTTTTAAGATCGGATTGACAATAGGAGGAAACAAGTAGGATCCTAAAGCTTTCCTAAAGCCTCATCCATCTCTTTGAACAATGGCTCCCAGGTGTATTTGTCACTTGCTAGTTTGCGACTAGATTCACTTAGCCTCATCCATAAATCTTTGTCCTCTATAAGTCGGATACAAGATTTGGCATACTCAGTGGCATCATCGGTAATGATCATATGCTGCTCATTCTTTACCTCGAGACCTTCTGCTCCCACCTCTGTGGTTACCATAGGTAAACCGCGATACATTCCCTCCAAGACCTTTACTTTCATGCCGCTACCAAAGCGCAAAGGGGCAATGAAGACACGACTTTTTCTGAGATACTGATCAATATCCTCTATAAAACCACATAAGTGAATGCCGGAATAGTCCCTGCTGAGTTTTGATAGACGATCATCACTTTGCTTACCCAATACATAGAGCTTTAGATCGGGGTGTTTTTCTATAATGCTAGGATATACTTCTTCAATAAACCAAAGCAGACCATCAATATTTGGCTCCCAGCTTAATGTTCCCATGAAGACTAAACTCTTTTCAGTTTGCTCATACTCTATAGCCGGAAGGTAGAGCAACTCTTCATTGCCCAAATGGTAGGTTTTAGCAAACTTTTCTGAGTTTATGCCGGCCTCTTTAAAAGACTCTATATCCGAAGGAGTTGCATAAACCAAGTCTGCTTTTCGGAAGATCTTGCTCTCGTAATTTTTCACTCTTCTCGACTCCATATTCAAGGCCAGCTTGATCAAAGGGTTGGCACTCAGTTCTGCCATTCTTTGCCATAAAGCGAACTCCGCATTGTGAGTATGAACAATGACTTTACCTGAATAATTCGCAGGAACATATTGAAACATTTCATAATGATCGATCAAGATCATATCATAGTTTACCGACAGTTCATTGACTTTCGATCTAAATGAAGCAGATCGATTGCGATACAGGTTCAAAGAATTTGAAAAGAGATAGCTGCCTACTAAACTGAAGATATTCCGAGGCATATTCAAAGACTCAGTAAGGCAATCCTTTAGCTGAAGCTTAGTTTTAAATTCAGCCAGATGACTATTGTCATCCTCTTTTAGAAAACAAGCTAGGCCTACATCAAACTGCTTTGTTAAATGTGAAATATAATTCCACGATTTAATGGTTCCACCACTCTTTGGAGGGTAAGGCAATTGGGTACTGATGAACAGAATTGACTGTTTAGCCATTTAGCTAGGCAATTGAAGGCGCGAAGGTAGAAAAAACTCTCCTTTTAGACTTCTTAAGTCGGTTATTGACCAATTATCATTTTGTGAAGATGAACAATTATTGTTCTAAGTACCTTTAACCTTCAAAAATTTTAGAATCATGAAAAGAATAGGCTTTATATTATCTATTACAGCGCTTTCGATCTTAGCGTTTTCCTTCACTGCGAATAAGGGTGGAGAAGAATATGAAACACTTCCCATTGGAACCACTGCTCCAATGCTGGAATACCAAATGACATCAACTGATGGGATGGAATACAAACTAGAGGATCTTTCAAAGAATAATGGTTTGTTGGTAATCTTTTCTTGTAATACTTGTCCTTTTGTAATAGCCTGGGAAGACAGATATCCAGAGATATCTCAAATTGCCGCTAAAACAGGAGTTGGTTTTGCTTTGATCAATTCAAATGAAGCAAAACGCGAAGGCGACGATTCAATGGAAGCAATGAGAGAACATGCGAATGAGAAAGGATATCCAGACATCCCATATTTGCTTGATCGCAACTCTGAGCTGGCTAATGCTTTTGGAGCGAAAACAACTCCACACGTATTTCTCTTCGATAGTAATATGAATTTGGTTTATGAGGGTGCAATCGACGACAATCATAAAAGCAAGTCGGAAGTTAAAACGGCATATTTGAACAATGCTCTATTGAATCTTAGGGCAGGTAAAGAGATCGACCCAAATGATACAAAAGCGATAGGCTGTAGTATCAAAAGAGTTAAGCTTTAGGAAATCAACTAGATAAACTTAAAAAGGGCGCTAAGATTAGCGCCCTTTTTAATTTCTCGTCTTATCTAATGAGCACCTTAATCTTTCTTTGCTCCAAACTTATATTGAAGTCCAACAGCAATTACATATTTGAATTGAGTTCGGGGTCCTACAATTGGATTTCCCTCTTCATTAAGTTTCGGATCACCATTGTCATTGGTTTCTGTTATATCGATATCATCATCATAGATCAATGATGTAGTAATCGTAGTAGTCAAAAAGTCATTCACTTTAAGACTCAGTAAGTTATCCCAGTTTACATCTATGTTATGTGGGTTGTCAGCATAATTTGAAAAGAGATCCAAATTGGTTTGAAAGCTAACATTCTTAGCCAATTCAGTTTTATACATCAAACGGAAATAACCACCTATTTCCAATCTCGTATTCTCTCCATCGTTCAATTTAGTGCTATCTGGATTATCTCCTGCATATTCTGCACCTTCTACCCCAAAAGCACCTTGATCAGCCAATTGCTGATTATTAACGATGGTCAACTTTGCCGTTAAGGGAGAAAAGAAAGCAGACAGCTTATCCCCTCGCTTGTAATCCATACCCGCGGAACCTAGAAGATAACCTGGAGCCAAGAAGTCTGAGATCTTGTCGATTTCCTCAGCAGTAGTATATCCCGGAGCAAATTGCGATTTGAAATCAACAAGGGCCGCATAATACCAATGTTCAGTTGCTTTTCTTCCGTATTTAGAGTTGAAAAGGATACGATCATCCGACTTGATCCAATCACTACCTCCTAGTTTAGATTCGCCATAGGTGAGGTTTAAAACGTTATCCCAACTGCTCTTACCCTTCTTGTAATTCGCAAAGAGGTTTAATAAGCCGTTTAGTGAAACGGAATTCTGACCGCCCGCTGCCCAATTGGTTAATGAAACTTGAGTAAAATTTGCTCCAACAACTCCTCCAGTTTTCCATCCTTCAGTCGTATCAGAAGACTGAGTTCTTAGATCTTCTTCTGCATCAGTGACCTGAGCATTAAGACCGAAAACTGTAAGCGAAAGAATAATTAAAAGGGAGGCAAATTGTCTAATCATGGCAATAGATTTCATAGTTATTTTCAAGGGAGGTTAGGCGTTTTCTTTATGAACATGAACATCCATTTGAGGGAATGGAATGTTAATGCCTTTAGCATTGAATTCATTGTAGATCTTTTCAAGAGTCTCCATTTTCACATCCCAAAAATCGGGAGCGTCAACCCAAACCCTTGTAGCCAAATTCACCGAAGAATCAGCTAAAGCTTCTACTTTGATGAATATAGGAGGATCCTTCTTTATGCGACTATCATTCTCAAGAATGTCTAAGAGGATCTTACGTGCCTTCTCAATATCGTCTCCATAGCCAATACCTACTGACCAATCAACTCTTCTCTGAGGCTCTGTTGAATAATTGATCAATGAACCTGTAGACAAGGGTCCATTTGGAATAATAATGGTCTTATTATCTGGTGTCTTTAAAACGGTATAAAAGATCTGAATGGCATTAACGCTGCCACTATATCCTTGAGCCTCTATAAAGTCTCCCACTTTGAAAGGTTTTAAGATCAAAATGATCACACCACCGGCAAAATTTGAAAGGGTTCCTGATAATGCCATACCAACTGCTAAACCGGCAGCACCAAGAATAGCAATGAAGGAGGTCATTTCAATTCCCAACATTCCCAGAACGGCAATGAAGAGGAAGATTCTTAGTGAGGTGGAAACCAGCCCTTTAAGAAAAGGCACCAAAGAAGGGTCTATATCTCTTTTATCGAGAAGTCGAGCAAAGCCTCGATTGATTCCTTTAAGAACCCAAAGTCCAATTATAAGGGTTATTATGGCACCTATAAGTTGAGCGCCATACTCTACAACCAAGTCTTGACCTTGGCTTAAATACTGATCTAAATTTTCCATGTTTTAATCTTATTTTGGTTGGGCTAAAAATAGAATATTTCTGAAAAACAGAACGTTAAGCCTATTGTTTACTCTCACATATGAATAAAATATTTTTCGTCATCATCATGCTGCTCATCTTCATTTTGATTGAGTGGTATGCTTTTCAAGCTTTTCGAGAACTTACTTCAAAGTCCTCGGCTGGGGTTCAAAATTGGGTGAAGATCATCTATTGGTCTTATACATCTTTGGTTCTACTGTCTTTTCTTTTCTACCATTTTGGAAATCCAGAACTCTTTGGGAAACATGGTCGCACTTTTATTCTGTCTTTCATCTTTACCAACTATCTATTCAAAAGTATCCTTTCTGTTTTCTTATTGGTGACAGATTTAATGAGAGGAGCTCAATGGTTGGCATGGAAACTCGCCGGTCCTGATATTAAAGTAGGAGAGAACGGAATAAGTCGCTCTAAGTTCATTACATCTTTAGGTGTTGTAGTAGCAGCTGCACCTGTAATTTCTATGGTTTGGGGTATTGTGAATGGTGCTCATAACTACCGCATTCGCAAAGTAAAACTCCCAATTAAAGACCTTCCTAATAGTCTTGAAGGACTTAAGATCATTCAACTATCCGATATTCACTCGGGAAGTTTTTGGAGTAAGGATGGCGTTCGTCAGGGTATTGAAATGATCAAGGCCGAGGCGGCAGACCTAATTGTGTTCACTGGAGATCTGGTAAATAATAAAGCCAGCGAGATGGACAATTGGAAAGAGTTGTTTGCCGAGCTAGAAGCACCATTGGGTATTTATTCTACATTGGGGAATCACGACTATGGAGATTATGTATCCTGGGAAACTGAGGACGACAAGAAAAAGAATCTGGAAGATCTGATGCAAGTGCATGCGGATATGGGATGGCAATTGCTCAATAATGAGAATAGGAGAATTGAATTTAAAGACTCTGCAATTAATGTATTGGGAATTGAGAATTGGAGCGCCAAAGGAAGATTCCCAAAATATGGTGACCTAGATTTGGCTAGCAGAGGAGTGGAAAAGGAATTACCCACTATTTTGCTTTCGCACGATCCTTCACATTGGAGAGCAGAGGTACTTAAAAAATATCCATGGATAGACGTAACGCTTTCAGGGCATACTCATGGAATGCAATTCGGAGTGGAGATCCCTGGCTTTAAATGGAGTCCAGTTCAGTATTTCTATGAAGAGTGGGCAGGTTTGTATCGTGAAGGAGTTCAAAACCTCTACGTAAATCGAGGCTTTGGTTACATTGGCTATCCGGGAAGGTTTGGCATACTGCCAGAGATATCATTGTTTGAGCTTAGTAGGGCTTAAAACATATTTCGACTTTCTTCGTTAACTTTATGAATTCCAAACAACCACACCAAATTGGCATAAGCCACCTCAAATTTTTCACATTTGAAATTTGGTATGAAAATCAACACAGTAGACTTACACGAGCAGCTCATTAAAATTCAGAAGAAACATCCTTCTGAATCAATCCTTGAAGAGGTAGAGGGAATTCTTCAGAACGAAGAACAGCACGAAAAACGGATTATTGAATCGATAGAAAATGGTTCGAATGGACTGTCGATCGACGAGAGTTTGTTAGATCAAGAACAGATCTTTTCCATTGATCAAATAGAGAAGCTTTGTATCAAGTATCGATTAAGATTCCTAGATAGCAAACATTTCAAGGGAGAGATACCCTATGCGGCAATCCAGAAGATTAAAAAGTTAGAGACTGAATTTGGCGTGCAATTGAATGGCTTTAAGATCATTGCACCAAAAGAACTGTTTCGCTTAACGGATAAGGATTCAGACCCAATATTAATGCTACCCCTGAAGAACAATCGCTTCTACTTCATTCACAAATGGGGAGGTGAGATATCCGCATTGCGCGCCTTGCTTGCATTTCCCATGAGGAATTTCATGAGTATGTTCTGGTTCTTAGCGGCACTTGCTGTTGTTTTCTCCTGGGCAGTACCAACCCCATCATTCGATGTTTTCATTTTTCTAGTAGTCCATAGTTTCATAGGTATCTGTGGATTAGCATGCATGCTTGTGTTTACCATGCGTGAAAACTTCAGTACTGAGGAGTGGAATAGTAAATACTTTAGCTAGACTGCTTATTTTTGCGGCTGATGAAATATCTCTTTACCATAGTATTGATATTAGCCGGACTTCATTCAAATTCATTTGAGAAGAGAGGAAGTATCATCATAAAAGTTGATGGCTTAAAGAAAGCAGAAGGTACTATTTCAGCTCTTTTATTCAATACTGAGGTTGGCTTTCCAGATAATCCAAAGAGCGCCTTTGCTTCTGCTGAAGTTAGAGTTATAGATTCAAACCCTACTTTGATCTTCTCAAATCTGCCTCCAGGAAAATATGCAGTGTCTCTAATTCACGATGTGAACGACAATAAAGATCTAGACAAGAATTTTGTGGGTATACCCATTGAGCCTTTTGGCTTCTCAGGTAATAAGAGTCTTTTTACAGGCCTACCCAAATTCGATGATGCTGCAATCGTGATCAATAAGGATCAAGTAGAGAGTACTATCAGATTGATCGAGATATTTTAAGATCAGCTATTTTGCTTTGATCTTATGAGTCCAAATCAACTCTCCATTCTTGTCGAAAGTCTGCAGTACCAATACCCTTTCTTTCCAGCTACCTTCAAAAGTCAGCATCCCAAAATTTTGCTCCCCATAATGTGTGCCCTCTACTCTTAATGTATTAGGCTCCTCAATTGAATTGTATGAGGTAGAGCTAAGCGGAGATGAGGTGAAGTCGTAGATGGTAAAATCATTTTCTCCAACATACTTGCTGAGCTCAGTCTTATGTCGATCACCACTTAGAAAAACCACATTCTTAATCTGCTCTTCTTCGATCAATTCAATGATCTTTTGCCGTTCTTCGGCAAAGGTCGAGTGGTTCTCGTACAAAGCCGCAGTATTGAGTAGTTGCCCTCCAACTGCCACGATCTTAAAGCGTGCTTTGCTACTTACCAATGCATCTATAAGCCATGCGATCTGCTCATCTCCAAGGATAAAGCGTTCTCCGCTCTCCCTTTCATTCGGTGTTCGAAAGCTGCGATTGTCCAAGAGGAAGAAATCCACATCATTGTAAGAAAACATTCCTGTAATCCCCTCTGCATTTGAGTTCAATCCATAATTGGGATTAGCCCAAAAGTCTTTGAAAGCTTCCAATGTGATATCCTTATTCACGAAGCTTCTATTGGCATCGTTCGGACCATAATCATGATCATCCCATATAGCATAATGATGAAAATTCTTCCAGAATTCTTGAAGTGCAGGCTGAGATTTATAATGTGAGTAACGATAATATATTCCACTTCTACTATCCCAATCTGCCGGTCTCAAATAGATGTTATCACCTAACCACAGCATAGCTTCAGCATCTTTTTCAAGCATAGCTGAGAATATCTCCAAACCTTTTCCGTAAGGCTCACCAGGACGATCATATGCAGTATCATTCACATAGGTACAGCTACCTATCAAGAATGAAAAGTTTGGAGGATCCTTTCTGTATTGCCATTGTTCTTGAGTGCTAAACTCGCCTTTGTCGAGCAGCTTATAATTGGCATCAACTAACTTATACTCATAGGTGCTTCCTACATCAAGACCACTAGCAATGAAGGTAAGAGTATTGGCTTTTTCAGGATTTGAGATCTGACTTTTGCTTTGGAAATTGGCCGCATCACCTTTAGGATGATAAGTGAACCGAACCTCCATACTTGAGTCCATCTGAACCCAAACTGCAACTTCGCGCAGAGCTTTATAACCGAGCATAGGACCCGATTTTATTTGAGCGAGAAGAGAAAGGGAAGAAAATGTGAGTGTGAGTGTGAGAACTTTAAAACCTATGTTCTTAATCCATTGGCTTAGGATTGACCTGCTCTTTTCCATTTTCTGTTTCCGATTCTTTTATTGGGTTTTCTTCGCTATCATCTTTCTGACCATAAAGAAAGGTAATTTCTTCCATTGGAATGACTTTTTTACCACTCATTACAAGAGCCAAAGCCATTATGATACAGCTGATTATGATCACATAAAGCAGAATTCCAGAATCGAAATTGGGGTCTTTGAACTCATCGGGTATTGCGAAGAAAAGCAAGATGGTAATCAGGCCTCGCGGACTCAAAAACACTTGAGGGAATATATCCTTCTGCACAAAGATCTTCACCATTACAAATCGAATTGCATAGAGAGCTGCGATAAGGGCAACACTAATTAATGCTACTTGGAAATTGTACAAGCTGCTTAGTGTAATACTAATACCAAAGAGGACGAAGAAGAAGGTTCTCACCACAAAAGCAGACTCAATAGTGACAAGGTGAAAATCGTCAAGCACTTCATTGATCTTTACTTTATCGATCCATTTTCTAGCAAACCCCCTAAAAAAGATCTGATAATTGTTAAGCACAAGACCAAACACAAGGATGATCACCAAAGATGAGAGATGGAAAAGCTTACCCACTGAATAAAGGATCAGAAGTACTGCGATCAACATGAAAAGTTTCACCTGTGAGGTCATGTTTTGGAAGATGAGTACCAAGGCATAGCTGATTCCAATAGAGAGCAAGACCGTAATGGAGATATTGGAGAATACATTCACCGCTACGGTTTGTCCACTCTCTACTCCAGCATTCCCCAATAGGAAGTAAAAGACCATAATTCCCAGTATATCTGAGAATGTGCCCTCATATACCATGAATTCACGTTTGAGCTCCGATAGCCCACCTACTGAAGGAATAATAATGGCACTGCTCATAATGGAAAGAGGTACCGCATAGACAATTGCGCTGTAAAAATCATCAATGATGAACTGATGAAGGATCCAGGCAGATGCCAAAGCAGTGAGAATTAGCGAGAGAAGGGCAAGACTGAACGATTTCCAAATGATAGGCCATTTGTCGCTGCTTAATTTGAGATCCAAGGCAGCTTCAAGTACGATCATGATCAATCCAACTATCCCAAGAACCTCTAGAAGATTAAAAAGCTGATCACCTGCCGACATATTCAGCATGTTCATTCCTTGCTTTAGACCAATGCCCAAGGCAATCAACATCAGCACCGAAGGAATATTCGTTTTCTTCGATATGATGTTGAAGAAATAAGAAATGATAATGATTAAGCTAACCGCAATTATTGCGGTATAAGGGCCAATTACTTCCATTGTAGCTTCACTTTAGCTTCAGAGGTTTCCTCATCTTCAGCCGGGAAGAGAGCCTCAAATATATTTTTAGCCAAAATAGGGAAGTATTTTGAGGTGATTTCATTTATGTTATTTTCTGTGGAAGGAACCATGGTTCTAGACACACCAGTGGCTAATAGCTCTCCTTCTTTATTGTAAAGTGTGAAGTGTACTTTCAGCTCCCTTTGGTACTCCATCCTCTGCATTGCCAATGCATCGGTATAATCATTTTTGAAGTCGAGCTCGTTTAGAAAAAGGATGAAGTTGTTGCCAAAGCGTTGGTTCATACTGTCTAACATCGCCTGATCATTGACTACGGCTTTCATATAGCGCTCTCTTTCGTCGCTCTTAGTAACCACCTGACCATCTGATAGTCCTCCTCTATCGTATTTGTCTGAAGCTTTATCCTTCTTGCTGAATTTCTTAGTAAGCGATTGTATGCCGCCTTTTGTTTTTACTTCTTTCTTGACCAGTACGTATTCCAAGTCTACATTTTGATAGACATAAGTGAGGTCGGAAGAGGCACTATCGTCATCGAAGTTTCTGAAATTGGTTACCTGACAACGGTCCTTGAAAGCGTAGTAAATACTCTGATCCATCGCATTTGAGAATCGACTGATAATTTGAGCAGTACTGAGTTGATTTGCTTTGGCTATCTCTGAATTCACATCAGAGAGATACATCTTCTCTTCAAATGGCACCACCAAGATCGATTGCTGGTCCAATCCAAAGGGCTCATCGAAAAATCGCAGGGTGGAATGCTGAGCTAATCCAAGCTGACTGATCAAAATGCAGATAAGGAGTATTAATGGTCTCATATTTGGGCTTTTCCCAAAAGTAAGTCCATAAAAAAGTGAGGGAATGAGAGGGTAGAGCGACTTAAAAACAGCGCTTTGTTAACAAACTACTGCAACAATCGCATGATATCATTACCGTTCGCCAAAACCATTAGCGCCAATAGAATGACAATACCCGCAATTTGAGCATACTCTAAAACTTTCTCATTGGGCTTGCGACCAGTGATCAACTCAAAGATCAGGAACATCACATGACCCCCATCCAGTGCAGGTATTGGAAGGATGTTCATTATAGCAAGTATGATTGAAAGGAAAGCTGTGAAGCTCCAGAATTTCTGCCAGTCCCAAGTTGGACTAAATGCCTTTCCTATGGTGATAAACCCACCTAGCGATTTATAAGCCTCAGTTTCAGGCTTAAAGATCAATTTGATCTGCTTGATGTAGTTGTCGAAAGAGCTATAGGCTTTATTTATACCAGCAGGAACAGACTCTACCAGTCCGTATTTCTGAGTGGCAAATGTGATTTGCTCATCTATCGGAGTAATTGCAAAACCCAATGTGCCTTGATCGCTCACTGTGGCATTCAATTCTACTTCTTCTCCATTGCGAAGTACAATCAATTCAATACTTTCTCCTTTTTGTTTCTGAAGTGCTTTTACTACATCTTGGAAATAAGGGGTAGCTTCTCCATTGATAGCAATTAGCCTGTCTTTGACTTGGATTCCAGCATCTTTGGCAGGCTTGCCATAAACCGAATCTACTTCTGGAATAACAGCAGGCTCCATAAATGCATCCTGCGTTTTGATCATTCCGGCAACAACTTCATTTGGAATTTTAATCTCTTCTTCTACACCAGCACGATCTACTTTAATGCTGCGAGCATCTTCCAATAATATCTTCAATGGGATCTCATTGAACTTCTCAACTTTCTCACCTCCAACGGTCAGGATCTTATCGCCACTTTGAAGTCCGATCTCAGTGGCTACAGAATCTGCATAAATCCCGTATTTAAGTTGATCAGTTGGAATATACTGTGTTCCCCAAACGTAGAGCACCATGATGTAGATCAAAATACCCAGAATCACATTTACCGTAACACCGCCGATCATTATGATCAATCTTTGCCAAGCTGGCTTAGATCTGAATTCCCATGGTTGTGGAGGCTGTTTCATTTGCTCCTTGTCCATAGACTCGTCGATCATACCGGAAATCTTCACATATCCACCAAGAGGAAGCCATCCCACACCATATTCCGTTTCGCCTTTTTTAAACTTGAATAGAGAAAACCAAGGATCGAAGAATAGGTAGAACTTTTCTACTCTAGTTTTAAAAAGCTTAGCAGGAATGAAGTGACCCAGCTCATGAAGTACCACAAGGATCGATAGACTGAGAATTAATTGAGCTGCTTTGATTAAGATTTCCATGCAAAAATTTAAGCCACAAAAGTAAGGATTAAGCTAGGATAGTTTTAGCTAAAAAATCCTAAGATTTAGTTGATTTTCAGGCGTTCTTTGGCCATTCGGCGTGTTTGCTTATCGATTTCCAGATAATCTTCAAGACTTGCCTTCTGAATGACCTTACTGCTTTCCATGATCGCCTGATTGTGCTCTGCAATCTCGATGAAGCTAATTTTCTCTTCTCGGAATGCACGATTGGTGATCTCATTGGCAGCATTGAGTATACAAGGAGCTGTTCCGCCAATTTCCAATGCTTCAAATGCGAGTTTGAGGTTCAAAAACACATCTTCATCTGCTTTTTCGAAGTTCAAAGTGGCGTATTTGGCAAAATCGAATCTGGGAAAGTTAGAATCTAATCTTTCCGGATAAGCCATAGCATATTGAATAGGCAGTTTCATATCTGGCAAGCCCATTTGAGCTTTCATACTACCATCATTGAATTGAACGATTGAATGCACAATAGACTCGGGATGAACGATCACTTCGATCTGTGAAGGCTCTAATTGAAATAGCCATTTGGCCTCAATCACTTCAAGGCCTTTGTTCATCATGCTAGCTGAATCTATGGTGATCTTGGCACCCATTTCCCAATTGGGATGCTTAAGCGCATCGGCCAGACTTACCTTTTGCAATTGATCTTTGCTAAAGCCTCTGAAAGGACCTCCAGAAGCGGTTAAGATGATCTTCTCTATAGGGTTGATGGCTTCTCCTACCAGGCACTGGAAAATGGCAGAATGCTCTGAATCAACAGGAATGATAGGCACTCTTCTTTTGGCTGCTTCTTGCATGATCAATTCGCCTGCAACTACAAGTGTTTCTTTATTGGCTAAAGCAATTGGTTTTCCGGCGCGAATTGCGGCTAATGTTGGTTCTAAACCAACAGCTCCAACTACTGCAGTTAAGACCATATCGATCTCCTCCATCTCAACTACTTGCGTAAGAGCCTCTAAGCCAGCATAGCATTTGATATCTGCTTTCCAAAGCGCTTCAGATACTTTTTTGTACTGCTCTTCATCCCCAATTACCACACAATTAGGCTTGAACTTCAAAGCTTGTTCGATCAATTTGTCAGCACTTGAGTAGGCACTCAAGACTTCAACCGTAAAACGATCAGGGTTTGCTTCAATTACCTCTAGGGCTTGACAACCAATAGATCCTGTTGAACCCAATATGGCAATATTTCTCTTTTGCTGACTTTCCATTCTTTTAACTAAACCTTAATCCTAAAATCACCGTATACAAATTTGCGAATGGGCATTTATAAATAATTTAGCCCCGCTTAAACATCTACCACCATTAAGATGAAACCACAAAACCACACATTGCGTCTGATTGTTTCTTGTGCAATAGTATTTTCTCTGGCAGTTACCGTGGTCTTTATTCAAGAGTTCAAAGAAAATGAAAAAGACACTTTCGGTCAAAAGCCCAATCAAGGACTTTATCTTAGCAATCAACATTTATTAGGAAAATAATTATCGAAGCGAATTCTCTTTAACTGCTTCTAGAATACTGTTTTTATCTCCCGACCTTTCTAGTCGGATCAATTCACCTCCACCCAGACTTACAATTTCCTTTAAGGACTTTCTACTTTCTCTTTCACTTTTTACCGCCAATACAGAGATTCGTATCCCTTTGGCTGCAGCTTCTTCGATTTTACGACGACTCTTATAATTGTACTTTCCCAAATAGAACTCTCCATCTGATACCAGATAGATCTCGTTATTCCCTCCTTCTATGAAACTCTCATAAGCAGTTTTCAATGCGAGGTCGATTCCCTTTACCGCATTGGTGCTACCACCCGATTTCAATGCTCGAATACGCTCCTCAATTCTCTCCTTTTCAATTGATGAGGTAGGAGCGAGCAGAAGTTCAGCTTCAGCATCAAAGGAGATCATGCTGAGGTAATCAACCGAACGTAATGGCTTGAGTAATTCATAGAGACTAATTTTTAGCAGATCGAAGCGACCTTCCTCTTCCATAGAAGAAGATACATCGATCAGGAAAATGATATTGTTAGGTAAATACTCTTCTCCGAGCAGACTGTCTTTAACAACTGGAGCAGGAGTAGCATTCTGAGGGGTGGTATCTTCAACTACGGCTGGGATTACAGCAGGAACTACTGCAACAGCTGTGGCAACAGTATCTTCTTGCTCCTCTTCAATTGTCGCTATTTCTTCTACTACTTTATCCTCTCCTAAAGTGATGGCAAATTCTTGAATATTACCTTGAGCTCTTCTTTGATTTCGCACCAATTCTCTTTTAGAAGGAAGATCTTTGAAAGAAGGACATTTTTGCAAGTCGTTCACCGGTACTTCGATCACATCTCCTCGTAAATAGAAAATAAAAGGCGTTTCACTGTGATTGAAATACAATTGCAAACGCTCTTCAAACTCCCCTTCTTCTCTGGGATTTACTTTGATTCTGTAAACTGCGGTCTGGCCTGAAGCAATGTAAGGTTGGTTGGCTAAGAATCGCATCGGACGCTCGCATTGATAATTCAATAAAAAGATCGCTTCATCAGTAGTATTTGTGATAGCAAGATCCACTACATCTTCATTCTTCTTTTTGATCTTTCCCATTTCAATTTGATGAGATTGAGATTCCTGGCTCTGGGAATAACTCATTGAAGTGAAAAGAAGAAAGAAGAAACTCAAAAGGAGCGAATATGTGCTTTTACTATGAATCATAAAGGGTGTAAATACAGAGTAAGATTACGTTATCTAATACGGGCATGCAAAGGCTATTCCAAACTAAACTATATCAAGCGCTCAATTATTACATCCGCTTTAGGTTGAGATTGAGCTTTGCAAACATGATCTTGAAAAAGTTTGGAGAGGGGCGAAAATGCAAACGGATGTACTTCCACCTTTTGATCAACTGAGAGATAGAAAAGAGCTTATTAAAGAAATACAGTCGGGATACACCATGAGAGCCGATGCTATTGGCATCATGCTGGCGATACTTTAAGCTGTTCCAATCCAAAAAACTCACCTCACCATAATATGCGGCATGCATCAAAAGCCAATGATCGTGTTGGAACAGTTTGGAATCTACCGGGTGCAGGCGGTCCCTAAGAGTTCCGGTGAAGATCATACAGCAGCCAGCTGCCATGCTTTGAGCGAAAACAGAATAGGCGCTTTTACTCCATTCAGATTTCAAATGATGATGTTTGAGAAATGAGGTATTGATGGTAGAAAGGTCCTTGTCTACCACTTCCATATCAGTATAGACTAGGGCCAATTTGTTCCTTTTTTCTATTTCTTTCAATCTATTCAAGCTTCGCCTCACTTTTTGAGGATGCCACACATCATCTTGATCAGAGAGCATGATATAATCAGCAGTAGAAATCTCGATCAACTTCATAAAACTACCTGTTGAGCCCAAGTTTTTCTCAGAATCAATTAGTTGAATCTTATCTGAATACTTTTCTGAGTATTCTTTTAGAATAGCAGGCGTTCTATCGCTTGATTGATCATCTCTAACAAGTAGGGTCCAATCGTCATAGTCTTGAGCTAAGATGCTCTCTATCTGCTCAGAAACGTACTCTTCTCCATTATATGTTGAGAGCAGAATTTGGACCGTATCGCTATGCATAGAATAGTTTTCGAAGGTAATGTACCAGGAACCAAAGGCTTTTGTATCTCAAACATAGTTTAAACGCCTTAAACTTGGCCCAACTAAGTATAAGGAAATCTTCAAGAATATGCTTTGTGGGCATTCTTTTAACTCCAATCATGTAGGTCTTGAATCTAAATTTTGCAGATTCAAAAGAACTCATTCCAGACTCAGAAAGGTCGTGGCTTACCCTCAATGGAATCTTTTGAGCAGCAATCTTTAATCGACTTAGTTTTCGGCAAAAAGCAATATCGCTCCAGTCTAAAGGAATCTTCTCATCGTAACCTCCAGATTTTTTGAACTGACTAATCGGAATAAGCATAGCGGAATTGATAGCGGCTTTGTTGTCGAAGCTTAGCTTTCCATTTGGGATGTCGTCTCCGTACCAGCTTTTTCCCCATTTGAACCAGAAGGGAGAGATCACTTTTCCGGATGCAATTACCTCTGCTAGGATCAAATGTTCCGGATGATGTGTGGCTGCATTAATATATTTCTGCATTGCTTCTTCTGGGAAGATGCTGTCGCTATCTAAAAGCAGAAGATGAGTATAGTGATTCTCCTCTGCCCAATATGCGGCGTAATTGTATGCGGTGCTAACTCCGGGATTCAGTTTATTGTGAACATAATGGAATCCGTCTGGACAGTCTTGTGCAGTAGGACTATTGTCGTAGATCAACACATCTTTAGGTGGAAGAGATTTCAAGAGACTCTGATAACTTTTGGCATTGGCGATCTTCTCATTGTAAATCACCATAAGTGCAGCAATCCTAGGCTCGGTAATCATGGCATCAACCTTAATGATCGAAAAGGGGAGGTGAGTAGTTTTCCCAATTTATAGGATCTACTGTCAGTGATCAATTTATATTCGAAGCACTCTTTTGGATCTACAAAGTGTTTTGAATAAAGGTCTTTGTGTTTTTCCCAAATCATTCTTCTAGCTTGAGATAGCTCTTCATTTCTCAGGCTGTTGTTCCTGCTTCCTTTTCGAATTCTATAATGGAATAGAGCTTCATTTACAGTTAATACCTTACCTCCATCTTTTAATAAGTTGATCCAAAACTCCCAATCTTCAAATGCGCGATTGAAATTCTTATCGAAACCTCCAATTGCCAAGGCATCTTCTCTCTTGAAAAGGGAAGTGACAACCATTTGATTTCTGGCGAGCAATAGACCAAAGGAAAAATCGCCAAAGCTCATCTTCCCACTTTTCTTACCAAATAGCTCAACCATTGTTCTTACTACTTTGCAGTTGGGATCCGACTTCATTAATGTCAGACATTTTTCCATAAAAGATGGACTGATCTTATCATCAGAGTCCAATGGAAGAATATACTTTCCCTGGGCTTTTTCTATCCCAAGATTTCTTGCCAAAGAAAGATTGGCATGCTCGGATCGAAAAACCCTATGATCTTTTTCACATTGCTTTAGTACTGCAATGGTTTCTTCTTCATCAGAGCCATTGTCGATGATCAAAACCTCAAAACCTTTGAAGCTTTGCGCTCTTAGTGAATCTAAAGTTTCCTCTAGATACTTCCCGCTATTGTAAACGGGAATGATTACACTTATTTCAAGCTCCTGCATAAGAACGATAGAGTGTTTTCATGATAAAGATGAGGTTTCCTATTGGCTTTGACCAGAATTTCCCTGAAAGAATAGATTGATAATAAAATCGAACTGCTTTAATTCCAAGTCCAGAACGCTCGCAGCTTCGCATGAAGAACAGCTTAATCAATTCACCTAGAGTACTTTTTTGGTATACTCTACTTTCTTCATTATGCTTCATGATCTTGATTAGCCAGGCTTCAACTTTACGCAGTTCCTCAATTGTTTTAGGAAACGGCCCTTCAGGGAGCTTTGAGTGAAGCTTAAGCTCTTCTTCAGTAGCGTCGATACCTAGCTTAGTCAGCTGACTTCTACGAATTTTATTTTCTGCGGCCCTGAGCTTTTCTGAATTGCCACTGCTATTCTTATCGTGTATTCGATAGTAAACGAGAGGTGTATTCAAATTTGCCAACCCACCTTTTGTGCTTAGGCGGCAAAATAGTTCATAGTCTTGTGAAAGCTGAAATTCCTCCCGATACAATTGTCCATCAAGAGCAGCTTTACGCATCATCACAGTTGAGTTTATGAAGTAATTGGTGAACAACAACAAGGGCGACAACTGCTCATTGGGAATAATCCTTTCGATTTTATTGAGAAGCTTACCTTCTGAATCGATCTCATGGCAAGCACCACCCAATAAGATGAAATCTGGATTCGCTTCCAAGAAGTCCACTTGAATTTTGAATCTATCGGGAAGGGCAATGTCATCACTATCCAGTATAGCTATGTATTTCCCTTTTGATGTTTGAAGACCCAAATTCCTGCTACTTACAACTCCGCTATTTTTTTCTTGAGCAATCAATTTGATGCGGTCATCTTTTTCTGCAAATGCTTTGGCAATTTCAGCGGTGCTGTCTTTGGACTTATCGTCAATAATGATTAACTCCCAATCACTAAAAGACTGATCCAGTATGGAGAGAATGGCTTTTTCAATATAGGCCTCGGCATTATATGCCGCCATGATTACAGAAACTAAAGGACTATCTGCGCTCATCTTTGATCAGCTTCATTTCTACCAATTCATGAACACTTTGATTTCTAAGCCCTTTATAAGCGTCAAAATCAAATCTATAATCATCTAGCCAGGCTTGATTTAAAGTGACATTGTCTGCTTCTCCGTGAAAATTGGGATTCTCATTTTGCACTTTATTCGCAGGATTATTCACAATGATAGATGTTTCATATGCGATTCCTTTGCGCTGCGCAAATACGTCTTTCAGTAACTGCATTGATTGCTCCAGAGAGTTTGGAGCCTTATAATCAAGATGCTGAAAAAGAGTTTGGATCTCCGCAGTTTTAAATAGATGTCCATCAAGCGATAGCGGATAATTCCAATTTAACTCTCCCTTGGACCAGTCCCAACTTATCATTTGGCCAATTTTTTCAAAGCTTGGCAATGCTTGCTCTTTCTGCACTGTATATGCGTAACTAAGGTGATTTCCATGACGAAGAGAAGGAATGAATTCATCGAGATCGATCGATGTGAAAGCAGACCAATTCAACTCATTCTTGAAGAAGATATCATCAACCAGAAATAGGATTTGCGAACTTTTGAGATCTGAAATAGTATTCAATAGATCTTCCTTGAAATTGTTTTCCTCCTTGAACTTTACATGAGCACAGTATTCCATATCGATCAATTTTCGATATCCTGCTTTGAAGTCCTCATTGGAAGCATAATACAATACTTGGATGGAAAGATCATCGAAGTCATCGATCATTTTCTTCATGCTATAGAGCAAGGCATCCAATTGTAGAGGGCGGTCTTTTGAAAAGCAAATGATCGAGCAGCTCTTTTCAGTGAATTGAGATCGATTCTTTGCTAGAAAGAGCTCACTGAGAATCTTTTCTCGCAAGCTATTTTGATTACTGGCCCATTTAGATTCCAGATGCAAATTGAAATGAGCGAGGAGTTTTTTAAGCAGCGCTTTCATCTATTCTTTTTAGGATGATCGTGTCATCCTCTTTTTCAAATGAATGATTCCGATCTGACTTGTTCAAATAGGACTTCAATTCCTCAATGGTAGGATAGTCGTCTTCACCTACAAACAGTCTGGCATCATCGATCAAGATCATATGAGCTAAGTCGGATTTTAGGATCGCATCAAGCTCGGCATAGACCGGACAGATCTTTTCTCCTTTTGCCGTAATTCCACCTGAATAATGTCCGTCTAACCAAAAAATTGCCGGCTCTTTCAAATTTGGGATGAGATCTCGAAGTACTTTCCCACTATCTCCATTCAGCAAATGAACTTTCTCATTTCCTCTATATTTTTCAACGGCTTTTTGAAATAGTTCATCACTGAGCTCAATAGAATATATCTTATCGAAGTTCTTCATTTGAGCGTCGATCATATCTCCCATAAAAGTGCCACTTTCAACTAGAGTGCGATATCCACTTTCAGCTTGCTTTTTCGCAATAGTCCTAACCTTGGCTATATGTGGAGGAGGTAGCGGCCTACCTTGCTTTTCCCATTTTCTAATGGTAGACTCATCAATTCTTTTTTGATAGTCTTCCTTCATCGAATTAGGTAGAAATCTTTTGATGATTCTTTGTGATCGACTGTTATAACGACTCATAGTTTAAAAGTAACAAGCTTTTTATTAGTAGATGGGCTTATTCGTATTTGAAGAATCTGCGAATTGACTTCACATTAAATGGCGAAAGGAAAAGCTGTAGATGATTGTGATTGTCTTTAATAAAAATGATCATGAATGTCGATACACAATTAGACACCAATGAAGCCCATGCAGCACCCTCTATTCCCATAATTGGGATAAATGAAAAGTTTAGGATTATGTTGATGACTAAGCCCGCAAAGCTTCTAATGAATGTAAATCTTTTTTTATTCCTGATTATTAAGTAGTTACCACTTGCAATCCCAAGAAATACTGGATAAATAGATAGGCTTATGATTTGAAGTGCTTCTCCCGAACCTTTAAATTCATCTCCATAGAGGAATTCCATAACCCACGGACCTAAAAACCATAAACCCAAAATTGCAGCAATAGCTAAATAAGTCAGGAGGCTATACAATTGCTTCAATCCAGCCTTGAATTTTGTTTCATCTTCGTGGTAAGATTTGCTTATCACAGGGTAGAAAGAAGATACAAGTACATAGGGTAAAACCATGAAGTATTCGAAGAATTTCACGGTAATGGAGTATATCCCATTTTCAGCTTCACCTAGCATCTCTGTTACCATGATTTGATCCACCCTATAATAGATCAATAGCAATATGGCTGAAGCAGAGAAGGGAAGGGAATCTTTCAAAAGGGATTTAGCAAGACTCCAGTTAAATTTAAATAGCGGCGGCTTTTCACTCCATGACCAAAAAGCGATGGTCAATCCAATAGCGGCAATGAAAAATTCAAATGTGGAAGAAGCTACAAACCATACAAGGTCGGCTCCTTTGTATACCAAGATCGACTTGTAGGTGGCGATAACTGCAAAGGCAATCATCCTTGCAATTACAGAGCGTTTTTGAGAAAGCTTTGATTGAAAATAGTAGTCAATTACATCAAAGGATTGAAATAAGAATCCACTTGTAACTATGAAAATCAAGAAGATAATTGGATCAGAAGGTCCTTTGATAATGGACATGATTATCAAGGCGAATAATACCCCAAGACTTCCACCGAGAATTTTCAAAATCCAGATGGTGCTGATCATCTCACCCGCTTTGCGGTCTTCTTTTACGAATTCTCTCGGGGCAATATATTCCAGTCCTAGAGAAGGGAAGAAAGAAAAGAATGCGAAGATGGCTAATGCGTAATTCCAAATACCTACTCTCTCAGCACCTAGGTATCTAGCAACGATCACACTTACAAAAAGGCCCAATGCCAATCTGAAGATCTTATCTATAAGAAGCCACATGGAATTACCCAATAGCTCTCTGCCAACTTTATTGATAAGGTGCTTGATCATATCTTAATTCCAATTCCTCAAGTGGAACGATTGGCAAATGTAAGCCCATTGTTAGCTTCGTATTCAATGCCTAAGCTTGCTTTCCCTATTAAAAGCACCATGGGGATTATATAATCAATTGAATTCCTTTTACTTTTGGGCCAGTTTCTACCCAAAGGATAAAAGAGACATATCTTATGATATTTAATGTGATTGGATGAAAGGTGTAAAGGTGGTTGCCGATAAGGGCTTTTTGTTTTCAGTAATTGGAATTGCAGCTACATTCCCATTTAGCTACAAGATTTCCAATCCCTGGATCGTATTGATGGTTCTCTTTTGGTTAGGAAGCATCTTTGTAGGTGAGAATCGTTGGAGATTCAATCAAATGAATAAGTGGGAGAAGTGGTCGTTAAGCTCATTCATTCTCTTCTTTTTGTGGCACTTACTCTCACTAAGCTATTCTGAAGACCTTTCCAGTGGTATCAAAGCCATAGAAAGCAAACTGAGTTTGCTGGTTTTTCCATTGGTATTGTTCAATGCAAATTCTTTGGTGAAGCGACTATGGTTAATTCTCAGGGTGTTTTATGTTTCGATCGCTGTATCGATTATCTACCTTCTTATAAATTCTGCTTTACATTATTTCACAGAAGGCAGTTGGTTAACCTACCACGACTTCACCGCGCCATTCAATGCACACGCAGTTTTTTTCTCTTATTTCCTATTCCTCTCGATCTTGATTGTTGTCTATGAGTTGAATAATTCTGAACTCTCTAGAACTCATAAGCTACTTTTGATCATCTTATTAGTGATATCATTTGTAGGCTTGCTCTTCTGCGCAAGTAAGAATGTGAGTATAGTTACGATCTTTTTTAGCTTGATGATCCTGGCCAGAAGATTCTTTCAAAAAGGATTGAGATTAAAGGAGGTTCTGATTTTTTTGATCGCCTCCGTGATCATTCTTATTTCTGCATTGCAAATGGATGCTGTGAAGAACAGAATGGCTGAACTTTCAAGTGGATCGGGTATGGAGAATTTTGAGATCATCAGATCAGGAGGAGAGATAGGGGTCAACGACAATCTAAAATACAATGGTACTTCCTTGAGAATTACATTGTGGTATTTAGGCATGGATGAATTAATAGAAAGAGACAGACTACTCATTGGTCTTAGTCCGGCCGACCGAAGAGGAATAATGAACCAAAGGTATAATGAGGTCGGTATGGGGCCATATAGGGACTATAACCTCCATAATCAGTTCATTCAAACAGTTGTAGAATTGGGAATTGTAGGCCTTCTGCTGTATCTTATTATCTATCTCTCTCTCTTTGGGCTGGCTATCAAACAAGGGAATTATCTGCTTCTGGTTTTTCTTACCGCAACTGTCATTTTTCAACTCACAGAATCTATATTAGAGCGAAACAAGGTAATCGTCTTCGTGATGTTCTTTCTTTGTCTTCTACCTGCACTAAAAAACACCATTGAAAATGAAGATAGGCATACTGGGAACTAGAGGTATTCCAAATAATTATGGGGGCTTTGAACAGTTTGCCGATTATCTTGCCGGAGGCTTGGTAGAGAAGGGCAGGGAGGTTTACGTCTACAATAGTCACAACCATCCCTATCAGGAGAAGACCTATAAAGGAGCGCACATTATTCATGTGAATGATCCTGAGCATAAAGTAGGAACGGCCGGACAGTTCATCTACGACTTCAATTGTATAATGGACAGTCGCAAAAGGGATTTTGATATCCTTCTTCAGTTGGGATACACCAGCAGCTCGGTATGGAGTAGCTTAATGCCCAAAGCTTCTTTCATTGTGACCAATATGGATGGATTAGAATGGAAAAGGAGCAAGTACAGCAAGCCGGTTCAACAATTTCTAAAGCAAGCAGAGAAGTGGGCCGCTCGTTCAAGTCATCACTTAGTCGCAGACTCAATTGGGATACAGACTTATCTCAAGGATAAGTATCACTTAGATTCAACTTATATCCCTTATGGTGCTGAGGTTTTTGTTAACCCCAATGCAGAAGCATTGAAAGAATATGGCGTGGAAGCAGGGAATTTTGCTCTGCTAATTGCGCGAATGGAACCTGAGAATAATGTAGAGACCATTCTCAAAGCCTACGATCAATTAGATGATCCAATGCCATTGTTGGTGGTGGGAAGAACCGACAATAAATTTGGGGGCTATTTGAAAAAGCAGTTCGATGCAAATCCCGCAATTAGATTTATGGAGGGCATCTATGATTTCGAAAAGCTGAATAATTTGAGATACTATTCTTCAATTTATTTCCATGGCCATTCTGTTGGTGGTACCAATCCTTCACTTTTGGAAGCAATGGCAGCATCCGCTTATATAATCGCTCATGACAATGTGTTCAATAAGGCGATACTTGGAGAAGATGCATCCTATTTTAATAACGACAGTCAATTACTGAGCCTATTGAAAGAGGATATTGCTAAGGAATCTAAGGCTGTGGCTATCAAGAAAAATATAGAGAAAGTAGAGAGCAAATATTCCTGGTCGCAGATCATCAATAGCTATGATGACTTATTTGCTAATTTAGTCGGGGAGAAAGGCTAAGACTTGTACAAGAACCACCAATATTATTTAGCGCAATATTTTAGGGTATCTGACTTACTCTGCCTAAATATCTCTTTCTTCTTTGGGCTGTTCTTGAGATTCTACAATGAATCTTCATTTACTTTCGCAGATAGCAACTATTTGGGCCTGCTATTCTTTGTGAATGTTGCTTGGTTGTTCATCTCCTCTTGGCAGAAGATCTATCAATTGGAGAATTTCTCAAGTAGCAGTCGCTACTTTCTGGTGGTTACCGCTTCAGTATTACTTCAACTCTTGATCACTGTAGCTTTCAATGGCTTGATCAAAACCTATTACTCTCGATTATTCCTGCTCTTCTCTCATATCAGCTTTGGAGTATTGCTCTTTGTTGGCAGAAGAATTGTCACCCTCCTCTACAGGAAGTATCTCAAACGAACTTCTTCAAAGAATGCCATTATAGTGGTTTCTGGAGATGGCGACTTAAGAGAAGTGACTGAGGTTTTCGAGCGCAATATCTCTGCTGAATTCCAACAATTGATCGAACTTCCTTATAAGGAGTCTTTGTTATCTGAATTAGACAGGATCGAAGAGCAAAACAAGATCACAGAACTCTATATTCCGCTTTCAATTTTGGACACTGAGAAGGTTGAGCAATTGAGCACTTATTGTGATGAGCATTTCATACGACTGAGATTTGTAATGGATTGGACGAAGCTCAGTGCAAGGAACATCGAAAATGTAAAGTACAATCAAACTACTGTCTTTAAGATCTCATCAACTCCACTCGACGACCCCTATAATGCTTCCGTAAAGCGATTGTTTGATCTGGTTTTCACTCTTTTGGTCTTTATATTGATCTTCAGTTGGCTCTTTCCAATCCTCGCTATTTTGATTGTGATCGATTCCGGTTTCCCCGTCTTTTTCAAGCAGGATAGATCTGGTAGAAACAATAAGATCTTCAAATGCTACAAGTTCAGAAGCATGAAATTGAATAAGGATGCAGATAATGTTCAGGCTACTCAGAATGATCCTAGAATTACCAGGATCGGTAGAATCCTTAGGAAAACTTCACTAGACGAGCTGCCCCAATTCATCAATGTATTGAAAGGTGAAATGAGTATTGTAGGTCCACGGCCTCACATGGTAAAGCACACTCAAGAATACAAGGAGCTGGTAGGGAACTTTATGCAAAGACATGCCATTAGACCGGGAATTACAGGTTTAGCCCAAGTGAAAGGTTATAGAGGAGAGATAGACGATCATTATTTATTGGCGAATAGGATTCGCTTGGATCGTTTCTATGTGAATAACTGGACCTTGAGATTTGATGTGAAGATCATACTAAAAACGGTGCTCACCATCTTTGAAGACCACCGCTAAATAAGCTTTAGCAGTTCATCGGCTAAATTGCGATCGTTTGCCAGTCTAGGCAATTTATTTTGGCCACCTAACTTCCCTTTTGATCTCATATAATCATTGAATGCCCCTTTGGGGACTGCAGTTAGTTTTAGAGGCTGTAAGATCTTTCCTTCTATAAGATCCCTGTAGTATGAGTTGAGCTCACACATCTTATCATTGAGAAGCTTTGTAAAAGCATCTAAATCAGAAGGAGCAGAATTGAATTCAATAAGCCATTCGTGATATGGTAGCTCTCCATCCTTGGGGTTTACCTCTGGTGCCAAATGGAACTCACCCACTTCTGAATTTGTTTTTTCAATGACATAGCTAATGGCTTTTTCAACCTCTTCAGCAATCACATGTTCTCCAAAAGCAGAAGTATAGTGCTTTACTCGCCCGCTTACGATGATTCTATAAGGCTCTAATGAGACAAATTTTATGGTGTCGCCAATGTTGTATCCCCATAAACCGGCATTGGTACTTAAGATGAGAAGGTAATTCACACCCAACTCAACCTCTTCGATGGTCAAACGCTTTGGATTCTCTTTTCCCAGCTTATCAAGAGGCACAAACTCATAAAAGATTCCCGAATTCAGAAGAAGCAACATGCCTTCCTCTTTGTAATTGTCTTGATAAGCAATAAAGCCCTCAGAAGCTGGGTATAGCTCAATGGAATCTACTGATTTGCCAATCAGTTTTCGCATTGCACCTTCATAGGGTTTGTAGTTCACACCACCATAAATGAAGAGTGAAAAATCGGGAAATATTTCAGCGATATTTTGCTTTCCACTCTTTTGGATAAGGCGTTCAAAATACATTTGCACCCAGGGAGGAATGCCACTGATCACAGCCATTTTTTGATCAATGGTTTCATCTACTATGGCATCAACTTTCTTTTCCCAATCATCTATGCAGTTGGTTTCAAATGAGGGCAAACGGTTTGCTTGAAGATAGGCTGGCACGTAATGAGCAACAATTCCACTTAGTCTTCCGGTGGGAATAGCTTTCGACTTATCCAATTCCGGACTTCCCTGTAAGAAGATCATCTTACCATTGATAAAGGAAGACTTTCCGGAATGATATACATAATGCAGAATTGCATCTCTTGCAGCTTTGATGTGATAAGGGAGCGACTCTTTAGTTAGGGGAATGTATTTTGCACCCGAAGTAGTACCGCTGGTTTTACTCAGATAAGTAGGTTTCCCAGGCCATAGAATATCCTCTTCTCCAGCTACCATTCTTTCTATATAAGGCTTTAATCCTTCATAGTCACGTAGGGGAACTCGATCTTGAAAATCGGTATAGCTATTTATGTTTTTGAAGTCGTGATCCTTGCCAAAAGCAGTATTGGAGGCCATTTTAATAAGGCTCTCAAAAGTTCTTTTTTGAGTTGCGATGGCGTCTGATTTCCAGGAATTGGTTCTTCGGTAGATCAGACTGGCAAAGATTCTTCCGGCAAGCTCTTTAATGCTCATCAATTAAAGTTGATAAATTTCGATGGATCGAGAGATACGCCTTCTTGCCAAAGCTCGAAATGCAAGTGAGGGCCAGAAGAGAACTCTCCGGTATTTCCTACAATGGCAATTGCTTCACCTGCTTTTACCTGATCGCCAACTTGTTTCAATAAGACTGAATTGTGCTTGTAGATGGAGCTGAGGTTACCTATATGTTGGATTTGGATCACATAGCCAGTCTCAACTGTCCACTCGGCGAATATCACTGTCCCTCTCAAAACTGCCTTGACAGCCTCATTTTTCGGAGCTACAATGTCGATACCATAGTGCTCCTGACTTAAATCATAATTCTGAGTTACTGTTCCCTCCAAAGGAGTAAAGAAGAATAATCTGTCAACAGCTCTAATTCTTTTATTACTTGAAAGATCTAGAGAGTAAGAATCTTCCCTTTCCACATAGTCGCGGAGCAGAGAATCCTCAACCGATTTTTCAAAGATTGGATCATTTTGATTTGCGCTTTGAGGCAGGTCTTCGCTGTCGATCGCACTATCCTCTTCGATGGCTTCAGGCTCTTCACCCATTAATACCGCCTGCACATTGTTGAGGTATTTCTGATTGAGTCTCAATTCTCTTTCCAGGGAATCAGTTTTGAGAACCATTTCAGTAAGGTCTTTTCTCAAATTCACATCGGTGTATCCCGGGATGGATTCACGCAGAGGAGTAAAAACGATAATTCCTGCAACGATAAGAATGATCACAACCGTTAAGCTAATAAGAAGAGTAAAGATGTTCAAAGGGGAAAGTCGGTAAGAGAACTTCTCTTCAAAAGAGGCATCATTAAGTATCACAAGGCGATACTTGCTCTTGAGCTTTTTGAGGATCTGACTTTTTTTCTTCTCTTCTTCCATTCGTAGAATTCAAAGTTCAAATATCCGAAATTATACAGCCATACTTTTGGATGTTCAGCCCCTCATCTTTAATTAACTTTGCCAATTCAACGGAACTGCATACTAATTAGCTCCGTTTTTAGTTTAATTGCCGTGCTTAGAAGGCCGAATCTATATATTTCGCTAATTCTTTTAGCGATGATCGTCTATTCTTCCTGTTCAAGGAAGAAGAGTACGATGATTTCGCGTGCCTATCACAATACCACTGCCAGATACAACGGCTACTTCAATGCCAAGGAGATCATCAAGGAGAATGAGCAGAAACTGAAGGATGCTTATGTATATGACTACTCTCAAGTGCTGCCCATATTCATCTATCCCGATGAACAGAAGTCGCAACAGATGTATCCTGAAATGGATAGGGTGATCGATAAATGTTCAGAGGTAATTGAGCGACATTCCATGTATCTAAGGAAGGAAGAGCATGTTAAATGGATAAATGACAGTTACTTTCTCATTGGGAAGGCCAGGTTCTATAAGATGCAGCATGAATTAGGCGAAGAAACTTTCCTTTATACATATCAAGCATATAAAAGGGATCCGGAAAGATATCAGGGATTGAACTGGCTGATCAAGACCTATATTGAAATGCGGGAATGGGA
Source organism: Flavobacteriales bacterium (assembly GCA_002706365.1). Taxonomy (GTDB): domain Bacteria; phylum Bacteroidota; class Bacteroidia; order Flavobacteriales_E; family Vicingaceae; genus UBA1494. The sequence goes on along the minus strand of PALM01000017.1, from coordinate 94,152 downwards.
TAAAGCAGAAGAATTCCTAGATATAGCAGAAGATGAGCAGAACAAGATTCCAAAGCCAACTTGGGGAGAGATCAATGCTACTGCTGCTGAGCTCTTTTTGCAGAAAGATAAGGATCTTGATAAAGTGATAGAAAGGCTTGAAACTGCGATCCGATTTGTGGAAGATAAAGATGATAAACGCAGATATACCTTTATTCTAGCTCAGATCTATCAAGATCGGAGAGAGTATTCTTCCGCCACTCAATACTATACCTCTGTATTGAAATTGAAACCTGATTACACCATGCGTTTCAATGCTAAGATTCGCAGGGCGATCTCTTTGGATATAACTGCTAGCAATGCAGATGACATCAAGAAGGAAATGAAGAAAATGCTTCGCGATAAGAAGAATGAAGAATTTCGAGATCAGATCTATTACGCCCTAGCTGAAATTTCGCTTAAAGAGGATAATGAACCGCAAGCAATAGACTATCTGAAGAAGTCGGTGAAGTTTTCTGTGAGTAATCAAAAGCAGAAGGCGCTTTCATATCTCAAATTAGCCGATATACATTTTGAGCAGCCTGATTATTTGAAAGCTCAATTATTCTATGATAGCACATTGCAATATCTGCCAGAGGATCATCCTGAATATTACGATGCCGACGAAAAGAATGAAAGTTTGCAAGATCTGGTGAAGAACTTGAAGATCATTAAAAGACAAGACAGTTTGCTTGCCTTGGGCGGATTAAGTGAAAAAGAAAGAGAAAAGAAAGTCAAAGAGCTCATAAAAGAGCTAAAAGCGGAAGAAGAGCGAAAAAGACAACAAGAATTGCGTGCTCTGGAGCTTGCTCAGGCCGAAAGAGAGCAGTCGGCTATAGTCCAAAACAACAACAGCGGAAGAAAAGGAGAATGGTATTTCTACAATCAAACCACCTTGGCACTCGGTAGAACGGATTTTAAAAGGATTTGGGGAGAGCGCCAGCTTGCAGATGATTGGAGGAGGGCTTCCAAGAATATTGCGCCTACTGAAATAGATCAACAAGCAGGAACCAATGCTGGAGGCTCAGTGGCCACAAATGAAGAGGATAATGAGATCTATGATCCAGAGTTCTATATGAAAGACATTCCAGTGGATCTGAGAGACAGGCTGCAGGCGAATGGCAAAGTGATTGAGGCCTTGTTCAATGTGGGGACTATCTTCAAAGAGAGTTTTGAGGATTATAAAAATGCCGAGCAAGCTTTCAAGAGGATCACTGTGGAATACGACACATCAAGATATAATTTACCTGCTCACTACCAATTATATAGAATCTACCTTTTGGTAGATGATCAGGAAAAAGCCAATGTGGAAAAAGAATGGGTGTTGAACAATCATCCATTTAGCGAGTACGCCTATTTGATCAAGAATCCAGACTACAATAAAGAATCTAAGGAAAGCAAAGAAAAGGTGGAAGACTTTTATGAATCCACATATCGCCTTTATAAGTATGAATTGTATGCCGATGTGATCGAAAGTTGCAATAAGGCCGAAAGTGTCTTTAAGATCAATCATCTTGAGCCGCAATTTGATTTTTTAAAAGCAAAAGCGATAGGCTACACATCATCTAAGGAAGAATTTAGAGATGCACTTGAAGCTGTAGTTGCAGATCATCCTAATACTGAAGTGAAAAAGCAGGCAGAGGAAATTCTTCGCTTGCTCAATCAATCTGGAACAGTTCAACCGAAATCTGAAAAGCCTCAATTCGATTACAACCCAATGGATAAACACATGTATGTGTTATCACTTCCTATCAATAGTGCAAAAGCGAATGATCTGAAGATCAAAATATCGAATTTCAATAAGGAGTTTTTCCGAGAGGGCAATCTAGAGTTTACCACTACCACTATTACAGGGAAGAAATTGTTTCTGATCAGAACATTTTCGGATGAGAAACAGGCTATGCGCTATTTGAGAGCAATTCGCAATCAGCTTGAGATCTCACTTCCGGCTAAGCAAGAAGGAGGGAAGGATTATCTGATTTCAAACGAAAATTTCAAGATTCTATTCAAAACTAAGAAGGAGGATGATTATTTGGAGTTTTTCTCTGATAAGTACCCTACTTAGCTCTGATATTAAACAATATAGAAGATAATCATAACTTTGGGGCGACAAAGCTTCGTTATCTAACACATAAATGATTTAAGATGGCACGTATTACCAACGAAACAGACAATTCAATAAACATTATCAGAAGCGGTACAGAGATCAAAGGCGACATCCGTTGCAATGGAGATATTCGTATCGACGGGAAGCTAGTTGGAAATTTGATTTCTGAAGGCAAAGTAGTTGTAGGTGAGCAAGGAGTAGTTGAAGGAACTATCAAATGTGCTAATGCAACAATTTCTGGTGGAGTTAAAGTTAATATCGCAGTTAACGAACTACTCAGTCTAAAAACAACTGCTAATTTAGTGGGTGAGATCAGCACCAATAAATTGCAAATTGAACCGGGAGCAAATTTCTCAGGTAATTGTAAAATGGGTGCAGTGATCAAAGGCATAGATGAAGGAAAAGGAGAAAAAGAAGAGCCAAAAGAAAAATCAGCCTAATCAGTTCTTAAGATTCACAGGCATGGCCACCCAAATGACGGTGATCATTCTGTGTGGTGTTTTTGGAGGTATACATTTGGATGAAAAGCTTCAAAATTCTACCCCTTGGTTTACCCTTGTATTATCTTTGGCTTCTGTGGCAGTAGCCATGTATTTGACTATTCGAGATCTAAATAAATGAAAGTAACTTTCTATATAGCATTTCTATTGATTTCATTGATCAGTTTAGTTGCTCATTACTTTATCTTCCAATCTTTGGGTTTTGAATGGAATCAGTGGATGTGGGGATTATATCTATACTTCCCACTTACCACCCTATTTATATACCGCATTCTTTCAAAGAAGATCGCAGGAAGACCACAATCATTTGTCACTTCATTTATGGGAACAATGGCGGCAAAACTTTTCATCTCACTTACGCTACTTTTAATAGTACTCTATAGTTTTCCAGCTATAAAAATTCCATTTGCACTCTCCTTTCTATACCTCTATTTGCTATATACCTCATTGAACACTTATTATATCTTTTCCCAGCTGAAGAAGCAGTAGTATTCTACGGGCTAAAAAAAGCCCATTTTTTTAGTTTCAATTTTCTTTTTTATTCTCTACTTTTGCGGTCGAATTTCTAAGACCAGAAAATTGACTGTAGTTTCAAGCGCAAATCCCACGAAAACCAAGCTTTTTAGAGTTGTTCTTGCCTTCATGATGACCGCCATTTTGGGTCTGAGTTCTCAGTCGGTAATGGCATCAGGTGGAGAAGGAAAGTTCAATGCCGGTGAAATGATCATGCATCACATCAGCGATGCTCATGAGATTCACATCATTGGCGATTTTGCAATTTACCTTCCAGTAATCATAAAGACAGAAGAAGGATGGGATGTCTTCTCATCTTCTCATTTCTATCACAATGAAGAATCTTTAGAAATAGACTCTACTTCTTCAGCTCATTATTATGAGCATGGAGATTATATCCTTTTTCACGAACACATCTATCTTAAAGGTGAAGGATTAGAGTTAGATGAGAATGGAGATGCTAAAAACCAAGCAGTCGCTCTTGATATGTCGATCACCAAGAACGTAGCCGGTATCTTCCTTACTGCCTTGATCATGTTCTTGATCTTTTTCTCGGTTGCTAAAGCATATAAGAAAAGAGGGCGCACTGCACCAAAAGGATTTCAGGCATTCATGGAACCACTTATTCTTTTCGTGAGAGATGAGGTTGCTATTCCTTCTATAGGGAAAGGCAAAGCCGATAAATTCGTACCCTTTTTATTGAGCATATTCTTCTTTATCTGGATCTCTAACCTTTTGGGTCTGATCCCATTTTTAGGAGGAATGAATATTACAGGAACTTTGAGTGTAACTATGGTATTGGCAACCATTGTCTTTATCATAACTACCATCAACGGTAAAAAGCCTTATTGGGTGCATATCTTATGGCCACCAAATGTGCCTATTCCGATCAAATTGATCTTAGTACCGATCGAAATTGCCGGACTATTCATTAAGCCATTGGTTTTGATGGTTCGTTTAACTGCGAACATTACCGCAGGACACATTATTATCCTTGCTTTTGTGGCGCTGATCTTCATCTTTGGAGAGCAGTCGGCAGGAGCAGGTTATGGAGTAGGTATTGGATCTACTTTGTTCATGATCTTCATGAACTTCATTGAGCTTCTAGTAGCCTTCTTACAGGCTTATGTATTTACGTTGCTAGCAGCCCTATATTTTGGAGCAGCCGTTGAGGAGGCTCATCATTAATTTGTAATCTATTTATTAATTAAACATATATAAAAATGGATTTATTGACAGTATTACTAGAAGTTGCAGCTGCTGCCGGTTATGCCGGACTAGGTGCAGGTGTTGCAGCAATCGGAGCAGGTATGGGTATCGGTAAGATCGGTGCTTCTGCTTTGGAGTCTATGGCTCGTCAGCCTGAGTCTACTGGTGACATCAGAGCTAACATGATTGTAGCTGCTGCTCTTGTGGAAGGTGTTGCACTTTTCGCAGTAATCGTTTGTCTGTTGGTCGTACTAGGCTAACAATAAGATTAGAAAGGGTCTCAGCGGTTGGCTGAGACCCCTTTCAAAATTCTATAAATAGAAAGATATGTTATCAGTTAGTTTAGGAACCGTCATTTGGACTACCATTGCATTTTTGGTGGTTGTTTTTCTTCTGGCAAAATTTGCCTGGAAGCCAATTCTGAACTCGATCAGAGAAAGAGAAGAGTCAATTTCTCAAGCTTTGGAAGATGCCGATAAGGCAAAGGAATTGATGAGAGAGCTTAAAGAAGACAATGAGAAATTGCTTCAGGAAGCTAGAATGGAAAGAGATGAGATCATCAAGTCGGCTAGAGATGCCAAAGAGAAGATGATCACTGAGGCTAAAGAAAAGGCCAAGGAAGAAGGAGAGAAAATGATTGCATCTGCTAAAGAGAGCATCCGCTCTGAAAAAGCATCTGCAATGAATGAAATTAAAAGTCATATTGCTGAGCTTTCTCTTGATATCGCTGAAAAGATCATTAGAGAGAAACTTTCCAATGAAGGAAAGCAAAAGGAGATCATCGAATCTACTTTGAAAGAAGCAAAGCTTAACTAAAGACTTAAACAGAGGAGATGAAAGGACATCGAGCCGCAGTTAGATACGCAAAATCCTTCATGCAAATTGCCAAGGAGAAATCTCTTCTTGACGAATTGAAGGCTGATGTAGAGGGCATCTTGAATGCCATCCGCGAAAGCGAAGAATTGAGCAATTTTCTCAATAGTCCTCTCATCAAGATCGATAAGAAAAAAGTAATCCTAGATAAGATCTTCAAGTCTAAGATCAATGATCTGAGCTTGAGATTCATCATGCAGATTGCCGACCAAAAGAGAGAAGGTCTTTTGGAAGTCATCTGCGAGGAGTTTATCAGACAATATAATATCGAACACAATATTGCCAAGGTGCATTTGAGCACAGCTACTAAGCTGAATGATGCCCAGCGCAAAGAAGTGTTGAATTTCATCGACAAGAACTACGATTTCAAATCTGTGAATTTGGTAGAGACAGTTGACGAAGATTTGATTGGCGGATTGATCCTGCGCATCGAAGACAAACAGATCGATGGTAGTATCAAACGCAAACTACAAGACATTAAACAAGAATTAATACACGCATAAAAGCAAAATTTTTCAAAAATGGCTGAAGTGAATCCAGCAGAAGTATCTGCAATATTAAAAGACCAATTAGCCGGAGTAAAGTCGGCAGCGGATCTAGAAGAAGTGGGATCAGTACTACAGGTAGGTGATGGTATCGCCCGTATCTATGGTATGTCTCAGGTTCAATCAGGTGAGCTGATCGAATTCGATAATGGTTTGATGGGTATCGTACTTAACCTTGAAGAGGATAATGTTGGTGCCGTATTGCTCGGTTCTTCTAACAAAGTAAAAGAAGGTGATACAGTAAAGCGTACCGGTAGAATTGCATCTGTGAATGTAGGTGAAGGAATGCTAGGTCGTGTAGTGGATACCTTGGGTAACCCAATCGATGGTAAAGGAGCTATTGAGGGTGAAACCTTCGAAATGCCGATTGAAAGAAAAGCACCTGGTGTAATTTACCGTCAGCCGGTAAACGAACCACTTCAAACTGGAATCAAAGCGATCGACTCTATGATCCCTATCGGAAGAGGCCAGCGTGAGTTGATCATTGGCGACCGTCAGACTGGTAAGACTACAGTGGCGATCGATACCATTATCAATCAAAAAGAATTTTACGACAGAGGTGAGCCTGTATACTGTGTTTATGTAGCGATCGGACAAAAAGGTTCTACAGTTGCCGGTATCGTGAAGACTTTGGAAGATGCAGGCGCAATGGCCTACACTACCATCGTTGCGGCAAACGCTTCTGATCCTGCTCCAATGCAGTTCTACGCTCCATTTACAGGAGCAGCTATCGCTGAGTACTTCAGAGATACTGGTCGCCCAGCATTGATCATCTTTGATGACTTGTCTAAGCAAGCTGTTGCTTACCGTGAGGTATCACTTTTATTGAGAAGACCTCCGGGACGTGAGGCATATCCTGGTGATGTATTCTACCTTCACTCAAGATTGTTGGAGAGAGCTGCGAAAGTGATCAACGATGATACCATCGCATCTCAAATGAATGATTTGCCAGATTCATTGAAAGATAAAGTAAAGGGTGGTGGATCGATCACTGCACTTCCGATCATTGAAACTCAGGCGGGTGACGTATCTGCTTATATTCCAACCAACGTAATTTCGATTACTGATGGTCAGATCTTCCTGGAGTCGAACTTATTCCTTTCAGGTGTTCGTCCGGCGATCAACGTTGGTATCTCTGTATCACGTGTGGGTGGTTCTGCTCAGATCAAGTCGATGAAGAAAGTTGCCGGTACATTGAAGCTTGACCAGGCTCAGTATCGTGAACTTGAGGCATTTGCCAAATTCGGTTCCGACCTTGATGCAGCTACTAAATCTGTACTAGATAAAGGTGCTAGAAACGTGGAGATCTTGAAGCAAGCTCAAAACTCACCGATGTCTGTAGAAGATCAAGTTGCGATCATCTACCTAGGAACTAAAGGTTTGTTGAGAAATGTACCTGTTAATCAAGTGAAGAAGTTCGAAGCGGAATTCTTGGAATTCATGAACGCTAAGCACAGAGATACACTTGATTCATTGAAAGCTGGAAATTACACTGATGCTGAGACATCAGTATTGGAAAAAGTAGCTGCTGACTTAACAGCTGCTTACAAAACTTCTAAGTAAGAAAAGCGCTAATAAATGGCCAACTTAAAGGAAATACGTAGTCGGATTAGTTCGGTAAGCTCTACCAGGCAGATTACATCTGCCATGAAAATGGTATCTGCTGCCAAGCTGAGAAGAGCTCAAGATGCGATCACTCAAATGCGTCCTTATGCAAATAAGCTTAGGGAGTTGCTAATGAATTTGAGTGAAGCCGCAGCTGATATGGAAGAAGGTTCTTATACCCAAAACAGAGAAGTAGAGAGAGTTCTATTGATTCCTATTACTTCTAACCGTGGTTTGGCTGGAGCCTTTAACGCCAATATCATCAAAGAAACCAGAAGACTAATTGCTGAGGACTTTGCTGATAAGGACGTAACCGTTCTTGCTATTGGTAAGAAAGCAGATGATTTCTTTAAGAAGACCGAGCACAATATCAAAGGAACCACTCTTCCCGGTCACCTTGATCAACTTTTCGATGATCTTACATTCGAGAATGTTGCAGAGGTAGCACAGAAGGTAATGAACTCATTTACTTATAAGCAGTTCGACAGAGTTGAATTGATCTACAATCAGTTTGTGAATGCCGCTGTTCAGAGAGTTGTGAGTGAGCAATATCTACCGGTAGTGCCACCAACAGCTGAGGAAGCAGAAGCAGAACAAGCTAAGTCGGATTACATCTTCGAACCTTCTAAGGAGTTTATCATTGGAGAATTGCTACCTAAGTCGCTAAAGATCCAGCTTTATAAAGCTATTTTGGATTCTTATGCTTCTGAGCACGGTGCTCGTATGACTGCTATGCATAAAGCCACAGATAATGCTACTGAGCTTATCGGTGACCTTAAATTGGTATACAACAAAGCTCGTCAGGCTTCTATTACCAATGAGATCTTAGAGATCGTTGGTGGTGCTGAAGCACTTAACGGCTAATTCCGAAGCATTAATTCTTCTTACTGAAAGTTTAGAATAGCTATTTTTGGATAGGCATAAAAATTGCCCTGTCTCAATATGGCCCAGACATTTCGTCGCTTATTCTATTTCATTAGTGCCATCTTTTTCTTGTTTTCCCTTTTTTGGGAGCAGGGTAATAGTGCAATTCAACAGCTTGATCAAGCCGACTTCAAGCGATTTCTAAAGAGTGAGCAATCACTCCTTCAAGCAGAGCTGGAGAAGCTCACAAAGGCTTGGCAAGACAGTACCCTAGCAGAAAGTTCAGATTTTTGGTATTCGAAGTTTGAGGAGGAAGGACTATCATATTTCATCCTCAGCGATACGGCCATAGAATATTGGTCGGAAGATGAAACAGCTCTTGATCGAGAGCTTCTTTTGGATGAATCCAACTTTGTTTCTACCTCTACTTCTCTGCACTTAAAGCAAAAAAGCGAGATTCAAGGACTTCATTTTATCATATTGGAGCGGATTGCAAGCAGCTACCCATATCAAAATCCTTATTTGCCCAATCAGATCGATGAGGATTGGATGCCTTATCAGGATCATCTGAACAATGAGCTCGATAGCCAGCAAACTCAGCTAAATTGGTCTACTCAAAGCGCAGATCAAAACCGCGATTGGCTTCTAGATCTATTGCAACTCATACTATTTGCTTTAGGCTTGATTGGGATCATACACGGCTTGCTTTATGCTCTAAAGCTGAGTAAGAGCAATCAGGCTGCATTGATCATTCTAATATCCATACTTATTCGTTGGATATTCTTTTCATTCGATCCATTGAATTGGAGGACCCTTGATCTCTTTGATCCTTCCGCCTTTTCGCTTTCAGCGATTTTTCCTTCTACTGGCGATTTGTTGCTACATGCTTGTCTCTTACTCATCATTTCTTACCAATTGGCGGTAATTCTAAAAGCCTACACTTCAAAAATTGTGTTCTTAGTAACGCTGATCATTTACATAAGTGCTTCGATCTTTGGGATGAGGTTGATTGCAGATGTGATCATCAATTCTCAATACAGTTTTGAGCTCGAGAATATCTTCAAGCTCAGTCTACCCAGTTTCTCTAGCTTGTTGGCCTTTGGCTTGATCTTCATGTCGCTCTTGATCTGGCTTAAGGTGCTCATTCGAAATTTAAAGGCATTCGATAGTTCATGGAAGGCATACCTGATAATGATCATATCCTTTGGTATTGCATTTCTCATCAGTTGGTGTGAAGCAGAAAGATATTCAGAGGTCTATACCTTGATAATTGGTTTGTTTTTGATCTACCTATTGAGTCTTCAATTTAAGAAAAGAGCAGAGCTACTCTACCCATTCTTGGGCATTTTGCTGATCTCTATTCTTTGCAATTCAATGATGGATCGCTTAGTGATGGAGAAAGAAAACTCTAATCGAGAGTTGATCCTCTTGAAGTTAGCGGAGGAAAGGGATCCCTTATTGGAATATCTCTTTCAAGAGATCCAAACTGAACTTAGAACAGACGACAGTTTGCGCTCTTTTATCGATGACCGATGGTCTGAGAGAGATGCCTATCAGAATTATCTTAGGTCAAAATATTTCAATGGATATTGGGATAGGTATCGCTTGAGTTTTACCATATGCTCTGAGGATGATTCCCTACTTGTGGGGCCTAATCAATTCAATCAGAACTGCTACATCTATTTTCAAGATCGGATCTATACTGAAGGTGATCAAATATCCTCTATAAACCTCTTTCAGCTTAGCAATATGGCGGGAAGAATTGACTATATAGGTGAGGTTGAACTCGAAGGAGAAGGGAATTATCGATTGTATTTGGAATTGTCTCGCGATTACTTCTCTGAAGAACTTGGATATCCTGAACTATTCTTAAATCAAGAGGACCTTCAACTGCATCGCAAGCTCGATGAGTATTCCAATGCGATCTATTTTATGGGTGAGCTTATCAACAGTAGTGGAGATCGAATTTACACGCTTGAACCACACTTCGAAAAACTTTCAGACTCTACGATCTTCAGCTATGAAGAAGGTAATTATGAGAATACCGCCTTGCGAAAGAACGATAACATTACCATAGTGCTATCAAAAGAAAAAGTTAGTGCTGTGGACTATATGAGTCGCATTACCTACCTCTTGATCCTCTTTGGTTTGCTTTTTCTGATACTCTCATTCAGTTTGCGTTCATTCCCTTATGCTCAAAGATTGATCATTACTGATTTCTCAACCAAGATCAGATTATTGGTCAGTGCCAGTTTGCTCACCGCATTACTTCTCTTTTTAGCAGGAACAACTTACTACATCAAACGACAGTATGAAGAGAAGAATGCAAAGGCAATTGAAGAAAAATTGAGGTCGGTGAGTCTTGAGCTTTATCAAAAAGTAGGAAGTAGAGACATTTTGGATGAAGATTCAAAAGCCTATCTCACGGGTCTACTGATCAAGTTTTCAAATGTATTCTACACAGATATCAATCTTTACGATGCAGATGGAAATTTATACGCCAGTTCTCGACCTGAACTTTATCAGCAGGATCTGAAGAGCAGTCGTATGAATCCAATTGCCTATTCCGAATTGGTGATTTCTAATAAATCGAAATGGGTTCAAGCAGAGAGCATCGGAGAGCTCAACTTCCTATCGGCATATGTGCCATTCAAGAATCAGAACAATGAGCTTTTGGCATATTTGAATCTGCCTTATTTTGCCCGACAAGAAGCATTGGAGGAAGAGATAGCGGCCTTCTTGGTGCCTACCATCAACATCTATGTGATCATCTTTACCTTTTCGCTTTTGGTGTCAATTCTATTGATCAACCAGATCTCAAGACCATTGTTGATGATTCGCAGACACATTAGTGGATTGAAATTGGGAGGAGAAACTGAGCTCATAGATTGGCAATCTGAAGATGAGATCGGGGAGCTTGTTCAGGAGTATAATCGAATTGCCATAGAGCTTGGGCAAAGCGCAGAGGAATTGGCAAAAACTGAAAGAGAATCGGCCTGGCGTGAAATGGCTAAACAGATAGCCCATGAGATCAAGAATCCACTCACCCCAATGAAGTTGAGCATACAACATTTGCAGCGTTCAGCCGATTCTAAAGATGGAGATATTAAAGCCAAGATCCAGAAGACAAGCGAGACATTGATCTCCCAAATAGAGTCGCTCACAGCAATTGCAGAAGCCTTTTCAAGCTTTGCCAAATTCCCTGATAAAGAATTGAAGTCGCTCTTGATCACCCCAATTGCAAAGGAGGTGGCACACCTATACATCGATCAAGCAGAAGTGCATTTTGAAATTGCCGAGGAGTTAAAAGGGTTAGAAGTCTTAGCAGATCGGGATCTAGTGCTTAGAGTATTCAATAACCTTATCAAGAATTCCGTTCAAGCATATGAAAATGAAGAAGAAGCTAAGATCTGGATCCGGATTTACCGATCAGAGAAAGGGGAAGACATGCTTTGTGTTGAAGTTAAAGATGAAGGCAAAGGCATAAGTGAAGATCAAGCAGCCCATATCTTTGAGCCTAGCTTTACCACTAAGTCCTCAGGAACGGGTATGGGGCTTGCAATTGTAAAACGTTCAATGGAGCAAATGGGAGGAAAGGTTGAAATGCGTTCAAAAGTCGGTGAAGGAAGCAGCTTTACTTTGTACTTTCCCATAAGCTAAAAAACTACCTTTGTTCAAAACAGCATATCTATGTCGAACCTACTCATCGAAAAAGAAGAAAGACTACAGATCATTACGATCAACAGACCTGATAAACTCAATGCATTAAATCGTGAAACCATTGCCGAACTAAGTGAAGCGGTTAAAACGGCTGCGGCAGATAAAGAGGTAGCAGTAATCGTGATTCGAGGAGCGGGTGAAAAGGCATTTGTTGCAGGAGCAGACATTGCTGAATTCTACAAATACGATCGAGATGAAGCGAAGGCACTTTCGCAAAGTGGGCATACCACTTTATTTGATCTAGTGGAGAATACTCAAAAGCCGGTAATTGCCGCAGTGAACGGTTTTGCACTTGGTGGAGGATTGGAGCTAGCCATGTCTTGTCATATTCGTGTAGCGAGCACCAATGCCAAAATGGGACTGCCTGAAGTTAGCCTTGGAGTGATTCCAGGATACGGCGGAACTCAGCGCCTAGCCCAACTGGCCGGCAAGGGTAAGGCATTTGAATTGATCAGCACTGCTGGAATGATCAGCGCAGCTGAAGCTAAAGAGATCGGATTGGTGAATCATGTGGTAGAACAAGATGAATTGATGGATAAGTGCAAGCAAATTGCTCAGCAAATGATGAAGAATTCTCCTACTGCAATAGCTGCGGCAATTCGTACGATCAATGCAGGTTATTCTGATAAAGTCAATGGATTTGAAAAGGAAATCGAAGAGTTTGCAGATTGTTTTTTAACCGCTGATTTTAAAGAAGGAACAGACGCATTCCTTTCTAAACGTAAACCCAATTTTTCAGGTGAATAGTTCACCTCTGAGCTGAGTTTTGAGAGCCATCAATAAGCTAGCCGGTCAGACGGCAATTTACGGTTTGCCCAGTATCATTGGGCGACTCCTGAACTATTTATTGGTGCCGCTTCATACGGCTGTTTTTCTTCCAGAACGTTTTGGGGTAATCACCGAAATGTATGCCTATGTGGCCTTTTTGGTAGTCTTCTTGACCTACGGAATGGAAACGGCTTATTTCCGCTTTCAATCAAAAGGAGACTATAAGCATTCGAATGTCTACTCAACTGTTCTCTTCTCTCTTTTTGGCAGCACCCTGATCTTTTGGGTCCTCTCTGGCTCATTCTCTCAATCAATTGCCAATTGGTTGGAATACCCAGACAATCAAGAGTATGTGATCTGGTTTGCATTCATTGTGGGCCTTGATGCCATATCCTCAATTCCACTTGCCAGACTGCGAATTGAAGGAAAGGCTATGCGCTTTGCAGCTGTAAACCTTTCCTCGATATTGGTGAACATAGGGCTTAATGTATTTTGGGTTGGCTATTGTATGCCTGCCTATGAGTCTGGAGCGGATAATCTCTTGCTCGATTGGTTCTATTCGCCCGAGATCGGAGTGGGATATGTTTTCCTAGCCAATTTATTCGCTTCATTGATCAAATTCATCTTACTATCTCCTCAATTGGCGAAGATCAAAATGGTATTTGATACCAGAATGTGGCGCGATATGCTGATCTATGGGAGTCCACTTTTACTTTCAAGTCTTGCGATCATTGTGAATGAGAATGCAGATAAGATCCTTTTGAAGCGATTGCTTATTGATGATTTGGGAGTTGAAGGAGCCATTGCAACCGTGGGTATTTACGGAGCTTGCTATAAACTTTCGATTATTATTAGCCTATTTATTCAGGCTTTTCGCTATGCTGCAGAACCATTCTTCTTTGCCCAATCCAAAGATGAGGAAGCACCTAAGACCTATGCTAAGATCATGAACTACTTCGTGATCACCTGTGCCTTGATCTTCCTTGTAGTGATGTTCTACTTAGATATTCTCAAGCACTTTTTAGCCAATGAAGAATACTGGGTGGGCTTACACATCGTTCCTATTCTGTTATTGGCAAATATCTTCTTGGGAATATTCTACAATTTATCTGTCTGGTATAAGCTGAATGGCATGACAAGATATGGCGCCTTGATCGCCGGTTTTGGTGCAGTGATCACCATAATACTCAACCTCTGGTGGATCCCGATCTTTGGATATGTAGGTTCTGCCTGGGCTACGCTGATTTGCTATTTCAGCATGTCTGTGCTTTCCTATATGATCGGTCGCAAGTACTACAAGGTTCCTTACCAATTGAAGAAGGTGATCTTCTACCTACTATTAGCCTTGGTTTTACATCTGCTTTTTGAGTATTTGATCCCCGACTTTTCAACTGCAGTGGATTATGGTCTTAAGGCCTTGATAATTCTATTATTTGCCGGCCTCGCATGGGCTTTAGAAAAACCCAAAAAAGCCATAATTTCGTAGCTTCCAAAAGCATTTCTATGAAGATAAAAATCGTCAATCAATCACAACATTCATTACCTCAATATGCAACCCCAGCATCAGCCGGTGTTGACCTTAGAGCTAATCTGGAAGAAGATGTAGTAATCGAAAGTATGGAGAGGGTCTTGATCCCAACAGGTTTATTTATGGAGATTCCTGTAGGATATGAAGCACAAGTTAGACCAAGAAGTGGATTGGCTTTGAAGCATGGAATTAGCGTATTGAATTCACCGGGAACGATTGATGCCGACTATAGAGGGGAGATCAAAGTGATCTTGGCAAACTTGTCAAAGGATGCATTTCGCATACAAAATGGAGAACGAATTGCCCAATTGGTAATTGCAGCTCATGAGCAAGCAGAGTGGGTAGAAGTAGAAGAGCTAGAAGAGACCTCAAGAGGTGCCGGCGGATTTGGAAGTACAGGAAAAGAGTAATTAAGATAAAAAGCAGATAGATTTATGAAGATCGTTGTACCCATGGCGGGCATAGGAAAACGAATGAGGCCTCATACCCTCACTATTCCAAAACCACTTTTGCCAATCGCAGGCAAACCAATTGTTCAGCGCTTGGTTGAAGACATTGCCAATGTCTGTGATGAGCAAATTGATGAAATTGGATTCATCATTGGCGATTTTGGAAAGGAAGTTGAAGACTCTCTCATCAAAGTAGCAGAAAGTCTAGGAGCTAAGGGTAGAATCTTTCATCAGGAAGAAGCTTTGGGAACAGCACATGCCATAATGTGTGCCAAAGAAATGCTAGATGGAAAAACGATTGTTGCCTTTGCCGACACCCTTTTCAGAGCTGATTTCAAATTGGATGAAGAGAAAGACGGCATTATTTGGGTGCAAAGAGTGGAAGATCCATCGGCTTTCGGCGTTGTGCAATTGGATGACGAAGGATACATCACTGATTTTGTAGAGAAGCCTGAAGAGTTCGTTTCTGACCTGGCAATTATTGGAATCTATTATTTCAAAGATGGAGCATATCTGAGGGAGAATCTTCAGTATCTATTGGATAATAAGATCATGGATAAAGGAGAGTACCAGATTACCGATGGTTTGCAAAGAATGCGCAAAGCCGGCAGTCGTTTTGCTCCCGGAACGGTGATCGAATGGTTAGATTGCGGAAACAAAAATGCGACAGTCCACACCAATCAACGTGTTTTAGAGTTTATTAAGGACGAAAAGATTGTATCTGATTCGGCCAAACTCAATAATTCTGTGATCATTCCACCATGTTTTGTGGGGGATGATGTAGTACTTGAGAACTCTGTTGTTGGTCCACATGTTTCCATAGGTAATGGGACAAAGATCACAGATAGTAGAGTTTCGAATTCCATCATTCAAGAGAGCACCGAGATTTCGGGATTGCAAGCATCAAATAGCATGATCGGAAATCACAGTAAGCTCAGCATTGAAGCCAGAGAGTGGAGTGTTGGCGACTACAATCAGATCAGCGAATAAACTATATGCCAAGATCCATTTATCTGCTTCTAGGGCTATTCATGCTGTTTTCCTGCAAAAGTGGGGAAGAGATAAGTAGTGCTAAATCTTTAGAGAAGAAGGAGCTGCATGAAAAGGATAAGGTAAACTTCGGCAGGCTGTACATCGATGCATCCAAGGAAAAGATCCTCGGGAATTATGAGAAGGCAATAGCCTTGTATCAGCAAGCTATTCGCATAGATCCAAATAGTGCAGCGGCGCATTATGAGTTGGGTCTTGTATATAATGCGGTTGGGGATAATCAAGGTGCATTCGAAGAATTCAAGATTGCCAATGATTTGGATTCTGAGAATTACTGGTACAAGCTCTCTTATGCTACCTTCCTTGAAAACCAGGGAAAGACTGAGGAGGCGATTCAATTGTTCAAGGAGCTCGTAGAAGACAATCCCTCCAAATTGGAATTGAAGTATGAGCTATCAAAGCTATTACTCAATCAAGGAGAAGCTGAAGAGGGAATCAAATACCTCAATTTGATAGAGGATGATATTGGAGTAAGCGAAGAGATATCATTCATTAAACAACGGATCTATCTTTCCCTAAACGATGTAGATAAAGCAGCGGCAGAGATCGAAGCATTGATCGAAGAGTTTCCGAGGAATCCGGAGTACTACGGGATATTGGCCAATATCTACATCTCCAACGAAAGAGAAGCTGAAGCTATTGAGGTATTGGAGCGAATGAAATCGCTTGATGTAGATGAAGCAAAATTATATCTGTCACTTGCTAAGCTGGCGAAGAGCACAGGCGATAAGGAGACTTATTTGAAGAATATCAAGCTGGCCTTCAGAGCAGAGAGTTTGAATATAGACGAGAAAGTAAAGTTCTTGTTGTCGAACTACCAAATTGCAGAGAATCAAAAAGAGGAATTGAATGAGGCAATAGAGTTGGCACAATTGGCTGCAGAAGCACATCCCAAGAATGCCAAATCATATGCTTTACTGGCCGACTTCCTCTATTTTGCAGATCGAAATGAAGAGGCTGTAGATGCATACCGAAAAACCATCAGCTTAGACAGCAGCAGATTCCCTGTTTGGAATCAAATGCTCATCATCTTGTCTGAAACCAAGCAGACAGATCTACTCTTGGATTATGCACCTCGTTCCATTGATCTATTCCCCAATCAACCGAGCCTTTATTTCATTTATGGCTTGGGCTTATATGAAGCCAAACGTTATGATGATGCCGTTGAATATTTAGAATTGGGGAAAGATCTGGTTATCGATAATCAAGCATTGAAAAGTCAGTTCTATTCTAGTTTAGGTGATATCTACCACGAGCTGGAAAAGCATGAGGTTTCGGATCAGAATTACGAGATGGCACTCAAGCTAGACCCCAACAATATTTATGTATTGAATAACTATAGCTATTACCTTTCGCTTAGAAAAGAGAAATTGGAGAAGGCTAAAGAGATGTCGTTGAAGTCCAACCAAATATCTCCCGGACAAGCATCATTTCAAGATACTTATGCATGGATCCTTTTTCAGTTGGGAGAATATAAAAGCGCTTTGGAGTGGATTAATAAAGCCATTGATTCGGATAGAAATGCAAGCGCCACTTTATTGGAGCATAAGGGAGATATACTCTATAAGCTAGACAAGAATGAAGAGGCTGTAGTGTTTTGGAAGAAGGCCAAAGAAGCTGGAGGAGCCTCAGATCAGATAGAACGTAAGATCCAGGATGGGAAGTACTACGAATAAGACAACTCAATATCTTCTGTTTCTGCTAATGATTACGGCTCTTTGGTCGTGCAAATCATCAGAGAAAGCAAAACGCAGCTCTTTAGAAGGTAAGAAAACGGAGTATCTGATCGATCAAATAAAGCAGAATGAGTTCGAATTTGATACATTCTCGGCCAAAGCGGTAATTACACTCCGACAAGGGGGTAATAAACAGACCTTTAAGTCCAACATTCGAATCAAAAAAGATTCGGCAATTTGGATCTCTATTACCCCACTTTTTGGAATTGAGTTGGGTAGAGTGCTTATTACTACAGATACAGTTAAGGTGATCAATCGCCTTGAAAAGCAGTATTTCATTGGGAATTACGCTTATATCAACCAAAGATTCAATGTCGATTTCGAGTACGAAGTTTTACAGGCCATATTGTTAGGAAATTCTATAGCCTTTGAATTGGACGAAAAAATCAAGTTTTCAATCGATAAAGAAGACTATTATCTGGGGAATTTGAAGAAAAGTAAAGCCAAAAAAGCCGACGAAAAGCCCAAAAAGATTGAGAAGCAGAAGGATGAGGTGGTTAGCTTATGGATCAATCAAGAGAATTTTAAGATTGACAAGTTCTTGCTCTCCGACCTATCAGCAGACCGCTTTATTTTGGGTGAATACAAGAACTTCATGACCGTGGAAGACCAGCAAATACCGGAATACCTGCATTTTGAGGTTCAGTCGAAGACCCCCGCTATCGTCGAAATTCAATATTCCCGTGTATCTTTGAATCAAGCATTGAAATTCTCATTCAATATTTCATCCAAATATGAGCAGATACTCTACTAATTCGCTCATCTTTTTATTATTCATATTACTAGCTCTGCCGGTCGCCTCACTGGCTCAAAGCAAAAAAGACCTCCAAGAGAAGAAGAAGCAACTTCAAAAGGAGATCGAATACACTAATAAACTACTTTCAGAAACTGAGAAGTCGAAGAATACTTCCCTTAATCAACTGCGTCAGATCGACAAACAGATCAGCAGTAGAGAGGAATTGATCAATACTATGGAAGCTGAGATTGCAATGGTAGAAGACACCATTGAGTTATTGTCAGCATCTATTGACACCTTGGAGAATGAAATTGAAGAGCTCAAGGAAGAGTACGCCAAGATGATCAACTTCGCATACCGCAACAGAGATGATTACGATCGATTGATGTTCATCCTTTCATCGGAAAACTTCTATCAAGCGTTTAAACGCCTAAAATATTTCCAGCAATACTCAGCTTATCGCAAGTCGCAAGCTGAGAGGATCAGTGCACAACAAGAATTAATAGATTCCAAGATCAATTTGCTCACTGCAATCAAAAAATCAAAAGAAGGATTGCTGAAGGCCAAATTGCTCGAGCGAAATGAGTTAAGCAGCGAAAAGAACAAGAAGGAAGAGGTAGTCAACTCGCTCAAAGGAAAAGAGCAGAAGCTGAAGAAAGACCTGCAACAAAAACGCGAGGCAGCAGAGCAGATCAATAAGGCCATTGAAAAGATCATAGCCGAAGAGATCCGTCGTGCTAGAGAAGCCGCAAAGAAAGCGGGTAAGAGTGAGAAAGGTTTCCCAATGACTCCAGAAGCTCAGGCTTTATCGAACTCATTTGCAGAAAATAAAGGAAAATTACCCTGGCCAGTTGGGGAAGGGGTGATCACAGCAGAATTTGGAGAGCATCCGCATCCCACCTTGAAGGGAGTGAAAGTCCAGAACAATGGTATCGATATTTCCACTAAAAAGGGGAATATGGGAAGGGCTATTTACAAAGGGAAAGTGAGTAGGGTAATCATAATTCCAAGAGAAGGAAAGGTAGTGATGATCAGTCATGGAGACTATTTCACTGTCTACTCGTACTTCAAAGAAGTATTTGTGAGTGCGGGAGATGAAGTAGATACCAAGCAGAGTTTAGGAGTATTGGTGGATGATCAAGAAGAGAATGCGTCTCAGATGCATTTGGAGATCTGGAAGGTGATGAACAAGCTAGACCCTGCAAGCTGGATTTACAAAAGCAATTAAGGTTAAAATGCTCATTGATTGAGCTTTGCAACAAAAGTTGATTAAGAACGTACAAAATATCAATCAAACACCAATTCAAATGACCGTAAGGTTCTACAAGATTCTTTTGCCCTCATTTCTGCTAGGCATTTTATTGTTTCTCTTAAGTATTCCTGCCTTTGCTCAGGCGCCCGAAGGCATTAATTATCAGGCAGTTGTAAGAGATGTAAATGGGAATGTACTATCCCAAACCATGATCAATGTGCGTTTTGCCATTATTTCAGGAGCCCCAAATGGGACATTGGAATATGAGGAAGAGTATTTTATGTCGATAACTACCAACGATTTTGGTCTCTTTAGCGCCGTAATTGGTGGTGGACAAAATCTAGGCACAGGCGCAAAGGCTACCTTTAGTGATATTGATTGGGGTGCAGATGCGCACTACCTTAGGGTAGAAGTTGAGTATAATGGATCATATGAGTTACTGAGCAATACTCAGTTGATTTCAGTGCCTTACGCTCTATACGCGAAACGTTCAGGAAACATTTTTAAATCTGGAGCCGGCATACAGGTATTTAATAACGATAGCATTGTAAATACTGGCGACCTATCGGATACAAATGAGCTCCAGGGCATTTTCGTTAATGCTGCGCAGGACTCGATACTGATCACAGGAGCAGGAGGTATTTCAGTGGATGATTTGATCTTTCCGGAAGATCAACAGCTTAGCATTTCGAATGATACACTTTTCCTTACGGGAGTAAACCCTTCTGCAGTGCCTTTAATGCCAATTTTGGGACTTGATTCGCTAAGTGGAATCAACGATACCACACTCAGAGCCTTCTATGCCAATGGGAATAGTTTCGATATTATTCTCAGAGGAGCAGATACTTCCAATGTAAATGAGCTTGTAGATAGTTTGGTGTTGAATAATGCAGTCTTGGAGCTATATCAGCAAGGCAGTTTGCGCACATCTGTAGATCTTGATACACTGGGTAGAGGAAAAAGAGATTCTCTGATCGATGCAATTTCAGATCTCGAGATCAGATTGGTGGCTGATTCAGCGCGAATGACTGATAGTATTACAAGTATTCGAGCCGATTTGAATCAACATCTAATCGACGATAATGATACATCTTCTTCAAATGAATTGATCAATAGCATTGTTTTAAATGGCACCACCCTGGAAGTAACTGATTCCGGAGGAACCTTCTTTACCGACTTGAGTTCTTTGATTGGACCAGATGATCAGAATTTGCTTTTGAACCCAGCTAGAGATAGCATCCTAATAGAGGATGGATCTGGAATAAGTATTAAATATCTACTTGATTCAATTGGAAATGTTGAAGCCCGTTATGTAGCTGATTCTATTGCTAATGCAGACAGTATAGCTTCCTTAAGAGCTGACTTGAACCTTGTAAACGTGATTTACAAAGACACCTCTGAAGTAAATGAGTTGGTGAATAGTTTCACTTTAACCGGAACCGTGCTGGAACTGGTAGATTCTGGGGGAACCTATACTGTAGATCTGAGTGTATTACCTAGCATTAATACAGATGAACAAGATTTAAGCATTAATGCAGCTGGCGATAGCATTCTTATTGAGAATGGTGCGGGAGTTAGTATTCAATACATATTGGATTCACTAACCAATCAGCGTAATGATATCAATCAGAACAGATCAGATATCTCAGATAATCGAGATTCATTGGTGGTTCATCGCAACGACATCAATCAAAATCGAACAGATATTGGGATCATCAATGATACCCTTCCCGTGCTGAGAACGGATATCAATCAGAACAGATCAGATATCTCAGACAATAGAGATTCATTGGTAGTTCATCGAACCGATATCAATCAAAATAGAACTGAGATTGGGATTAATAGAGATAGTTTGATCGTACACCGAACTGATATCAATCAAATCAGAACAGATGTAGGTGTAATTCAAGACACACTAACAGATCTCCGTACAGATATTAATCTGAATAGGGATAGTCTAGGAGCTCATCGAATCGACATTAATCAGAATAGAACAGACATTCTCATCAATAGAGATAGTTTAGTTGTGCATCGTACAGATATCAACCAGAATAGAACAAATCTATCAGATCTAGAGAGCAGATATGTTGCAGATTCGACATTGAATGCTGACTCTTTGGCGGCTCATCGAATAGATATCAACCAAAACAGAACAGATATTCTTATCAATAGAGACAGTTTAGTTAGACATCGCCTTGAGTTCAATCAACTACGTGGGCGTTACCTAGCTGATTCAGCAAGGGTGGCTGATAGTTTGGCCAATCAAAGGGCAGAATTCAACCAATTGAGAATTCGCTATCTCAATGATTCTACAGACAATGCGGATAGCTTGGCTCGTCATCGTTTTGAGATCTTGAATCTACGTGCACGATATTTAGCGGATTCAACAGACAATGCAGATAGTTTAGCGAGACATCGATTTGAAATTCTCAATCAACGCGCGAGATATCTGGCAGATTCCACTGCTAATGCGGATAGCTTGGCACGTCATCGCTTCGAGATCTTGAATTTGCGTTCTAGATATTTGGCTGATTCAGCAAGAGTAGCAGATAGTTTGGCCGATCAAAGGTCTGAGTTCAATCAATTGAGAGTACGATACTTGGCAGATTCTACAAGGAATGCGGATAGCTTAGCGGATCAAAGGGCAGAATTCAACCAATTGAGAATTCGCTATCTCAATGATTCTACTGACAATGCGGATAGTTTGGCACGTCATCGTTTTGAGATTTTGAATCTACGTACACGATATTTAGCGGATTCAACAGACAATGCAGATAGTTTAGCGAGACATCGATTTGAAATTCTCAATCAACGCGCGAGATATTTGGCCGATTCCACTGCTAATGCGGATAGTTTGGCTCGACATCGCTTTGAAATATTGAATCTACGCACACGATATTTAGCTGATTCTACTAGGAATGCAGATAGTTTAGCCGACCAAAGAGCGGAATTCAATCAACTGAGAATCCGTTACCTTAATGATTCCACTGCAAACACGGATAGTTTAATCAGACATCGAGCTGAGATTAATCAATTGCGTACTAGGTATGTTTCTGATTCTGCAAGAGTTGCAGATAGTTTGGCAAGACATAGATTCGAGATATTGAATCTACGTACACGATATTTAGCTGATTCAACAGATAATGCCGATAGTTTGGCTCGTCTGCGTTTCGAAATACTAAACCAGCGTGCAAGATACCTTGCCGATTCTACCGCTAATGCGGATAGTTTAGCCAGACATCGTTTTGAGATATTGAACCAAAGAGCTCGTTATTTGGCAGATTCAACTGATAATGCCGACAGTCTCGCTCGACATCGCTTTGAGATACTGGACTTGCGTACTAGATATTTGGCTGACTCTACCGACAATGCGGATAGTATAATCGCATTGCGAAATGATATCTTGAATAACAGATCTGATCTTGGTGATCTAGAGACGAGATACTTGGCAGATTCTACATTGAATTCAGATACATTGATCGCTCATAGAGTCGATATCAATCAGAATAGAACGGATCTCCTCATTAATAGGGATAGCCTTGTGGTGCATCGTACTGATATCAATACCAATCGAGATAGTTTGGTAGTGCATCGATCTGATATTAACACCAACAGAGATAGCTTAGTAGTTCACCGATCCGACATTAATACGAATCGCGATAGTTTGGTAGTACATCGCAATGATATCAATACAAACAGAGATAGTTTAGTGGTGCACCGATCTGACATTAATACCAATCGCGATAGCCTAGTTGTTCATCGTTCTGATATCAATACAAATCGAGACAGTTTAGTTGTACATCGATCTGATATCAACACCAACAGAGATAGTTTGGTAGTTCATCGAAGCGACATCAACACCAATCGCGATAGCCTAGTTGTGCATAGAACTGATATCAACACCAATCGCGATAGCATAGTTGTTCACCGATCCGACATCAATACGAATAGAGATAGTTTGGTAGTTCATCGTACCGATATCAACTTCAATAGAAGAGAGTTGGATTCCTTACAAGTGAGATTTGCAGCTGATTCTACAAATAATGCAGACTCCATAACTGCCATTCGCACAGACCTCAACCAACACATTGTATTGGATAATGATACCTCTTCAAGCAATGAATTGAACGCTACAGTTATACTAAACGGAACAGATCTGGAAGTCACAGATGCAGGTGGAACTATAATTACGGATCTAAGTCCGCTTACATCACCAGATGTAGTAGTTGATACTAGTAAGTCGCTGAGATTGGCATTCTGGAAGAATATAGATACACTCAGCTTCTTCGATGATTTCTATTTGGATACCACGAACCTTAGAATAGGATTAGGTACCACTACGCCGGACTCTAAGTTTCATATTGCAGAAGATATAGACGGTGGCTTTGCAGAGTTAAGAATCGAAAACCTCAACAATCAAGACGGCTCACAGATCGTATTTGAAGAGAATGGTCAGGGTAATAATTTCACCTTGAGGTATAGAAGCGATGCTTCAGGAACTGGTAATTGGTTCCAAATTCTAGGAGATCAGGAGACTGTTGTTGGCTTGATCGTGGAGAGAGATAGAGGAGATGTGGGTGTTGGTATTCCTGTAGATACAGATCCTACCGCAAAATTGGACGTTGCGGGAGCAATCAGAGTTGATACCGCTCAACTTACTCCTGTAGAAGGAATGATAGAGTATAGGAATAATGATTTTAGAGGCTATGATGGAACTCAATGGCGTTCATTCTTAGATACCGCTACCTGTCCTGCTGGTATGACCAATATCAACGGAAGGTTCTGTGTAGAAACCAATGAGAGAGCAGCAGCAAGTTGGTATGTAGCTGCAACTACCTGTATGGCAGCTGGTTATAAGCTGCCTACTAGAGCAGAGTGGTTTGGTGCAGTAAGTATTGCATTCCTTGTTGGGGAAACGGATAATTGGGAATGGGTTGAAAACACCGAGATTAACAATGTGGGTAAAGCGGGGAATGGAGCTGCCACAGCTTATGCAACCGAAAACCCCGTTAATTCTGAAGCATATAGATGTATACTCTATTTGAAATAAGATATAGGCGATTGCATTAGATATATAAATGCGTAGGTATATAGACATATCGAGACTTTTAAAGCAGTATTCTAGAATTGGATTACTGCTCTTTTGCTTTTTTTTAGTGCATGCAATTCAAGCGCAAGTGCAAAAGGAAAGAGAAGTGGTAAGTTCAGGTGGAAGTGAAGCCCAGAACTCATCGCTAAAGGTTTCCTATACCGTTGGAGAGCCTGTGGTTACTACTGTTCAGTCGGCCAATACTATCCTCACTCAGGGATTTGAGCAATTTCTCGACTCAAGTAGCTTGATCTCTTTTGATGTAAGTGTACAAGATGCGACTTGCGCAGGAAAGCGAGATGGTAGAGGTTTTATATCAAATATAAATGGGTGTCAGGGGCCTTATACTGTAAACTGGAGTGCCGGATTCAATCCTGCTGATACCTTTAGCACAGTTGGTCTCCTTGCTGGAGATTACAGCGTTCAGGTTGTTTCTAGCGATGGCTGTAGCAGTCAGCCTGTGACCTTCACCATTGGACTAATTGATCCAAATCCATGTTTGCTTAAGTTCTACAGCGGTATTACGCCAAATAATGATGGCATCAATGATAGCTGGTTCATAGAGAATGTGGAATTGGTCCCGGATAATGAAGTGAGGATATTCAATAGACTTGGCAATTTAGTCTGGGAAGGATCGAATTACGATAATAACAACACCTTTTGGGATGGGAATAACCTAAGCGGTAATGACCTTCCAGCAGACACTTACTTCTATATGTTCGAGTCTGATGATGGAATTGAAAAAGGTTGGATTGAATTAACAAGATAGGATGAAGAAGCTGATCTACATATTGTCCTTCTTTTTGCTGGTACCACTTGGCCTAAAAGCTCAGTATGCGCCTCAATTCAACCAATATTATTTCAACCCTATATTGGTCAATCCCGCCTATGCCGGTACAAGAGGAATGTTGAGTATGGTTGGGGTACACCGATCGCAATGGGTAGGCTTCAATGGCGCGCCAACTACTCAATCCTTTGCCATACACTCACCAAGTAGGAGAAAGAATATGGGTTTTGGTTTCCAAATGATGAACGATCGATTAGGTCCAAAGAATACCATTGCAGCTTCAGGTATTTACTCCTATAAAATTAGAGCGGGGAGAGGGAAGCTAGGATTTGGATTAAGAGCGAGCATTTACAACTACACTTTTGATTGGTCGAAGATCGATTATAGAGAATCCGGAGGTTATGCATTGAA
This sequence comes from Flavobacteriales bacterium, assembly GCA_002706365.1. Classification (GTDB taxonomy): domain Bacteria; phylum Bacteroidota; class Bacteroidia; order Flavobacteriales_E; family Vicingaceae; genus UBA1494. The sequence goes on along the minus strand of PALM01000017.1, from coordinate 68,392 downwards.
TGAAGGCAGAGAGTCTTACTGGACTCCATCATTTGATTTTGGAATGTACTATAACGATAAGTACAACTACATTGGAATGGAGCTAAGCCATTTGAATCACGGTAGAATTGGTGTGCAAGCAGACAATGTGAATATTGAAAGTACAGTGCGACAAAATGCACAAATGATCTTAGTAGGAGGTAGAGCTTTCAAGATCAATCGTAATTTAGTCTTCAAACCTTCAACACTAATAAGGCTTGCAATAGACCAGCCGGCATTCTTTGATCTGAATGCCAGCTTCTTTATAAATAACCGTTTGTGGCTTGGTGCATCTTATAGAAGAGGGTACGGAGTAGTATTTGTTTCAGAATACCATATCGATAAATCACTAAGAGTTGGATATTCTTACGATATTGCTACCACGACTTTAAGACAAGGTAACTCAGGTTCGCACGAGGTATTTATTGGCTATGACGTTAATATTCTGAGATCTAGGATGGTCTCGCCAAGGTATTTTTAAGGATTGAAGAAGGATAGGAATAGAAAAATGTTGAGAAGTTACCACATTTATATCAGTCGCGCTGTACTGCTGTTTGCAGTTCTTGCGATATCTTTCAATGCATCTTCTCAAAGTAAACGTCTGAAGAGAGCTATTGATAAATACAACTATCAATTTTACACAGACGCCATTAGCCTTCTTAAAGAAGAGGTCAGAGAGAATCAAAATGCCTACACCCCATTAAAATACCTCGCAGCTTCCTTTCGTAAGGTTAAAGACTATCAAAATGCCGAATTGTATTACACTCTGGTGGTCAATTCAGACTCAGCTCAAGCTGAAGATTACCTTTACTATGGACAGGTGCTTAAATCGAATGGTAAACTCGAAAGAGCTAAGCAGCAATTCATAAAATTCCAGGAGTTGGAAGACTCCAGCTTCCTAAGTAAGCTGATGCTTCAATCTCTCGATCAAATTGAAAAGTGGGATCGAGAAAGAAGAGTATTTCGTTCAGTTCGAATGGATTGGATGAATACCAAGGCGAACGAATATGGTGCAATCCTTTTCAGGGATCGCATCTACATTGCATCTGATAGAGAAGAGAGCTTAACAATAAATGAAGAGACCAATTACAACCAACAGGGTTTCTTATCGATCTACGAGATGGATACCGTTAAACTCAGAAAGAAGAAAAATGACTTTCAAGAGGTATATGGAAGACTAGTTTCTTCATACAATGACGGCCCTATCACAATTAACGCACAACAAGATCGTGTAATGCTTACACGTGTAGCAAGTGAAGATAGAGGTAAGGACTTTATCAACCAATTGAAGCTTTTTGAAGGGGATTATGATGCGGATAAGGACAGATGGAAGAACTTCAAGGCTTTCCCTTACAATAGCGATGAATACTCAGTAGGCTATGCGCATTATGCCGACAATGGGAATACCCTCTATTTCGCTTCTGATATGCCAGGAGGATTGGGTGGTTTGGATATCTATGTAAGTAGAATTGTAGATGGAAAATGGAGTGAGCCAGAGAACTTAGGTCCAAGGATCAACACAGTGAAGAATGAACTCTTCCCATATTTAAGAGGGGATGAGTTCTATTTCTCTTCAAATGGATATCCAGGCTATGGAGAATTAGATATCTATATTTCCAACCTAACAGATACAGGATGGACAGAACCTGAAAACTTGAAAAGTCCGATCAACTCGAACAGAGATGATTTTGGGATCTATTATGATTCAGACACTAGCGGCTATTATGCTTCTAATCGTGAAGGTGGTAAAGGCTTAGATGATATTTACGGATTCATTAAGTACAACAATAACATTGAGGTTAAAGGATTAGTAGAAAATGCCGGCGTTGGGGTAAAAGGAACCAAAGTATTGCTAGTCAATGAGAATGATTCTGTAATTGGAGAAGCTTATACCGATGATGAAGGTAAGTTCGTCTTTAAAAACCTTGCTTATCAGGAGAATTACATGATCAAGATCGAATCTGATGAGCCTGAACTTGTAGAAAACAGTCGTTTGTTCATTACGGATGAGGAAGGAGAAAAAGTACAATCGATTCAAAAGATCGATGCGGGCGACTTCCAGCTTACAGCACTTCCTACTGATGAGATTATAGAAATCCAAGAATTAAAAGCCATTGATGACCTTGAGTTGAATGAGATGGAATTCAGCGGGCAGGTATTTGATAAACTTCCTGGGGATGTTAAAGAGGGCGTTAAGGTCTATCTTACTGATAATGCCGGCATGCTTATAGACTCTACCTTAACTGATGCCGAAGGAAAATTTGAGTTTACCAGGCTACCTCCTAGTGAAGACTACTTGATCAAGGTAAAAGAAGTAGATACTGAATTGAATATCGCATTCATCAATGAAAACGAAAGGGTTTACAATGTAGAAAAGATGGATAAAGATGGCATGGTCAGTATTGCACCTACCATTGATGCTAGCGATAAGATTGAAGAAGCCAAGAATAAGGGCTATACTTCTATGATTGGTCGTTTGGAGTACAAAGGAGATCCGGTTAAGAATACTTTAGTTGAGATCTACGATAAGAATGATAGTTTGATCACTACTGTGGTGACGAATGATAAAGGGGAATTCCAGTATAACTTATTGGAGTACGACAAGCATTACTTCTTGAAAATCCCATCTCTTGATGGAGATATGAAAGATGATGCCTTGCTGTATCTAGTTAGAGAAGATGGGTCTCCACTTTATTTGATCAATATGATCAGCAATGGAAGCTATGATTTCCAGTCGCTACCATATGATGAATACGAGGTTGAAGCTGAAAGAAGAAAGCGCCTTATACCAAGAGAGGTGGCACTTGAAGGGCAACTTTACTCTGTTGATGAGAAAGAAGATATGAAAGGGGTCACGGTATTTCTTATTGGTGAGGATGGTATACTAAGAGATTCTGTAAAGACTGATGAAAGAGGGAAATTCAAGTTCGAAAAATTGAATCCGGATGAGCATTACAGCTTCACTTTAGACAGAAAGGCGAACGATTATACCATGGTATTGATCGATGAGAATGAGAATATCATTGAAAAGGCATTCCTTAGTGAAGAAGAGGGTTTCAAATACGAAAAACTCACACATCAAGTCGCTCAGTTCAAGCCACTTGAAATTGAAGAAGCTAAATTGTTAGAAGAACAATTCTCGCATGAGGTTGAGGGTCAGATCTTTAAAGATCTTCCAGGTGATTTTGGTAAGAATGAGAAGATCTACATCTACGATGAAGGCGGTACCTTATTGGAGAGTGCTATAATCGATAATGAAGGTAGGTTCGTTTTCAAAAAACTGGATCCCGAGCAGAATTACATCTTCAAATTGGAAAATGAAGAAGAGAATGAAAGCTACACCATGGTTACAATAGATGATGAGAAAAAGGTAACATCAACCAAGATCAAAAAGGAAGGAAAAGTATTTGTATACTCTCCTCTAGGCTTCATTGAAAATAAGTTGCCGGAAGGAGAAGAAGCATTAGACAAAGAACCAGTTGCTAAAAGTGAAGAGGAATTAGATAAGATGAAGAGCTCTTTGAAGAATACTACAACTGTGTATAAAAGCGTTGAGGATTCTGAGAAATTGGTAGTCTTCTTTGCCTTTGATAATGCGACGATTAACTCAGAGTCTGAATCAAATCTCAAAGACTTCATTAAGCTATTTGGCAATGATAAGTTTAAGATAGAGATTAGCTCTTATACTGACCAAAGAGGACCTGAAAGTTATAATGAGTTGCTATCAAAATTCAGAACTCAAGCAGTAGCTCAATACTTGATAGCCAATGGAGTTAGTGCCGATCGCATTATTGAGAAATGGTTTGGAGAAACTAAACCTATTGTTGATTGTGAGAAGAAAGATTGCGGTAATAGCGATCACCGACTAAACCGAAGATCAGAGATCAGGATAGCTCAAAGTCAATAAAATCTTTTTTTGAAGATCTACACAATCATATTGCAAATACTCGGAGAATCTGGACAGCTTCCAGATTATTGGTGGATCAGCATAGTGGTTGTACTATTGATCCTGGTGATCTTCTATTTCATCTATCGCGATAAGCTCAGAAAGGTATACGAGCAAAAAGACCTACTTGAAAGTCAGGTTAAGCAGAGAACCATTGAGATCATTAAGCAAAAAGGTCAGGTAGAACGCCAGAAGAAAATGCTCGAAGAGGAGAAGGAGAAGACTGAAAAATTGCTTCTCAATATCCTGCCAAGAGAAATGGCGGATGAGCTTAAGAACAAGGGGAAGGCCAAGGCGAGAAACTACCGACAGGTAACTGTAATGTTCACCGACTTCAAAGGATTTACCAAGCATGCCGAGAATTTTGAACCTGAAGAACTTGTTGCAGAGCTCGATAGCTATTTCGTCAAGTTTGATGAGATCGTAAATAAATACAATGTAGAGAAGATCAAAACCATCGGTGACTCCTATATGGCAGCTGGTGGTGTTCCCATTCGAAATAAGAGTAATCCAATAGACACTACCCTAGCAGCACTTGAGATCCAGCGTTATATGCAGGAGATCAAGAAAGTGAAGGAAGAACAAGGTCAGAGTCCTTGGGAAATAAGGATCGGGCTACATACTGGGAATCTGATTGCCGGGGTGGTAGGGATCAAGCGATTTGCCTATGATATTTGGGGTGATACAGTAAACATCGCCAACACCATGGAGTCTAGTGGAGAAATTGGAAAGGTGAATATCTCCGAGACTACTTATGAGGCGATTGATGAATTCTTTGAAACGGAATATCGAGGAAAGATCAAAGCCAAGCATAAGGGTGAGATCGATATGTATTTCGTGCATGGGATCAAGCCAGAGCTATCAATTGAAGAGGATGGGATTAGGCCAAATGATGCCTTTTGGCATTATGTAAACCTGAAGTTATACTCCAATATCAATTACCGCAATGCGGAAAAGTACATTGTAAAAAGATTGAGTGGGGATCTTCCAAAAGGCCTTTATTATCACGGTATCCATCATACAATGGATGTCTGCGAATCTGTAGAGCGCATAGCACTTTGGGAAGGCGTTCAAGGGGAAGATCTATATCTACTTAAAACTGCGGCGCTTTTCCACGATGCGGGATTTATCCACTCTTACGAGTCGAATGAGCCAATTGGAGCTAATCTCGCTAAAGAGATGTTGCCAAACTTTGGATATACTGAAGAGCAGATCGCACAAGTGATCGAATTGATCGAAGCCACCAAAATTCCTCAGAATCCAAGCAATCATTTAGAAGAGATCATGTGCGATTCTGACTTGGATTATTTGGGAAGGAATGATTTCTATCCGATAGCGGAAACATTGAGAAGGGAATTAATGGAGTTTGGCAAGCTAGAAGATGATCCAAAAAAATGGATAGAGATGAATATTGGCTTTTTGGGAGCCCATAAATATTTCACTGAATCGTCTAGAAAAAGAAGAGGTCCAGAGAAGCGAAAACGTATAGAAGAGCTAAAACAGAAACTTGAAGAAATTGAGACTGCGTCGTAGCTTCGGCACGATTATTACAGTCCTCTAAAGAAATTGTTAATTTAGAGTGTTATATTTGAATACCTTTAGACGGTACCAAAAAGCACAGGGAATTCTCTTGAAATGCAAGTTTCAGGAGCGAAAATTATGAAAATGAAGCACTTGAAATTCCTTCTGGTTCTTTCTTTGATCCTTAGCGTAAATGGCCTATTTGCTGGCATGATCGTTTTGGAGGGAAAGTATATGGGCAAGAATCTCTTTGTTAAGAATCCTTTCGGTGGTGCCGGAGTTGGATTCTGTGTATTTGAGGTAACCATAAACGGGAAATTATCCCCTGATGAGGTTAACCAATCTGCCTTTGAGATTGATTTTGGAAATCACGACCTTAAACTTGGTCAGAAAGTGGTGATCAACATCAAGCATAAAGATGATTGTAAGCCTGAGGTTTTGAATCCTGAGGTCCTTAAACCTAAAAGTACTTTTGATACCAAAGCCATTAATTTCAATGATGAAGGGGTCTTGAATTGGACTACCGACAATGAAACTGGTTCTTTGGATTATATTGTTGAGCAATTCCGCTGGAACAAATGGGTGAAGGTTGGAGAAGTAAAAGGAATAGGAACTCCTGGAACACATACTTACTCTTATAAGATCACTCCACATTCCGGAGAGAACAAGGCTAGGGTCAAGCAAGTTGATTTTAGTGGAAAGCCACGCTATTCAGATGAGGCCACTTACACTTCATCCGTTGGTGAGATCACTTTGGCAGATGAAAAAGTGAAAGATGCGATCGAATTCAATGGGGGAGAAACCCTTTATGAGATCTACGATCGTTATGGTGTGATTGTGAAAAAAGGTTTTGGAGCTAAGGCTGATGTAGAGTCCCTTGAAAAAGGAAAATATTATGTTAGCTACGACAATAAGACTTCAACGATCTACGTCAGATAAGAAATATTGAAATTTTATAAAGGGCCTTGACTTTGTCAGGGTCTTTTTTTTGCAAATAACTACTCATGTTAAAGCGAATAGAACATTTGGGAATCGCGGTGAGCGACTTCGAAAGTACAGAGATGGTCTTTGAAAGTCTTTTGGGTGCAAAAGCATATAAAACCGAGATTGTAGAAAGCGAAGGCGTGGAAACCATGTTCTTCAAGATCGGAGAAAGCAAAATTGAATTGCTCAGACCTACGAATAGCGAAAGTCCAATTGCCAAATTCCTTGAAAAACAAAAAGGTGGAATTCATCACATTGCATTTGAAACGGATGATATTGATGCTGAATTAGCTCGCTTGAAAGAAGAGGGATATGAATTGATCCATCAAACACCAAAGGGTGGGGCCGACAATAAGCGAATTGCCTTTTTGCATCCTAAATCAACCGCCAGAGTTCTCGTAGAACTTTGTCAGGACGCCAAATAACCTAGAATATCTTCAAGCTTTTCCGGAGCTTGTAAATGATAGGTTTGAAGTCCCACTTTCTTCGCGCCTTCTAAATGTCCCGCAGTATCATCAATGAATAGCGTTCGCTCTGGAACCAGATCGTTCTGTTTGATCACGAATTCAAAAATATCTTCATTGGGTTTTCGCAATTGGATCTCATGTGAGAGATATACTTTTTCAAAGTAATCGTCAAGATTCTCCATTTGCTTCTCTCGCTTCAAATAGTGGTATATGAAGTCGATATGCAACTCATTGGTATTACTTAGGCAAAAGGTGCGATAATTAGCCATAGCGGCCTTTAAAATGCGAAAATTCTGCTCTGGAATGGTCTTCAGCATAGCATTCCAAGCTGAAATGATCCTTTGTTCCTGACCTTTGACGGAAAGTAGGCTTTGAATGCCTGCTACAAACTCATTGGTGCTGATCTGACCGGTCTCGTAATTTTCAAAGTGCTGCTTTTTTGAGAGAGCAGACATGGATTCATCATAAGCATCGCCAAAGAGGCTTTTAAAGCTATTCGTGGTAGCATCCATTTCAAGGTCGATGACTACCATCCCCAAGTCGAAGATGATATTGTCTATACCATCTAATTTAATTTCAGGCATTTTTCGTTTTTGCAGTTGATTTAAGGGGATAGAGTTTACTAAAGATCACACCCGCGATCATAGCAAGAAGGAATGAGGGAGCAAGCACATCCAATTTTTCAAAGTAGATACCAATACCTTCAATTGGCTGAACAATAAATTTGAAAAATGGGACACATAAAAAACCGGTGATCATGGCTGCCAAAGCACCGTTTTCGGAAAACTTAGACCAGAAAAGTGAGAGGATAATGACCGGACAAAAAGTGGCGGCAATTCCAGACCAGCCAAAGATCACAAACCAAAATACGGTTCTATCCGGACTCATTACAGCCACGCAAATGGCTATTCCCAGTGCAAACAATGCCATAAATAGCGTTACCCACCTAGAGATGCTACTCATTTTGTTATCCTTCAGATCCGGATGATAGATCTGCTGATAATAATCCCTCACAACAGCTGAAGATGCCATCACCAACAAAGAATCAATTGTAGACATGATCGCAGAGAGTATAATGGCGATGTAAATAGCTATTATCCCCAATGGCAATAGATCCTCGATCATGGTGATCAAGACATCTTCCCCGGTATTGCCCAATATCATTTCAGGATCCTGTCCGGCTTCAGTAAAAAGATACCTTCCTAGCAAACCTATGGTCACTGCGGCAGCATCGGTAAGCAAAGTAAAGACCACTGCAACCCATTTGCCTTTATCGATCTCTTTCATATCCTTGATCGATAAAAAGCGCACATAGATCTGCGGAGAGCCTAAGAAGCCCAATCCAATCATAGCAAATCCAAGAAGTGTGAAAAGCTTCATCAGCCAATCGTCTCCCCCGCCAAATGGAGCGAGTAGATCCGGATCGATAGCGGCCAATCCACTGCTGATATCGCCAATGTTATCAATTGACCAGAATGCGACAATTGGGAGGGCTACCAATCCCAAAAACATCAATAAACCCTGAAAGAAATCCGACCAAACCACGGCTACGAAACCACCGGTAAAGATGTAAGCCAAGACGATCACAAAGCCCACAATTGCCCCGGTGTAGTAGTTGATTCCAAGTAGAGATTCAAAGGCCTTGCCGGTCACATCGATCTGAGCGCTCACATAAATGATCACGAAAACAGATAGCGCGAAGGCAGCTACGGCTCTTAATCGATGGGTTTTGGCTTTAAAATGACTTTCTAGATAATCGGGGATCGTAATGGATCCATAACCATCGCTTAAGCGTTTGAACTTCTTAGCCATCACAAACCAAGAGATCCCAACACCCAGCAATTCTCCAATCACCACCCAATAGGCCGAGACACCGGCAATGGCTCCCATACCTGTTAATCCGAGGAGTAACCAACCCGATTCTCCGGTAGCTCTGGCTGAAAAGGCCACAGCCCAATAGCCGAGTTTTTTGCCGCCGACATAGAAATCGCTAAGCCCCTTAATGCGGCGAGAGGCTACAATACCAATGAGAAAAAGAATGGCGAAATAAATGCCGAGTACGATGAGCTTGACCGTCATACTAGCTGGCAGAAAGTTTTTGGTCGCCCATTAACTCCGCCTCATGTGCATCTACAAAAGCCTCAAGATCTTTAAAGAAAGCGATGATATCTTCTTCAGAGTTATCGGCATTTACCGTTACAAAACGCACGAAAGTATCATGCTTGAAAGTTCCATAACCAACCATTAAGGCAGCTTCTTCATACAATCTTGTACAGAGCTTCTTAGGATCAATGCCTTTATAATTAAAGCAAATGGAAACAGAATCTTCATAGCTATACAAAGTGTAATCAGGATGGTCTTGAATGTACTTTCTAGCTACATCAGCAAGATAGAACTGATGGTCCACCATTTTTGCCAAACCCGAAGTACCAAGCGACTTCCAAAGCGTCCATAATTTCAATGCATCGTTCTTTCTTCCGCATTGTAGAGAGATCTTACCAAGATTGAAATCATCTCCATCCGTTTGATAGAGATAATCAGCGTCTGTGCTAAAGGAGCGGTTGAGATCCACTTTGTCTTTTACTATCAAAACTGAACAAGTCAGAGGTGTGCCGAGCATTTTATGTGCATTCACATTGAATGAATCTGCCAATTCAACACCATTTACTAATCGCTTATACTCTTTACTAAAGACCACAGCGCCGCAGTAGGCGCCATCTATGTGTAACCAGAGATTGAATTCTTTACAGATTGCGCTGACTTCCGGAATAGGATCAAAAGCACCCATTACCGTGGTTCCTGCAGTTACATTCACGAAAAATGGCTGAAAACCATTTGAAATATCTTCTTGCACTAGTCGCTTGAGATCAGAAGGGATCATACGTCCTGTCTCATCCGTTTCCACAAAACGTACTTGCTCTCTTCCGGTGCCCATTAGGCTGGCATTCTTGGCAATGGAGTAGTGGCAATCCTCAGAAGTGTAGAGGGTCATTTTCTTACTTACCCCTTCATCTCTGATGGAGTCTTGGAAACGATCCCTTCCCATGACCATGGCCATGAAATTGGCCAATGAGCCTCCAGTTACAATGGTTCCATCAGCTTGTTTGTCGTAACCCAATAGATCCGAAGTACGATGAATAATCTCTTTTTCCACGCCCACCATTGGTCCGGCAACCTTATAAGTATACATGCTATTATTGAGCACAATACTCAAAAGATCACCCAATACCGACTTACTTTTTCTTCCTGCAAATAGCTGATTGAAGAACTTTTTGCTTGCTGTTCTTGGGGTATTATACACCAATTGCTGAAGAGCATTATAGAATTGCTCATCTGCTAAAGGCTCCTCATTCAAGCTGATATCCAGTCGGTTCCAAAGCTCATCAGCCGGGATGGGCTCTACGATTGGTTCAGATTGTTCTTTTTTGAGGAGTTGCTCGACGATCTGTCGAAATTGGTCAAGATCCTGCTTTTGCATAATTCAAACTTACACCTAATAAAAACTGAATCAGCGCTTTTGTTCAGCTTTTCTTATCTTTGTAAAAAGCGCAAAATTGCCTTTTTTTAGTCGGAATTGTGACATTTTTCGTCCAAATTAGCCCAAAACCAAATAAAAATGATTCAGAAAACTGAAATTTCTTCACTTGAGGAATTGATCGATCTTTTAGATAATTCAAGCAAGGAGGAGTACAAGGCGTTGGGTAAGCGGATTGATATTCCGCTCTCTGATTTTGAGCCCTATATGTATTATGAATCAGATACTTATACTCGGAATTGCATCAAACGAACCGACGACTACGAATTACTTCTACTTTGCTGGGAAGAAGGGCAAGCCACCCCAATTCACTGTCACAACAATCAAGAATGTTGGGTACATGTGTTAAAAGGCAGTTTGCACGAAAAGCGCTTTGTAGGTGATGAGACTGACCTGGAAGTTGAACAGGAACTCGATCTCATGAAAGAAGGAATCTCATACATGAACGACGATATGGGATACCATTCCTTAGCCAATATAGCTGATGGAAAAGCCATAACCCTGCACCTTTACATGGATCCTATCGATGAATGTAATGTCTACGATGAGGATAACGAAGAATTTGAACTCACAGAACTAACTTATCACACCTATGAAGGGGAGATGGTCGAAGTTTAGGTTTTTACACCATCGATCAATTTGTCCACTACTTCAGGATCCAACAGAGTACTAGTATCACCTAACTGATCTGCCTCATTGGCTACGATCTTTCGCAAGATCCTTCTCATGATCTTTCCCGATCGCGTTTTTGGAAGACCATCCACAATCTGAATGTGATCTGGTCTGGCAATCTTGCCGATCATTTCCTCCACAATTGCCCGAACTGCTTTTTCAAGTCCTTCTTCGTGAATGTTACTGCTACCAATTACAAAAGCGTAGATTCCTTGTCCTTTAACTTCATGAGGAAAACCTACCACAGCCGATTCGATCACTTCAGGATGCTGGTTAATTGCATCTTCGATCTCTGCAGTCCCAAAACGATGCCCACTCACATTGATCACATCATCTACTCTTCCAATAATGCGATACATTCCATTTTCATCCCTTTTGGCGCCATCGCCAGTGAAATAGCAGTTGTCAAAAGCCGAAAAGTAGACTTGCTTACACCTTTCGTGATTGCCATAAGTAGTTCGAATAACAGATGGCCAGGGATGTTGAATGCATAGCAGACCTTCAAAACCATTTTCTTCAATGGTCTCGCCTTTGTCATTTTTGATTACTGGTTGAATTCCCGGCAGGGGATAGCCTGCAAAAGTTGGTTTTTGAGGCGAATGATCGCCTAAACCAGAGATCATGATGCCACCGGTTTCAGTTTGCCACCAGGTGTCGACGATAGGGCAGTTCTCTTTGCCAACCATTTTATGATACCATTCCCAGGCCTCTTCATTGATTGGTTCACCAACTGTCCCAAGTACTTTAAGAGAACTTAGGTCATAGCCTTCTACAAACTCATTACCACAGCCCATCAATGCACGAATGGCAGTTGGGGCGGTGTAGAATTGATTGACCTTATGCTTTTCGCAAACCTTCCAAAATCTTCCCGGATCGGGGTAGGAGGGAATACCTTCAAACATCATTGTAGTTGCTCCACTGATCAGGGGTCCGTATACGATGTAGGAGTGCCCGGTAATCCAACCAATATCGGCAGTACACCAATAGATGTCGCCCGGCTCATATTGAAAGACATTTTGAAATGAGTAGGTAGCATAAACCATATAGCCGCCGTGCGTATGTACCACTCCTTTGGGTTTGCCAGTTGAGCCGGAAGTGTAGAGAATGAAGAGCATATCTTCAGAGTCCATTGGCTCTGCAGCGCAATCATCACTGCATCCTTCTTCAGCTTCATCCCAGCTGAGGTCCCTACCTTCATGCCAATTGTGTTTCTCTCCTTTTGATTGATAGACGATCACTCTTTCAACAGAAGCACATTCTTCAAGGGCAGTATCTACAATCTCTTTGATATTTAGTCGCTTGTCGCCTCTACGCAATTCATCTGCAGTGATCACCATTTTTGCACTGGCATCATTGATGCGATCGGCCATGGCTTTGGCTGAGAATCCGGCAAAAACTACTGAATGGATAGCTCCAATTCGGGCACAGGCAAGACAAGCAATGGCAAGTTCTGGTACCATCGGCATATAAAGTACAACTCGATCGCCTTTTTGAATGCCTTGTTTTTTTAAGGCATTTGCAAAGCGACAAACTTTATGATAAAGTTCTTTATATGATATCTCTAGTGCCGGCTCGTTTACTTCATTCGGCTCCCAAAGAATTGCAGTTTGATCTGGGCGTTCCTGTAAATGCACGTCTAGGGCATTCTCGGTAATATTCACTTTACCGCCTACAAACCACTTCACATCCGGCTTTCTAAAATCCCATTCGCAAACCTTATCATAGGGTTTGATCCATTTGAATTGCTTGGCAATCCCATCCCAAAAGGCATCTGGATTTTCTACACTGCTTTTATAGGCTGATTTGTATTCTTCGAAGGATTTTAGTCTTAGGTCCATAGGTTTTGACTTGAATGACTAAGATAGTAATAATAGAACCTAGAATCTAGAGCCTAGAACCTAGACTTTTATGGCTGTTTGCGCGGACATGTTGTCTGTGCACTGGCCGAACGCAAATAGACTACCTCTTCGAAATTTTATTGTTAGAGATCGTTTTTTGTCGGCTCGATTTAAACCGATCCATTTCCGGATCACGCTTCTTACGATGCTTTTGAGAAGGACCGGATTGCACTCTTTTGCGCCAGAGATTGAAAGAAGAACGCTTGAGTTCGGCCCGCATGATCTTGATCACTTCATCTTCCGGAGTGCCAAATTGGAATTCAATGGCATCAAAGGGAGTTCGGTCTTCCCAGGCCATTTCAATAATGCGATCGATCTCTACTTTGGTGAACTTTTCACGATGTTGCATGGGAATGTAACAAGCGTGATAGAAATTTGATTTAGTTGTCAAGAGTCTAGAACCTAGATATGAGAACCTAGATATTGAATTTCTAATCTAAAAAATCTGACAATCTGAACATTTGAAAAATCTGGGCCCTCGCTAGGTTGCCTCAACTTCGTTGCGGCTGACCATTGTGCCCCAAGGTCAAAGAGCAATTTCCATTGCTTCGCAATGATGATTGAAATAGCTCACAAAAAAAAGCGAGCTTTCTTTTGCTCGCTTCTTCAATCATTTTGAGAAATTGCTCTCTCTAGTGGGCCCTGCTGGGCTCGAACCAGCGACCACCTGATTATGAGTCAGGTGCTCTAACCAACTGAGCTAAGGGCCCTTCATTGTTTCTACAATGCCCAATAATTTGGGAGAACAAGATTACGAAAAAAGCTGCGAAAGCGGACTAATTCTGGATGGCAATAGTTCTTATTTGCGCTTGTGTGCTTTAGGGGAATGCGCTAACTTAGAGTATATGATTCAGCCGAACTATTTGAAAGCGGGAGATCACATCCGCATTATCTCTACCGCAAGAAAGATCTCCGCTGAGGAGATTGAAGCCAGTAAATCACTTTTTGAGAGCTGGGGCTTGAAAGTGGAGTATGGAGAAAATCTCTTTGCTGAAGATGATCAGTTTGCTGGCACCGAAGCTCAGCGAACAGCTGATCTGCAAGCTGCTCTTGATGATGAATCTGTAAAAGCGATCGTTTTTGCAAGAGGTGGATATGGAAGTGTGCAAGTCTTGGATCGGATCGATTGGAGCAATTTCAAAATGAAGCCCAAATGGCTAGTGGGCTATAGCGATATCACCGTTTTTCATTCATACCTCAATAGAGCTTTTGGAATCGAGAGTTTGCATGCACCCATGCCAGTTAATATAAAACAGGATGGTAGTGGATTGAGCAAAGAAGCTGAGAGAGATCTGCATAAAGCACTCTTTGGGGAACAGCTCAATTACAATTTCCAAGCTCATTCTTTCAATACTATTCAAGAGGATATTTCGGGCGAGCTTGTTGGTGGGAATCTATCCATCCTCTATAGTTTGAGTGGTAGCAATGCCCAGCTTAATGGAAAGGGGAAGATCATATTCATGGAAGACCTAGATGAGTACCTCTATCATATCGATCGCATGCTGATGAATTTGATCCGTTCCGATTTATTTGAAGGATGTGTAGGTGTTTTGATTGGGGGGATGAGTGATATGAACGACAATACCATTCCCTATGGCAAAACTGCCGAGGAGATCATTGCTCACCGATTGGGAGAGCTTAATATTCCGCTTGTTTTTGGTTTTCCTGCCGGACATATACACGACAACCGACCATTGATCTTGGGTAGGAAAGCCAGCATATCCCAAAATGGAAATCAAATGAAGCTACAATTCCATGAGCGAGCATAATGATCTTGGGAAATATGGAGAGCAGTTGGCTGAAGCATACCTCAGTAAAGAAGGCTATCAGATCAAAGCCAGGAATTGGAAATTTCGAAGAGGTGAGCTAGACATAGTTGCTCAAAAAGGCGATTGGATCGTTATTGTAGAGGTCAAGACTCGACGGCTAAATGCAGTTGAACGCCCGCAAGATGCTGTTACCATCGGTAAACAGAGAAGAATAGTAAGAGCCGCAGATACTTATATCCAAAAACATGAGATCGATCTTGAATGCCGCTTTGATATAATCTCAGTAATCATCAATGGAGGTAAGTATGAGTTAGATCATATGCAAGGGGCCTTTCAACCGCTGGTTCAGACAAAGGCATAAAGCAAAAGCTGTCCGCCAATACCCACAACAAAACCCAGAAGAAGTTCTGTGAAATTGTGTGCCTTCATTTGAAGTCTAGCTGAACCGACCAAGCCGGAAGCAAGAACGGCTGCCATAAGCCATGTGCTTAGGTCAATTGTATAATATGAAGAGAGCACGATCAGCATTCCGCATATGCCACCCATTGCTGTGAGATGAGCAGAAACTTTCAGCTTTACAAAGGCGAAGATGACTAGAGCTACAACTGCTAAACCAGCCACTAGGTACAGTAGTAGATAAATTTTTGGAAAGTCTAATTTGTTCAGCAAGAAATAGGTGAAAGTGTAAAAGATCAAATAGGTAATGTAAGGTAGTACCCTCTCTTTCACTGTTCGCATCTCAAGACTATCGATCATCTTTACCCTTCTTAGGTAAAGCGATACAAATAGCGGAGCAAGGACAAGGTTGATAAAGAATAGGAAGTAGATATAGAGAAAATACTCATCTCCATATTTGAAATTGATGTAGAGCGGAAGATTCGTGATCAAAGCCAAGCTATAAATAGGGGCAAAGAGGGGGTGAAAGAGGTAGGAAATCACTTTTCCCATTATAGCTCCTTTCTTAATCTGGCAACCGGAATATTCAATTGCTCGCGATATTTTGCAATTGTTCTGCGGGCAATATTGTACTTCTTCTCTCTCAACATTTTGGCCAGAGTCTCATCTGTATGGGGCTTCTTCTTGTCCTCTTCCTCAATAATATCTTGGAGGATCTTCTTCACCTCTCTTGTGCTTACTTCCTCTCCATCTTCAGTGGAGATAGATTCTGAAAAGAAAGATTTTAAGAGAAATGTGCCATAAGGAGTAGCCACATATTTGCTATTCACCACCCTTGAGATGGTTGAGATATCCATATCGATCTTTTCTGCGATGTCTTTCAAGATCATCGGCTTCAATTTAGTCTCATCACCCTCCAGAAAATACTCTCTTTGATGTGCTGCGATTGCTTCCATAGTGTTGATCAGGGTGTTCTGACGTTGCACAATGGCATCGATGAACCACTTGGCGGAATCGAGTTTTTGCTTGACAAAGGTCATGGCTTCCTTGGTCGATTTGCTCTTATCCTTGCTGTTGCGATAGTGATCGATCATGCCTTTGTACTCTTTGCTAACCTTGAGTTGCGGCGCATTTCTTCCATTGAGACTGATTTCAATTTCACCATCTTTTACCTTTAGATCAAAATCCGGAACAACAGACTGTACCGTCTTTGAAGAAGAGTCCATTGAATTCCCGGGCTTAGGATTCAATCTGAGGATTTCTTCAATCGCTTCTTTTAGGTCTTCATTCTCGATCTCCAACTTGTTGAGGATCTTGCTATAGTGCTTCTTGGTGAATTCTTCAAAGTAATTTTCAAGGATCTCTATGGCAATTCGCGTATGAATGTCCTTGTTTTTTTTAGCTTTGATCTGAATAAGCAAGCATTCTTGCAGATCTCTGGCACCTACACCGGCAGGATCCAGATCTTGAACCACTTTGAGTACTTTCTCGATCTCTTCCTGGCTAGCCATCACATTTCGTGTAAAAGCAAGGTCATCTTCAACAGATGTGAGGTCTCTTCGCAAATAACCGGCATCATCAAGACTTCCAATCAAATGATCGGCGATCTCTTCTTCTTTTTCTGTGAGGTCGCGAAGCTGTATCTGAGCTAGCAGTCGTTCGTGAAAAGTGGTTCCACCACTGTAGGGGATGTCTCTATCTTCATCATCCCTACCTTTATTATTTACCGATAGCTTATAATCCGGAGTGTCATCATCATCCACATAGTCTGAGAAGTCGAATTCTTCCTCTGCTTCGCTAGTCTCTTGGTCTTCGTAGTTGTCTTCCAGATCAGCGTCTTGTTCGCTTTCTTCTCTACCTTCATCTAGAGCAGGATTGCTTTCCAGTTCTTCCTTGATGCGTTGTTCCAAAGCAACCGTGGGCAACTGCAATAACTTCATAAGCTGAATCTGCTGGGGAGACAGCTTTTGAAGCATTTTTTGTTGTAGCGATTGCTTTAGCATTTAGCGAATGATTTACTATTTAAAATTCAGCATTTTTTGGTGTTCTGGGGAAAGGGATCACATCTCTAATGTTGCCCATTCCGGTGGCGAACTGCACTAGCCTTTCAAATCCCAGGCCAAAACCTGCATGCGGCGCCGTGCCGAACTTTCGGAGGTCTAAATACCACCATAATTCCTCTTCCGGAATATTCATTTCAGCCATTCTGCCTTTCAATTCTTCTAGACGCTCTTCTCTTTGAGATCCACCTACGATCTCACCAATACCCGGGAAGAGCACATCCATAGCTCTAACTGTTTTACCATCTTCATTCAGCCTCATGTAAAAGGCTTTGATGTCTTTGGGATAATCGTATAGGATAACCGGCTGTTTGAAGTGCTTTTCAACTAGGAATCTTTCGTGCTCCGACTGAAGATCAGCGCCCCATCCTTCGATCAAATAGTTGAATTTCTTTTTCTTGTTGGGCTTTGAGTTTCTTAAAATATCAATGGCCTCTGTATAGGATACTCTTTTGAATTCATTCTCGGCCACGAACTTCAATTGCTCGAGCAGACTCATTGGCGAGCGATCTTCTTGCTTTTTGTTCTTTTCTTCATCTTCTCTGCGCTTGCTCAAGAACTCAAGATCATCTGCACAATTCTCGAGTACCGACTTCAATAATGTTCTTAGTAAGTCTTCACTCAGATCCATATTTTCATCCAGATCGGCGAAAGCCACTTCCGGTTCGATCATCCAGAATTCGGCAAGGTGACGAGAGGTATTTGAGTTTTCAGCTCTGAATGTTGGGCCGAAAGTGTAGATCTTTCCCATGGCCATGGCAGCCAATTCCCCTTCCAGCTGTCCGGATACTGTTAGATTGGTTTCCTTTCCAAAGAAGTCTTCAGAAAAATCTACCTCTCCATCTTTTACAGGCACATTCTTCAGATCGAAGTTGGTCACCTTAAAAGTTTCTCCAGCACCTTCAGCATCAGAGCCGGTGATGATTGGGGTGTGGATGTTGAGGAATCCACGACTATTGAAATAATCGTGCACCGCAAAGATCAGGTGGTGACGAATGCGGTTTACAGCGCTGAAGGTATTGGTTCTAAAACGCAAATGAGCGATCTCACGCAAAAACTCCATGCTGTGTTTCTTAGGCTGAAGTGGATATTCATCCGGATGCGCTTCTCCCAATACATCAATCTTATTAGCTAACAGCTCAACGCTTTGTCCGCTTCCCTGAGATTCTGCTAATTTCCCCTCAACGGCTATACAGGCACCAGTATGGATCCTTTGCAAGATCTCTTCTGAGATACTCTTTAAATCTGCCACTACCTGCAAATTCTGCAGACAGCTACCATCATTCAGGGCAATAAAATTGACGTTCTTACTACCTCTTTTGGTTCTAACCCAGGCCTTTACCAAGACTGTTTCTCCGACTTTTCCAGCTGCCAATAAGGCTTTGATCTCGCTTCTTTTCATCGACTAACTAATGCAATTTTCCTGCAAAAGTCGGCTTTTTCCAACCTCTATTCAATTAATTTCAAAATTCAATGGAAACAAAAAAAATAAAAAATGTTTCCAAAAGGAGAAATGTTTCCTATGTTTGCGGCCGAATTTATGGAAGAGAAGGATTTAATAGAGAAAGCGAGCGACTTATTCATAGTCTACGGAATTAAGAGTATGACTATGGATGAGATTGCAAGGCAGTTAGGAATTTCAAAGAAAACCCTTTATCAGTTTGTATCAAATAAGAATGAATTGGTTGATAAGGTTGTGACTTGTAAGATCGATGAAGAGCAACACGGAGTTTGTCAAGTGGTTGAGCCAAAAGGCAATGCGATTGATCAATTAATGGAGCTGACTGCATTTGTAAGAAGCAATATGAGAAAAATGCATCCTTCTGTGATGTTCGATCTTCAGCGATATCACCAAGAATCTTGGAAAAGAATCCAACAACACAAAGAGCATTTCATCTATGAAACTATTAAAACCAATCTTGAAAAAGGGGTGAAGGATGGTTTATACCGCGATAATTTGAATCCAGATATCGTGGCTAGATTCTATTTGAGCATGGTGAATACTGTGCTTAATCCTATTGAGTCCGGATTTATGGATCCTGGATACGAAGCAAGCGAAGTTCATGAACAAATGATGCGCTACCACATCCGAGGCATCGCCAACGAAAAAGGAAGAAACTATCTCAAAGAAAAATTCAAAGCGAATAATATTTAGGAAATGAGACATAACCAAACCATAATCTTACTTCTTGTTTTTGTGCTTAGCCTGGGGAAGGTGTATTCTCAAGGACAGGAATACAAATTTTCTCTGGCAGAGGCGCAGACCTTTGCGGAAGAGAATTCCTTCCAGACCAAATTGGCCGAAATGGAAGTTGAGAAGTCGGAAAGAAAAGTAAAGGAAACTATTGGTATTGGTCTGCCACAGATCAATGCTTCTGCTTACTACAATAACTATTTGGAATTACCGGTACAACTAATTCCGGCTGAATCATTTGGCGGAAATCCCGGAGAATTCGCCGAAGTGGTATTTGGTACAGAGCAATCAATGGGCTTTGATGCTACCGCCAGACAATTGCTTTTCAATGGTTCTTATTTCGTGGGTCTGCAGGCAACTAAAGTGTATGTGGATCTGGCTAGAAATGAAAAGGAGAAAAGTGAGATAGAGGTAAAGAATATGATTCTTACACTCTATGGATCTGTATTGGTGGCAGAAGAGAATGCAGAGATCTCCAAGGCCATTTTCGAACAACTTAAATCCAATTATGAGGAAGCAGAAGAGCTTTATAAGGAAGGCTTCATTTCTCAGGAAGACAAAGATCAATTGCAATTGCTTTACATTAATGCAAGAAACAGTTATCAGCAATCTGAGCGCCTAGTACCGATCACTAAAGATCAATTGAAATTTGTAATGGGAATTGAACTGGATGCAGAACTGACCTTGACAGACAGTATTCAGTTGATCATTGAGAGTTTGCCGGAAGCCAGCTTTTTGGATAATGAATTCAATTTGGAGCAACACATTGATTTTAGAACCATCAACACGCAATTAGAGGCTACCAAGCTGCAATTGAAAGAGAAGAAATCGAACTATCTGCCAACCTTGAATGCATTCTATACTTATCAGGAAAACTCTTTTTCTGATGAATTCAATTTCTTCAGTGAGTCTCCATGGTTCCCTTCTCAATTAGCAGGCTTGCAAATGAATCTGCCAATCTTTTCCGGCTTTTCAAAGAGAAACAGAGTACAACAGGCAAAGCTTGATCTTCAGCAAGTGGAGTTGAATAGAACTCAAGTTGAGCGTCAACTGCAGATCAATGCCGACAGGTCTCGATCTGATTACTTATTCGCGCTCAATCAGTACGAGAATTCAAAGGAGAATTGGGAGCTGGCAAAGCGTATCTATCGCAATACTGAAATAAAGTATAGAGAGGGGATGAGCAGTAGCACAGACCTTACTCAAGCCAACAATCAATTGGTAGAATCTCAAGGGAATTTTGTGAGAGCAGCTTTACAGCTGATCCAAGCAAAAGCAGAACTAAACAAAGCATTAAACATCAACTAAACTGAAATGAAAAGAATTACAATCATACTTATCGGCCTTTTTGTAATGGCTTGTGGCTCGAATGAGCAAGGTGATGCGCATCTTCAAGAATTGAGATTGGAGAAAGACTCACTTCTAAAGGTGAAAGCAGAGATCGAGAATCGCATCAAAGCAATCAATCAAGAAATTGGTGACGAAGCTGCGGTTAGCTCACTAATGCAAGTGACTACCAAAGAAGTGAACAAAGGCGACTTTAATCACTATTTGGAGGTGTATGGAAATATTGAATCGGCGCAAAATGTGCTGATCTATCCGGAGTCTGCAGGTGTGATCACTTCCATTGATGTAGAGGAAGGACAGAGCGTAACTCAAGGTCAGATTTTGGGAACCATGGATGCCGAAGTGCTGAAATCGAACTTAAAAGAGGTGGAAACCAATCTGGAGCTTGCCACCACTATTTATGAAAAGCAGAAAAGGCTGCACGATAAAGAGATAGGCTCGGAAGTCGCTTATCTGGAAGCGAAGAACAGGAAAGAGAGTCTGGAATCTACCAGAGCAACCATTCAGGCTCAGATCAAAATGAGTGTGATCAGAGCTCCATTTAGTGGAATTGTGGATGAGATATTCCCCAAAGAGGGAGAAATGGGCAATATGGGAATGCCATTCTTGAGATTAGTGAATCTGGATAACATCTACGTAAAAGCCGATGTGTCTGAAGAATACCTCAGAAGTATCAAAGTAGGCACAGAAGCCATTGTAGAGATCACCAATCTAGATACTAGTATTGTGGCGAAGGTAAATCAGGTTGGACAGTTCATCAATCCAAATAACCGCACCTTCAAAGTTCGAATCGAGCTCAATAACGGGATCGTTCAGTTAAAACCCAATCTACTTACCAAGATTAGGATCAAAGACTTTGAGGTGAAGGATGAAGCCATCACTATTCCATCCAGAATGCTTCAGCAAACGCCTGATGGGAATGATTACGTGATGCTCTATAAAAATGGTGTGGTAGAAAAGAGAATGGTGAAAACCGGCGTTTCTTATCAGGCCATGACGCTGATCACTGAAGGCTTGAATGATGGAGATATTTTGATCGATAAGGGCGCTAGAAGTGTGAATGACGGGCAAAATGTGGCTGTAGCCAGCTAAAACGGAAAAAGAACAATCATGACTGAATTGGAAAAATCCAAAAAATACAAACAGTTTGGCTTAACCACAGCCTCTGTCAAGAACAAGATCACTGTCTATGTGCTCACGGCTATTATTCTGATTGGCGGACTGATCAGCTATAATTCAATGCCGAAGGAGAGCTTTCCGGAAGTAATTGTTCCTGAGATCTATGTGGGTACGGGATACCCCGGGAACTCACCATTGGATATTGAGCGTTTGATCACCAGACCTTTAGAAAAGGAGATCAATACCATCTCTGGTATAGATGAGATCAATTCTTCTTCTATTCAAGGCTACTCTTCAATTCAGGTGAAGTTCGACTTTGAAGTAACACCTACAGAAGCCCTTAGAAAGGTAAAGGATAAGGTAGATATTGCTATGTCGGACCCCGATTTCCCAACCGATCTACCGGCTGACCCCAACATCTTTGAGATGAACTTCTCTGAGTTGGTGCCAATTATGAATATCAATCTCTCTGGTAATTATTCAATGGATCAGCTGCATGATTATGCAGAATATCTGGAAGATAAGATCGAAGAGCTTCCACAGATCACTAAAGTGGATATTCGCGGTTATCAGGAAAAGGAAGTTGAAATTTCTGTGAATCTACCTAAGATGGAGTCATTGGAGATCAGCTTCAACGATATTGCCAATGCCATTCGAAATGAAAATGTGACCATCTCAGGAGGTGATCTATTGATCGACAATTACAAAAGGAACGTGCGCGTAATTGGAGAATTCTCCAATATGCAAGAGATCGAGAATGTGATCATCAAGCAGGAGAACCAAGATGTGGTTTATCTAAAAGATGTGGCTAACGTTTATTTCCGAGGTGAAGATCCTGAAAGTTTCGCCCGCCAATACATGCAACCGGTGATCATGCTGGATGTGATCAAAAGAGCTGGTGAAAACTTGATCGCTGCTTCTGACGACATTAATGTGATCATAGAAAAAGCGAAGAAGGATTATTTTCCATCCGACTTGCAGCTATCCATTACCAATGACCAATCCGATCAAACCAGAACACAGGTTGATGAGCTGGAAAACAGTATCATCTTCGGTGTTATTTTGGTAGTTGCGGTACTCCTATTCTTCCTGGGATTGAGAAATGCACTCTTCGTGGGTGTGGCTATCCCACTTTCAATGTTCACTTCATTCATCATTCTATCTGCAATTGGAGCCACTCTGAATATGATGGTGTTGTTTTCATTGGTGCTTGCATTGGGTATGTTGGTAGATAATGGGATTGTGGTGGTAGAGAACATCTACCGACTCATGGATGAAGGCATGAGTAGTACCAAAGCGGCAATCTATGGGGTAGGTCAGGTGGCTTGGCCAATTATTGCCTCTACTGCAACTACATTGGCAGCTTTCTTTCCTCTGGCCATCTGGCCCGGTTTAATGGGGCAGTTCATGAAGTTCTTGCCCATTACCTTGATCACGGTTTTGGCCTCTTCACTCTTTGTGGCCCTTGTAATCAACCCTGTGCTAACAGCTGCCTTAATGAAGGTAGAAGAAGAGTTTAAGTCGAAAGGTTATTGGATCAAGAGAAGTTTGATCTTCTTTGGAATAGGGATCCTTTTCGATCTAATGGGCTTCCTCACTTTTGGTAACCTATTGATCATTGTAGGTATTCTAATCCTATTGAATGCATTCATCTTGAATCCTGCAACTCGTCATTTTCAAACGAGGATCATTCCAGCACTGGAAAGATGGTATAAGAAGACATTGGCCTATGCGCTTGCAAAGAGGCGACCTTATTACCTCTTCGGTGGAACTTTTGGTCTCTTGATCTTCTCATTCATTCTATTGGGAATGTTCACACCTAAAGTGATCTTCTTCCCGATCAATCAGCCTCAATACTTGAACATCTATATTGAAATGCCAATTGGTACCGATATCAATACCACCAATGAGGCTACTAAGAAGATCGAGCAAGAAGTGATCAATATGATGAAGAAGTATGAGGATGAAGATGGAAATAACTTCCTTGTTGAGTCTGTAATCGGACAAGTTGGAGCGGGAACATCTGATCCGAATGAAGGTCCTTCCATGGGTAACACTCCTCATAAGGCTCGTATTACTGTTCAATTCGTCAAATTTCAAGATAGAAGGGGTGTAATCACTTCTGAAGTGATGGAAGATGTGAGAGCGGCCCTAAGTTCATATCCTGGAGTTCAAGTGATCGTAGCTAAGAACTCTGATGGTCCGCCACAAGGTGCACCAATTAATATTGAACTTAAAGGAGATGACTATCAGCAATTGGTAGATGAAGCTGAGGCTATTAAAACGTATATCAATCAGGGGAATATCTATGGTATTGAAGAGTTGAAGCTCGATGTAGAGCAGGGTAAGCCTGAGATGCCGATCATTATCGACCGTCAGAAGTCGAGAAGATTGAATGTATCAACTTATCAAATTGGCGATGCTTTGCGAACGGCTCTATTTGGGAAGGAAGTTTCTACCTATAAGGATGGTGAGGACGATTATCCGATCAATATCCGCTTCGATAGCACTTATCGCTATGATCTGGATGCTTTGATGAATCAGAAGATCACCTTTAGGGATCAAACTAGTGGTAAGATCAGACAGGTACCGGTTTCTGCTGTTGCTGAAGCTAGAAAGACATCGACATTTAGCACGGTTAAAAGAAAGGATCTTACCAGGGTAGTGACCATTACTTCAAATGTGTTGGAAGATGCCAATCCAAATGAAGTGGTGCAAAAGATCAAAAGGAGACTACAGGATTATGAGATTCCGGAAGGGAATAGTCTTTCATTTACCGGTCAGCAAGAAGAGCAAGCCAAAGAAATGGCTTTCTTGAGCAATGCCCTGATGATCGCCGTATTCCTGATCTTCTTGATCATGGTGTCTCAGTTCAACTCGGGAATTACACCATTCATTATCTTGATCTCGGTAGTCTTCTCATTGATTGGGGTATTACTTGGTTTAGTTATCTTCCAAATGGATTTTGTGATCATTATGACCATGATCGGGATCATTTCACTGGCCGGTATTGTGGTAAACAATGCCATTGTACTGATCGACTACATCAATTTGATCATGGATAGAAAGAGAGAAGAATCAGAGCTTGATGAGAATGCGAGATTGCCAATTGCTGAGGTACTTGATTCTATTATTGAAGGTGGACAAAAGAGATTGCGTCCAGTATTGCTAACGGCAATTACCACAATCCTAGGTCTCTTGCCACTAGCTGTTGGTTTGAACATCAATTTCTTCACCTTACTTTCTGAATTCAACCCTCAGATCTATATGGGTGGTGATAATGTGATCTTCTGGGGACCGATGTCGTGGACCATCATCTTCGGATTGAGCTTCGCCACATTCCTAACGCTGGTCATTGTGCCGGTGATGTATTACCTCTTCCATAGAGCGAAATACAGATTGATAAAAGTTAAGTCGTAAGTAGGTTGTAGTTAGTTTAAGTGAAAATCCTCCGAAGCATTCGTTTTGGAGGATTTTTTATTTCTGGAAATAGGAAGGTTAGAAAATTGCCATCTTTCTTAACCACAGAGCCATTCAACAGAAGCTGGATGCCGGAAGCCGGAAGCTGGATTAATTAGAATCAAAAATTTCCCTTCTGCACTGAATGGTTTAACCACGGTGGCCCTCCTGCTGTCGGGCCGCACAAAGGAGGCCCAGAAGCCTTCCTTTCGTCAGGCTTGCACGGCGACATTTCAATCGAAACTTTCTTTGCGCTCTTTGTGTAAAACCTTAGTGTCCTTAGTGGTTAAGGCGGATTTACTTTAAGATTTTAGATGTTAGAGTTTAGAGCTTAGATGGCTTTTGAGACTTGAAAACCCGTCCTCGTCCTTGGTTCCTGAGCCCCTCGGCCATGGTAAGGATAAACTCCGCCGAAGGACGTCCTCGATCTCCGTCCTCAATCCTTTAAAACAAAAAAGTGGATAGCTGAGATGTACTCCTCTATCCACTTTGTATTCTAACTCTAGCGCACTCTAGGCACTTCTTAATCCTCCGGCTTAAGCTCAAACGTATCCATAAACTTAGTAGTCACATTGCCTTCTCTAAATTTAGGATCCTTCATCAATTGAATATGGAATGGAATTGTGGTTTTGATGCCCTCAATTACGTATTCGCTCAAGGCTCTCTCCATCTTTTCAATCGCTTCTTCTCTTGTCTGCGCTACGGTGATCAGTTTAGAGATCATTGAGTCGTAGTGAGGAGGAATTACATATCCAGCATAGGCATGCGTATCTACCCGAACTCCATGTCCGCCTGGTGAGTGATAGGTTGTAATCGCTCCTGGTGACGGACGGAAATCGTTGAATGGGTCTTCCGCATTGATCCTGCACTGAATAGCATGCATTTGAGGGTAGTAATTTGCACCTGAGATCTTATGTCCGGCTGCGATCTTGATCTGCTCTTTGATCAGATCGAAGTTGATCACTTCCTCAGTAATAGTGTGCTCTACCTGAATACGTGTATTCATTTCCATGAAGTAGAAGTTGCGGTTTTTGTCCACAAGGAACTCCACTGTTCCAACTCCTTCATATTTCACTGCCGCCGCCGCTTTGATAGCAGCTTCACCCATTTTTTCACGAAGTTTATCGGTCATAAATGGAGAAGGTGTTTCTTCACAAAGTTTCTGATGTCTTCTTTGAACAGAGCAATCTCTTTCAGAAAGGTGACAGTAATTTCCGAATTGGTCACCTGCAATCTGGATCTCGATATGGCGAGGTTCTTCAATGAACTTCTCCATATACATTCCATCATTACCAAAAGCAGCTTTAGCTTCAGTCCTAGCACTTTCCCAAGCCTTTTCTAGTTCTCCTTCCGACTTGATGATGCGCATTCCTTTACCACCACCACCGGCCGTAGCTTTCATCATTACTGGATAGCCAATTTCTTTCGCCGACTTCTTAGCATGAGCTAGATCCTTCAATAAACCTTCAGAACCTGGAACAGTTGGCACACCAGCCTTGATCATGGTTGATTTGGCCGAAGCCTTATCGCCCATTCCATCGATCATTTCCGGAGATGCACCGATAAATTTGATACCGTGCTCTTCACAGATCTTAGAAAATTTGGCATTCTCAGATAGGAAACCATATCCAGGGTGAATAGCATCTGCATTTGTGATCTCAGCAGCAGCCATAATGTGAGGAATCTTCAAATAAGACTCAGAACTTGGCGCAGGACCAATACATACAGCCTCATCGGCAAAACGCACATGAAGACTATCTGCATCTGCTTTAGAATAGACAGCAACAGTGTTAATGCCCATTTCCTTACAAGTTCTCAATACTCTAAGGGCGATCTCTCCCCTATTGGCGATCAATACCTTTTTAAACATATGTCTTTCGAATTAAGATGTAAGGACTAGCCCTTAGGGTCCACAAGGAACAAAGGCTGATCGTATTCTACCGGAGTAGAATCGTCCACAAGTACTTTCACGATCTTTCCGCTGATCTCACTTTCAATCTCATTAAAGAGCTTCATAGCTTCGATCACACATACTACATCGCCTTTTCCAATGTTATCTCCAACATTCACAAACTCATCCTTGTCTGGTGAAGGCTTGCGATAGAAGGTTCCTATCATTGGCGACTTGATTTCTACATAATTTGCATTTTCTGCTTCATCACCTCCAGATTTTGGAGCGGCCGGAGCTGGTGCTTCTGCTGGAGCCTGTGCCGGAGCAGCTTGCTGAACTGGCATTTGTTGCGGCATTGCCTGTGGCATTTGAGCAGGGATCATTTGTGCCATAAGCTGCTGAGGCTCATCTTGTCCTTGTCTTCCTCTTCCTCTTTTTGCACCAGAAGCTTTGATGTTGATCTTGAAGTCTTTTTGTTCAATATCGACTTCTGTAACACCAGATTTGGCTACAAACTTGATCAGTTCTTGAATTTCAGTAAGTTTCATAAACTATCTTTTTCGTTGCTTAAGCGTGTAAAATTAAAAATTATATGGAGCCGTCCAACTTATTTGGAGTCGTAGGCCCATTTCAGATATATAGAGCCCCATGTAAAGCCTCCGCCAAAAGCAGAGAGGACTAGGTTGTCTCCTTTGTGTAGTTGGTTTTCCCATTCCCATAAACAGAGTGGAATGGTTCCATTGGTGGTATTTCCGTAACGATGAATGTTCAACATTACTTTATCTTCTCCAACACCCATGCGGTTTGCAGTGGCGTCGATAATTCTCTTATTGGCTTGATGCGGCACCAACCAGGTAATGTCATCGCTAACCAAATTGTTGCGCTCCATGATCTCGGCAGAAACCTCGGCCATATTGGTAACTGCGAATTTGAATACTGGCTGACCTTCTTGATAAACAAAGTGCTCCTTGGCATCAACAGTCTCATGAGAAGCTGGCTTCACAGATCCACCGGCCTTCTGATGCAAGTGTACCCTTCCTGATCCATCGCTCTTCATGATCGCATCCATAATGCCAACCTCTTCTTCTGTAGGCTCCAGTAAAGCTGCACCACAACCATCTCCGAAAATGATACAAGTTGTTCTGTCGGTATAGTCGATGATCGACGACATCTTATCGCCACCAACTACAACTACTTTCTTGTATTGCCCGGATTCAATGTACTTTGAACCTGTAGTTAATCCATAAAGAAAACCAGAACAAGCAGCCATTAGGTCAAAACCAAAGGCATTCTTCGCTCCAATTTTGTCGGTAATGATATTCGCAGTTGCCGGGAAAACCAGATCGGGAGTTACTGTACAACAGATCAAAAGATCGATCTCATCAGCACCAATTCCTCTTTTTTCAAGCAGTTGCTTCACCGCTTCTGCACCCATATCTGAAGTGCCCAGGCCTTCACCTTTGAGTATTCTTCTTTCTTTGATCCCGGTTCGGCTCATGATCCACTCATCTGTGGTATCTACCATGGTTTCCAGGATCTCATTGGTTAGGCGGTATTCGGGAACATAACCGCCAACAGCTGTGATTGCTGCTCTAATTTTTGACATAGTTTGCTTAATGGATGCGAATTAGGGGGCTAAAGTAGGTTATATCTCTAAAATATCATAGGGAGACTTTAGCTTAATACAAACAGAAAAAGGTGGAAATCATTTTCGATTATCCACCTTTCAGTTTTTTGAAGATCGCAGTTTAACTACGCTCCTGCTTTTTCCATTACTACTTTGCCTTTGTAGTAAAGCTTTCCTTCATACCAATGCGCTCTGTGGTATAGATGAGGCATACCGGTAGTTGGACAAGTAGCAATAGTTGGAGCCTCAGCTTTGTAGTGAGTTCTACGCTTGTCTCTTCTGGTCTTTGATATCTTTCGTTTAGGATGTGCCATGGCTATATGGTTTTATCTAGTCTATTTCTGTTGTTCTAATTCTTATTTCTTCAATTTATTCAGTGCAGCCCAACGTGGATCGATTTCATCATCATCCTCATCTTCACGAGCCGAACTGTACTCCCTTAATTTTTCGAGCACCTCTTGATTGCAGTCTTCTTCATCTTCATGTTCTACCTTGGCCGGCATAGCTAGATTGATCAATTCATATACTTGATCACTAAAATCCAACTCATAAGCCGAATCCGGGATATACATGATGTGATCATCATCACTTTCTTCATCGCCAAACTTGACGATCAGGAATTCATCTCCTTCGATTGCTATTGATAGTGAGTCCATGCATCGATCACAGTTACTTTCAACTGTTCCTTCAAAAACGATATCCAATTCCAGAAGATTCTTCTTCTTCTCGAATATCACTTCGATCGATACATCGGCAACTTCTACCAATGACTGCTCATACTGCTCAAAGAACTCTGCACTAATTGAAAAATTAAATTCGTGCTTTCCTTCTTTCAGGCCGCTAAAAGGGATTAGCAAGCGCTGTTTTTTCTTCTTCATTTCAATCTCCTTCCCAAAAGAAAGGGGGCAAATTTAATAAAAATAATCTAGCTATTTTCTATTTTTTTGAGGCGAAAACTGACCTTCTAGCAATTCCTGATTCATTTTTCGATTTCCACTGATTTCAATAGCTCTATAGAGGGCATTTCTAAATGAACTTTCATCCGCTTCACCCTTGCCTGCGATGGCAAATGCAGTCCCATGATCGGGGGATGTGCGTATGAAACTAAGTCCCGCAGTGAAATTAGTTCCTTCTCCAAAAGCCATGGATTTTGCGGGGATCAATCCTTGGTCGTGGTACATGGCCAGAATGCCATCGTATTTCAAGAATTCGGAAGAACCAAAGAATCCATCTGCAGGGAATGGGCCAAATGCCATTACCTCAATACTCTTTGCTTGCTGTATAGCCGGTTGGATCTCTTTTATTTCTTCTTCACCTAATAGTCCATTGTCACCGGCATGAGGGTTAAGACCTAGGATCGCGATTTTTGGTTGACGAATACTGAAATCTTCCTTCAATGAGCGATTGAGAATGGTGAGCTTTCTCAGAATTAGATCCGTATTGATAGTTGAAGCAACATCTTTTAGTGGAATATGTCCGGTGATCACGCCAATTCTCGCTTTTTCACTCAACATTAGCATTAGTGAGTCTTCTGCCTCATCAGTAGCTTGCAGGTATTCTGTATGTCCGGGAAAATTAAAGTCCTCAGATTGAATGGTTTTCTTATTGATCGGAGCAGTAACTAAAGCATCAATATGCCCTTCTTTAAGATCCTTTACTGCCGCTTCTAAAGACTTAAAGGCATACTTTCCCGCTTCTGCATTGGCCTTGCCGGGCTCAATTTCCACCTTGTCTTTCCACACCTCCAATAAATGGGCCTTGCTCCCTTTTATGTCTTCTACCTTCTTGATGTAATTGAGTTTCAACTGATCTAGATTGAGAAGCTTTTGGTAATACTGAGCTGAATCCTTTGAGCCGTAAATCACGATCTGTGCAAGATCATTTATTCTGCTGTCGGCCAGTGTTTTAAGAATTACCTCATAGCCTATCCCATTCAGATCTCCAATGCTAATTCCAATTATTGATTTACTGCTTCGTTTCGGGCTCATAAAAGGATAAATTTTCATAAAACAAGCATCCTAACTACTTGTTAACTCTAGGACAAAGCTGAATTGGTTAACTTTGATAAACACAAAGCTAACACAATTTAGAAGCAAGTATTAGTTATCAATCAAATAGAATTAGCATTGAAAGTAGATAGCCTGTTAAAACGAGCTTTAGAGGAGGATTTCCTAACAGCAGAAGAAGGAAAGTTCTTATTTGAGAATGCATCAACAGCCGACTTGGCTGCGGTGGCTCATGAATTAAAAGTACGCAAGAAGGGAAATGAGAAAGTCACCTGGATCATTGACAGAAATGCCAATACAACCAACGTATGCATAGCGAATTGTAAGTTTTGCAATTTCTTCAGGGTTCCCGGACATCCGGAGAGTTATATCACCTCAATAGAGCAATACAAGCAAAAGATCGATGAGATGATGCGTTACGGTGGCGAGCAATTGCTGCTGCAAGGTGGTCACCATCCGGAATTAGGACTGAAGTTCTATGCAGATCTTTTCAGAGAATTAAAATCTCTTTATCCTAATTTGAAACTTCACGCTCTTGGACCCCCAGAGATTGCACATATTGCAAAGATTGAGGGAAAAAGCCATACTGAAGTCCTCAAAGAACTTAAGGAGGCCGGATTGGATTCACTTCCAGGTGCCGGAGCTGAGATCCTCAACGATAGAGTGAGAAGATTGATCTCCAAAGGAAAATGTACCGGAGATGAATGGTTGGAAGTGATGCGTGCTGCGCATAAGTTGAACCTTACCACATCTGCTACCATGATGTTCGGACATATAGAAACCTTGGATGAACGTTTCGAGCATCTTGTTCGATTGAGGGAAGTTCAGGCAGATAAGCCTGCAGATTCAAAAGGCTTTTTGGCATTTATACCATGGCCATTCCAAGATGATGGAACATTGCTAAAGCGATTGAAAGGAATTAAGAATAATGTGAGCTCTGATGAATACATCAGAATGATTGCTCTTTCCAGAATTATGCTACCAAATATTGAGAATATTCAGGCAAGCTGGTTAACAGTTGGGAAAGAAACTGCGCAGATTTGTCTGCATTCAGGTGCAAACGACATGGGTTCAATAATGATTGAAGAAAATGTGGTTTCTGTTGCCGGTGCTCCACATAGATTTACGTCTGAAGGCATTCAGGAAGCAATCCGTGAGGCTGGTTTCGAGCCTCAGCTTCGTACTCAAGAGTATGAAGACAGAGAACTTCCTGAGCAAATGGAGCAACAACTTATTGATTATTAGAGTCTTTATTAAGTGAGAAAACTGATCTTCCTTTTCTGTTTTTCTTTGGGCGTGCTATCGCTTTTTGCTACCCACAACAGGGCGGGGGAGATCACTTATCGTCATATCAATGGTCTCACTTATGAGATTACAGTAAATATCTTCTCAGACCCTACTAGTCCGGCTTTTCAGCGACAAGAAATTGTGATGGATTGGGGAGATAATACAGGTCTCGATTCAGTGCGACAAACTATTGTATTTCCAAAGCTCACAGATAATATCCAAAAGAGGGCTTGGGTGGTACAGCATACTTTTCCCGGACCGGGAAGTTATACGATTAGTGTTACCGACCCAAATAGGAATGGAGGTGTAGACAACATCGACAATTCTACTGGGGTGCCTTTTTACATTAGAAGTTTGTTGAGGATTAGTCCGCTCGGGAATTTGAATAACAATTCACCGATCTTGCTCAATGATCCAATAGATAATGCCTGTGCGGGCCAGATCTTTGTGCATAATCCCGGAGCGGTTGATCCAGATGGGGATTCTTTGGCCTATGAGCTTTCACCAAGTTTTGGTAATGGAGGTTTAGTAGCTCCAGGATTCACATTTCCTCCTGCCACTACACCAACTTTTGTCAATCCCACTACTGGGGATTTGGTTATGGATGTACCAAATTCAATAGGACTCTATAATGTAGCTATACTGATAAAAGAATATCGCAATGGCGTTTTGGTAGGTAATGTGCTAAGAGATTTGCAGATCCAGGTATTTCCAGGTTGTAATAATTCAGCACCGCAGATACAGTCGAACAGTTTATACTGTGTAGAAGCGGGAGATCAGCTGAGCTTTGCGCTTACCGCAACTGATCCGGATGCTGTTGATGATGTCACACTAACGGCAACTGGAGAGCCATTTATTCTATCGGGGAACCCTGCAAGTTTCAATCAAACAGTATTAGGCAATCCTTCTTCGGCAACATTCATTTGGAATACGAATTGTGGAAATGCTCGAGCAAAACTCTATGATATTAGTATTAAAGCAGAAGATAATGCAGTAGATAGTCGAAATGCCAGCACCAATTTAACATCCTTCAAATCGATTGGTATTCGAGTGATTGCACCAGGGCCTGAGAATGCATCTGCATTAGCGCAAGGAACAGGCATTCAGCTAAATTGGGACAATATTGCTTGTCCGAATGCGGCCGGCTTTAATATCTATAGAAGGGTAGATTCATCAGGTTATGTCTCAGGAAATTGTATTCCCGGTGTTCCCGATGGAATCGGTTATCAGCTGATAGCTTCGCTTAATGATGTGAATGTCACTTCATTTCTAGATGATGATGGGGGTGAAGGGCTTGTTCCGGGAAGAAAGTACTGTTATTTTATATCAAAGTATTTTGCCGACGGAGATGAGAGTTATGTTTCCGATGAAGTCTGTGCCGAGATCGATCAGATCGTACCATTGATGACGAAGGTGAGCGTTAGCCAAACTGATCTTAGCAGCGGTGAAATGATGCTTGAATGGGCTCCACCAGACTCAATAGATACAGTTGCCTTTCCAGCTCCTTATCGATATTTGATTGAAGAGCGAAGTGCAGGTGGAATTAGGACCATAGATTCATTAGATGGTATAAATAATACAGCTTATACATTGGCGTCCTTAAATACAGAGGAGATCCAATATGAATATAGAGTTACAATCTACAGTCTGGGGAATGGACGACAATTAAGTGGTCGTTCTACTTGGGCATCTTCAGTGTTTCTGACCTTGCAGCCAAGTGATAACCAAATAGAATTGAATTGGAATGCCGACGTACCTTGGATAAACCAGACTTATACGATTTTTCGTCAGTTACCTGCAGGAGGATCATTTGATTCCATTGCCACAATTGATTCATTGTATTTTATTGATGAGAATCTTACAAATGGAGCTGAGTATTGCTATTATGTGAAAACATCTGGCAGTTACGAGATCAACGGAGTGGATAGTCCATTGGTTAATCTATCACAAATAGCTTGCTCTATCCCGGAAGATACTATACCACCTTGTGGGCCTGATTTTGCTCTTGATGCAGAGTGTGAGTTTGATAATATAGAGATCAACTGGACAGTTCCAACTACTGATTGTGCATCAGATGTTGTGAGTTTCAAAATTTATCGTTCGGAAACTATTGAGGGAGATTTTGAGCTTATTGCCGATATGAATGATCCTTTGGCAAGGAGCTATACTTTCTCTGGAGAAGTAGCGGGCTGTTATTATGTGTCGGCTTTAGATTCTGCAGGGAATGAAAGTA
Source organism: Flavobacteriales bacterium (assembly GCA_002706365.1). Classification (GTDB taxonomy): domain Bacteria; phylum Bacteroidota; class Bacteroidia; order Flavobacteriales_E; family Vicingaceae; genus UBA1494. The sequence goes on along the minus strand of PALM01000017.1, from coordinate 33,963 downwards.
TTTATAGCAATCAGCTTTGTTCAGATTACTGTCCGATCTACGAGCTTCCGAATGTTTTCACTCCAAACGGAGATGATAAGAACGATCTATTTATCCCACTACCAGGATTCAGATATGTAGATTCTGTTCATTTTCAAGTATATAATCGATGGGATCAGAAAGTCTTTGAGACCAACATTCCGGAATTGAATTGGACTGGAGAAAATCTAGAAAATGGGGAATTGTTGAGTGATGGAGTATACTTCTATGTTTGTGAAGTGTATGAAAAGTCGATCGAAGGACCTAAACTTAGAATCTTAAAGGGCCCAGTTAGTATTTTGAATAGTAAGGAGTCTTCAGACTTCAAATAGCAATTAGAATTAGATGTTCACTGGAATAATTGAGCGCGTAGAAAAAGTTAGCAAAGTAGAGAAGGAAGGCAGCAATTTGCGTTTGAGGATATCAAGTACTTTGACTCCTGAATTAAAAGTCGACCAGAGTATTGCTCATAATGGAGTCTGCCTAACCGTTGAGGTCCTTCACATGGATAGCTATGAGGTAGTGGCCGTTGAGGAGACACTCAAAAAGACTAATCTGGGTAGTTTACAAAGTGGGGATCCGGTGAATATTGAAAGATGCATGAAGTTGAATGACCGTCTTGACGGGCATATCGTTCAAGGACATGTAGATTCAACCGCTGAGGTAACTTCAGTGGAGGAAAAGGAAGGGAGCTGGATCTACCAATTCAAGCTAGCTGAACCATCTAAACTTATTGTAGAAAAAGGATCTATTTGCATCAATGGGGTAAGCCTTACTGCTTTTGATGTAAGTGATACTGCTTTCAGTGTAACCATAATCCCATATACCTATGAGCACACCAATTTCAAAAGCTTGAAGTCGGGAGATCAGGTCAATCTGGAATTCGATATTATTGGGAAATACGTGCAGAGATTACAGAGCTAAGCTCTAAGCATCTAGAATACTTTAGAGGCTATTTCCTTTACTGAAGAGGATCTTCCCATCGTATAATAGTGAATACAAGGCACACCAGCTGCCTTTAGCTCCTTAGATTGGGCAATAGCCCATTCCTTACCAATTTCTCGCACTTCTTCATTTGAGCTGCACTTTTCCAATTCATCTGTAAGTGCTGGGGGGAGGTCGATATTGAAGAATTTAGGTAAGAAACTAATGTGTCTCAAGGATTCAATAGGTTTCAATCCAGGTACGATAGGCACATCAATACCTGCTTTTCTGCAATCTTCAACAAATTTGAAAAATTTCTCATTGTCGAAGAATAACTGAGTCACTACATAATCAGCGCCCGCATCGATTTTTTCTTTCAACCTTTTGATATCGGCTGTCATATTTGGAGCCTCAAAATGCTTTTCAGGATAACCTGCTACACCAATAGAGAAATTAGTAGGCGTGGCATTCTCAATATTCTCATCCATATAGATTCCCTTATTGAGATCTACAACCTGCTTCACAAGATCCACGGCATATCGGTGACCACCTTCTTCAGGAACAAAGTGACTTTCCGTTTTAATGGGATCACCTCTAAGTGCTAGCACATTATCAATTCCCAAGAAGTTTAAATCGATTAGTGCATTCTCAGTCTCTTCTTTGTTAAAACCACCACAGATCAAATGTGGTACAGTCTCAATATTATATCTGTTCTTTATTGCTGCGCAGATTCCAACGGTACCAGGTCGCTTTTTGATAGCGATCTTTTCCAAATATCCTTTCTCCCTCTTCTTATAGATAAACTCTTCTCTGTGATAGGTTACATTGATGAATGCTGGCTTGAACTCGATCAATGGGTCTATACCCGCATAGATTGAGTCGATACTCTTCCCTTTAAGAGGAGGGAGTAGCTCAAATGAGAATAGTGTGTCTTTAGTACTCTTGAGTTTATCTATGACTCGCATTATCAGTTTTTTGGGCGACAAATATAAAGCAGAAACCCCTGTCAAAACGACAGGGGCCTACTATTTGTTTGTTAAGAATGCTGATTTAATCCCTAATAAGGGTAAAGGTTCCTTTTATGATGTCTTGCAGTCCTTCAGGATCTTTGACATCAAGTACATAGAAATATGTTCCTTCTTGGAAGTCCTCTCCATCCCAATCGTTGTAGTAATCGTTGTCTTCGTAGACCTTATTACCCCATCTATTGAAGATAATTAAGCTACTTCCAGGATATACTTCAACCAGATCGAACTTCAAGAAATCATTGATTCCATCACCATTAGGCGTAAATACGTTGGTTGGCTTTACAAGTGCATCACAAGCTTTTGCATAAGAGGTATCTCCGTATCTACAAATTGAAGATTCTGCAATTCTCTCATTTACAGCTCTAACTTCAAGAGCCACTTGACCACCGATAGTTCTATGACTAAGACTATCCATGCCATTGACTGGAACCCATGGTCCAACACTTAGGTCTGCTTTAACCTCTCTTGCTTCGTAGGCTGTAGCAAAAGGCACATTATACCATCTAAACAGCTGTTCTACTTGACCATTGTTAAAAGTGATCTCATCACAGAAAACAATTAGAGAATCCATGAATGGCGCAATTTGAACATATACAGTATCTCTAATTGAACAAGTAGTATCAATTGAGTTTTTAGTTACTTCAAGAATATGGAATCCCGAACCTTGAACAAATGATGTTTGAGCGGTATCATCAAATAGCGTATCCTGACCAAAGAACCACTGGAATTCATATTGCTCTGGCTTGAAATATAAATTACTATCAGCATTCACTAATTGATATTCATTATTAGCACAGATCTGAGAATCCCTTGGGAAGATTTCCCCTTCAACTAAGTTCTTGAAGATCTGGAAGTCGAAATCTACTCTACACTTCCTAGTTGGGTTGAATCTACCTCTCAATAGAATACTTCCTCTGTAGGTATTTGTATCATTGACTCCTGTGAAAGATCCTCTTGGGTCGAACACATAATCGTTTGTAGAAACAATGTCTTTTTGAGAGTAACCCCCTTGATCAGGGCGCTTATACCAAACTGAGGAATCTTGGATTATACTGCTTGAAAATTGAGTAAGGTCGATAATCGGAAGATCTTCTTTAGGACAGAGGTCGTAATCATCTATATAGATCGAATCAACTGTAACAGTATCTACCCAGAAATAATCCCAAGCATAACAAATTCTAGATTCTATCACTTGACCTGTTTGTGCGTCGTAGGTACTGTAATCATATCCGAGGCCAACTTCCCAATATCCGGCACCAATACCTACTGTATTCACCCAGTTTGGATCTTCAGGATTATCCAATCTAAACCTTCTTGGCCCTAATAGGGTGGTATCATGGAAGGTTACAGTCGGGAATTGATTAGGACCCGGTGCTCCAGGAAGAAAGAATCTTTGACTTCCACCATAGTATCTCCAACCTACATAATATGGTGGTTGATTATCACCAATATTCGCCTTGACCTGCGCAATAGGGGGGTCTCCTGCAGGGAAACAATATGCATACTCCTCAACTGGATGTTCGTACTCAAATTTAGTATTGATATAGATCGTAGCTAGTGAATCAAACTCGGGAAGTACAGATTCACATCTATTTACCAATGTATTCAAATCGTCACCCTTCTTCATATAAAGTGTATACTTTCCAGGTCCAACACTTCTATCCAATGTAATTCTAATTACATCAGTTTCATCCACATTAACAGTGGTAATAGCTCTAGCAACTCGAATTGGAATATCATCTAAGAATGCGTTTGGACCAATATCTGGAGGGTTTCCATTTTCCCAACTTGCTAAACGGAATCCCTGATCTTGCTCTTCATAAGGAGTGCCAATCAATCCAAGAGATTCGCTGAGCACAGGCTCTGTAAGATTGAAGACGAATTCAGTGGTAGCACAATCGAACTCATATGCATCTTCAGCCGGATTGTAAGTATCAAAGAATGTAAAATCACCCAAGCCAGGATTAGCCTCTCTCCATTCACCACCTATGAATTCCGGAAGTCGAGAGTTACAATCATCATCGAAAATGAAACGATACTCGCGCTGACTGAGCACAACTAGATCCGATTTTTTAACCAATTCTATATTGGCAGATCCTTCCAGGGTATCCCAAACTGTTCTATAATTATATACGTAGAATGGGACGGGTCCCGCAAAAGGTTTTTCTGCTGTAAACCTCAATATACCTCTATTCTCTAAATCACTATCGTCGATAATACCAACTGTTGGAAATGGACTCTTGATCGAATAACCTTCGCTAGCAAGATAACTGGCCAATAGATTCTTAAATCTCCAGATTGGAGCAAACTCAAACTCTACCTTATCAAAATCATCTCCAATCAATGCCTTTTGATTCCACTCATAAGTTTTTCCAACACAAAATGAAGCTACTGGATCTTCAAAAACATAGTCTGTAGGGGTAAATCTAGGAGCAGGATTGAAAAAAGTGGTGTCTACAAAAGCCTGAACATTATTATCGTAAACCTTTCCTGTTACATAACCACAATTGAGAACCAATCTAGTTTCATTATAGAATGTCTGACCGAGAGCAATATTCAAATCTTCTGATGATCTAAAGGCACCACCATATCTTCCTTGAAATGCAAAGAACCAAGTACCTTGATCTGAAGAAGCAATTCTGAATGGCTTAGCAGATCTATACCAACCACCTTCTGTAGCAACTGGATTGCCATTCAAGCAATATTGGGTAACTGATTGCTGCTTTTCTAAGTCCATTTGCAACCTTATGGCTGATGTAATTGGAACACCATTTTTAGGGGAGTAAACGAACATCCATGGATATGGATCTGGAAACGGCTGAGCCGTAGAACCAATATCATCTCTGTAGAATTTAAGGATTATATCATAACCCATACTATCACCTGGTTCACAGGTACCATTCACATACTCTAATACGATTTCGCCGGCTGCCCAACCTTCTGAATCCTGTGATTTCACACTAGAAAAACCCGCTAAAAAAATCAGAGCCAAAAAAAACATCCTCGCTGGATGCATCATCCTTCCTAAAGAAATAGTTGCCATATTAATCTAATAATTGTCGCTCAAATAAAGACGATTTGTAAAGTAACGTAAAAAATCTTCTCAAATCAATTGATGAGGAGTATTCTTGCAGAGCAGACGACCCTATTAAATGGAAGGTTGCATTTGTTTTTAACAATTTCCCAATTCATTTAAAGCGTAAATTTGCCAATCAATTTTGAGGATGGAAGAGATCAGGAATTTTTGCATCATTGCACACATTGATCATGGGAAGAGCACTCTGGCAGATCGTCTGTTGGAGAAGACCCAGACAATTAGCTTAAGAGAGTTGCAAGCGCAGACCTTAGATGATATGGATTTGGAGCGTGAGAGGGGTATTACCATCAAGAGTCACGCTATTCAAATGAACTATCAATTGAATGGGAAGGATTATGTGCTAAACCTTATTGATACTCCCGGGCATGTGGATTTCTCATATGAGGTGAGTAGATCCATTGCAGCATGTGAAGGAGCTTTACTCATTGTAGATGCTGCTCAAGGGATTCAAGCTCAGACCATCTCAAACCTATATCTAGCTCTGGAGCATGATCTAGAGATCATTCCAGTATTGAACAAGATCGATCTGCCTTCGGCAATGCCCGAAGAAGTGAAAGATCAGATCGTAGACCTTATTGGCTGCGATAGAGATGATATACTTGAAGCAAGTGGAAAGACCGGACAGGGAGTTGAAGAGATTTTAGAAGCGATTGTGGATAGAGTTCCACATCCTGAAGGTGATCCGGATGCGCCATTGCAAGCCTTGATATTTGACTCTGTTTTTGATTCCTATAGAGGGATTCACGCTTATTTTAAGATCGAGAACGGACAGATCAGAAAGGGTGAGAAAGTAAAGTTTGTGAATACCGGTAAGCAATACGATGCCGACGAGATTGGTGTACTTCGATTGAAGAAGGAACCGAGGAATGTGATCAAAACGGGTGATGTAGGATACATTATTTCCGGAATTAAAACCGCCAAAGAAGTAAAGGTTGGAGACACCCTCACTTCATTTGAGCGTCCTTGCGCTGAAGCCATCCAGGGTTTTGAGAACGTAAAACCAATGGTTTTTGCCGGGATTTATCCTGTTGATACCGATGAATACGAAGAGCTGAGAGAGTGTATGGAAAAGCTTCAATTGAATGATGCTTCTCTCACATTTGAGCCTGAATCTTCTGCTGCTCTTGGTTTTGGATTTCGATGTGGGTTCCTTGGAATGCTGCATATGGAGATCATTCAAGAAAGGTTAGAGCGCGAGTTCAATATGACCGTGATCACCACGGTGCCCAACGTATCATATAAAGCATACTTGGTAAAAAATCCGGATGAGGCCATATTGATCAATAACCCATCTGAATTACCTGAATCTACTATTCTAGATCGTGTTGAAGAACCTTTCATCAAGGCCCAGATCATTACAAAGTCGGATTATGTAGGTGCGGTGATGAATCTCTGTATTGAGAAAAGAGGAGAATTGGAGAATCAGGTCTATCTAACTACAGATAGAGTAGAATTGACCTTTAAGATTCCTCTTGCTGAAATCGTATTTGATTTCTACGATCGATTGAAGACTATCTCAAGAGGATATGCCAGCTTCGACTATCATCCAATTGGCTATGTAGAATCCAAATTGGTGAAAATGGATATCCTGCTCAATGGAGATCAGGTAGATGCATTGTCTGCTTTAATTCACAAAGACAAAGCATTCGATCTTGGAAAGAGAATTTGCATTAAGCTAAAAGAACTACTTCCAAGACAACAGTTCGATATTGCCATTCAGGCTGCAGTTGGTGCGAAGATCATTGCGAGAGAAACAGTGAAAGCGCTTAGAAAGGATGTAACCGCAAAATGTTATGGGGGTGATATCAGTCGTAAGCGTAAACTCCTCGAAAAGCAGAAGGAAGGGAAGAAACGTATGCGTCAGATCGGAAGCGTAGAAGTGCCACAGAATGCGTTTTTGGCGGTACTGAAATTGGATGATTAGTTTTTTGAGAACCTAGAGCCTAGAGTCTAGAACCTAGAATCAATTTTGAATTTTCAATGCGCCGCCCTGAGCGCGATGGACTGATCTTTTCGAAGGGTGTGATGATCAATTAAAAATTCACACATTCATAATTCAACATTCAAAACCAACTCTAGCGCACTCCTTGTCCTTCGAAGCTTTAGCGTAGAAGGATAGTTGCACTTGCTTTAAGGCCGAGGTCGAAGAACGAGGCCGACATTGGGAAACTTTTCACATTTTAGAATACACAACTATTTTAGTTTCTTATTAAACTTTGAAAGGCTTCTTTTTAAAAGTAAATGAGGTTTTTATTAGTAAAGTGGTCGGCCTCGGTCTTCGACCTCGGCCTCATGGCTTTAGCTAGATTCGAAAATTTCATTAGCAAAAACAGAAGATATATGAAACTAACTAAACTAAACTCCACTCCAGCCCTGCGCCTTGAGCTCAACCATTTTTTCGTCTCTGGTAACGAGCTGACAGCCAGCTGCGGCATCTGTCACATGGCCGATGATTTGGATTCCATCTAGCTTTTTGATCTTATCATGATGATCCAATGAAACGGTGAACAAGAGTTCATAATCCTCACCTCCATTCAATGCAGCGGTGATGGGAGATAGATTAAGCTCTTCACAAGTGGTAACCGTTGATGGGTCGATTGGAATCTTATCCTCATAAACTTGAACCCCTATTCCCGAAGCTTTTGAAAGGTGAATTAATTCAGAGGATAATCCATCTGAGATATCGATCATAGAAGTGGGTATGATATTCTCCTGATCAAAATATTGAATCACATCCTTACGCGCTTCGGGCTTTAGCTGACGTTCCAAGATATAGTCCTTTCCGCTTAGGTCTGGCTGGATCTTTTGATTGCTTTCAAAAATGCTCTTTTCTCTCTCGAGGATTTGCAATCCGGCGAAAGCCGCTCCTAAATCACCACTAAGGCAGATAAGATCATTTTCACGAGCCCCAGATCGCCTTACTATCTTTGATTCTTCCTGCTCTCCAATAGCAGTGATACTGATTACCAAACCAGCTTGAGAAGATGTGGTATCGCCACCTACAAGATCCACATTGTATATTTCGCATGCCAATTGAATTCCCTCGTAGAGTTCCTCCAATGCCTCAACAGAATATCGATTTGAAAGCGCCAGTGAAACAGTGATCTGTTCTGGGATGGCATTCATAGCATAGATATCAGATAGGTTTACTACAACTGCTTTGTAGCCCAAGTGCTTTAAGGGAGTGTACAATAGATCGAAATGAACACCCTCAACAAGCATATCTGTGCTCACCACTTTCTGGCCCTTGCCAGCAGAAATGATTGCAGCATCATCTCCAATGCCTAATACACTGCTTTTGTGCTTGATATCGATCTTTTCCGTGAGATGCTGAATGAGTCCAAACTCTCCCAAATCGCCCAATGGAGTGGGCTCCTGCTGATTGCTTTCTTCCATTTGGCAAAATTAGTCTATTTACGAGGAATAACAGGCTTTAAAAGCTCAACAAAAGCACATCTCATCTGTTCTTTTGAAGTAAGTTTATTTAGACTAATTCTAAATAAAGATGGTTAACTTTGCAAAAAACTGCATTGATATGATCAAAGTGAAGGATACAGCACGTGATAAAATCAGAGAATTGCTTGCCGCTGAAGGGAAGAGTACTGATAGTTTTATCAGAGTTGGAGTGAAAGGCGGAGGTTGTTCTGGATTGATGTACAATCTGGAATTCGATTCCGAAATGTTAGATGATGATAAATTGATCGAAGACAATGATGTGAAGGTAGTTGTAGATAAGAAAAGTGTGCTTTATCTAGCCGGTACTGAATTAGATTTTAGTGGTGGTCTGAATGGGAAAGGTTTCACTTTCATAAATCCAAATGCCAGCAGAACATGCGGTTGCGGAGAAAGCTTTTCGATCTAAGAATTAAATGGAGAATCAGAAGAAAAATATGGCTTCAGAAGAAGAATTATTAGAAGAGATCACCAGTAGTGAGTATAAGTATGGATTCGTAACTAATATTGAATCCGACAAAGCTCCTAAAGGCTTAAGTGAAGAAATCGTTCGTTTCATTTCTGCAAAGAAGAACGAGCCGGAATGGTTGTTAGAATACAGATTAAAATCTTTGAAAATTTGGGAGCAAATGACTGAGCCTGAATGGGCGCATTTGAAATATCCTAAACCGGATTTCCAAGATTTACACTATTATTCTGCTCCAAAAAAGAAAAAGGAATTGGAGAGTCTTGATGAAGTTGATCCTGAATTACTGGAAACTTTTGAAAAGTTAGGCATCTCCCTTGATGAACAAAAACGTTTGACAGGAGTTGCCGTTGATGCTGTAATTGATAGTGTCTCTGTAAAAACCACCTTCAAAGAAAAACTGGGAGAGCTTGGCATTATCTTCTGCTCATTCAGTGAAGCAGTTCAGGAACATCCGGAATTGGTAAGGAAGTATTTGGGAACTGTGGTTCCCGCTTCAGACAATTTTTACGCAGCCTTGAATTCAGCGGTTTTCACCGATGGTTCATTTTGCTACATTCCAAAAGGCGTTCGCTGCCCAATGGAACTTTCTACATATTTCAGAATCAATGAGGCAAATACTGGACAGTTTGAAAGAACACTTGTAGTTGCTGATGAAGACAGCTATGTAAGTTATCTTGAAGGTTGTACTGCACCAATGCGAGATGAGAATCAATTGCATGCTGCAGTGGTTGAATTGATCGCGCTAGACAGAGCAGAAATCAAATATTCTACCATCCAAAACTGGTACCCTGGAAGCAAAGAAGGAAAAGGAGGGATCTACAATTTTGTGACCAAGAGAGGCTTGTGCATGGAGGATTCTAAGATCTCATGGACACAGGTTGAAACTGGTTCTGCTGTAACCTGGAAATACCCAGGCTGTGTGCTCAAAGGAGATCGTTCTATTGGAGAATTCTATTCCGTAGCAGTAACTGCTAATCATCAGCAAGCAGATACCGGAAGCAAGATGTTGCATGTTGGTAAGAATACCAAGAGTACAATTATTTCCAAGGGAATATCTGCCGGACAAGCAAACAACTCTTATAGAGGATTGGTAAAGATCAATAAGCATGCTACCAATAGCAGGAACTTTACCCAATGCGACTCATTGTTAATGGGCAATAAGTGTGGTGCGCACACTTTCCCATATATAGAAGTCGACAATAGTTCTTCGCAAGTTGAGCATGAAGCTACCACTTCTAAGATCGGCGAAGATCAGATCTTCTATTGCAAACAAAGGGGAATGGATGAAGAGACTGCCATTAACCTAATTGTGAATGGATATTGCAAAGAGGTATTGAACCAACTTCCAATGGAGTTCGCAGTTGAAGCACAAAAGCTATTGGAGATTAGTCTTGAAGGCTCTGTAGGCTAAGAGCTGTCTAAAAATCATTAAGAAAATAACCAAACAGAAATAAGCAAAGCAAGAATGTTAAAGATCAAAAATTTACACGCCTCCATTGAGGGCAATGAGATTCTAAAGGGAATTGATTTGGAAGTAAAAGCCGGAGAGGTGCACGCCATCATGGGTCCAAACGGTTCAGGGAAGAGCACGCTATCTAGTGTCTTAGCAGGAAGAGATGAGTATGAAGTAACTGAAGGAAGCGTAGACTTCTTAAGCGAGGATCTTTTGGATATGGAAGCAGAAGATAGAGCTAGAGCCGGTATATTCTTGGCATTCCAATATCCAGTTGAAATTCCGGGCGTTAGCAATATCAATTTCTTGAAGACTGCGATCAATGAGATTCGCGAGAAGAAAGGTGAAGAGCCTATTGCAGCAAAAGATTTCCTTCAAAGGGTAAAAGAGAAAAGCAAATTGGTTGGATTGGAAGGAAAATTCAACAACCGCTCGGTAAATGAAGGTTTCTCAGGTGGTGAGAAGAAACGAAACGAGATCTTCCAAATGGCAATGCTAGAGCCAAAGTTGGCCATCCTTGATGAGACCGATAGTGGTTTGGATATCGATGCACTTAAAGTTGTATCCGAGGGCGTGAATAAATTGAAATCGCCGGATAATGCAACTATCGTGATCACTCACTACCAAAGATTGCTAGATTACATTGTACCAGACTATGTGCATGTATTGGCAAACGGTAGAATTGTAAAGACCGGTGGTAAAGAACTTGCTCTAGAGCTAGAAGAGAGAGGTTATGATTGGATCAAAGAAGAAGCAGTAAAGGCCTAATATGATGTTGGAAGCGACAGTGAAGATGAGTAATAAGGAGAAGTTCCTTTCACATTATGGTATGATCGACTTCTCTCACGACAAAGAGAGCTTTGTGGAGAAAAGAAGAGCTGCTGAAAAAGCATTGAAAGGATTAGAATTTCCGACTTCTAAGACGGAGTATTGGAAGTACACCAGAATCAATAAACTGATCAGAGAAAGCTATCAGCTTGGTCCTGCAGATGTAGATTCGGACATTGATCTATCAGTGCCTACAAAGAACTGTTTAGTCTTTGTGAATGGTTACTATACAGATGAGCTTAGCTGGACAGAGGCTGAAGCAGGTATTGATTTCATGCCACTTTCAGAAGCTAAAGAGAAGAGCGATAAGCTTAAAGGATCTTTTGATTCATTGACTAAGAAAGAGGAGATCTTCTCCATGATCAATACGGCCTATCATCAAGATGGTGCCTATTTGCATTTGAAGAAAGGGAAGGCTGCTGAATCAGTATATTATATTGTAAATATCTCAGCGGGCAATCAACCGATGAGCAATCCTAGAAACTTCATCTATCTTGAAGAAGGTTCTTCTGCCAAAGTGGTGATGAAGCATATTTCAGCCAATGAAGGAAATTCATTCACCAATCAGTTGTCTGAGATCTTCGTAGAAAAGAATGCCAATTTGGAGATCAATAAGCTTCAATCAGAAAATGACGATGCTTATCAGATCTCAAATGATGAGGTCTCTCAAGAGGGAAGTTCTCAGTTCAAGATGAATACAATTAGTCTTGGTGGGGGATTATTGAGGAATAATCTCAATCTAGACTTGAATGGTGAGCATATAGAAAGCTGGATGAATGGATTGAGCCTTCTTCATGGCAAGCAGCATGTGGATCACCATACTTTGATTCACCATAGAGAGCCAAATTGTGTTTCTCATGAGTTGTACAAGACCATTGCAGATGATGCTTCTACAGGAGTATTCAACGGAAAGGTGTTCGTGCATCCCATCGCACAAAAGACCAACGCATATCAGTCGAATGCCAATATGGTATTGACCGATGATGCATCGATCTATTCTAAACCAGAATTGGAGATCTATGCAGATGATGTAAAGTGTTCTCACGGTTCTACTACTGGTCAGATGGATGAAGAAGCGATCTTCTATTTGAGAAGTAGAGGTATTGGTAAGAAGAAGGCCAGAGCTGTGCTATTGAATGCCTTTTTAACTGATTTGGTTGAGCAAATTGGAGTGGAACATTTAAGAGAAGAAGTGCAGTCTGTGATCGATAAAAAATACAGCGGGGTAAAGTAGATGCAAACGATCACCCAAAAGTTCAATGTGGAAGAGGTTCGAAAGGACTTTCCCATCCTTCAAAGAGAAGTGAATGGAAAGCGATTGGTTTACCTCGATAATGGAGCAACTGCCCAAAAGCCACAGTCGGTGATCGATAGCCTCAACAACTACTATACTCAAGAAAATGCCAACATTCACCGTGGCGTTCACACTTTGAGTCAGGAAGCTACTTCAGCCTATGAAGAAGCTAGAGTGCAAATGCGCGAATTCCTCAATGCTCAGCATACCGAAGAGATTATTTTCACCAAAGGAACTACAGATGGGATAAATCTAGTAGCATCCAGTTTTGGTAGATTCAATCTTAAAGAGGGAGATGAGATTCTCATCACGGCAATGGAGCATCACTCTAACATTGTGCCTTGGCAGATGATCTGTGAAGAGAAAGGAGCAAAACTTAAGGTGGCTCCTATCAATGATCAAGGAGAGCTGATCCTAGATGAGCTTTATGATCTTATCACAGAGAGAACAAAGCTTGTAGCTATTGTTCATATTAGCAATACACTAGGAACAGTTAATCCGGTAAAAGAAATTATCGCCAAAGCGCATGAAAAAGGAGCTAAGGTCTTAGTTGATGGTGCACAATCTGCACCTCATATGCAAGTTGATGTGAGAGATCTGGATGCCGACTTCTATGTCTTTAGCATGCATAAAGTCTTCGGTCCAACTGGCGTTGGCATACTGTATGGAAAGAAGGAGATACTTGAAAGCTTGCCTCCCTATCAAGGTGGTGGCGATATGATCAAAACGGTCACTTTTGAGAAAACTACCTACAATGAGTTACCTCATAAGTTCGAAGCCGGGACTCCAAATATTGCTGATGGAATTGCCACTAAAGCTGCTTTGGACTATCTGCAACAATTCAGCTGGGATGAGATCCATAATCATGAAATGGAACTCTTGGAATATGCCACCAAAAGGCTAAAGACAATTGAAGGATTAAGGATCATAGGCGAGGCTAAGGAAAAAGCCAGCGTAATTTCCTTTGTAATCGATGGTGTTCACGCTTACGATCTAGGGGTATTGGTAGATAAAATGGGAGTAGCTGTCAGAACAGGGCATCATTGCACTCAGCCATTAATGGAAAGATTTGGGATCTTGGGAACAGTTAGGGCTTCCTTTGCATTCTATAATACCAAAGAAGAAATAGATGTACTTGTTAATGCGATAGAACGTGCTAAAAATATGCTGATATGAGCATAAAAGAGAGACAAAATGAAGTGATAGATGAGTTTGCCATGTTCGACGATTGGATGGACAAGTATGAGTATATCATCTCGCTTGGGAAGGAATTGCCTCTGATTGACGAGGGTAAGAAAGTGGAGAAGAATATCATTAAAGGTTGTCAGTCTAGAGTGTGGCTTGATGCTCAACTAATAGATGGGAAAGTCCGTTTCACGGCTGATAGCGATGCGATCATCACCAAAGGCATTATCTCTTTAATGATCAGAGTGCTTGATGATAGCAGTCCGGAAGAAATTGTAAATGAGGATCTTTATTTTATCGATGAGATCGGATTGAAAGAACATTTATCACCGACTAGATCAAATGGTCTGGTGAGCATGGTGAAACAAATGAAGATGTACGCTTTGGCGTTTCAAACCCAATTGAAGAATGGCTGAAAAGAATCTTAAAGATGTGAGCCCTAAAGAGGTCGAGAATCAGGTGATCGATGTGCTTAAAACCATCTATGACCCTGAGATCCCCGTAAATATTTACGAATTGGGATTGGTATATGAAGTCAAAGTAGATGAGAATTTTGACGTGAAGGTAGATATGACTCTTACCTCACCTAATTGTCCGGTAGCTGAATCACTTCCCGCTGAAGTTGAAAGCAAAGTTGCCGGCTTATGGTCTGTTAAATCAGCCAAGGTAGAGATCGTATGGGATCCACCTTGGGATAAGGATATGATGTCTGAAGAGGCAAAATTCGAATTGGGATTCCTTTAGAATTTGATCGAAGATGGCAGAAGAGATTATCAATAGAGTAGCGAACAGCAGTTTGATCAACCTGGATCTTGAAGAAATGTATCCAGAAGGAGAAAGAGTGCTCTATGACCTAAAAGATAATCTCTGGCAAGGATTGGCCCTGAAAGAGAAAGACTTTAGAGCCTTTATAAAAGAGCACGACTGGTCTGAATACAAGGGAAAGAATGTAGCTATTTACTGTTCTGTGGATGCCATTATACCCTCATGGGCCTACCTTTTACTAAGCACAGCCATTAATCCATATGCCAATTTCGTTACACAAGGTAATCTAGAAACTTTGGAGGTGGCACTTTGGGAAAATGAGATCGCCAAGATCGATCCTAAAGATTATGAGGATGCAAAATTGGTGATCAAAGGATGCAGTGATAAAGAGGTGCCTGCATCTGCATACTTAGCCTTAGGGCGAAAGCTTCAGCCGGTAGTAAAGACCATGATGTTTGGAGAAGCTTGTTCTACTGTTCCACTCTATAAGAAGCCAAGAAATAGCGCTTAGTCCAGGTCTTACTTGAATTGATGTTGGATCCACAATCCGAATAACATCCCATCATATTTAGCTTCATCATAAGTTGCTATTCCACTTATACCGTATTGATATCTTACGCTAGATCCGATCAATGAGAATTCATTCAATCGATATCCAAACCTGAGATCGGCTTCTACATTAATTGAGAAGGACTCAGTGCTTGATGGGTTTTCAATTTTCACCAGGCTTTGCAGATCTTCATCCATATAGTATCCTTCAGCAGCATAAAGGTAGCTCAGTACCATTGAGCTTCTCAGACCAAGTTGATAATTGCCAATTGGATAATGATAGCCAACAAATAATGGTAGCTGAATGGATTCAAGGATGTTCTCTCCACTGATCAATGAAGACTCACTTCGTAATTCCTCATTAGTGGAGGTATTGATCTCTTCTTTGATCAACCATATTGGAGCTCCATTCTGCGAGAAATTCCCATTTACCAACACATAATTAGTATCAGATATGGTAGTTTGAATTAGGCGTTCGTCCTCAATATTATAGCTCACTCTTTCAATGAGTTTTAGATATCTGATCCCTGCACCATATGAGAATGTGCCTTTGGTTTTAATACCCAATAAAGCAAATTGACTCACAGAAACATTGGCTTCTGTTTGATTTCTGTTTTCTACGCTCAATGAGGTATTATATTGAAGTTCAAGAAGAATAGGAGGGCTATAAGATGTAGGGTGCTCAACTAGCGACCGACTTATCATTGGTTCTTTGTTTATAGGACTAGTTTGAAAACCAAATGGCGTCAGTAGCTTCATATTCTCCGTTCTCAAATTGTCGCTAAATTCATTCTCCTCAGCCAATTTGCTAACACTTAATGAAGCCAGATCATCATTTCTATCTGTTTCTATTAAAGACGACTTACCATTGCCATTCTTAATGGCTGTATGAGTGCTTAAAGTTCCATGCAATGAAGCTAATTGAGTATCAGTATTGTTCTTGCTTTCTTTTTGATCGTTCTTCTTTGTATCAGTTTTCAAAACCTCATTACTTATAAGATTGCTTGAGCTATTATTGATCTGCTTACTAGGCTCAGACTTATTTAAGTCGGTTGTTTTATGCTGACTTTCTGTAAGTGCTGATTTTGAAGGTTCAAAAGGCTCTTTATCATTGGATTCTATCTTGCTTGCATCAGAGGTATTCTCTGCCAAAGTGATTGCTTCTTCATTTTGTGAGGCTTGTGGTGGATTATCTGCCAATTGCTTTTCTTCTACTGGATTGACAAAGTATATGCCTGATAATAGAGCAATAAGTATGGCGGAACCTAGAATCCAATAGCCACCAAATCTGCGCTTTTGATCAGTTGGCGGAAGATCAGCTTCCACCTGATTCCATAGCTTCTCATCATATGGGAAGTGCTCCTGCGTTCCCTCCCTGAACAATTCATCTATTTCTTCTGCATTCATTCTATTGTGTTTTTCTCAAGCTCAAGTCGGGCTTGAAGTTTTTTCCTGGCATCGCTTAAATGCCACTTTGATGTGTTTATTGAGATATCTAGCATTTCAGCTATCTCTTTATGCTTGTATCCATCTATTGCATATAGATTAAAGACGGCTGCAGTTTTTGGTGGAAGTTCTGATATCATTCTTCTCAGATACTCAGATTCCATTTCAAGCATTTGGCGATCATAGCTTGAATGATTCAATTCATTTGAATTCAACTTCTCTTCAAAAACCAGATGCTTCTTTTCTCTTTCTTCTTTGCGATACTCATCGATCAATTGATTTACGGCAATACGTTTGATCCAAGCTTGGAATGAACTGCCTTCAACATCGTAATCCCCTAAATGGGTAAGTATCTTCAAAAAGATTCCATTCAGGCTATTCCCGGCAGTTTGATAGTCTTTCTTATATCTGATGCAATGGCTCATCAGATATGAAAAAACTAACTTGTATAAACTGTTTTGAGCTAGTCTGTCATTTTCTAAGCAAGCATTTATGAGTTCTTTGTCAATATGCATAATTGGCAGTACCTCAATTGAGCTTTAAGACCTTTATTCTTTCAATCTTATCTCTTTGGTTTAGTATCAAAAAGTAGATTCCGTTTTCTAGATGACTCAAATTCAAGGAGTGATATCTGCGATCGATAACTCCCGATGCTATTACTTGACCATTAATCCCAACTAATTGATAATCAATTCGACCTGTGACATTGGATAGGTCTAGATTGATCTGATCTTTGAAGGGGTTAGGATAGACCGATATACTCTTCAAAGCATTGTTTTCTTCCACTCCAATAGCGCCTCCATCCAAGACACGAAGGGTAAATCCATCTGCTTTTCGAATGAATCTGCTGTTGGAGTCTAATCCTATAGTATCGCAATAAGTGCTTACACAATTGAGGCTAGAATCACTTACTGTAAGACAAATTGGGTAGGTTCCATAGCTGGCATACTCATGTGATGGGGTTCTGCTAGACCCAACAGATCCATCACCAAAATACCATTGATATTGATGAGTTGAGATGTCGCTAGACTGATTGATGAGGTAAAGCAATTGCTTCTTTGTAGTATCAATTGCGGGAACGAAACTAGCTATACATGAAGTAGAGATATTTACATCAATATCTTTTTGAATTGTATCTGTGCAATTCGATAATGAATCAAAAATGATCTGAGTAACGGTATATCTATTACTCTGAGCGTATTGGTGAATAGGATTTGGCAGAATCGAAGAATCACCATCCCCAAAATAATAGATCAATGAAGTATATCCGATTGCTCTATTCGTGAAGTATGTGCTATCACCTTGAAAACTCACATCAAAACCTGCATTGCAGTATTGATTGTATGGAATGCGAATAGAGTCTGATTTCGAACAGCTATCAGTCGATATCGGATCGAAGAAACTCAATTCGAATTCATAATTTCCAGGGGAGTAGACCCACTGAGTATCAATAGAGGGGCTAGAAGCGCTTATTTGAAGAGAATTCCCATCTCCGAATTTATAGGTAAAGAATCCAGTACTATCGAAGTTCTGCGAGAGGTTAATAAAGTCTACAAGCGTTGTGTTTTGTTGCGGGCTAAAAGTGTAGGCAAAGTCAACTGAACAAGGAATTGGATTCACCGGAATAGCAATGGTATCGGCATAGAAGCAAGTCGAGTTGTATAGTGAGTCTATAATTGATAAGCTCACTACATAGTTCCCTGGACTATAGGTATGCTGAGGATTTAATGTGCCTAATGCAGCTTTGGTTGAGTACGATTGATTATCACCATAGTCGTAAGTAAAAATTGCAGAATCAGAATAAAAGCTGGATTGATTGGTAAAACTTACAATTGAGTTTTGACCATTAGGCTGTATTTGATAACTGAAAGAAGCTGTACAGGGAGGGGAAGTCCCAGGTACGGTTACATAATGTGAAGTTGAGTCGAAACAGGTATTTAGGCTATCAAAAATTGATAAGTAGACAATATAGGTGCCCGCCTGACTAAAGGTATATGTGGGGTTTTGTACTCTGCTTGAGGCATTGCCATCACTGAACCACCAATAATAGTTCATCTGCATCCCCACAGGATGTGAAGATGAATCAATGAACTGAACGGTCAAGCTATTTGGTGTAGTAGTGAAATTGTAGCTTGCTACACATTGTGCCTGGCTTGAAAAACTGAAAAAAGTAGCTACTATAAGTAAGCTACTTAATAACAAATCTTTCATCTGTAGTTGTTTACATTTTAAAAAAGAAAATATGAGGCGAGAGAAAACTCCCGCCTCATTATCCCACTCAAGATAACACTTACCATTTTATTATTCTCTTGATGGTCCTATTTTTTCCGTCGTCTACTTGCAAAAGATACATTCCTTCTGTTAAACCAGACAGATCGAATTGTACCTTGTTTTGGCCGATTGTTCGCTTCGTTAAACTGACTACTTGAGCGTTAAGATTAAGCAACTGAAGGGTCACTGGTCGGTCAATAGCAGATAGATCCACGGTAAGGACATCACTACTTGGGTTGGGATAAACTTTTAATGCATTTTCTAAAGAGATTTCTTCAATATTTGTGACAATTGGATCTACAACTCTTAAACTAAATCCATTTGCCCCTGACTTGAGTCTTCCTAAACTGTCCATACCTACGGTATCACAGAAAGTAGAAACACAATTTTGAAGAGAGTCTGAAATCGTTAAGCAAACTAGATAATCACCAAAGTTTTGATACGCATGGCTTGGATTGCGATTGCTTGAAGTTGAATTATCTCCAAAATCCCATGAATATTGATGAGATGGCAGGTTTGAAGAAGTATTGGTAATCAATACTGTAAAGGTTGAATTGGTATCTATTCCAACAGTGAATGAAGCATTACATGCCTGAGGGTTTGATTGAGGAACCGTTACATAATATGATAGGGAATCAAAACAGGTATTAAGGCTATCAAAAATTGAAAGATATACGATATAGGTACCCGCCTGACTGAATGTATGTGTTGGGTTCTGTACTCTACTTGAAGCATTTCCATCACTGAACCACCAATGATAATTCATTTGCATTCCTACTGGATGAGATGAAGAATCATAGAAATTCGCCGTTAAACTGTTAGGGCTTGTCGTAAAATTATAATCTGCTACACATTGCGCCTGACTAGCTGTGTAGCTAATAAATAAAAGAGATAAAAATAAGTAAAGGTGCTTTCTCATAGCGTCTTGATTTAATTGTTTGTCGTAAAGACGCTGAGAAAAAAGAAAGGGTTGGGTAATTAAATTTTAAGCGTAAGATTTATTGGAAGCGGATTGAGATCCTGATTCAGCTGCCAACTCTATTGAAGCTTTACAGATACTCTCCACATCATATCCACATTCGGTGTAGAGTTCATCTTGAGAACCGTGCTCGATGATCTGATCTGGTATGCCAAGTCTTTTCACTTGAGCTTGGTAGCCATTGTCGGCCATGAATTCTAGTACTGCACTTCCCATACCTCCTTGAATGCAACCATCCTCAACTGTTACCACTTTATCGAACTTTGAGAATACCTCATGAAGTAGGATTTCGTCAATTGGCTTTACAAATCGCATATCATAGACAGCAGCACTGACATTGTCATTTTCTAATTCTTGTGCAGCTTTCAAGGCATAATTACCGATGTGTCCAATAGATAGGATGGCAACATCATTACCCGATTTCACTTTTCTACCTTCACCGATCTTCACCTTTTTCATTGGTGTTTTCCACTCCGGCATAACTCCTTGTCCGCGAGGATATCTAATAACGAAGGGGCCATGTTCATCTGCCTGTGCGGTGTACATCAGATTTCTCAGCTCCTCTTCATTCATTGGGGAAGAGACAATCATATTTGGGATACAACGCATATAGGCTAGGTCATAGGCGCCATGGTGAGTTGGTCCATCAGCTCCGGCAACACCAGCTCTATCTAAGCAGAAGATGACATTCAGCTTTTGTATTGCAACATCATGAATTACCTGATCATAGGCTCTTTGCATGAAAGATGAGTAGATGTTGCAATAAGGGATAATGCCAGTTGTCGCTAATCCAGCAGAGAAAGTCACTGCATGCTGTTCGGCAATACCCACATCAAATGCGCGATCGGGCATAGCCTTCATCATGATATTCAATGAACTTCCCGAAGGCATCGCAGGAGTGATACCTACAATCTTTTCATTCTTTTCAGCTAGTTCAACGATGGTATGTCCGAAAACATCTTGATATTTTGGAGGTTGCGGATCCTTTGGAGTCACCTTGATGATCTCACCAGTCTCTTTGTTGAAAATGCCAGGGGCATGCCATTTGGTTTGATCTTTTTCAGCTAACTCATATCCTTTACCTTTTACAGTGAGAATATGCAGGATCTTAGGTCCAGGGATTTCCTTAAGGTCTTTTAAAACCTCGGCCATGTGGGTAACATCATGTCCATCTATAGGACCGAAGTAACGGAAGTTCAAAGACTCAAATAGGTTGCTCTGCTTTAGCATAGAGCTTTTTATTCCATTCTCTATCTTTTGAACGATCGACTGAGCATTAGGGCCAAACTTGGAGATCTTCCCCAATAGACTCCATACCTCATCCTTTACTTTATTATAGGTTGGTGAGGTTGTGATATCTGTTAAATACTCTTTTAGGGCGCCAACATTTGGGTCTATCGACATGCAATTGTCGTTAAGAACCACCAAGAGGTTAGAATCCTCTACACCACCATGGTTTAAACCTTCAAAAGCCAAACCGGCTGTCATGGCACCATCTCCAATTACAGCTACATGCTGTCGTTCAGTCTCGCCTTTAAGCCTTGAGCCCACTGCCATACCCAAGCCGGCAGAGATCGATGTAGAAGAGTGCCCTACTCCGAAAGTATCATATTCGCTTTCAGATCGTTTTGGGAAACCACTAATTCCTTTGTATTTGCGATTGGTGTGAAAGATGTCTCTTCTTCCACTTAGTATTTTATGTCCGTAGGCTTGATGACCTACATCCCATACAATCTGATCATAAGGGGTATTGAAAACGTAATGCAGGGCAACAGTTAATTCAACCACACCAAGGCTAGCACCAAAGTGACCACCTTTAACAGATACTACATCAATAATGAACTGTCTAAGTTCCTTTGAGAGTTGAGGTAGATCCGCTAACTCCAGTTCTCTTCTCAGATCTTCCGGAATGGTAATCTTCGAAAGGTATTTCCCTGCTTTAAAATCCATGGGTTAAATTAATACTACACAAACAAATGTAGCCTTTTTTAGTTCTGAGCTCCAGCAAAGAGACAGGTGTTCACAATATTTAAGGCTTTTAGTATGCCCTTTTATTCTTACCTTCTACATAGTAGATGAAACTCTTGTTCACTACTCTGTTTCCACCTGCTGTAGGGTAGTTGCCACTGAAGTACCAATCTCCGGTATGATTGGGGATTGCCTTATGAAGTCCTTCTAGGCTCTGATAAAGTATTTGAACTTCTGCATTGATATCTTCAGGAGTGAGCAATTCAGATATCTTAGCAGAAATCTCTTCAGCTGTAAATGGCTCGTAGATTTCTTTCACAAAGTTCTTGATCTCATCTTTTGGCAAGTTTTCTTGTTGCTTGCACTTTTGATAGACATCATCGATCACTTTTTCCATTCCCCTTTCTTTCAAGAGGCTAATTGCCGCCTGAAAAGCAACAAAATCGCCTAGTTTGGCCATATCAATACCATAGCAGTCGGGATAACGGATCTGAGGAGCAGAAGACACAACTACGATCTTCTTAGGACCAAGACGGTCTAGAATTCGAAGTATACTTTGCTTAAGTGTTGTTCCTCTAACAATAGAATCGTCTAGAATAACCAGATTGTCTTTGCCTTTTTTGATGGAACCGTATGTGATGTCGTACACATGGGTAACCAAATCGTCTCTGGCTTCATCCTGGGTGATGAAGGTTCTGAGTTTCGCATCCTTAATTGCAATTTTCTCAGTTCTAGGTTTGATCTGAAGGATATCGTGAAGCTTATCGGCATAATCCGAAGCTTTTGGATCCAATTTAGAGATCTTATCCTGCTTCACTCCATTCAAGTATTCATTTAAACCTTCAACCATACCATAATAAGCGGTTTCAGCTGTATTTGGCACAAATGAAAAGACAGAGTTCCTAAGATCATTATCAATCGACTTCAATACTTCATCACAAATAGAGCGACCGAGATTCTTGCGCTCTTGATAAATGTCTTTATCGCTACCTCTTGAGAAATAGATTCGCTCGAAAGTACATGCGGTCTTTTCTAAGGGTTTTCTTACTTCTTTGAGATTAACGCTTCCATCTTTCTTGACAATGATGGCATGGCCTGGATCTACTTCTTTAATTTCTTCAATTGGTACATTGAAGGCAGTCTGTATTGCAGGGCGCTCAGAGGTCACCACCACAACTTCATCATCATAGTAGTAGAATGCCGGACGAATACCGGATGGATCCCTTAAAACAAAAGCATCTCCATGTCCCATCATTCCGGCCATTGCATAACCACCATCCCAGTCTTCAGCTGCATTGCGCAGGATTCTATGGACCTTCATGTTCTCCACGATCAAATCGGTGATCTCATTCTTATCGTAGCCCTTCCCTTTGAATTTCTTGTAGAGCTTTTGGTTTTCCATATCCAAGAAATGACCAATCTTCTCTAAAACGGTAACAGTATCTGAATGCTCTTTAGGATGCTGACCAAGACCAACAAGTAGGTCGAACAATTCATCCACATTGGTGAGGTTGAAGTTCCCCGCAACAACTAGATTTCTCGTCATCCAGTTGTTCTGACGAAGAAATGGATGGCAGCTTTCAATGCTGTTTCTACCAAAAGTTCCATAACGCAAATGACCAAGCAATACCTCTCCTATGAATGGCACATTCTCTTTGAGGTAATCTACATCTTTTAGTAATGCAGGATCTTTGTCTTGTACATCTTCAAGATAACCATTGATCTTTCCGAAGATTTCTTTGATCGGTTGGTTATCATTCGACCTCAAGCGGGAAATGTATCGTTGTCCGGGAGCAACATCCAATTTGATATTGGCTACACCGGCACCATCTTGTCCGCGGTTGTGCTGCTTTTCCATGAGCAGGTATAGCTTGTTTATACCGTAAGCAGCTGTTCCGTATTTCTCTACGTAATAATTGAGGGGTTTTCTTAATCTAATAAATGCGATTCCGCATTCGTGCTTGATCTGATCACTCATAAAATTGGGGCATGGAGGTATACCATATGGAAAGGGCAAAATTAAGCATTCTGCAATTGCTGAAGGGCTGCTTTCAGACGATAAAGGATTGCTTAGATTTTCGTGATCTTCTTACTGAAGATAGAGATCACAAGCATTCCAAGGATCGCAGCTAATGTGGATGCAAGAAGGATTGCCATTTTGGCCTGGGTTCTCACTTCTTCTGATGGGAAGGCTAGTTCAGAAATGAAAATCGACATGGTGAATCCAATACCTCCCATGATACCTGCTCCTATCATAACACCCCAATTGGTATTTTTCGGAAGCTCTGAGATACCTAACTTCACAAAGAGATAGGAGAAACCGGCTATCCCACTTGCCTTTCCCAATATAAGTCCGAATATGATACCCAATGAAACATTGGATGCCATGCTAGTCCAAAGGTCTGAGCTGAATTCTACACCTGAATTGGCAAGGGCAAAAAGTGGAAGTACAATGAATGATACAAAAGGGTTTAGGGAGTTCTCCATCTTTTGAAGTGGCGACTCTGCTTTCTTTCGGGTTTCTTTGATCTGTTCTATGATTTCACCCTGTTGCTCACTTACATAGAATCCTCTTACTTTCTTAGTGTTCTTGAAGCGTTCCAATAGTCTTGCAAACTGAATGATCAACTTTTGCTCATTGATCTTTGCTTTAACCGGAATGGTCATCGCCACAATTACACCAGCTAAAGTGGCATGCACTCCCGAATTTAGGAAGGATACCCATACTCCTAGAATACCAAGAACAGCGTAAAACAAAGTATTGCGAATACCCAAAAGATTTCCTGCTACCAGCAAACCAAAGAAGATAAGGGCAAATTCCAGGTAGAAGATGAAGAGGTCATTGGTATAGAAGAAGGCAATTACGAGCACTGCACCCAAGTCGTCTACTATGGCCAAGGCTGTAAGGAAGATCTTTAAGCTAATTGGCACTTTGTTCCCCAATAAGGAAAGTATCCCCAAGCAGAATGCAATATCTGTTGCCATTGGCACACCCCAACCAGACTCGCCATATTCACCTGCATTGAAAAATGTATAGATCAGGGCGGGCATTAGCATACCACCAATTGCAGCAGCAACTGGAAGGGAGGCTTTTTTCCAAGAAGAGAGTTCCCCAAGTATGATCTCTCTTTTGATCTCCAAGCCAACCACGAAGAAGAATATTCCCATTAATCCTTCATTGATCCAGTGATGTAGATTGCGATCAATGGTATAGTCGCCAAAGCTTATGGTAAATCGTTTTTGCCATAGGTGATGATAACTCTCTGCAGCATCAGAATTCACCCAGAACAATGCGGCAATTACAGAAAGGAAAAGAAGAATACCGGATATTGGTCGATTGCGCAATAATTCTTCAACCGGACGGATCAGCTTCTCAATAGGATAAATACGTTCTCTTGGCTTTTGCTCGTAGGTTTTTTGATTGCTTTTGTCCTCTGCCTTGAGTTCACTCATTCTATTGGATGATTATTTTTTTCTGTATGCTTGATTCTTCAGCCTCTAGCTGTAAGATATAAATTCCTGATTCTAGATCGGCGGTATTGATGACAATGCGATTTGTACTATTTGGTCTGATCCTTCTCACCAATCTGGATTGTTGATCAAATATCAAGATCTCATTGATCTTTACTTCAGTCTCAAGGATCATTTCTTCTCCCGATCGAACTGGGTTTGGATAAAGAAGTATTTTATTATCAAGAGATGATTGATCATTGATGCCACTTGCTAATCTCACTTCAATATAGGAGGGAATGAACAAGGTATCACTTCCTCTGCTATTTGTAGCGATAAGCTGTACATCATAGAAACCAATGGCGTTGAATTGTACTTCTGGCTCAGCTGAATTGGCATTGCTGCCGTTGATATATTGGTGTGTAACCGGACTAATACTCCACTGATAGGTAGCAGGAGTAATGCTAATGGTATTATTTGAAAACAGTACACTGCCATTCAAGTTTACAGTTGTAGTATCTGCATTGAAAATTGCTATCGGAGCAAAGATATTTGGCACAGCCGGCCGCAAAGTATCCCTATATTGAATATTTCCAGGGACAAAAACTCCTGCAACCACATTTCCTGATAGATTGGCAATGGGAATACCCACATTCGGGCTAAGCCATTTGTATTCTCTTTGATGGCTGTTTATTCCAAATTGAGTTGTTCCAAAGCTCAATGTGTCATAAGTGACTATGTCTGTCTTTACCTTGATACAGTTAAAAGTTCCATAAGGAGTTGTAATGGTGCCCCAGGCCTCAACTTCATTGATGCGGTAGCCTCTAGAGCTTATGTATACTCCTAAAATTACATTCTGATAGGTAAAATCGAAGGTGCTACTATCTCTATCTAAATAGTTCAAAGGAAATTGATATACTTCGTCCTTATCCACAAATTGAGGAGATTCTCTTATTACAGTGGGGAATGGAGGGCTAAAGCCTGTTGGGGTTGAAAAGCCACGGTAGTCCAAAGCATACTCTGAAGTGCTATTATTATAGAAATTATAGACGTCTAAGAGAGTGATCGTACCCAATACTAGCGAGTCTGTAAGTAATTCTCCGGTTCTGCTAGTTGGTACTTGGGTATAGCCACTTTGGGAAGCACTGATAAACTCAGACAATCCTTGTCTAATTGCTTGAAGGCTATCGAATCTCCAAGTTTGATTTGCACCTGTGCTATTGAAATTAAGTAAGACAGCAGAGTCAGGTACAGCTATACTATATCTTAATGTATCACCAGTACTTGGCATACTGCTAGAATCGATCGTAGGCTGAGCAATTAGTCCAATGCTAATTGTGCTCATCAGGATTGTTAGGAGAGAATATAAGTGTTTCATAAGCAATACTATGCTTACGAAATTAGCCATTAATGGCTTCCACTTCCTTTATTTCGCCTGGCAGCATATCCATTAACATGCTTTCAATGCCATTTTTCAGAGTCATCGTTGAAGAGGGGCAGCCACTGCAGGCTCCTTTGAGTACAACTTTTACCTTGCCCTCAACGCATGAATGAAGTTCAATTGCTCCTCCATCACCTTCTACAGCCGGACGAACATATTCATTTAGAATGGAAGAAACTTTCTTTTCAATATCTGAGAATTCAGACTCATCTTTTCCACTTGCGTCCTCAGTTTCATTGCCGGCTTCTTCATCGGCTTTCGACTTGATGATTACTTGGCCGCCAGCATTCAGGAATTCAGAAAGCATATCTCTCAATTGATGGATCACATCTTCCCATTCGATAATATCGGTTTTGCTTACTGCTACAAAGTTGCTCGCGATAAAAACCTTAGAAACGAAAGGAAGATTCAATAGCTTGGCCGCCAAGGGTGAATTGCTCAAATCCTCTTCAGGAGTATATTCGTATTGCTGTCCGTCTATTACCAAATACCTATTCGAGACGAATTTCATGGTAGTTGGATTCGGTGTGCTTTCTGCGTAAATTGTATGTGGTGCTAATTCAGTTTTTTCCATCTTCAAAACTTTCAACAAAATTAGTCAAGAATTGATCATTAGCTTTGTCATTTAGCGACTTATAAAGCGATGGCCATAATAAAATCACTTAGGGGCTTTGATCCCCAATGGGGCGATGATTGTTTCATTGCCGAAAACGCCACCTTAATTGGCGATCTGATCATGGGAGACCAATGCAGTGTGTGGTATAATGCCGTGATCAGAGCAGACGTTCATCAAATCCGCATTGGCGATAGAGTGAATGTACAAGATGGAGCAGTAATTCATTGTACTTATCAAAAAGCCGATACTCAAATTGGCAATGATGTGTCTATTGGTCACAATGCCCTTGTACACGGCTGCAAACTTCATGATAAGGTGCTTGTGGGCATGGGTTCTATTGTGATGGATGATGCTGAGGTTGAAAGCTATAGTATTATTGCTGCAGGGGCAGTTGTTACTCAAGGTACCAAGATCTCAGCGGGTTCAATCTATGCGGGAATGCCTGCAAAAAAGATCGGAGAAGTGAGTGATGAATTGCGAAATGGCGAGATAGAGCGAATTGCTAAGAATTATATCAAGTATTCTTCTTGGTATAAGTAGTCTGCACCGCAGGATCTCTGATCCTGCGTGTTCATATCGATCTCAAATGGCCATTTCCGCTAAGACCAAATACTTCCTTTTTCCAGCTTCACCTTCTCTCCAAAGAAAAAATGTGTGCTCTTCTCAAATGAAGGAGTGTAATCAGACACGTAGAAATGATGCTCTTTGCTGAGCTTTTGATTGAGGAGATTGTGCTCTGTTAGTAATTCTTTCAAGTGCATTGCCGCTTCTTCAGAAGAATCTATGATCTCTACTCCACCTTGATAGTAATTATCGATCTGTTTCTTGATCAAAGGGTAGTGTGTGCATGCCAGGACAATCTTGTTAATGGCCGACAATTGATCTTGTTTTAAATAAGATTCAATAACCGTTTCACTAATTCGATCATCGATAAAACCCTCTTCGATCATAGGACAAAGCAGGGGAGTGGCAAGCGGTCTAACTTCAATGCTCTCATCCTGCGCACTTAGTCTTGTTGGATATACCTCAGACTGAATGGTTCCTTTGGTCCCAATAATTCCAACCTTCTTGCCTCCATTTTGAGACTCTCTGATCAATTTGCCAATAACCGGTTCAACCACATTGATCACTAAAGCCTGATCTCCTACAACTGATTTTACTTCTTCATTGGCTACAGAGGAAGCGGTATGACAAGCGATCACGATCACCTTACAGCCTTGATCAAGCAGAAACTTACTCAGCTCAGTGGCATAATGCTTTATAGAATAGCTTGCTTTATCTCCATAAGGCAAGTGTGCAGTATCGCCAAAATAGATCAATTGTTCCTCTGGCAGCAGCTCTTTGATCGCATGGGCAACGGTTAGTCCGCCAATACCGGAGTCGAAAATCCCTATTGGATTCTCAGCTTTTAGATTATTTGAATTTGATTCGCTCATTAGCCTACGAACATAAAAAAAGCAGCTTCAATATGAAACTGCTTTTTGAATTCGCGTGAATATGTTTTACAACAGACCCAATTTTTTCTTTACCAAAGGCATGATGTCGTCTGAGTCCCTTTGATAGAGGAGAACTCCAACACCTGAATCGAAAATGTAGGTGTATCCATTTTCTTTAGCTACATCTTCAATGGCTTTCTTGGCTTTGTCGATCAATGGTTTTAACAAACTCTCTTCTTTAGCTTGAAGATCCTTTTGGGCAGTTTGCTGGAACTCAGAGATACGCTCTTCCAAATTGGTAATCTCTTTGATTTTGTCTTTTTTGATAGCCTCAGTCATGGTAGCTTCATTTGCCTGATAGCTTTGAACTTTGCTTTGATACTCTTTAGTCATTGCAGAAAGCTGTGACTCAAGATCCTGAGCATACTTCTTTATCTGATTTTCAATAGTAGTTCGCTCTGGCATTGCCAAAAGCAACTCATTTGAATTAATGTGTCCTAATTTTTGTCCAAATACCGCGGTACTCAACAAAGTAGCGAATACCAATATAATATGTTTCATCTTTTTCATTTTGCGCGAATTTAGTTGTTGTTATTCAATTATTTGCTATTTCAGTATGATAACTGGTAATAATCGTGCCAAATGTGATTATTCTCCAGGTTTGTACCCCATTCTTCTCAGAATATCATCGCTTTTATCATACTTTGGATTCGTGTAGACCATAGTGGCCTCGCCCGCTTTATCGAATATTATAGCATACCTGCCAATGTTTGCAGTTTCTTGCACAGCCTTGTAGATCTTTTCTTGAATTGGCTTGATCAGCTCCTTCCTTTTCTTGAAAAGTTCCCCATCAACTCCAAACTTTTCTTTTTTGTACTCTCTGGCCTCTTCTTCCTTTTTTAGGATTTCCTCTCTACGCTTATTCTTCATTTTTTCTGTGAGCAGGATCTCTTCGGCTTGATAGTCTTTGTACATCTTATCAATCTCCTCATACTTCCTTTCGATCTGCTTTTGCCATTCGTCTGAAAGCGCATCTAATTGCTTTTTCGCCTCTTGGTACTCAGGGATATTGTTCAATATATACTCTGAATCAATGTAGGCGAATTTTTGGGCTGAGGCTGCTATACTTAGTATGAGCAGACAGCTTAAGAAAAATAACTTTTTCATATGCATGGATTTTATATTACCAACCACCAATATTACCACCAATGGTAAAGTGGAATTCTGTACGACTATTTGGATCGGTTCTCCCTGGGATGTCATCCAATCGATAACCCCAGTCTAGACCTAGTAAGCCAAAGAAAGGCATGTATATTCTAACTCCAAAACCCACAGAGCGCTTCACTTCAAATGGAGAGAATTGATCAAAATCAAACCAGGAGTCTCCAGCTTCAGCAAATGCCAAACCGTAAATAGTTGCACTTGGATTCAAACTAAACGGAAATCTAAGTTCTGCAGTATACTTACTTACTAATGTTGCACCAGTTCTCGGAGATAATTGACGATCACCATAACCTCTCAGGGCAATGATTTCTGATCCATCAAGGTTAAATCCACTTAATCCATCACCACCAAGGTAGAATCTCTCAAATGGTGACTGCCCTAAGTCCTGATTGTATGTTCCCAGATATCCAAAACCAACTCTGGTGTTCAATACCAATTGGTGCTTCCCACCACTCAAGGGTGTAAACCAAGATGAGTTGAATTTCCATTTGTGGAATTCAATGAATTTATATCGCTCTTGGTTGGTGAGCTCATCGTAATTCTCCTCTTCTCCAAATAGAGAATAAGGAGGAGTGAATTGCAAGGAGATAGAAGTGTTGGCACCTCTAGTAGGGTAAATAGGGCGGTCAATAGAGTTTCTAGAGAAAATAGTCTTGAAGCTCAAGTTGTGCGCGTACCCACTTCCGAAGATAAAGTTCCCCCAATTCTGGAGCTCGTAGTATTGATAGCTAATCTCATTATAGAGCTGGAAGAAATCATCCGGAGCTACCAATCTTCTACCTAATCCAACAGAAACTCCCCAAATTCCAAGAGCCTGTCTATTTGGATTTTCTATTCGATCTCCAAAGCTGTTGCGGATAAATCGATCGGCTCCATTTGTCTGTCTTGAATAGAAAGCACTTACACTTAAACTATTGGGCTTTCTACCTCCCAACCATGGCTCTGTGAATGAGATGTTATAAGACTGGAAGAATACCCCATTTGTCTGTGCCCTTAAGCTCAATCGTTGTCCGTCTCCAGAAGGCAAAGGATTCCAAGCTCCTTTTTTGAAGAATTTCTTTGCCGAGAAGTTATTGAAGCTCAAGCCCAAGCTACCTACAACTCGGCCGCCACCCCAACCACCTGATAGTTCGATCTGATCTGATGGTGCTTCTTCAACGATATACTCAATATCAACTGTTCCACTTTGCTGATCGGGAATTGGATTTACACCCATCTTTTCCTGATTGAAGTAGCCCAATTGCATTAGCTCTTGCTGACTTCTTATGATGTCTGTTCTGCTGAAAAGCTGACCCGGATAGGTTCTGATCTCTCTGCGGATCACATGATCATTAGTCTTGGTGTTCCCCTTAATGGTAACCTGATCAATTCTCGCTTGACGACCCTCCCTGAGCCTTATCTCGTAGTCGATAGTGTCGTTTCTAACTTGCACTTCAACTACATTCGGCGAAAAGAAAAGGTATCCATCATCTAGATACAAAGAGCTGATGTCTCTACCTGCTTGATCTTGATACAATCTTCTATCGAAAAGCCCTTGATTGTAAACATCACCTCTCTCAATTCCCAGGATCCTATCTAGCTCTTCATCGGTGAACTTACTATTGCCTATCCACTTGATATCACCGAAGTAATATTGTTTTCCTTCTTCGATCTTTAATTTGATGCTCACCCTTTTTGGACTCACCTGATAAACCGTATCGAAGGTGAATTTTGCATCTCTATAACCATTGGTATTGTATTTGGCAATGACCGATTTTAGATCCGCTTCATAATCATCTCTTATGAACTTTGAAGCCTTGAATATTCTAATGAATCTCTTGCGTTTCGTATTACGCATGGTCTTGCGAATCTGTTTATCGCTCAGTATTTCATTGCCTTCTATGATGATGTCGCGCACTTTGATACGATCCTTCTTTTTCACTTGGATCGTAATCACTTTCGAGTTGTTAATGGTGCTATCATCTTCTACAATCAAGTCTACTTCTGCATTGTAATACCCTTTGTCTGTGTAATAGTTCTCAATTGTTCTTTTGGTGTTACTCAAAAGGTTTGGTGTGATCACTTTACCGCGAATCAATCGGATCTCTTCACGAAGCGACTCTTGTTTTCCCTTTTTTACTCCTCTAAATCTAAATTTTGATAGTCTTGGTCTCTCCTCTAAGTGAATAGTTAGAAAGATAAGGTCTCCCTTCACTTCGCTAGCACTTATCTCGATGTCGGTAAACAACTCTTGTTGCCATAGTTTGGTAAGTGCAATAGAAATATCATCTCCTGGAACTCTAATCTCTTGTCCAACTTCTAAGCCTGAGATGGCAATAAGTGCTGTATGATCAAGATTTGTTGTTCCGGTAACGGTAATGTCACCAATAGTATAGGTTCTAGGCGAGGTATAATCGAGTACTTCAAGAGCAGGGTCGATAGTGATTTGCGCATGCAATTGACTCAGCAATGCAGTGCAAAAGCTCAATATCAAAAGCAGAATTATTCTGGTGGATCTAATTCTCATGAAGTGAGTTGCTCACTAGTTTTTCCAAATCTTCTTTCGCGTCCTTGATAATCAATGATCGCTTCCCAAAGATCTTCTCTCTTAAAGTCGGGCCACAACTTTGAGGTGAAATAAAGTTCGGCATAGGCCAATTGCCACAACAAAAAATTACTTATCCGGTATTCCCCACTGGTTCTGATCAGCAGTTCTGGATCCGGAATTCCAGCCGTACAAAGATAGCTATTGAAGACCTGCTCATTTAGCTCAAATTCGCTTAGATCCTGGTCTTTAACATCATTTAACAGCCTTCGTACTGCATTGAGAATCTCCCACTTTGAGCTATAACTCAAAGCTAGTATCAATGTCATCCCATCATTATTGGCAGTTTCTTTCATCGCTCTTTGAAGCTCCGAATTACAGTTTCCCGGAAGATTCTCAAGGTCGCCGATTGCCAATAATCGGATATTATTCTTTTGTAGGGTTTTGGTTTCTTTACCTATGGTTGTTACCAAAAGCTGCATCAAAGCATTCACTTCTGATTTAGGCCGATTCCAATTCTCTGTGGAGAAGGCGTATAATGTGAGATATTTTACACCGCACTCAGCTGCCCCTTCCGTGACTTCGCGAACAGATTTTACTCCATTCTTATGACCAAAGACTCTTGCCTTATTGTTTTTTTTAGCCCAACGACCATTACCATCCATGATTATGGCAATGTGTTCAGGGATTTTATTTCTATCAAGGCTTTCGGGAATGGGCATGCTCTCCAAAAATTAAGGCCGGCAAAGTTCTGATTTATCGGGCAAAATTAAAAATACAATCCCGGACAAGGGCCTTCATTGGTTAGCTTGAATGTCAGCATTATTCCGCTGATCACATACCAGTCGTTATCGTAGTCTTTTCCAAGCTCATAGAGTTCACCTATTTTGTTTGGCAATCCGTCTAATGCATCAGTTCCAGTCTTTCTAAAACCCCATTCAACAGCAATACTGAATTTTTTGCCAATGTTGGTTTTGATTCCAGGGCCAAATACAAATGCTAATCCATTGCCATCAGCGGATTCTGAAGTTACTACCTCAGCACCTTCTATATAGGTTGAAGGATTATACCAGAAGTAAGAAAAGCCTGTGAAAAGGTATGGACTAAAACTTTTGTTAGGTGTACCAATACGAAAAGGTAAGAAGTTGAATTCTATATTCCCTGTGATCTCTGTTACCTTGGTTTCAAAGCTTGCAAGTCTAGATTGGTTGAATAAGAAATCCATCGACTCGTCTTCAGCGGTAAGTGTAGCGCGGTTTAGATTTAGCTTCAATGCCCACCTCTCATTGAGATTATAACGGAAGATCAAACCGTAACTCAAACTACCTACTCCATTGCCAATATGAGTTTTTGGATTGATCTCACCTAGATAGTAGGATCTACCAACGGTAGGACCGAACTCTGCAATCTTTTGGGCGTTTAAGCCTGAGACTGCAAGGCATAATAGGAATACAAATGAATATAATTTACGCATAGCGTGAAATGAACGTATGGAATGCGAAAATAGTATTAGAATTTCGGACGAGAGCGTCTTCTCTTCACGAT
>PALM01000016.1 GCA_002706365.1 Flavobacteriales bacterium | reverse complement strand
CCGGATAGGTTGGATGTACTGATCGTGCCCTGGCGATTTTTTAAATAGATATGGGCAAATGGAAGTGCTTTTTTTGTCTGACTATCAATGATCCTACCTTCAACTTCAACACTCTGAGCACTTAGATTGTATGAAATGCAGCTAAATAGGATTAACAGTATTGATAGCAGGTATTTCTCAATGCGCATGTTCATACTCTTGTATGATGCAGACGTAATCAATCTGCTTTTAGCTTCCTGTTCCAAGCATTTTTTTCAGCTGAGGTTCGATCTGATGGGGAGCAGGTGCATATCTTCTGATCAGCTTGCCTTCCTCGTCGATCAAAAAATATACAGGTACAGTATTTACCTCGTATTGCTCGCGAAGCAGGTAGTCTTTTCCTCCATATAGGAATTCCCAGTCGTAGTTGAATTGGGCCTTCACCATTTTATTTGCCTCCTCATCTTCATCAATATTGATGCTCACAAAGTGGATCTTATCGCCGTACTCTTCCTTCAATTCCTGAATCAGTCGGAGTTCTTTCAGGGATATGATCGACCAATTGGCCCAGAATCCCAGGTATATAGGCTTCCCTTTTAGATCGCTTAGCTTTACTTCCACACCTTCTGCATTTTTCAATGCAAATGCTGGTGCAGTCTTATCTTCTGCAAGCAATTCTAGTCGCTCTGCAACAGCAGAAGCAAGCTTCTTCAAGCCTTCATTGCTCGCATTCTTACTTAGTGCTTTTAAAAGAGCAAGGTTGCTTTTTTGATTCACCGTCTTCTTGTGATATACTTCAAAAAGGCCATTGATGAAATACAGTTCTGTTAGTTCCTGACTTTCGAATTTCTTGAGTCCCTTCAAAAGTTCCAGGCTATGATTGAGGTCCTCTTCAAACATGATGGCTTTCATCAGAGGTTGAGCGTCTTTCTTGATCAATAATTGCTCAAAATCCTCTGCATAAAGCTGTCGGAAAAAGTTCATATACTCCTTATGATCGAGCAAAACCTTTTGTCCTTTTAGATATTCCGCCTCTAGTTTATCTGTGGGTTTTTTATTGATGTCCTCCAAATTGGCCAGCGCGTAACGCACATAATTCTTTAGAAATGCCGGCGAATGATATTCGGTTTTCGCTTTTTCCTTCTTTACAAACTCTTCGATCTCTTTACCGGCCTCATTCACTACGAACTTTTCATAATGCTCTGCAAAGAATGCCTGGTACTCAGAATTGAATTGCTTGATGCGCTGATTCAATTCATCTGCCTTTGGAAAGCTGAATTTAAGATCCAGATATTTCTCGAATGCTCTTTTAGCATTGTTTTCAATGCTGTAACTTATGGATAGGTTATAAACCTGACCTGGCTCGGCAAATAGGGATGTTTGTTTATCCTCTATCATTAAGATCAATTGCTTTACATCTTGCAGATCGATATTCAGTTGAAATTGACCATTTTCAATAATATCCGTTTCTACGAACACCTTCTTAAAGGTGATGTAATCTTGATAATAGCCCAAGCGAACTTGCTCTCCATCAAATCCTTTGACATTTCCTTGAATCAATGTCTCTAAGCCAAAACTTTGACTAATGAAAAGGCTACAGAAACAAAGGGTGATAATAGAGCGAATCAATTTCATTGTATGTGGATGTTTTTGGGAAGGAACTGAGCAACTTCCCCGCCAAGACGGTATATCTCACGTACAATTGTTGAATTTATTGCAGAATACTTCGGGTCTGTGAACAAAAAGAAGGTTTCAATCTCATCGTTCAGCTCCCTGTTCATCTGAGCAATAGAACGTTCAAACTCAAAATCTGCGTGATTTCTAAGTCCTCTAAGCAGGAATTTTGCGCCTACTTCCTCACAGTATTCAACCGTGAGTTTTTCATAGATATCAACCCTAATCTGATCGATTCCTTTGAAAGTGTCTTTGATCCACTTTTCTCTCTGCTTCAAGTCAAACATGTATTGCTTTTGGGAATTGTTGCCAATAGCTACAATGATCTCATCAAAAAGAGGCAATGCTCTTTTTACCACAGATTCATGTCCGAGGGTAATTGGATCGAATGATCCCGGGAATACGGCGATTTTCTTCATGATTCAGACTGAAAGAAAGTAAAGTTAACATTTCCAAACTTCCTGCTAAATAGAAAGCCTTCTTCGCCTTCAAAATCTTGATCCTTCCCATGCTCTAGAATAAAGTAGCCATCTGGCTCTAATAGTTCTTTTTCAGTGATCAGATTCCAGAGTTTTAAACCATTTGTATAAGCATATGGAGGATCTGCGAAAATAAGGTCGAAGCGACTGCTGCACTTTTCCAGATACTTTTCCGCATCTGAGCTGTAGCTTTGAATCACATCAATTTCCAGCTGTTTGCTGATCTGCTCAATGAATTGTATGCATTTGCGGTTCTGATCCACACTTACAACTCTATTCGCTTCTCTTGAGGCAAATTCAAGGCTCATATTTCCGGTTCCGGCAAATAAGTCGAGTACATTGCTTCCTTCGATCTGCATTCTATTTCGCAGAATATTGAAGAGACCTTCCTTGGCGAAATCAGTTGTAGGTCTTACGGGAAGGTTCTTTGGGGGATTAAATCTTCGGCCTTTGTATTTGCCAGATACTATCCGCACAAATACTGATTGAAAAGATTTACAAATTGATGTCTTTCAAGCTGATCAAGTGGCTTGGAATATTTGATCTCCTTGCTTCGTTCTTTGATCTCGGGCTGACGAACATACTTGTAAATGAGATCGTGTAGAGTACATCTTTTTTCAAATTCACCATACATACTCAGCTCAATATGATCTCTATCTACCTCTTTTTGCTCCATCACATATAGCAAATAGTAGATGAAGTCTTCAACAGTTTGATAAAGGAAAGTATTCACCATTTGCAACTTCATATCTGCGTAGTAGATCAAGTCGAAGCGATCTGAATGCACATGTAGATGCATGCTTTCACCCTTCTTCTTCTGAAGGGAAAAGGATTCTAAACAAGGCACCAAAGAATGGTGTAATTGTAATTTTTGAAATCGTCCACTTAAGAATTTATGTAAGATCTGCGGAAAGGCATAAACCAAATGAGAATTGATACCTGAAATCTCTTCTGAGAGAAAAACCAATTCAGAGGGATCATTCAATCGGTGATTCAGTTTCAGATAATCGGCCTTTTTAGCATCCTCGAAAAGAGTGGAAGGAACCAATGTATATGAAGAATCCACAAGAGCGAAAGAAACGGATTTGAAATCGGCTTTGAATTGCTCTTGCCCTAGAATATCAGCTAGTTGTTCGCTGATCTGATGCCAATTTTGATGACCATCCAGATTCCAGCTTTCCAAACCCACCATCTGTTGGATGTAAGGGTCGAAGAAGGCAAATTGGAATTGTGCCTGACCAGCCTGGACAAACAATTGTAAATCGCCCATTCTCCCACGATAAGATTCGTCGAAAAACTGCTTAGCAGGCGATTTTACCGCTGACATGAAAAATGGATTACCAGTTACCTGTGGTGATTGGCTCAGTCATTGAACCAACTTTGAGAACTTCTTCTAGATCAACATCCTCATTTCTGGTCTTCAAGCCGTTGTAGACATCTGCAAATTTTGCAGAAGCTTCGAAAACATTCACGTTCACCTTGTTCTTTTCGATCACATCAGCCTGCATTTTGAAGGTATTGCCTTCACTGAAAGGAATGTATTTCAATGAATCTACACTTATATCCATTCCCTCGAAGATTGAGATGGCAGGAACTAAGTTGGTATCTCTGATCACAATACCACGCTCAACAGCTTCTGCTTCTGTCAATGAATCCGGAACCGTACCAATTGCTTTGATAATGCGAAGTGAATCGGTTTTCAAAAAGTGCTCAAGCTCTGCGAAGTTACCTGCGTATCTTCCCTTTTGAGTTTTGAATTCCTTTTGTGCAGTCACTATATTCAAAAGGCGCTCCTGAACGACTAATCGTCGACTTTCTGCCTTTTTTTGGAATTCAATTTTTTGATTAACACCATCGTAGATAAAATATGCCAAAACTAGGGCTGCAACTACAAGTACTATGTTAATAACGATTTTCATCGAGCTTGATTTTTTTGATTTCTTAGGTTCACAAATCTACAATATTTTTTATCGTCAATAAAGCCTGAAATTGGCAGTGCTTTAGGTTAAATTTGATTTCCTATCTTCCTCTGAATGAGCGCTGATTTTCTCCATACCTTCTATTCGCATTTACCCGATGAGCCTACCAAAGATCAAAGGGATTTGGCGGAGCGTATGCAGCGTTTTCTATTTGGAAACTATGAACGTGCAAGCTTTATTGTTCGCGGTTATGCAGGGACAGGTAAAACCACTTCCGTGGCGGCTTTGGTGAAAACTCTTCCAGCCTTCAAGATCAAGTCTGTACTGCTGGCACCAACCGGTAGAGCAGCAAAGGTGATGTCTTCTTTCTCTTCAAAAATGGCCTTCACCATTCACAAGAAAATCTATCAAAGTCAGAAAAACAGCGATGGTAGTATTCGGATGAAGTTGGGAAATAACCGACATAAAAACACAATTTTCATTGTGGATGAGGCATCGATGATCTCGGGTGATCGTTCTGGAGTAGGTAGAAACCTATTAGAAGATCTAATTGACTATGTATTTCAAGGAAAGAATTGCCGACTAGTGTTCATTGGCGATATCGCCCAGCTTCCGCCCGTTGGAAGTGATCTTTCTCCTGCTCTAGACCCAAAGCCATTGAAGAATTTCTATCATTTGCAGTTAAAAGGGGTTGAATTAAAGCAGGTGTTGCGACAAGCGCATGAGTCGGGAATCCTTTTCAATGCCAGTAGGCTGCGAGAACAGATTCAACATGAATATCCCAAGATCAAGTTTTACTTGGATGGCTTCAATGATATACATCGAATCAATGGTGAAGAACTTGAAGATGTTTTGGAGCAGTGTTATCGCTACAAAGGGGTTGATGAAAGTATGGTTGTTTGTCGCTCTAACAAAAGGGCGAACCTCTTTAATCAGCAGATCAGAGTGAGGATCAAAGGCTTGGATGAGCGCCTAGCTAGCGGTGACTATGTGATGGTAGTAAAGAACAATTATCATTGGATAGAGGCCGATTCTCCAATTGGATTCATCGCTAATGGAGATATAGGCGAGGTGCTTAGCATAGGAAATTGGGAAGAACGCTATGGATTCACTTTCGTGGATGTGCAATTGCGCTTGCTAGATTATCCTCAGCAGCCTCCTTTGCAGTTGAAGGTGATGTTGGATGTCTTGGAAGTAGATGGCCCTTCATTACCAGCAGAACTGCAACAACATCTCTTTGATTCGGTTGCCGAAGAGTATCAGGATTTGAGCACCAAGAGGGAGCGCATGGAGGCGATCAAGACGGATCCATATTTCAATGCTTTACAGATCAAATTCGCATATGCGGTTACTGCTCATAAGTCGCAGGGTGGTCAATGGAAGAATGTGATTGTTGATCAAGGATATCTCACTGAGGAGATGATCGATCAGCAATATGCAAGATGGCTGTATACTGCAATTAGTAGGGCCAGCGAGCAACTTTATTTATTGAATTTCAGCGAGCATTTTTTTAGTCCATAAGCTCACTCTCTATCTGAATATCACCTTCCAAGGTTCGATGGACAGGGCATTTAGCTGCAATTTCTAGAAGTCGCTTTCGCTGACTCTCGTCCAATTCTCCCTCTAATCGAATACGCTTGAAGAAATGATCGATCTTGGCTTCATTCTCGCAATCTTCTTTGTGTTTTTTCTCATGTTTGATCTCAACCATTACCTCTTCCAGCTTCCATTCTTTTCTTCTGGCATACATCTGCACAGTCATGCTGGTGCAAGATGCCAATGCTGCGGCTAAGAGGTTGTACGGACTAGGGCCAAGATCGCTTCCGCCTACAGAAGTCGGTTCGTCTGCGAGCAAGTGGTGATTACCCGTTTTAATTGGGGTGGCAAAACCATTATCGGAGGTCTTTGATCTAACAAATCCCTCTTCAAGATCTTCTTCTTTTTCACTTTCTCTTTTGCTATCTGTATTTATTTGTGCTTTGATCCAATGAGCAATCATCAATCCGGCATAGGAAGAATCACTTTTATTGCTCAAGAGGTGATCTGCTCCATCCAAACTCAGGAAATTCTTAGGATGCATGGCTGCTACATAGATCTTAGCCGCATTTTTTATGCTTACAATATTATCTTGTGGCGAATGCATTACCATTAATGGCTTTCTAAGCTCTGCAATGGTCTTTTTAGGATCTTGGTCTTTAAGATCCTCAATGAATTCCTTTGAAAGTTTGAATGGTCGTCCACCAATATTTACTTCTGCTTTTCCCTGAGCTTTGATCTCATCTATATGCTCCTTGAAAAGATTGCTCACATGAAATGGGTCAAAAGGGGCGGCAATACTCACCACTGCCTTAACCGCTTCAATTTTACCGGCGGTTGCTAAGACTGCGGCTCCTCCAAGTGAATGCCCGATAAGGTATTGGTCAACATCATATTCGCGCTTTAGCCAATCAGAGGCAGAGACCAGATCACTGATGTTCGAGCTGAAGTCGGTTTCTGAGAAATCACCTTCACTTTCTCCCAAGCCGGTGAAGTCGAAGAGCATAACCCCTATACCTTCCGAACTCAACGCTCTGCTTATATTCCTCACTGCCGTTAGGTCTTTATTGCAGGTAAAACAATGGGCGAAGATCACAAAGGCCAATGGTTGATCTTCAAGAGGTAATTCTATTCTCGCACTTAGCTTATGACCACTTCGGTTTTCAAACTGTATCTTTTTCGACTTCATCTGATTTATTTAGACTTTGAAGATACTGTCTTCTTTTCGGACAGTAAAGCAATAGGGAAATCAAAAAATTTATTTGTCGGGAATTAAACTGAATGCGAATATTGCTGTTAGATTAGTCCATTCAAATTCTAAATCAAACCCAATTATGAGCAATATAAAATTCAATGGTGATCCGGTAGAGTTAAGCGGAAATACACCTCAAGTAGGAAGTAAGATCGAAGACTTTACTTTCGTAAAAACAGATCTATCAGAAGCTAGTCTGTCAGATTATGATGGCAAGAAGAAAGTTTTAATGGTATTGCCGAGTTTAGATACCGGTATTTGTCAAAAAGAAGCTAGAGCATTCAATCAAAAATTAGATGGACAAGGTGATACGGTAGGTTTGGTAATCTCAAAGGATTTACCAATGGCTATGAAGCGTTTTTGTGCTGCTGAGGGCATTGAGACCATTATTCCGGCTTCAGATTTTAGATACAACGACTTTGGAAGTCAGACAGGTGTAGAAATGCAGAACTCTCCTCTAAAAGGACTTTACGCCAGAATGATCTACATTCTAGATGAGAACAATGAAGTAAAGTATGTAGAGGAAGTGGATGACATTACTCACGAACCTAATTACGATAAGGCCATAGAGGCTTTGAAGTCTCTTTAAGAAATAGAGACTATTGCTACAGAAAAAGCTCGATCAATTGATTGAGCTTTTTTTTATCGTTGAAAATGGCAAAATGAGTCGCTCCTTTTAAGGTAATTGCCTGATCAATGTGTTTGATGGGAAATACCAGATCAGCTGTTCCATGAAGGTGGATGAAGGGAGCTTTTGGAAGTCCTTTTGATTCCCATTCTGGAATCTGATTCCAGGCCCAGCGGATGAAGTTGAGACTGGCCGACTTCAACATCTTTTCAAAAAGATCGATTCCCTTTTGATTAGCCTTTCCGTAGAAAGGTTTGAGTAAAACCTGAGCATCAATCACAAACTTTGGCAAAGAATTGCTCTTCATGGGAATTTTGCCCATCCAATCGAAAGTAGCCGGCATCTCATCCCGATTCTTCACTGTAGAAATCAGTATGAGCTTCTCTACTGAAAGATGTTTGGCAATTTCTACCGACATCATCCCGCCAAGGGATACTCCGAGTAAATACAGATTTGGTCCTTGCTCGATCTTTTCTGCTAAACGCTTGGCATAGGTAGGAATATCTTCATCCTCTTTTGCCTCAACCCAATCGATGAATCGCAATTCGGCATCGTCGATCTTCAAGCCTTTGAAAACTCGATGATCCTGACCTAGGCCCGGGATGCAATAAATTATTTTCTTTTCCTCGGCCATTTATTTCGAGCTATTAGAGTAACTCATTCAAACGATCACACGGACGCATAGCTCTGGTTACCAAAGCTTCATCCGGCCAGTAATAACCGTTCAATTCAACCGCTTTGCCTTGGATCTCATTGAGGAAGTTTTCGATGAAATTCGCCTCTCTTTCTAGTTCTCTAGCCAGTTCGGCATACTCTTCCTTAAGCTCAGTGTCTTCAGATTGTTTGGCAATTTCCTGTGCCCAGAATAGGGCAAGATAAAAATGACTGCTACGGTTATCGGGCTCGCCTACTTTTCTACTTGGCGACTTTCCTTCCATTAACAATCTTGTTGTAGCCAGATCCAAGCAATGTGAAAGGATCTTTGCCTTTGGATTATTTTCTTTTTCAGCTAGATGTTCTAAAGAAACTGCAATAGCAAGGAATTCTCCCAATGAATCCCACCGCAGATGATTTTCTTCCACGAATTGATCCACATGTTTTGGAGCAGATCCACCGGCACCTGTTTCAAATAATCCACCTCCATTCATTAAGGGAACAATGGAAAGCATTTTTGCTGATGTTCCCAATTCAAGAATAGGGAAGAGGTCAGTTAGATAATCACGCAATACATTACCGGTAACTGAAATGGTGTTCTCACCTTTCTTTACTCGCTCCAAAGTGTATCGAGTAGCGTCTTTTGGCGATTTGATCAAGATCTCCAATCCCTTGGTGTCGTGGTCTTTAAGGTAAGTGTTCACCTTTCTGATCAATTGAGCATCATGAGCTCTATTCACATCCAGCCAAAATACTGCAGGCCAGCCAGTAGCTCTAGCACGATCTACTGCAAGCTTCACCCAGTTTTGGATTGGGGCATCTTTTACCATGCACATTCTCCAGATATCGCCTGCCTCAACTTCATGAGAGATCAACACATTGCCATCTTGATCCCTTATTTCAACTGTCCCGCCATCTGCAAGCTCAAATGTTTTGTCGTGAGAGCCATACTCTTCAGCCTTTTGAGCCATTAGTCCCACATTAGGAACAGTTCCCATAGTGGTAGGATCAAAAGCGCCATTTTCTC
The DNA here is from genome assembly GCA_002706365.1 of Flavobacteriales bacterium. Classification (GTDB taxonomy): domain Bacteria; phylum Bacteroidota; class Bacteroidia; order Flavobacteriales_E; family Vicingaceae; genus UBA1494. Next base: position 32,328 of record PALM01000016.1, on the reverse strand, counting down.
TGCAGAAATCAATAGTCTCAGCATACACATCGGCATAAGAGCTATCAGGAATCACGGCTTTAGTATCCTGTGTTTTACCTTCTTTATCCCACATTTTTCCGCCATTTCTGATCATAGCCGGCATAGAAGCGTCAATGATCACATCAGATGGCACATGAAGGTTGGTAATTCCCTTATCGGAATTCACCATAGCCATATCCGCTTTTTCATTTAGAATTCGATCGATCTCAGCAAGTACAGCTTTTTGTTCTTCCGGATCTAGTTTTTCTTTGATCTGTTCGATCATCTTGCCCAAGCCATCATTTGCATTGGCATCGGCTTCAGCCAGCTTGTCGCCATACTTCTCGTATAGTTCAGCAAAAAAGCTTTTTATGGCATATCCGAAGATGATAGGATCAGAAACCTTCATCATGGTAGCCTTCATATGCACAGAGAACAATACCCCTTTAGCTTTTGCATCGGCAATTTCAGCCTTAAGGAATTCAACCAATGCTTTAGTACTCATGAATGTGCCATCGATCACTTCGCCTTCTTGCACAGTAATGCCCGACTTCAATGTTTGATCGCTGCCATCTTTTTTCTTGAGAATTATGTCAACACTTCCGGCCTTTTCAACAGTGTGTGATTTCTCGTTGGCTCTGAAATCATTTGCTCCCATTGTAGCTACATGTGATTTGGAGTCTTTGCTCCATTCGCCCATAGAGTGAGGATGTTTTTTCGCGAATTCCTTCACAGCCATTGGTGCTCTTCGATCTGAATTTCCCTCTCGCAAGACTGGATTAACCGCACTTCCTTTAACCTTGTCATAGGTTTGTTGAATCTTTTTTTCCTCTTCACTTTGAGGATTTTCTGGATAATCTGGAAGGGCATAACCCTTAGCTTGTAGTTCTTTTATAGCCGCATTCAATTGAGGCAATGAGGCGGAGATATTTGGAAGCTTAATGATATTGGCTTCCGGCTTCTTGGCCAATTCACCCAATTCGGCAAGTGCATCATTTACTCTTTGATCTTCTTTCAAATAATCAGGAAATACCGCTAAAATCCTTGCAGCAAGAGAAATGTCTCTTTCTTCCACATCAATGTTTGCCGAAGCGGCAAATCTTCTCACGATAGGAAGTAGTGAATGGGTTGCTAGATAAGGAGCTTCGTCGGTTTTCGTGTAAATGATCTTTTGTGACATTCTAAAGCGTTGTTGTGATTCTTATGTGTTTGGGGGCGCAAAGATATACCTTTATCTAGCCATAAAAAAGAGATAAATTGTATCCAAAAGCAGCACTTCATTTTTTGGGTGTTCTATAGTTCAGTACATGGAATTGGAAGCTAGCCAAACACACATTCATCAGCAATTGGTTGAGAAAGCCGCTAAGGGGGATTCTAGAGCTCAAACGGAGCTGTATCGACTGTATAGCAGAGCTATGTATAATACTGCATACAGAATGCTGCAAAACCCTTCAACGGCTGAAGATGTAATGCAAGAATCCTTTATCCAAGCTTTTCAAGCTTTAGAACGATTCAATTTCGATTCCACCTTTGGCTATTGGTTGAAAAAGATCGTGATCAATCGCAGCTTGAACCAACTGAGAAGGGAAAAGCTGATAAAAGAGAAAGAAGAAGATTACAGTTTTGAGCAAGAGCAAGAGCATGGAGGAGAAGATTGGTCTGCAAAATACAGTATAGATGATATCAAAGCAGCCGCTAATCAATTGGCCAAGAACCATAAGATGGTATTTGATCTATACATGATTGAAGGTTACGATCATGAAGAGATCGCAGAGATCATGAACATATCTGCCAGTACCTCAAGGTCTCAGCTTAGCAGAGCAAAAAGGAATTTAAAAGAAATATTGATCAATCAATTTGAAAAGAGCAATGTCAGATCTTAGAAATAGAATAAAAGAGAACAAGAGCGAATTCGATGAGCAAGAATTGCCATTTGGACATGAAGCTCGTTTTCAGAATCGATTAAAGAAAATGAATCGAAAGCCAGGTAGAAACTGGCTCAAAATCGCAGCAGCGGCAGTAATCCTTATAGCCACCGGAGCCCTTTTATGGGATAATGATTCGTCAGAACTTAATTCATCAGTGGAAACTGTTGCCGACCTGGAACTTGAACGTCAATTGCCCGAGGAATTGGAGATTGAAGAGGCTTCTAAGTATTACGAGCAAACGCTTGACCAACAGTTCACTGCTCTGGAGGAATTCTATGCAGATGATGATAGTAAGACCTTAATTGAAGAAACAAAGAATTTAATCGCCAAGCTCAGAGAAGACTATAAAGAGCTTGAAAAAGAACTTGAATCTACCGGTGATGAAAGGGTAGTGCTGGCTATGATCCAGAATTACCAACAACGTATCAGTTTGCTCGAGGAATTGGTGCAGAAATTAACTTATATCAAACACCTTAAACAATCAAATCATGAAGAGTCTAATAAGAATGCCTAGATATACAAGCATGCTCTTAATTGCGGCTTTACTGCTCGCATCTCAACTTGCAAGTGCATCTGAAGGACTAGTAAAAAAGATCAATGAGAGCTATAAAGTCAAGTCGGGTCAGATCCTGGCCATTTCCAATCAATTTGGTGATGTGGAGATCACTCATTGGGACAAACAAGAAGTCAAAGTTGAGATCGAAGTAATTGTCGACTATAAGAATCAGGAGAAAGGGCAAGAACAGCTCGATAAGATTCAGATCAAAATTGAGAATGGAGATAAGAAGCTGAGTATCAAAACCGATATTGATAATAAAGGAGATGCCAGTATCAGCAAGAATGAAAAGATGGAGATCAATTACACCATCAGCATGCCGGCTAATATGCCTTTAGAATTAAAGAACAAGTTTGGAGACATTTCTTTGGACAGCAGAACTGCCAAGACAATGATCGAATTGCAGTTTGGATCGGCTAAGATTGGGAAATTGGAGCATATGGAGAATGACCTCACCTTTAAGTTCTCGGATCCAGTGATCATCGATGGTCTTGGTGGAGGAGAGCTCGTGGTTAAATTCTCAAAGCTAGAGTTGGGAGATTGCGGCAATATCGACCTTACTTCTGAAATGTCTACTACCAATGCCAGTGATATGGGAGATAGCAAAGTGAAAGTGAGCCATGGAGGTTTTACTGCCGCCACTATCGAGAAAATTGATCTAAAATCATCCATGTCTACCATTAAGATCGAACGTCTGGAAAAAGGCGGAAGTATAGATGCCGGCTATGGAAAGCTCATAATAGAAGAATTGAGCAAGAATTTTGAAGGCCTTGAGATCGACAGCAAGTTCGGACCGGTGGAAATCGGTATCGAGCAAGGCTCAAAACTTAAGTTAGATGCTGAAACTAGCATGGCCGATCTGCAACTTCCATCCGGCTACAAGGTGGTTAAAAGTTCAGATGTGGGAAATAATAAATCCTTTCAAGGCGCAATTGGAGGAGATGGCTCATCCCTTCCTGTACTGAAAGTGACCAACTCTTTCGGTTCAACCAAGATCAGATAAATAAGATCAAGTCAAAAGAAAAGCCCTGCGCCGATTGATCGGGCAGGGCTTCTTTTATTAAGAGACTCAGATATTAATAGCCGAATACTTCTTCTAGACTCAAGTAATTTACCGGTCCGTACGACTTCAATGCAGCCATATCCAATTTCTTCTTATCGCCAATTACCATGATGTTGTAATCGCTGTTTTTGATGAATTCTTCATGGAATGCCTTAAGATCTGCCATTGTCATGTTTGGCACTTGCTCGTAAATATCTTTACGAAGATCGTAATCAACACCGCGCTTCAATGCAGACTCGTAGTTCCACAATTTAGAAGACTTGGTGATACGCTCTGTTCTGATCTTTTCTATAGCCGCTTTCTTAGCTAATTCAAAGCTCTTTTCAGATTCCGGCATATCATTCAATAGCTCAGTCATACCTGCCATTGCCTCAGGAAGCTTATCAGCTTGCGTTCCTATGTAAGCTAGTACATAGTGCGACTTAGCAGAATCAGAAGGAGAAGTGTATACGGAATACACAGAATAAGCCAAGGCTTTAGACTCTCTCATTTCCTGGAATACAATTGATCCCATTCCACCTCCGAAGTATTCATTGTAGATTGCAGCAGCAGCAACATTCTTAGGATCGTAAAGCTTCTTTTTAGAAAGCATTAGGATCTCTGCTTGCTCCATATCGTAATCCACTACATAAACAGAATTGCCTTCATTGGCAACTTCCATGAAGTTCTTTCCTTCTGGTAGCGCTGTCATTTTTTCAGGTGCATTGTGCATCTTAACAAGCTTTGCAGAAAGTTCTTCTTCATTAAGTGGGCCGTAATACAATACTCTATGCTCATAATTGCTCAAACCATTGATCATCTTAGTAAGCTCTGATGGATCCATTGCCTTAAGCTCTTCTTCGCTAAGGATATTCTTGAACGGATTGTCATTTCCGTACATCGCATAACTCATCATTCCGCTAAAAAGAATAGTTCCTTTTGAAAGCTTTGCATCTGATCTTCCTTTCAAAGTGTTCGATACTAGATTGTCATATGCTTCTTGATTCGGTTTTGCATTGGCCAAAAGATGCTCGAATAGCTTAACACCCTCATCGAAGTTTTCATTCAAGCCACTTAGCGTTACATACACTCTATCATCACTTGCAAATACATCAAAGCTGCAGCCGATCTTATAGAACTCTTGCTGAATTTCAGAAGGACTGTATTTGTCTGTACCTAAGAATGGAAGATAGTCAACTGCCATGTCTAACTTCACATTGTTGTTCTTACCCATATCGAATAGATAATATAGTGTGAAGAGGTCGTTGTTCTCATTTTTAACTGATCTTACGACAATACCATTATCCAAAGTGGTTTCTGTCACATCTTCTGAATAATTCAAGAAGCGTGGCTCAATCATTTTGGTTTCCATCTTAGTGATGTTTGTAAGGAATGGAGAAGCAGTATCGCGGTTTACCTGGATAGGAGTGATATTTGGTTTTTCAACCGATTTTTTCGTGCTGTCAACTCCGGTTTGCTTGTAAACCACCACATAGTTGTCACCGTAACGCTTTTTAGCGAATTCGATGATATCTTGCTTAGTGTACTTTTCTAATGCTTCGATCTCTTTGATCTCTTCTTCCCAATCTGTTTTTTGGATGAAGGCATTCACCATCATATTTGTACGACCGCGATTGTTTTCGTAAGTCTTGATCCTTGATAATTTAAGATCGTTGATCACAGCTTGTGGCAACCAGTCTGGGAAATTCCCAGCTTTTAGGCTATCGATCTGGTCTAGCAACAATTGCTCAACTTCTCTTAAGCTTTGACCTTGTTTAGGACTACCATACATCATATGAGCTGAATAATCACTTAGAATATAAGTGAATGATGAAGCTCTCAATACTTTTTGCTGCTGGTTGAGGTTTAGGTCGATCAATCCAGCAGTTGAATTTGCGAGGATCATATCACACATTTGAATCAACTCAGCATCTTTACTATGTGCTCCGTCGAAACGATAAGCCATATACATAAGCTCAGCATCCGGACCAACAACTGAATCTCTTACAATAGATTTGATCGGCTCTTCTTTGGTTACTGCGAATTCAGGTACATCTGCAGGCTCCATAGAAGAAAAGTTTTCTCTTACCATTTTGATCACTGAGTCAGGATTGAAATCACCAGCTAGAATGATGGCCATATTATTAGGCACATAGTAGTTGTTATAGTACTTCTTGATCTCTGTAATTGAAGGGTTCTTTAGGTGATCGATCGTACCAATGGTGGTTTGTTGTCCGTATTGGTGATTTGGGAACAAATTATCCATAAGAGAAGTGAAAGCTTTGCTTCCATCGCTATCGAGACTTCTATTCTTTTCTTCATAAACAGCTTCCAATTCCGTGTGGAAAAGACGGATTTGAGGATTTCTGAAACGTTCTGCTTCAACTTTGATCCATTTCTCCAATTGATTGGTAGGAATATCATTGATATACACAGTGCGCTCTTGAGAGGTATAAGCGTTGGTTCCTTTAGCACCCATTTCAGACACCATTTTATCGTACTCATTGGCAATGGCCAATTTAGATGCCTCAAGAGAGATGCTATCGATCATTGCATAGATCATGGTTCTCGCTTCAGCATCGCTTGTGCCTCTGTAAACTTCATATAGACTGTCAATCTCATCCAGCATTGGACCTTCTTTCGAAAAGTCTGTAGTACCGTATTTATCTGTGCCTTTGAAGAGCATATGCTCAAGATAGTGAGCAAGACCGGTTGCAGTAGCAGGATCGTTCTTACTTCCCGCTCTCACGGCGATAGAAGTGTGCACTCGAGGTGCTTCCTCGTTTACTGATAGATAGACTTTAAGTCCATTATCTAGAGTGTAAATTCTAGTGTTCGTAGGGTCGCCCTCTACTGTTTCGTAGTCTTTAGAGGTGTTTGTTTCACCTTTAGGACCACAGGCTATTTGAAATAGCGCAAATGATGAGATAAGGAGCAATACTCCGAATCTTTTCAATGATTTAGACATTATTAATAAGAGTTAGTTAAACAACAAGCGACGAATATAAGCAAATGCTTGTATTGCAGTAGTTTCTGTGTGAGGAATGGCTTTTTAGGTCGGTGAATGGTAAAGCGCGGACAACCAACGCACGGACAGCATGTCCGCGCGAGCTTCATGAAAAAAGTAGCGTGATCCGCGCTAACGTAACCTAAAAAGATGCCCTTCAATAACGCTCGCTCGGAATGTAGTCCTACCTATCTTTAGGAACGCTCGCGCGGAATGTAGTCCAACTCCTCTCTTTAGGAACGCTCGCGCGGATTGTAGTCTAACGCCCTTTTATTAACGCTCGGACTTGCAGCAATACCCTTTCAAAAACGCTCGCGCGGACTTGCAGTCCGTGCGAAGATCTTTTGTCCGTGCGAAAAGCCTCTCAAGTCTCATAATACCATTTCCTTGTCACAATCTCCACATCCAATAACCCCTTCAAATCCGCATAATTCCTTGCACTTGAGAATATGTAGTCTTCTGGTCTTTCAACAATCTTGTCTTTTACAGGATTCATATGGATATACCTTAGTTTCTGCTCTAAAACAGCTTGAGAATATATTTCAACAGAATGGTAGCCATTTTGCCAGACTTTGTATCGTTGATTTCGTTTTAAGTGGACACAAGCTTCTCGAAAAAGCGGCAGCATCCATTCTCGTCTGCTTTCTCGATCCTTTTTTATGATACGAAGGATCTGTTTACTGCTATAGGTTTTGAAGTCACGGATGATAGATGCCAGTGATCTGTTTTCATCATCACTTTGACAGATCATATGCAGATGATTCGACATCAAACACCAAGCGTAAATGATCAAACCTTTGTTTCTCTGACAATAGGCTAGCGAGTCAACCAAGCTTTCTTTTTGGATCCTTCTACCAAACACATCAACCCAACCAACAATAGTTGTAGTGATAAAATGGGGTAATTCATTGTTGCGAACTCGATATTGATCCGACATCTATTGAAGTTACGGCGAATAGGAATGAATTGCAATAGTGGAGTAGAAGTTTGTCGCGCGGACTGTGTTCTTTTGAAAGGCCTTTTTGTAAATGAAAGTAATCGCGCGGACAACATGTCCGCGCTAGCGTCACGATAAAAATTAGTATTTCCGAGCAAGCGTGTCCTAATAAAAGATTAAAGAAAATCCAGATCGAACTGCTGACGAAGCTTAAGAATATTCGGATTTTCTTCCACCATTTCCTTAAACTTCTCTTCGTCGGTGTAGGCCTTGCGAAGCTTTTCGTTCTTATTGACTTCCACAAGTACTTCTATGCCGCCATTGGAGAGTTTTTTTCTAAGGAAGTCGTGCAGATCAGTTCTTCTGAGCATGAGTTCTTCAGCCTGACTCTTATTATCGACCAGCACTTCAAGTTTATAATCATCTAAGAGCTTTGGCTCTCGAATACTCAATGCAGAAGTGATCATAGAAGCGCCTTCCCATTGTTCAGTATCGATCTTTTTGATGAGTTCGTTCCAAACCGGCATCAATTTCTCGCGATCGAAATGTTCTCGATCATCACTGGTATATGCTTCAGCAGCTTTCTTTTCTTCTGCCTTCGCATGCTCTGAAGTGAGCGAGTGAATAGAAAGTGATCTAGTGCGATCGGGCTGGATGTCGGTAACGATAGGTTTTGCAGGAGCAGATTTCTTAGAATTTTCTAACTCTGGAGCTTCTTTTTGGGGTTCGGAGCTTTCTTTTGGCAAGTCCGAGTTCGAGGTACGAGTCCGGTTTTCGTCTTCAGGATTGACTTTCTCATCATTCTCAAGGTCTGAACTCTCAATTTCAGATTTCTGATTTCTGATCTCCGATTTCGTTTCAGCCTCTTGCTCCTCACTTACACTCTTGCTGTCAGAGTCCGAGTCCGGAGTCCGAGTCCGGCTGTCGTTTTCAGACGAGCTATTTTCTTGTGTATGAAATTTTGAATTCTGAACATCTGAATCAAGATTTTCTGATTTCTGATTTCTGATCTCAGATTTATCATGAGTCTCTTGCTCTTCACTCAAACTGTTGCTGTCCAGCTTCTGGCTTCCAGCTTCTAGCTTCTCAGAAGAGGATAGAGACTGTGAATTGGAAACTGCTTGGATTTTTTCTTTTTCAGATTTCTGATTTCCGATTTCAGATTTTATCGGGTGCTTTTTTTTTTCAACGCTCGCCACAAGACCGCCATTGATCGAAGCTAACTGCATCAAACTTAGCTCTACCAAAAGTCTTTGGTTCTTGCTGCCTTTGTATTGAGAATCTGTTTGTGCGCAGATGTCTAAACCTTTCATTAGGAAGTCAGGAGAAACATTTGCAGCTTGCTCGCGATAGCGGTCTTTGACTGAAGGTGCTGCTTCTAGTAATTCAAGGGTTAGTTCATCCTGACAAACCAAAAGATTTCTCAAATGAGCTGCTAGTCCATTGATGAATAGATGTCCGTCGAAACCCCTCTTTCTGATCTCATCAAAAAGCAATAGTGCTGCTGGGATATTGCCTTGATGGAGTATGTCGGTGCATTTGAAATAGTAGTCGTAATCGAGGATGTTGAGGTTGGTGATCACATCCTGATAAGTAAGCTTCATTCCACTAAAACTCACCAATTGATCGAAGATGGAAAGCGCATCTCTCAATGCTCCATCTGCTTTTTGAGCAATGATGTGCAATGCTTCCTCTTCCGCTTCTATGCCTTCCTTCTGGGCGATTGAGGCCAAATGAGCGGAAATATCTTCTACGCGAATACGGTTGAAGTCGAAGATCTGACAACGAGAGAGTATGGTTGGTATGATCTTGTGCTTCTCTGTAGTTGCTAGAATAAAGATCGCATGCGGTGGTGGTTCTTCTAATGTCTTTAGAAAAGCATTGAAGGCCGCTTGTGACAGCATGTGCACCTCATCGATGATATAAACCTTATAATCGCCAATTTGTGGAGCAAAACGAACCTGATCGGTGAGCTCGCGGATATTGTCGACCGAATTATTGGAGGCTCCATCCATTTCCAGGATGTTGAGGGAATTGCCTTCATTGAACGACTTGCAAGAATCGCATTCATTGCAAGCTTCAATATTGTCGGTTCGATTAGAGCAGTTGATCGTCTTGGCCAAAATTCGCGCACAAGTAGTTTTTCCAACACCTCTAGAACCACAAAATAGAAAAGCCTGAGCCAAATGATTGGTCTTGATGGCATTCTTAAGGGTATCAGTAATGGAGCGCTGTCCAACAACACTATCGAAAGTGCTGGGACGGTATTTGCGGGCTGAGACGACGAATTTTTCCATGCGAAAGAACAAATTTACATTTTATTCAGTCCAAGCTCTAGTCGATTTATGAACAAGGACTTAAATTTGTGGATATTCTTCCCGCTATTTTTCAATAGCATTCTCTTGCTATTATTTAGATTATTCTTATTTTTGCCGCCCCAATTTTGGGAAATTAATTAATACGTTTTACAATGAGTAATCATTATGAGACTGTTTTCATCATCACTCCCGTTTTGTCTGCCGAGCAGGCAAAGGAAACAGTCGAGAAGTTCAGAAAAATGCTGAATAAGGAAAAAGCGAATATCGTCAATGAAGAGCATTGGGGATTGAAAAAGTTGGCTTATCCTATTCAGAAGAAGTCAACTGGTTTTTATCAACTATTCCAATTCGAAGCTGATGGCGATTTGATCGGCAAGCTAGAGTTGGCATTCAAAAGGGATGAGCGCATCATGCGTTTCCTAACTGTGAAGCTAGACAAGCACGCAGTTGAGTATGCCGCTAAGAGAATTGAGAAGAGAAAGGCAACTGCCAAGAAAGAAAGTTAAGAATCTTAAAAACTAGAAAAAATGGCTGAGAATTCATCAGAAATCAGATACCTCAATCCACCAGCGATTGACGTAAAGAAAGAAAAGTACTGTCGATTCAAGAAGAATCGTATCAAGTATATCGATTATAAGGATCCGGATTTCCTTTTGCAGTTCGTGAACGAGCAGGGAAAACTTCTTCCAAGAAGAATTACCGGAACTTCTCTTAAGTATCAACGAAAAGTAGCTCAAGCTGTAAAGCGTGCCCGTCATTTGGGTCTTATGCCTTACGTTGCTGACTTACTTAAATAAGCGGAGGGAAGAAAATGGACATTATATTAAAAGAGGACATCGAGAACCTAGGGTTCAAAGACGAATTGGTAAGTGTGAAGCCGGGTTATGCTCGTAACTTCCTAATTCCTCAAGGTAAGGCTTTGGCTGCAACTTCTTCAAACCGCAAGGTATGGGAAGAGAATATGCGTCAGAGATCTCATAAAGAAGCTAAGATCAAAGATGCGGCTCAGAAAACAGCAGAAGCACTAAAAGCAGAGAAGATCACTGTGGGTGCTAAAGTTGGTGAAGCCGGTAAGAAAATCTTTGGTTCTGTCAATACTATTCAGTTAGCCGATGCAATTCAAGCGAAAGGCCATCAAGTGGATAAGAAGAATATCAAAATCTTAGGATCGCAGATCAAGGAGATTGGTACTTATCAAGCTGAAATCCGTTTGCATAAAGAAGTGGATCTTACTATCGATTTTGAGGTAGTAGCAGAGTAGTTTTTTTGAATTTTTTTAGGTTATTGGTTAGAGGGCCCTTTCGAAAGATGGGGCCCTTTTTCTTTTTATGATTATCTTAGGATGAATTATTAGCCATTTCTCATGCTCGACAAGCTTACTAAACTCCTTCTGCTGGTATTTTTTATTTCCTTTGCTACCGACTTTAAGGCTCAGCCATATATCGGCATGACGGATAGCACGAATCAGTGGAATTATAGAACCAATCAAGGACCTTGCTTTCCAAGCTGCCAGTCCTCAACTTATTACATTGATGGAGATACTTTGATTGGTAGTTTTTCCTATAAAAAACTATACAAAAGTGAGGTGAACTACCATATAAGCTTGATGGGAGGGGGTTGTAAAAGAGATAGTATATGCAGTATTCGAGTCTATTTTGTTGCTGGACTTCGAGATGATATCGTAAATAGGAAAGTGTATTTCTATGATCCACAAATTCAAGTGGATACCTTGCTTTATGATTTTGATTTGGCATTAGGTGATACTTTAGCTCCGACATATTACAATAGATTTTATCAAGGAAGTAATGATTTTATTGTTGATTCAATTGGCTTTGATACCATTGGGTCAAGCATTCATAGGATCTTTTACATTGGAATTGACTCCACTTTTGCAATTAGAAGAACACATAACCTAATAGAGGGAATTGGAGGTAATTGGGGACTTACCTATAATTCGATTTATGTGAATAATGATACTTTAGATTGCTTTACAAACTCCTCTGGCATCTACCCAAAAGGAATAAGCAGCTGTAATTTTATTTCTTCAACGAAGTCTCAAGATAATTTAGCCTTTGAAGATTGGAGGCTTTATCCCAACCCCACTGATGGTAGAATAGAGCTAACCTCTAAACAGAACTTTATAAGGGCTCGACTCTATTCCTTAGGCGGCAAATTGGTATTGGAGCAGAGTATTAAGCCCAATCAAACTAACATTCTGCAAGTTGAAAGTAAAGCGGGAATTTACATCTTGCAGTTGCAGACTGCAGATGGAAAGATCGAAAGCACCAAAGTGATCAAGAAGTAAGATTGATTACTTCGTTTGGTAGATCTCTACGCTTAGATCATCCATCAATAGATATTCTCTATCCGGATTCCAAACAAAGACCTTTAATTGACTATTGGGTCTAATATTTTCCGCTTCGATCAGATCTTCTAAACTTACTTTCCACCAGTTTGAATAGGATTTTAAATAAGGGTCTACATCTTGGGGCTCCCAATAGTAGTTTCCATTTGGATCGTTGAGACTGATCACCAGCTGAGCAGGACTTTTGATCTTCGCATATAGTTTGCATTCTGCAAGAACGATCAGATCTCCTTTAATTGAATCTAGATCATCTATCATTATAGAATAGGCATTGGAATACTCCTCGATCAATCGAACTAGATTCTCTGCATTCGTGGGGTCTTGTTTGATGAGATGCTTAGGCTGATAGTTTCCATTATAACTAAAGCTTTTTGCATCCAATAGCTTCGCACTTTTCATTAGTTCCATCTCCGCCGCAAGATCAAAAATTCGAATGCCGCCATTCTCAGTTCTTGCAATCGGTTTTGTTTTTTGAGCTTCTTGAAGTTCCAATTGCAAGTCATTCTCATCGTAGAAAGCCTGTCCTTGAGTATGTTGATTCTTTAAATAGTAGATCGGCACTGCAAGAGTTGTATCTCTTAGCGAAACATCAGCATAAGAAAGAAATTGGATCTCATCATTTTTAAATCCCGAATAGTATTCGCCCAAACTTTTCATTACGGGATCAGTCACCACAGTCTTTGACTTCCCATCTTTGATCAATTCTTCAATGATAAAATCTCTTTGTGATGGATAATCAAATGCTTGAGCTGAACTGATCATATCAATCGGCTTTAGTAGAAGCGCTACAGGCAAAAGGATCCATGCCCATTTGAGCTTTTGAATGCCGAATCCTTTCTGAATGACGATAAGCAGAATGGCAAAGGCCGGAGCAATTTGCATTAGGTAGTCAGGATGGCCTAGCGCAATACCAATTCCCATCGCGAAAAGCATCATTAATATCAAAGGCCACCTTAGTTTTTTGATCATTTCTTCATTGAAAAGCAAAATGGCAGTTGGGATTGCCATCATGGGAATTAGAAAGAGGTAGTGACGGATATCTAAGCACATGGGATTGTATGTGCTCAATGAAATGCTCATGAAATTGGCCGATAGGAGTAGCACAAAAGCCATGCTCAGACTAAAATTAAGAGGATCATTTAGTTTCATCTGCTTTCTGATCAGGCAGTAGGCTAAAAGAGGGAGTAGAAGCAAATAATAGGGTAGGAGATAGTCGATCTGTAACATCCAAAGGAAGTCGCTGGTCAATCGATTCCACAAAACCTCCGCACCTTGGGTCCCATAACTGCATCTGCCCAAATAAGAGTTCTCGGCAATCAGCTCGAAGCGTGTCCATGGACTGCCTGTAATGCCGGCAATCAATAATAGATAGAAGGCCAAGAATAAAATCCCAAAAATTGCGGTCCACATCCAAAACTTCAATCTTTCTTTTTTGATGAGATCATGGATGAATAGAAAGAGCAAAAGCGGCAGGATCAATACAATGGTTCCCTTGCCCTGAAATCCGTAGAAAAGACTAATAGAAAGGTAGAGTCCGTAAAGTCTTTGGTTTACTTCTTCGCTTTGAACCTTCCAGACTAAAAAGATCGCCCAAATAAAAGCCAACAAGACGAAGATGTCGGTCATGATGAGTCCCGAATACCTCAAAAACCAAGTGCTCAAAAGAGTGAGTGTGAGCGTGAGAGCGAGGGTTTTCCAGCCTTTGTTTTTAAAGAACAGTGTTATAATGTAAAGAACCAAAGAGGCAGCAATTAAGCTAGGTAATGCAGATGTGAAGTCGTTGATGCCAAATACAAGATAGCTTAAGGCCAATGGAATGATCAAAGCCCATCTGTAGGCAAAGTGCGATTCTTGATCGAGATGACCATCAGTCAATTGATGAGCAATACGAGCATACTCCATATCGTCGAAACCGTAATGACCGATGTTGCCTATTACATGATGGAGGAAGAGGACGAAGACGGAGCTGATAAACAGGATCCAGTGAGTCTTCGGTATATGCGAGCTTGACATTATTCGTATCTCAAAGATTCAATTGGATCCAATTTGGCAGCTTTATAGGCCGGATAGATACCAGAAAGTAATCCAACACCTAGGCAAAGCACCACACCCAAGATCATCCAAGCCCAAGGGATAATGAAGCCACTTCCAATGATGGCTGCAACTACATTTCCTACGATCAATCCGAAAATGATGCCCAGTAAGCCGCCGAGCTGACAAATAACTACGGCTTCAATAAGAAACTGATTCCTTATGATGCCTGCACTAGCGCCGGTAGCTTTTCTCACGCCAATTTCTCTCGTTCGTTCAGTTACACTTACCAGCATAATATTCATCAAACCAATGGCTGCACCTAGTAAAGTGATCAAGCCAATAATGGTTGCAGATATGGTGATCATGCTGAGATTTTCCATTAGCATCTGCGAGATATTATCGCTCTTCATGCTTTCAAAACTGCTCTCTTCGCCCGGAGGGTCCTTGCGAATGGTGCGCATCAATGCAGTAGCCTCTCCAATGGCTGTATTCAGTCCTTCGGGATCAGAAGTCATCACCTGTAATAAGAAGGTAGGATTGGATCTGGGGAAGTAGGTCCGTGCATTGGTCAGTGGAATAAAGGCATTCTTATCGCCACTGAATCCCATGCCGCTTCCTTTCTTTTCCAAAACGCCAATCACCAAATACTTTCCTGCACCAATAGAGATCTGTTTGTTCAATGGATCGGTATCCGGAAAGAGTTTGTTGGCAATCTCCTTGCCTATGATCACTTGATGAGCGCCATAGCGTATTTCTTCCGGACTAAAATTCCTTCCAGATTCCAATTCATAGCCTCCGGTAGCTAAGTAATTTTCATCTATCCCAAAAACAAAAATGTTAGGATTGGTCTTTTCTCTGCGATACTTCAAGGTGGCAAGTGCAGTGGCCCGAGTTGAGATAGAGACTGTTGCCGGATATTTGAATCGCTCTTTAAAAGAAATGGCTTGATCATAGGATATTCTGGGATACCTTTTTGCTTTTTTACCTCCTCTTCCCACATGGATGTTCGCTCCTCTATTTTGGATAGAGAAAGTATTTGCACCCATGCTGCTAAAGTTTGAGCTCAGTGAATTGGCGATGGCATCAATTGAGGTGAGAATGCCAACCAAGGCGGTGATTCCCACTGCAATGATCAGCATGGTGAGAATGGCTCGCAGCATTTGTGAACGGATCGACCGGACAGCTTCGCGGATATTTTCTTTTAGAAGTAGCTTCATTTCCTATGTAAATACAAGGATACGAAATGTAGGCATTAGTAACGCAAGCCTTGTGTTGAGCGGTGGCAATTCTACATCAGATTGCTTAATTTTGCACTCCACCGAACAAAAAAATTTAAATATAGAACTATGGCATTCGACTTAGACATGATCAAGCAGGTATACGCAACAATGGGAGAACGCATTGATGCGGCCAGAAAAGTGTTGAACCGTCCGATGACCCTTACTGAGAAGATTCTTTATTCTCATTTGGATCAGGGCAATGCGACTGAGGAATTTCAGCGCAGTAAATCTTATGTAGACTTCAAACCAGACAGAGTGGCAATGCAAGATGCTACCGCTCAGATGGCGCTTTTGCAGTTCATGCAAGCTGGTAAGAAGAAAGTGGCTGTACCTTCAACTGTACACTGCGACCACTTGATCCAGGCGAAAGTCGGTGCTGACAAAGATCTTGAAACGGCAATCGACACCAATAAAGAGGTGTATGATTTCCTTTCATCTGTTTCAAATAAATACGGCGTTGGATTCTGGAAGCCGGGAGCCGGTATTATTCACCAAGTGGTTTTAGAAAATTATGCCTTCCCTGGAGGTATGATGATCGGTACTGATTCTCACACTGTGAATGCAGGTGGATTGGGAATGGTAGCTATCGGAGTTGGTGGTGCTGATGCAGTAGACGTAATGGCAGGTATGCCATGGGAATTGAAATTCCCAAAACTGATCGGTGTGAAATTGACCGGTAAATTGAGCGGATGGACAGCCTCTAAAGATGTGATCTTGAAGGTAGCTGGTATCCTAACTGTGAAAGGTGGAACCGGAGCAATTCTAGAATATTTTGGTCCGGGTGCTGAAAGTCTTTCTTGTACCGGAAAAGGAACCATCTGTAATATGGGTGCTGAGATCGGAGCTACCACTTCAACTTTCGGTTACGATCAGAAAATGAAAGAATATTTGGAAGGTACTGAGCGTGCTGATGTAGCTGCTCTTGCAGAAAATGTGAAAGAACACTTGACCGGTGATGCTGAGGTGTATGCCAATCCGGAAAAGTATTTTGATGAGGTGATCGAGATCGACCTATCGACTCTAGAGCCACATATTAACGGTCCGTTTACTCCAGACCTTGCTACTCCTATCTCAGAATTCGCGAAAGCGGTGAAAGAGAATGGATGGCCACAGAAATTAGAAGTTGGTTTGATCGGATCATGTACCAACTCATCTTATGAAGATATCACCAGAGCTGCTTCTGTAGCTCAGCAGGCGATCGATAAGAATTTGAAAGTGAAATCGGAATATACCGTTACTCCAGGTTCTGAAATGGTGCGCTACACTGTTGAAAGAGATGGTTACTTAGATACTTTCGAAGAAATTGGAGGTGTTGTATTGGCTAACGCTTGCGGACCGTGTATTGGTCAGTGGGCTCGTCATGGTGCCGAGAAAAAAGAAAAGAACTCCATCATCACATCATTCAACAGAAACTTCGCTAAGCGTAATGATGGTAACCCAAATACGCATGGTTTTGTAGCTTCTCCTGAATTGGTAACTGCAATGGCTATTGCCGGTGATCTGGCTTTTAATCCACTTACAGATACACTTACCAATGAAGATGGTGAGCAGGTGAAGTTGGAAGAGCCAAAAGGAATTGAGCATCCTATAAAAGGATACGCAGTTGAAGATAATGGTTATCAAGAGCCAGCTGCAGACGGTAGCGGAATTGAAGTGAAAGTTGACCCATCTTCTGACCGACTACAATTGCTAACACCATTTGAACCATGGGATGGTAAGAATAAAGAAGGCGTGAAGCTCTTGATCAAAGCCAAAGGAAAATGTACTACCGACCATATCTCAATGGCCGGACCATGGTTGAGATATAGAGGTCACCTCGATAATATCTCGAACAATATGCTAACCGGTGCGATCAACTTCGCCAACGATAAAGCGGATAGTGTGAAGAACCAACTTACAGGTGAGTACGGTTCAGTGCCAGATGTACAGAGAGATTACAAAGCCAAAGGCATTGAGTCTATCGTAGTAGGAGATGAGAATTATGGTGAAGGATCATCTAGAGAGCATGCGGCAATGGAGCCAAGACATCTTGGGGTATTCGCTGTATTGGTGAGATCATTTGCCCGTATTCACGAAACCAATCTGAAGAAGCAGGGAATGTTGGGCATCACTTTCGACAATCCGGCTGATTACGATCTGATCAAGGAAGACGATACTTTCGATTTCATCGATCTTGAAGATTTTGCTCCAGACAAGCAATTGACGATCAAGATCAATCACAAAGACGGAAGTTCAGATACCATTAAGGTGAATCATACCTACAATGCCGGACAGATCGAATGGTTTAAGGCAGGGTCGGCGCTGAATATGATACGCAAGCAGTAAGCTGCTTGCGAGATCCTAGAATCTAAAACCTAGAGTCTAGACGAAGCGGTTTAAGAAATGAGCCTTCTCGATTGATAGGGAGGGCTTTTTTTATTGGGACCGAAGACCTTCTAATCGATGCCTTTCTCTCGATACAATCCCAAAGGCTGCGCGTTAATTCCGATAAAATCGGAATTGTATCGAGGCATGAGGGATTAGTCGAGAAGCGGCATTGGCTTTTTGAAAATTTATAGAATGGGAACTAAAATGTCGCCGTGCCTTCGCTGTGCCTGCCTGTAGGCAGGTTCGCCGTGGTTAAAAAAAGTTTTCGTTGTCTAGATTCTAGACTCTAGGCTCTAGGTTCTGAACCCCAATTCCCCTCGCTTTTTAACATTCTAACAATATTTTAATAATTTCGGTATCATCTTTGAATAGTAGTACCAAACTAAATTTATGAGAACATTACTTATTGCTTGCAGCTTGCTGCTTACTGTGGGTTTATCAGCCCAGGAAGAACACAATTTAGTGCCAAACCCTAGTTTTGAGGAAGTTGATGGAAAAGTTAAGGAAGGCGGACAGATTGAGTTGGCTTCTCCTTGGATGTCGGCAACCATGAATCCGGTAGACCTCTACAGTGAGGATGCCAGAAGTGGTGACTTTGAAGTACCGGAGAACAAATACGGTAAAGAGCCGGCCAGAACAGGAAAAAATTACGTTGGAGTATCTTTTTACGGTTATCGCGGTAGGATGCCAAGAACTTATCTAACTACTAAACTCACAAATCCATTAAGCAAAGGCAAAAAATACTGCATGCGCTTTTATGTGAGCCTTTCTGATATGTCGAAATACGCCGCAAACAACCTTGCCATGTATGTGAGTAGAGATTCAGTCTTGGATGGTACATCTAAGAATTTAGAATTCGATGCGCAGATCAAGAGTGTGGTGAATAAGCCTTTTGAACAACAGTATCTATGGACACCAATTTGTAGAGTTTATCAAGCAGGTGGAGGCGAGCAATTCATTACCATTGGAAACTTCACCACTGATGAAGAAACTGCTTTAGAAACTTTAAGACTGTCGAGAGAGTTCACTGGTCGTCAGGAATACAATGCCTATTACTTTATTGATGATGTTTCCGTAATTCCAATGGATGTTCTAGATGGCGATTGTCAGTGCGATAAGATCGCCGGCGGCGCCATGGAAGTGGAATTCAAAAGCTTTAGTACTGATGAATCCCGAAGAGAAGAAGCTCAAAAAACGCATTTATTGAATTCAGACGGAACTAAGGCTGCCGAGAGTGCGAAGAAAAATGCTGAGGCAGCAACTGCAACTGCAGCCGCAACAGAAACTGCTGCGAAGGAGGAGAAAGCTCCTTATCCTGCATCTGAAGAGATCATGTTCGTATCAAAGAAATTTGTTCCTGGTGGAGCAGAAATGGCAAAACTCACAAAGATTGCAGAATACTTGAAGAGCAATCCAAATGTGAAGATCAAGATCATCGGTCATGCCGATCCATCTGAGTCGGAAGTAGCCTTTATTGGCAAACGAAGAGCATTTAATGTTCAGAAGGAGCTTATCAAGCTTGGGATAGCCAAAGAGCGGATTCCTTATGAAAGCAAAGAGACAGATATGATGAAGTCGAGCAGTGATCCTGCACAAAATCAAAGAGTAAGTTTCCAGATCCTTTAAACATAGGAGAATGACAATTACAACAAACACTTTAAAGCCCTTTCATCTTTTGATGACAGGGCTTTTTTTATGCCTATCGGCCACTAATATTCAAGCGCAGGATGATTTCCAGCTGCCCAACCTAGAACAGGAACTCATGTTTCAGCTTGATCAGTATAGGGAGGCCAATAATCTGCCTCCCCTCAAACGATCTGAAGTTTTGGATGCTGTAGCATTCGATCAGGCGGAATACATTGCCGAAAAAGGGAGGTTGGTTCACGATCAAGATAAAGATCAAAAGAAGACTCTTGTAGATCGTCTGGTCTATTATGAAGCACTAAATGCAGAGGCAGGAGAGAATCTGGCGATGATCGCTCCAAATTCAAGGGGTGAAATTGACGAGAAAAGTGGGAGAGTTGTTCTAAGTAGTGAAGAGCTATTGATCAAAGCTGCTATTTACTCTTGGATAGAGGAGGAAGACAGTAAACTAAATTTAGATGATCCCAATTTCTATGAAGTGGGTATTGCAGTGCATGAAACAGAGCGAAAGGAGTTTGTGATCGTTGCTGTTCTTGCATCAATGCCTTACGAAATGTATAAAGGGGTGAAGCAGAAATTCAACTTCCGAGGAATTGAACCCTTTCAAGAAGATAAGTGTAAAGAGTTCAACCAGGAGTTCTCAACTGCATCTGAGATGTTTTCAGATGCTTTTGTCGTAGAAGATGGAAAGCTTTATTTCAAATACCACAATAAGAAAGTAGTAGATAAAGTATTGAGTTTTGGTGGAAGTGCGATCTGCGCAGAGATTGTAGTAGATGAGCAATTTGCCTGTGGAGGCAGTAACCGACTCTTTCCAGGTGAAGTGACCGATGGCTATCTTTTTCAGCCTTTGCGAAAAGGTGTTTTTGTCAATATGACTTCTGAAGAACCAGATCGTGAAGATGTGAAGCTTTATATGGGTGATGTGCCTCAAGAGCTTTTAAAAGGCGGCTATGAGGTAAATGGTATAATCGTTCAAAACGGTTGTAAATGCGCTACTATACCTTATAATCGAATTGAAGTAGAGAATGAACGATGGCTAGATCTTCCTTTCAAATTGGAAGAAGCTGAAAAGGATAGTGTGTATAATGAAGACACATTGAATTTCTCGCTTTCATTGACTAATCCCGAAGTCTTCAAGCAAGAGGTTGAGGAGTTGAATGCATTGCTTAACAATATGGATTTTGAGATCAATAGTGCAGGCTTGCATAAGGTGATCTCTCCAGTTGCAGAGGAGGTGTCGACTGATGAAGCTATTAAAGCCCTTTCGGCTAGTCTTGGAGGAGTTGACTGGCTTGATGAGAAGAAAATGGATACTGAAATAGCATGGGAAGCTTATAGAGAATTTGAACAGAACAAGATCTATCAGTTAGAGACCAGAGATATGGACTCTATTGCCAAGCTGAGGTATTTAAAGGAAACGGTAAAAACAGATGAGGACTTGGCCAAATTCATGAATGGATTGAACCAGCTTGAGATCGCATTGTATGGAAGCATTAGGTTTAAGGATGATATATCTCAAGAAGATCGACTGAAGCTCATGCGTTTTCTGAGAAAAAGAGGCGAAGTTGAAATGGCTCTTGAGCTGTTGAATCAGATGATTGCCAATAAGGATAAAGAAGGATTAGCAGCGGTTTTATCTGAAAGGGATCGTTTGGATCAGGATAGAGCAGACCTGCCATTGATCAATAATCTAATGGTTGCGGCCGTAAGAGAAGGAGAAATCGTATTTGATGGGAATCCAATGGCAACAGCCTTTCTTGAAATTCACTTGGTCGACCAATCGGATCGTACAATAAGATACAATTATCTGGTTGCTACACTTAAAGGATGGGCCAGTGGAAGTGCTAAAGTGAGTAGAGTAGATGAATGGGAGTCTTCATTTGAAAAATTGCGTTCTTTCTTAAGCTCAGATCTATATGCTAAAGTCATGCTGAACTTTAAAATGATCGCAGCAGATTATTATTTCGATAAGAACGAACCCAAGGAGAGAGAAAGCGCATTCAAAGATGCCATGAAATTGATACCAGTAGCTAAGCTCACTGCTGAACAGCATTATCATCTAGCAAAATATCTGGCCTACCAAGATCAGTCGTCTCGTGCAATTGAGGCATTATTGCCTATAGTCAAGAAAGATGAGGTAGAAATGGAGCATCTATTCTATTTCTTGCAATTGGCCATTTACGATAGTGAATTGGTGCCTGATAAGTTATTCATTGAAATACTCGACAAAACTGAAGCCCAGTATCCAGACAAGTATTGTGATCTGTTCAGTAAGGATCGCATGGGTATTCAACTCTTGAAGAATTACGATATTAAAGAGCGATATTGTAAGCGTTGTAAGAACTAGAACTATTTAATAAGGAGCTAGTGAAAAGCTATATTTTTGAATGATGGATAAGAGCTCCAACCGCAAAGTCGTCAATGCCTGGGCCTTCTACGACTGGGCCAATTCTGCATATCCGCTGGTAATTACCACCGCAATTTTTCCCATGTTTTATGAGGCAATTACTACAACTGAGGTAGCAGGTATTTCTTCAGATATGGTTTCATTCTGGGGGATGAACTTCAAGAATACCGAGCTTTATTCCTATGTAGCGTCTTTTTCATTTCTAGTAGTTTCTTTGATCTCGCCTTTACTTTCCGGGATTGCCGATTATACAGATAGCAAAAAGGAATTCTTGCAGTTTTTCTGTTATTTGGGTGCTATCTCTTGTGGGGCTCTCTTTTTCTTTGATGTTGAGCATTTGGAATGGAGCATGTTACCGGTTTTTACGGCTAGTGTAGGATTTTGGGGCAGTATTGTTTTCTATAACGCCTATTTACCTCAGATCGCTCCCGCAGAAGAGCACGATCGCATTTCGGCCAAGGGTTATTCTTTAGGTTATGTAGGGAGTTCTATTCTTCTTATTGCCAATCTGGTAATGATCATGGGTTTTGAGATGGATGCTCGATGGGCATTTGTGAGTGTGGCCATTTGGTGGATTGCTTTTGCTCAGGTGACCTATCGAAGATTGCCTAGAGTATATGTTGCAGAGCGTAAGGTGGAGAATAAATTCACCAAAGGTTGGAAAGAGGTCAAGCAAGTGTGGTTGCAGCTAAAAGAAATGAAGACCATTCGCCGATATCTGATCTCCTTTTTTGTCTTTAGCATGGGTGTACAAACGGTGATGTTGATGGCAACCCTTTTTGCAGCTAAAGAGATCGAATGGGGAGAGGATCAGGCCAAGAGCGGTTTGATCATTTCCGTATTGATCATTCAGTTTGTGGCTATTGGAGGAGCTTATTTATTGTCGTGGCTTTCAGCCCGATGGGGAAATATCAAGGCATTGTCATTGACTCTATTTATTTGGATAGGCATTTGTGTGATCGCATGGTTCATTCACACACCAGTTGAGTTCTATTTTACGGCGGCCTTGGTTGGCTTGGTGATGGGAGGGATACAGTCGCTTTCACGCTCTACCTATTCCAAACTCATTCCCGAAACCAAAGATTATGCTTCCTTTTTCAGCTTTTACGATGTATTGGAGAAATTGGGAATTGTAATTGGCACATTTAGCTATGGATTTATTGAAGGAGTTACCGGTAGCATGCGCAATTCGATCATTGCATTGATCTCCTTTTTTATACTGGGATTGTTCTTCCTATATAGAGTGCCCAGAAAGGAGGTGATCCAGGCTACTAAAACAGCCTAATGTTTAATTTTGAAGCAAATTTTTGAGATGGAGAAAGAATTCGATATTGCCATAATCGGAGGAGGAATAGTTGGAGCCGCCACCCTATATCAAATTCAACAGAAATACCCGAATAAGAAGATCTTACTTCTAGAGAAAGAAGACAGTCTAGCTGCACATCAAACGGGCCATAATTCGGGTGTGATCCATTCGGGATTGTACTACAAACCCGGCTCAAAAAAGGCCATCAATTGTGTGAAGGGTCGAAAGGAATTGGTCAAATTCGCTCAAGAGCACAATGTAAAGCACGAGGTTTGTGGAAAGGTGGTTGTTGCTACCGATGAAGCTGAATTGCCGCATATGGAGCGCATTTTCGGTATTGGTCAGCAGAATGGAATTGAAGGCATAGAGAAGATCAATGGAGATCAGATCAGAGAGATAGAACCGGAGTGTGCAGGTATAGCAGGAATTAAAGTTCCGGTAACTGGAATCATCGATTTTGTTGGCGCTACCAATAAGATGGCTGAACTTGCTCTAGCAAAGAATCCCGAGAGTGAAGTAGTATTGGGTGAGGCATTTGTAGATTCGGAATTTGTAGATGGTACCAACCATATTCGCGGAGAGAAGAAGAATTACAAGGCAAAGTATATGATCTTCTGCGGCGGTTTGCAGTCGGACCGTCTTGCAAAAAAAGACGGTGTAAAAAGCGAAATGCAGATCGTTGGGTTCAGGGGTGATTATTATGAGCTTACCGATCAGGCTTTGCATAAGGTGAAGCATTTGATCTATCCGGTTCCTAATCCCGCTTTCCCATTTCTTGGGGTGCACTTCACCCGTATGACCGACGGCAATATAGAATGCGGCCCCAACGCCGTGTTTACCTTTAAACGTGAGGGTTACGGCAAAACCGACTTCGACTTAAAGGATACCGCAGATGCCCTTGGTTTTGCCGGTACCTGGAAGTTATTCTACAAGCATTGGCGTTTTGGATTGGATGAATATCGCAGAGCCTTCAGTAAGAAGTTATTCCTTGAACGACTTCAAAGATTGATCCCATCGCTTACGATGGATGACTTGCGTGAAGGTCGCTCTGGAGTTAGAGCCATGGCCTTAGGACCGGATGGTGAAATGATCGATGACTTCGAAATAGAAGTGGTGAATAACAGCATACACGTGCTCAACGCTCCTTCACCGGCTGCAACGGCTTGCTTGGCAATTGGAGAGGATATTTTGGAGATGGCGGAAAAGCAAAAGTTTTTTGCTTAGAGCCTAGAATCTAGAACCTAGAGTCTAGAATAATTAGATTCTATTTTAGAAGAAAGCTCTGTGTTAACCTCGACTTTGTCGAGGTCTCCGTGTATAAATAAAAGATCTAGCTTAAAGCTTTGGATTCTGAGCGGAGTCGAAGGACCAGCTTCTGGCTTCCGGCATCAAGCATCAAGCAATTATAATCTTGCTCTAATCCCTTCAGGAATCACTTGCTCAGTTATCATCGTTGAGGTTTCATCCTTCGGCAGGAATTTCCAGCTACCTAGTTTCTTATCCAAGATGGCATAAAGGGTATTGGTGAAAGTAATGGTAAAGACATAGTTCTCTCCGTCGAAACTTACATTCTCCTCACCATGTTGCTCAACATAGTCTTTAGTCATATTGGCAATAGCTTCGTCGGCTCCTTCTTGTCCTTTTAGTTCAGCTACATTGAGATTGAGGTCTACTTGATAGGTGAGTAGGGCAAACTTCTTACCTCCTTCCGTCAGCACCTCTGAAATGGAAACCAAGCGCTCATTTTCCAGACTGATCTTTCCATTTTCACGAGTCTTTGTAAGTCCTTCAAGCATTTTCTCTCTTGGGAAATATTCAAACATCTGTGGATAAAAATAATCCAGCTGATCACCAACATTTACAGCATGAGTAGCTTCAATATAGTTGTTGAAGGTATTTTCGATTTGATCTTTTTGAGCGAAAAGACTAAGGGATATGAATAGAGTTAAAAGACTGAGAATTGCTTTCATAGGAATTTTTGTTTGAGAGAATAAAGATAGGGAAGGTCGATCTGAGAATTGGATTTAAAATCATTAGATATGTTAAATCCAATCCAGTTTCTTCACTGTGAGTTCATCTTCCACATCTCCTGTATGCTGCGTTGATTTAGGTTCAAAAAGTAAGTTCAGTACAATTTCACCATTGGTATGGGGTCTGTGCTCCACACCTTTGGGGATAATTACCATCTCGCCTTCCTTTACTTCAACAGTCTTGCCATCTTTGATGTCGATCAGCAAAGTACCCTTGAAAACTAGAAAGAGCTCATCTTCATTTTCATGACTATGCCATACGAAGTCGTCTTTTAGCTTGCACAGCTTGACATACTGTCCGTTCAATTCGCCAATGATATGTGGAGTCCATTCCTTATCAAAGAGAGAGAATTTCTCCATGATATTAATTGCCTTGATATCAGTCATATTGAGAGTGATTGTAGATAATGGACAATGAAATTAAGCAGTTTTGCTCTATTTCTTAGCAATGACGATGCAGAGCAGGCCAGCACTGATGGTAAAAAGAGAGCCAATGATCATCTCAAGCTTACTTTCGGCCATTAAGTTGCCGAAGGTGTTGAGTAGGAAAAAGGCTGCAAAAAGCCAGATAAGAATGTTGATGATCTTATTGTTCTTTCCAGCCTTCAGGAGGCGGTTTTTAATGCCCAGAATCACCATCATGAAAGTGGTTAAAATAACCGAGAAGCCCTCAAAACGGTACATTTCAGTTTCCGACTTCAATCTTCCTCCCCAAACTTGATCAAAGGAAATGATCTGGGCAATCACCAAAAGGTGAAAGATCAACAATGCGCTTAGCATTAAAAGGATGATATGTAGAGCAGTTCTTTTTGACATATTTTCTTATAAGTCTTTCTTAAACTGTTTTTGGTCGTCAAAGTAATTGGCTAAGATAGAATCTAATTCTTCCTCTCCCATAATGATCTTCTCAATTTTCTCCCAAGTCTCTGGACTCACTACCTGCTGCAAAGGTTGTTCAATCTTTGCGATCTTATGAAAGACCTTTTTGATCTTGTTATCCCAGCTCTTATAATATTTGGTGAGGTCGTTAGGATAGACCGTTTTTCTTCTTGTGCCCTCATCCATCCCTCGGAATGGTGCTGTAATGTTTAGATAACCATAATCATCGGTCAGTTGCTCTCCTGGCTGAATATCGCGAATAGCGATCTCGAAATCATATGCTGTGGTAAGACAATTCGAATTGAAACTGTGATTCACATATCTGCCATTATCCCAGCAGAGGATCAAGTTTCCGTTATTGTTTCTAAAAGTGTATGTGTCTAGAATTTCCTGATAGATTGGATCCATTTGCTGGAATTCCAATGGACTGAATTCTCTGTCTAGTTTGTCTAGAACCCATGTAATTGTGCCTGCGGGAATGAACTGTTTAGCAACAACTCCATAGCCAACTTCATTACTAATGAACTTTAGCTCAGTGTTTGGATGAATCATTTAAATAGCGGTGCTTAGCAAAAGGAAATTGAGTGCTCTTAACTATTAAGGCTCAGGCTTTTGTGGCATTAAAATTAGAAGATTTTCGCAATCTGTAGATCAGTTGAAAAAAAAGATTAGTTCTTTTTTCAAGACATTTTTGAACCAATAGAAAACAATAATCGGATAAAGATTAAGCCTTCGATTTGGTGTTTCTATACACCATGACCGATCCCACTGCCATATCGTGAATAGCCATTTTATTCTCATTGTTATTTATGGTGAATAGTGAGATTATACCCAGAGAAGCTTTAATGATGAATCTTAAGATTGCTGAGGGAAAAGAGAGCTTTCTCTTTTCATTGGATAGCCTGCTAACGCTTAGATTAAACATCATATGGCCTAGAGTTCCACCAAATAGACTTGTGAATATGGGGTCGTATAAAAAGAAGACAAAAACAAAAGCGCTAATCCTCCAAGAATTTGCAACTTCTTCAAAATTGGAAAAGAGCAGTGAAATAAGGATAATGAATCCTACGATAATAATGCCATCAACTGTAGCGGCATTCAGTCTCTCGCCGATCTTAGGAAATTCCTTATCAATGCTTTCTATTCCTTCTGTTTCAGTATTCATGCTTTTAAAACGCCAAACATAAAATTCAGTCGGTACGACTATCCTTTCATTCAGTTAATAAATCAATTCTCACCTAAGATATACAATTTAAGCTCTCCTCTTAAAAGCTTTATTTTGCAGCATGCATAAGCAGGTGGTAATTGTAGGTGGGGGAGCAGCTGGATTTTTTGCAGCTCTGAATTTGGCTGATGGTATTCCCGGTACTGAGATCCTGATCCTGGAAAAGAGCAATAAGCTTCTTTCTAAGGTCAAGGTGAGTGGGGGTGGACGATGTAATGTCACACATGCCTGTTTTGAGCAAAAAGAATTGAGCAAGTACTACCCTAGAGGAGAAAAAGAACTTTTGGGGCCCTTTCATAGATTCTATACTTCAGATACCATTGGCTGGTTTGCCGATAGAGATATTGAGTTGAAAGTAGAAGAGGATGGTAGAATGTTTCCCTCTACAGACTCTTCTCAAACCATTATTGATTGCTTTTTGAATGAGGCTGAGAATAGGGGAATCTCAATCTGGAAGCAGGCTGAAGTGAAATCGGTGCGTAGAACAGATCGCTTTGAAATTAGTCTGGCTGATGGTAAAGTGATTAGCTCCGATTATTTGATCATCGCTGCAGGAGGACACCCCAAGAAAAAGGCATATGAGTGGATTGAAAAACTAGGACATCAGATCAAAGATCCTATTCCATCATTATTTACTTTCAATTTGCCAAAGCATCCTAGCAATGAGTTGATGGGATTATCTCAGCAAGCCAATATCAAGATCCTTGGAACGAATGAAGAGGCTTATGGACCACTATTATTCACCCATTGGGGAATGAGCGGTCCGGCCGTGCTAAAACTATCAGCCAGAGCTGCAGATTATTTGCATTCTAAGAATTACAAATTCAAATTTGAGGTAGAGTGGCTCCCCAATGCAGGGGATTTTATCAATGAACAAAGAAAGCATGCTGCCAATAAGCAAGTGAATCTATTGAAGCCGGAAGAATTCAGTAAGCGTTTCTGGGCTTATTTGCTGGATAGAGCCGGGATTGCTGAAAAGCTAAATTGGGCAGATCTCAACAAGCAGCAATTAATGAAACTGGAAGAGGTTTTGGAAAAAGACCTCTATCATGCAGAAGGCAAGACCACTTTCAAAGAGGAGTTTGTCACTTGCGGTGGAGTAGACCTCAAAGGGATCGATATGAAGACCATGGAGAGCAAAAAGGTGAAAGGGCTTTATTTTGCGGGTGAAGTGATCAATGTGGATGGCTTGACGGGTGGATTTAATTTTCAAGCGGCGTGGACTACTGGCTTTATTGCGGCTAGCGCAATAAATCAGAGTCTAGAACCTAGAATTTAGAGCCGAGACTTTTAATTCTTCTCTATCCACCATGCCCAAAGTACCATTAACCACATGGCATTTGCCGACCATGCTACAGCTTCAATAGATGGGGGAGGTGGGCCCAGAACATTCATAAAGTATACTATCATTAGAAAAACAACCAATGACCAAAAGGCAAATTTTCGCTTTGGTTGCATGACTTTCTTGTAGTAAAACACACCAACTATAAATAGTCCGAATTCGATAATGACCTCAACTACAGGGTAATTCCACAGACCCAATCCCAATTTGGTGTCTCCAAAAGGAGAAAGGGGAAGATCTGGAGCATGAGTTAATAAGTCGAGCACCCAATGACTAATAACCAAGGCTCCTAGAAGCAAGGCATTATTCTTATTCTTCTTGATCAAAAAGTAAATACCTCCAAAGATCACAGCCCAGAATATGGCTGCTAGCAAACTATGGGAATATGGGTAATGACTAAAATTTAAGGGAGTTAATTCTGTATACCCTGCTTCTATGGTAAAGGATTCTATTCCGAGAAGGACAAAAATGGGCCAAAGATGGTCAAGCAGTTGGACAGCAATGAACATTAAAGCTAAAGATGGAAGCTTGTTGATCTTTTTTGCTCCAAATGCAAGAGCATAGTGTCCTATAAACATGATTTTATGTTTGGTTTTGCTAAAGGTATAAATTTATCCTATCTCTCAAATCCTCTATACATTCTCTTCCTTTGCAGCTTGTTTCCCTTCTTCAATGATCTCTGAAGTCTCTTCTTTCAAATTTTTTGGAATTTCTTTCCTTTCCTTTGGTCGATTACTTTCGATGGTAAATCTAGAATAGATTGGCAAGTGGTCTGAGCCAATGTCTCTAAGGGTTTTGATCTCATTGATTGCAATACCCCTTGAATTGAACATTAGATCTAGTGGAAAGCGAAACAAGCTTGGTCGCACCGGAAAGGAAGGGTGGATTCCATTTCTAAAACGAGCATCTTTCAATTGAGAGATCTTTGAAAATAATCGAGAGCTCAACGACCAGCATACATTGTTAAAATCACCTGCTACCACGGTCATGGCTTTCTTCTCGCGAATCATTTTGGCGAGCTTCACTAATTCCGCATCTTTTTGTCGGGAAGTTGGCAATTCCGTCGGAGAGGGTGGCGGAGGGTGCACTCCCCAAAAGATGAATTCATTGCCGGCTTTATCAACTAAATGAGCTTGAATGGATGGTCGCTCATCCGAGATAAGAAAGTGACTCTCAAACTTGTCGACTTTCAACTTGCTGTAAAGATGCATTCCATATCGATTTTCAAGTGGGACCTTGTGTTGATATGGATAGTCTTCCTCGATCTCTTCCAATGTCTTTTCCCATTTGCGATTGGTCTCCATTGTGAGTACAAGATCAGGCTGGTATTCGCGAATAAGCTCAATGGTCTTTTGATAGTCTTCATTCTTTTGCAATACATTGATACTGATCAACTCAATGCTGTGTTCTGCATCCTTTGGATAACCCACAATCTTATTGATTGCTATATAAGGGGCAATGATCCAGAGTTGACGGATGATAGATATGCTCAAGAGCAGAAGCGCTATCTCCACCAATAATTCATCTAGATCAAGAAGTGAAATGATCAGGACAAAAACAATGATCTGTATCCCTAAAAGTTGAAGCCTAATGAAGTCAAGAGCTCTTACAGACCAATGGGTTATCCTTATCTCAGGTAAGATACTGAGTATGCTTAGCAGAATAGCGAGAATACTTAAGGTTATGGATAGGCTTGTCATCCTGGCTTGAATTCGGAGGTTAAATTATGGAATAAGATTTATTATTGAAGCTAGAGTTTAGAACCTTGACAAATGTGAAATACTTGTCCTGAGCGCAGCCGAAGGATGAAATTTGAGATGTGAAACTTTAAGCTTTTCATTTCTAAACTTTCTTTGCGCTCCTTGCAATGCCGAACTCGTCCTCATTTACCTCCTTTTACTACCACAGCAGCCTCTCAGCCTGATGGCTTTTCGGCTACACAGAGTCGCTTCGCTAGGCACAAAGGACACAGCGATATATTAATCCCTAATGCCTTTGTGTACTTGGCGTGAACCTATCAAGCGGACAAGATATCCGCCTGAGCGTTCCAAATTATATTTTTCGGCTATCGGCTATTTTATCCTCCGAAGCCTTGGCGTAGGAGGACGGCTATCGGCTATCATGAGTTGTACCACAGAGGTTCACAGAGGTTACTACTGTGCACCGCAGGATTTGCAATCCTGCGGAATGGCTCTATTGAATCAAGGAATACTCCTCCGCGCAAGCCTTCCAATCAAAAAGGAAAAGCAACATTGCTTCATCTAGGCGTTTGAGGAACATGGGGTTTGGGACATTCATATTGCGGAAGTAATCTTCCTGATACTGTCCCAGATCGTATTTGTAGAATACTGCCTTACTCATTGCGTAAAGGTTGTTATTTGAAGGATGATTTACCCTGCTCAAATAACTTTGATATTCACGCAAAATGCCTTCCAACTTATCGAAATCTACATCGAATACATGCGAAAGCTTGGTGATGATCATATTGATCAGACGATTATCTTGATGTGCCGGTAAATGGCGTGGAATCTCTTTTAAGTTGGCAGCTAGCACGATCAAAAGGAATTTGCTGTCGCCTCCTTCGATCTTTGGTTCTCTAATGAATTCCGGGGAATCTTTGATCAGACCTTCGATGTCGGCGAATCCGTCTTCAACGGCCTGCATGCTAGCGTTGATGAAAATGTTTGCGAGCTTGTCTTCTTTTAACTTCTTCTTTCCGAAGATCTTGGTAAACATTTTATTGCGCTTCTAGTGATTTCTCAAAGGTATTTCATATTTAGCAGGGCTATTGAAGCCTAGTAAATATGCTTATCAACATTGTTATTAACAATATTTGAAAATTGTTAATAAGTTTAATGTGCATAAACTGAGAATCTTATGATAGAGAATTTCCTCATGATGGCCCGCTATAATCTCTGGGCAGACCAAAGAATTCTGAATGTGATCAAGGGCTTGGATCCGGAGCTGATCGACAAAGAAGTTGCAAGTAGCTTTCCCACTCTACGACTGACAATCGCGCATATTTATGATGCGGAGAAGATCTGGATCAGTAGGCTGGGAGGGACAGTGCTTTCTAATTGGCCTAGCAAGACTTTGGATGTATTTGAATTGGATATGCTTTTATGGGAATCTGAGAACACATTGACCTATGTAGAAGGACTTAATGAACAGGAAATGAACAACATATGCACATATGAGGACTTGAAAGGGAATTCATTCTCCCAGACCTTCTGGCAAATCCTCATGCATGTGTTCAATCATGCTACTTACCATCGCGGACAAGTGGTGACGATCTTAAGGGAATTGGAAGTAAAGGAGATTCCTGCTACTGATTTGATCTATTATTTAAGATCTTAGAGTTTAGATTTTAGAACTTAGATGTTTTGGCTATTACACTAAGGCCATTCCACCTGAGGGTGTAATGGCTGCACAAAGACTCCTCAAAGGTTCACCATGTTTCTGACATTGTGCTACTTTGTGATACCTTAGAGAACCCTTGCGTAACAGCAAAAAAATTAGAATTCTATTACTACAAAGTCTTCTCTGTCCAAGACCATTTCCCCATTCCAATCAATTTGCTCTTGCCCATGCTTATCGATCACTAGGTATTTCGCACCCTCCTTTCTCAATCGATTCACTTCTGCCTTCTTTGCTAGCT
>PALM01000015.1 GCA_002706365.1 Flavobacteriales bacterium | reverse complement strand
GAGAGTTTCTCCATGAGCTCTTCCATATCAGAAGTTGCCTGTTTGTGCATCTCTTCTAATAAATAGAACAATCCGCTTTGTCCACCTTGTGGTATTTGGTAAACATGTACAATAGTGAATTTACAGTCGTCATCTCCTAATTTATGCACTGCAAAGTCGATTGCGTGAATAGAATTCTCAGAAAAATCGGTTGGAATAACAATGCGTTTCATATGGCTAAATTTGGACTACCAAATTGAATAAAAAAAGAAGATTATTCAATGATATATATCAGTTTTCAATCTAAAAGAGATTGAGATTTAACATTAGATTCATTTTATAGATGACGAAAGAGCAGTTGAAGAATTTTTCCTTGGGTTTTGAACCAGAATTAATGGAGGAAATAGAAAGAGAAGGCAAGTTCAAGACTTTTAAAGCTGGAGAAACCATAGTGCAAGCCGGACATGTAATTAGAAGTATTCCTATTCTTTTGAATGGCTTGATCCGTGTTTACCGTATTGATGATAATGGAGATGAATTGCTGATGTATTATTTAGGAGAAGGAGAAACTTGTGCCATGACGCTCAATTGCTGTCTAGGTCAAAAAAGATCTGAAATTGAAGCAGAAGCCGAGATGGATAGTCAGATCCTATTCATTCCAGTTGAAAAAATGGAAGAGTGGAGCAGTAAATACGATAGCTGGAGGAATTATGTGTTGGAATCATACCATCAAAGAATGATGGAATTGATCAATACTATAGATAAGATCGCATTCAAAAAGCTTGATGAACGTCTATTGGAGTATCTAGAGCATGAGGCAAGCTTGAATGAAAATGGTGAAATTCGAAAAACACACAAAGAAATTGCACGCGCATTGAATTCATCAAGAGTAGTTATTTCTCGACTACTCAAAGCTTTAGAAAAGGAAGGTATGCTTAAGCTTGAACGCAACCGAATCTATTATCAAACAGTGTAACAAAGGTTACTTTTTAGGCTATACTTCCTTTTTAACTTTGTCGTGTAAATAAGACAAATGGAAATAGCAGGTTTTATAGCAGCATTGATAATTGGAGTTGTCCTCGGACTCATAGGAGGTGGAGGTTCAATTCTAACTGTTCCGGTATTTGTCTATTTATTAGGTATAGACCCAATGCAAGCTACGGCATATTCGCTTTTTGTTGTAGGATTGACAGCTTTAACAGGAGCTATTCGAAATTCAACTAAAGGACTTATCGATTATAAAGTAGCAATACTCTTTTCGATTCCCGCCTTTATCGCAGTTTATATTGCCAGAAAGTACATTATGCCTGCTTTACCGGATACCTTATTCACTCTTGGTGGATATGAAGTAAGTAAAGACTTTGGTATCATGGTATTTTTTGCGATCATCATGTTGCTGGCTGCATTTTCTATGATTAGAAATAAGAAAGATGAACTAGATCAAAAGAAAGAGGTCAAGGGTAAAGCTTTCTGGGTAATTTTAGAAGGCGCAGGAGTTGGTTTGCTAACGGGAATAGTGGGTGCAGGTGGAGGATTTTTGATCATCCCGGCATTGGTATTGCTCGCAGGCTTGCCAATGAAGAAAGCAGTAGCAACATCCCTTTTGATCATTGCAGTAAAATCGCTGATCGGATTCATTGGGGATGTAGAAAACTTGCAGATCGATTGGATGTTCCTATTGAAGTTCTCAGCATTTTCCATCATTGGGATCTTCCTGGGAATCTATCTGAACAAGTGGATCGAAGGAAAGAAACTGAAAAAGGCCTTTGGGTACTTTGTACTTGTGATGGCAATTTTCATTATTTATAAAGAAGTTGGTTAGGATGATGAGAATCTAGAATCTAGAGCCTAGAACCTAGACAAATATGAGATATGAAATATGAAAATCCGAGATTTCGGCTATCGGCTATCGGCCCACACTAAAAAGGAATTAAAAAAACAGAATACGATATAATAGGAAAGGGAAGTAAAAACAAAAGATTTGGAGTAAGGAATAAGGAGTAAGGAGTAAGGAGTAAGGAGTAAGGAGTAAGGATGACTATTAAGAGCCTTACTTCAAGCACGAAACTCCGAACTCACAATAGGAAATTGAGTAAAGAATTAAAATTTAGAATACATAATTGAAATTAAAGAACGAAGCAATGAAAATCGAGCAAATTTATACCGGATGTCTAGCTCAAGGAGCTTATTACATCCAAAGTGAAGGCGAAGCAGCCATCATTGATCCATTGAGAGAAGTTGAACCTTATATCAAGAAAGCAGAAGAGAATGGAGCGAAGATCAAGTATATTCTTGAAACTCATTTCCATGCTGATTTTGTGTCTGGCCATGTGAGTTTGGCTGAAAAGACAGGAGCGGATATCATTTACGGTCCTACAGCAAATCCTTCATTTGATGCGATCATCGCTGAAGACGGACAAGAGTTCAAAGTTGGAAAACTGACCATCAAGGTGCTACACACTCCTGGTCATACCATGGAGAGTTCAACTTACCTTTTGAAGGACGAAAACGGAAAGGATCACGCCATCTTTACTGGAGATACTTTATTCTTAGGTGATGTTGGAAGACCTGATCTTGCCCAGAAAGCTGCTAGCATGACTCAAGAAGAATTAGCTGGAATGCTTTACGATAGCTTGAGAACGAAGATCATGCCTTTATCAGATGATCTTACTGTATATCCGGCTCACGGTGCAGGTTCTGCATGTGGGAAGAATATGAGTACAGATACTGTTGACACCCTTGGAAATCAAAAAGCTACCAATTACGCATTGAGAGATATGAGCAAGGAGCAGTTCATCAAAGAAGTTACCGATGGACTATTGCCTCCTCCTGCATACTTCCCATTGAATGTGAAGATGAACAAAGAGGGGTATGAGAATATCGACGATGTTTTAGAAAGAGGTGAAACAGCAATGGATCCTGATACATTTGAAACTGCAGCCAACGAAACAGGTGCAATTGTTTTGGATGTAAGACATGAAGATGACTTTGTTAAAGGACATGTGCCACGTTCGATCTTTATCGGACTTCACGGAGGCTTTGCTCCATGGGTAGGTGCCTTGATCAAAGACACAGAGCAGCCAATTCTTTTGGTTACTCCAGAAGGTAAGGAGAAAGAAGCTGTAACCCGTCTTTCAAGAGTTGGTTTCGATAAGACTTTCGGATACCTAAAAGGTGGAGTAGAGGCTTGGAAAGCTGCCGGCAAAGAGATCGATTCTATAGAGTCGATTTCTCCAGAGGAATTTGCCAAGAGAATTAACGAAAGTGAGATTCCTGTTTTTGATGTGAGAAAGTGTAGTGAATACGACACCAATCATGTGGTGGATGCAGAGAATACTCCACTAGATTACTTGAATGATCATCTAGCAGAATTCCCGTCAGACGAAAAGTTCTACTTGCATTGTGCCGGTGGATATAGATCTGTGATCGCTTCTTCTATTTTGAAGAGCAGAGGAATGCACAATCTGGTGAATGTAGAAGGTGGTTTCGATAAGCTTAAAGTGACTGAAGGAGTCAAGACTGAAAGCGGAAAGGCAGCTACTGCTTAATTAATCAATTTACATAGTAGAATCCTGATCTGGCCATTGGCCGGAACGGGGTTCTTTTTTTTAAAATTTTATAAGAATGGATATTTACGGAACCTGGCCATGGTATGTGTCGGGACCTTTAATTGCTTTAATCATGTTTCTCCTATTGATGATGGGGAAACGTTTTGGTATGTCGTCGAACCTTCGAACCCTTTGCACCATCTGCGGAGCGGGAAAGAAACACAGTTTCTTCGATATCGACTGGAAAGATTACCGTTGGAACCTTGTTGTAGCTCTTGGAGTACTAATCGGTGGTTTTGTAGCATCAAACTACTTGACCAAAGAGAATACGGTAGTTCTAGAAGAGAATGTGAGCGAAAAACTCCAAGGATTGGGCTTCGAAAGTGTAAATCAAAACTATTTACCCGAAGAGCTTTTTGGAGCAGAAGCTATGTCGGACCCTTTTGTGATCGTGATCTTGATCATTGCAGGGCTGCTAATCGGCTTTGGTAGTCGTTATGCCGGTGGGTGTACTTCCGGCCATGCCATTTCAGGATTAAGTGCACTGCAGTTACCTTCTCTAATAGCCGTTATAGGATTCTTTATTGGAGGTTTAGTAATGGTGCATTTAATATTTCCATTAATATTTTAATCAAAGTATAAAGAGAGAATAGAAGATATGAGAGCATTTTGGTATTTAATTATTGGTGTATTTTTTGGAATTGTACTTTTCAAATCTGAGGCAGCTTCTTGGTTCAGGATCTATGAGATGTTCAATTTCGCCTCTTTCCATATGTATGGGATCATAGGTGCTGCGGTAGTCCTCGGAGTTATTGTAACACAGTCGATCAAGCGCTTTGGTTTGAAGTCGTTCTACGGAGCAGAGATCAAGATCGACACAAAAGAAAAGTCGATAAGTCGTTATTTGATCGGAGGTATTTTCTTTGGATTGGGATGGGGATTGGCAGGTGCTTGTCCGGGCCCATTATTCGTCTTGATGGGAGCGGGATATTTCCCGATCATCATTGTGTTTGTCTCGGCAATAGCAGGGACATTCCTTTATGGAAAACTAAAGGATCATTTACCTCACTAATCTTCTAAAAGATAATAGCGAATTGGCGACGCCTGTTTGTATGCTCCACGAGTAAAATCGGGCATCTTCAGGCGTTTTCCATTTTGGGCTGCCGACTTCTTACTCAATTCGATCAAAGCAGACCACTCAGCGGCATCGTATACATCCATGTCGAGTGGTAAACCATTGCGAAGACAGTAGATGAGTCTATAGTCCATAATGTAATCCATGCCTCCATGTCCGCCTACCTTCCTGGCTTTATCGGCAATTTCTTTGGCTATTGGATGTAAGTTGGCATTGAGTAGGGAGTCCATTTTTTTCTTGGCAATAGC
The DNA here is from genome assembly GCA_002706365.1 of Flavobacteriales bacterium. GTDB lineage: Bacteria > Bacteroidota > Bacteroidia > Flavobacteriales_E > Vicingaceae > UBA1494. The sequence continues at coordinate 29,937 of PALM01000015.1, read as the reverse complement.
ATAATGGCTGTTTGGTGAGAAAGCGATACTCTTTTGAGGATATTTCTGAGCAAAACCTTTAGTTCCGCTAAGGGTGAATAATCGACTGTACGGTCTGGGGCTCACCACATCATGTTGCACAATCAGTGTTTTGCCATTTTCAGTCATGATCAAGGAAGTGTTGAGGTCGCCCTTTTTAAACTCAACTCCGCTGAATTCTGAAGTGGAGTCCAAATTTTCATCTGCATATTCACTCAATTGAAATTGCTTGGTTGATAAAGAGCTCACATAAGTCATGCGGTCACCACGATGGATATCCAGAATGTGAGCAATGGGACCAATACCATGCGTAGGGTAGGTGTTCCCATCCGTTTGCATCAGTTTTCTCAAGCGCCACATATTCCAATAGCCCTTTGCGGTATCATCGAAGAGCTTCCAGCGAAGATCGTGGATGTATGCACCTTCAGCATGCTTGATCTCGCCAAACATGCCCTGATCCACCATATGGTGTACGCTTAGCTCAAAGAAATCATAGATGCAATTTTCCAATTGAATGCAATGCATTCTGGTTTTTTCAGCAGTTTTTACCAGCTGCCAAGCTTCTTTGATGGTCTGTGCTGCAGGGACTTCGGTAGCTACATGTTTGCCATTCTCCATAGCATAAACAGAGATTGGGGTGTGTAATTCCCAAGGGGTGCAGATGTAGATGAGGTGAATGTCTTCTCTTTCACAAATGACTTTCCAATCATCCGGGCCATCATATTCATCTGCTTTGGGAAGTTCATACTTAGCGAGTATGCGTTGAGCGCTATCTAGGTTTTCCTGAACCAGATCGGCAATCACCACTAGCTCAACACCATCGATCTGAGCCAGGCGTTCCACAGCCTGCAAGCCTCTTTGTCCAACCCCAATAAATGCAATACGCACCGTATCGATCGGCTCTGCTCTTAGTTCGATCACATGATTCTTATTGTGAGAGTTGAATAGACTTGAGTTTCCGCAGGAGAATACGATCAGCAAAGCTGAAATAATGAAGAAAGAGGAAGTTATTCTTTTGATAAGCATTGGCTAGCTATTTCAATAAACGAAAATAGTTAAATCTATCAGTCGAATACTTAGTGATTCTTATACTTAATAAAAGTATGGTATGAGACTGAGTCGCTCAGCTGCTCAAAATCCTTTGCTTTTCCAAAAGGAATCTGATTCGGATTGTTGGTCACGATAAACAACTCCATTTCAACTTCCTCAAAGGCATTAATTGCCTTTAGTTCATCAATCCCTTCCAAAGCCCTCTCTTCTTCGATATAAGGGATTTGGTAGAGGTCAAGATAGTGGCGAATTCCGTGTTCCTGACAACCAAGGATAAGCAACTTTTGTCCATTCAGATTAACCCTCTGAGCAAACTCCTCAGTTGCTTTTAGAGGGAAATAGGAGGCATTGTAGAATTGATGATAGAGATCTTGTCGGCTCACTTCATTGGCAAACTTCAAGGCCTGAGCTCGATGTATTGCTTGATATTCCATATAGAAACTATAGATAGAAAAGCCCGCTAAAACAATGATAGAAAGCAATTTGTAGCTGAATTTAGGCATACGTTCGAAACTATTTCCAATTAGTATACCAAGGCCTATCCCAAAGAATGGGAATAAGGGTATAAAGGTGCGCAAAGGAGCCTGATCACCGCGGATGTAAGAGATCAGTGGAGCAGAGAGAATCAGTGTGAGAGCGAGTGTGAGGGTGAGTGAAGTGCGAGTGTGAGTGCGGTTTTGAGCAAGAGTTTGAGGCTTGAGTTTTGAGGAAGACTTTATAAATAGAATGATGATTGAAATTGGGATCATAACAAACAGCCAGACTCTTCCTGAAATCCAGCCTTCCCATAAGTGAGGTAGATAATATTCTATTTGCCATAGAAGGAATGGGGTTGAGATCTGCAGGTATTTACTACTAACTATGTCTTCGAGGACTGGCAGATAAAGTCCAATGCACAGTATTGCAGAGACGATTGACATCAGGCCGAAAGCCTTAAAACGCTCAATATACTTTGGATCCTTATTTCTCAACCCACTCAGCCCATAATACAAGAGCAAGAAAGCATGTAAGCAAAAGATGGAGTAGGAGTTGGATAAGACGCTATAGATACAAAGCGCTGAAGCTAGTCCGACAATAAACAAATGACTTCGCTTTGCCTCTTTAAAGTACCTCAGAGAATAGAGAAAAGCAGCCACTAGCAATAAGGCACTAAGACCGTAACCTCTGATCTGTGTCACGAAGTTGAAGTAGGGGATGGTACCGGCAATCAGCAGAAGGACAGCCATCCCTGTAAAGGAGGAGAATGATCGCTTGATCTGAAAATAGACCACATAAAAGAGTGCTAGAGCATAGGCAAAAGGCAAGATCCGCAGTTTCCATGGACTGGGGAGTAAATCCCTTATCTCATGCAGTCCGATGAGCTTTAGATAGAGGTTATTGAGCAGATTAAAGAAGATGTGATTATTAGGCACATGATAATCGCCCAAAGTTGTGCTTAGTGGTACTAGCACAAAATGCTCTAGCGTATAGAGCTCATCATTCCAGAAATCGAGATTGATCCTGAGTAGATAGAGACTACATATCAATAGCGGAAACAGAAAGTCGAATACTTTACTGAGTCCTGAAGATTTCATGATATCGACTTAAAGCTTAGTGAATTCCATTCATCCACCTTCTTAATGTAGGAACCAAGAAGACTAGCAATAGAGCTGCTCCACCAACTACGGCTACACCCCAAATAATATAGGTGTTAGAGTAGACCTCCAAAGTCTCTACAGCTGTGGGGGCTTCTCCCAGGTCTTCTGAAGCAGTCAATTCTCCAATCATCCCGGCCAATTTATTGGCCAGGGAAATAGAAAGGAACCAAACTCCCATCACAAAACCAACCATGCGTTTTGGCGAAAGCTTTGTGATCATCGACAATCCAACCGGAGACAAACTCAATTCACCCATGGTGTGGAAGAGGTACATAAATACTAGGAAGATCAATGGAACCATGCCTGAATCGGCGAAAAGCTCAGAACCCAGCACTATAAATGCAAAACCCAATGCCAATTGCGCTAATCCCAATACAAATTTCATTGGAGTAGAAGGTTCTTTGCCCGATTTACGCAGCTTGATCCACATCCAGGAGAATACCGGGGCAAGTGTCATAATGAAGAATGCATTGAAGAACTGAAAGATAGAGGCAGGTATCTCAGAGCCAAATACCACGCGGTCTATGTTGCGTTCCGTAAAAAGCGTAATGGAACCTCCGGCTTGCTCGAACAAAGCCCAGAAAATAGAGTGGAAGATGAAGAGCACCACCACTACAAAGAGTCGTTGTCCGCTCACTTTATCTTCCTTAAAGGCTACAAACAATAGGTAGCCAAGAATGGCCAAACTCAAGATGATCAAGGCTACAGCAACCGCATCTCCAAAATCCAAGAAGAGCGAACAGATCGGAATAAATAAGAGAGTGACGATATAGGTCATCACCTGATTCCTCTTGATTTTGGATGTAGTCTTGGAAATCCAAGCTTCAGCCTCCTTCTTCAAGGCGGCCAAACGATTCTCAGACGGACCTTCCAAAAGCTGTATAGCTTCATCCTCAACAACTTCTGGAAACTCTTCCAAAGCTGCTGGATCCACACCTTTCTTACCCATGGATTTTGGTCCGTAAAGCCAGAAAACCAGCAGTCCTAATAACATTCCAATACCGGCCAATCCGAAACCGTAATGCCATGAGATTTCTTGTCCAACATACCCACAGGTTACGATAGAAAGTAAAGCACCAATATTTACTCCCATATAGAAGATGGTGAAGGCACCGTCTTTACGACTGTCGTTCAGGGCATAGAAGTCGCCCAAGAAAGAGGAGATATTCGGTTTAAAGAAGCCATTACCCACAATGATAAATGCTAAGGACAGGAAGAAGAGCGGCATGTTTCCGCTAAAGACCATCCCTTCGAGGGCGAGGGAGAAGTGACCTGCCATCATGAGTAAACCACCAAAGAGGATCGCCTTCCTAAACCCTAAGACCTTATCTGCAAGTATTCCACCAGCAACCGGGAAGAGGTAGACCATTGCTGTATAAGACCCGTATATGCTTAAAGCTTTTGAATCGGCTTCACCCTGACTTAACTCCTTAAATAGCTCTTGCACCATATAGAGGGTAAGCAAGGCCCGCATACCGTAGTAGGAGAAGCGCTCCCACATTTCAGCAAAGAAGAGCACGAAGAGGGCTCTAGGATGCAGTTTTCGGTTAGAGTAAATGATAAAAGGCACCCATACGAGCACAAATGCCCAGGCTACCACCATGATCCAGAATGCGATACTCATGTTATGGTAATTTTAGTTATTAATTAAAATTAGGAACCAGAACCTAGAGTCTAGAATCTAGAGTCTAGACTCTTCAGTCTAGGCTTAAGCCTCCGCTTTATCCGCCAATTCAAATCCTTCTTGCTCTTCATGATGCGTATCATCTTTGATGTCTTCAGCACCATGAGTCATTCTCTTTAGAGGTTTGAGCAATGCAATAAAAATAGCTCCTACAAGAACTGTTAATAAAGTAATTCCAGCAAACACGGTATATTCTCCAAAGTCAGTAGCTGATTCACCTACAATGCCTGCAACTTTATTACCTAATCCGGTAGCTGCGAAATACACTCCCATCATCAAAGATGCATATCTAATTGGAGCAAGTTTCGTTATGAATGATAATGCAACTGGCGATATACAAAGTTCTCCGATGGTATGGAATAAATATGCTAGAACTAACCAAATCATACTGGAAGATCCAGATTTGTCGTACTCAGCTGCCGCAAATACCATGAATATAAACCCCCAGCCCATTATTATAATACCAATAGGCATTTTCAATAAAGATGATGCTTCTTTATTTTTTAGTTTTCTTTTTGCCCAGAAAGAAGCAACTGCAGTAGCAAATAGTATAATAAATCCGGCATTTAAACTCTGGAACATAATTGTTGGTATCTCCCAACCAAAAAGGACACGATCTGTTTTTGAATCTGTATATAAGTTCATCAATCCCCCGGCTTGCTCAAACGCACCCCAGAAAATAATTACCATAATGAAAGATAATAGGAGAACCAGAAATCGGTCTCTTGAGATCTGATTATTAAGATCTTTATAAATCATCATCATCATACCTACAATTAATGAAAGGAAGGTAAAGAGCAGACCATAACCCACATTAATTTTAATGCCACCATAAACAGATAATGCAAGAAGGATTCCGGTAAAAGCTAATTGAAGAGGTGATTTTAGAAGGTTCCCATATAACTGCATTACTGAAACATCTTCAGACTTGTTTTTAGATTTAACTAGATCTCCTACGCCAACTAGAAATTTTTGACCCCACAAATAAACAATGAGTCCAAACACCATTGCGATCCCAGCAAGCCCGAATCCAGCATGCCAACCAAAGTCTTTAACCACAAGACCAACAATAATAGTTGCAAGTAGTGAGCCCAAGTTGATCCCAACGTAGAAAACACTAAATCCTTTATCTCTTCTTTCATCACCTGGAGGGTATAAACCACCAACCATTGTTGAAATATTTGGTTTTAATAAGCCAACTCCCGCGATTACCAAAGCCAATCCAGTATAATATGCCCATAGAGCTTCAATAGCAAGTACTCCATGTCCTAAACAAAGCACAACAGCTCCAATGAGAACAGATTTCTTTTGGCCCCAAAGCCTATCTGCAATCATTCCACCAGGGATGGAGGCCACATAAACCAACATGGTGTACCAACCATAAAGTGCTAGTGCTTCCTTTTCAGTCCATCCTAACCCTTCTCCATTTTCATGCATTGCAGTTGCAGTCATATAAAGAACTAGTAAAGCTCTCATTCCATAATAGGAAAATCGCTCCCACATTTCTGTGAGGAATAAAATATATAGTCCTTTAGGGTGTCCCCACAACTCTGATCTCTGCTCCATATGTTTGTCTTAAATGATCTTTAAAGCCGACTAAAATAGTAAATAATTACGGCCCGAATTAGTGTTTGATTATCAGCGGTTTATAGATTATTCAAAAGGAAGATTGTCATCTTTTTATAAAGATGATATCGCGTATTGCCTCCATAAATACTGTGATTCTTATCGGGATAGATAAATAGGTCGAATTCTTTGTCGGCTTCTACCAATGCACTGATCATCTCAGCGGTATTTTGAAAATGTACATTATCATCAGCCGTTCCGTGAATCAACAAATAACTTCCCTTTAGTTTTTCCACATGATTGATCGGCGAATTATCATCATAGCCGTTTTCATTTTCCTGTGGGGTTTGCATATATCGCTCGGTATAGATAGAATCGTAGAATCTCCAGTTGGTAACCGGTGCTACGGCAATTGCAGCTTTGAATTGATCGGCACCTTTTAAAATAGCCAAAGACGACATATAGCCTCCGTAGCTCCAGCCTTGCACTCCAATACGATCGCCATCAACATAATCCAGTCCTGCCATGTATTTTGCGGTTTCGATCAGATCGATGGTTTCATATTTCCCCAATTGCTTGTAGGTGATCTTCTTGAAATCAACTCCTCTAGAGCCTGATCCTCGCATATCTACAGAAACAACGATATAACCTTGTTGAGCAAGATGTTGATGCCAGAAGTAATTTGAACCTCCCCATGAATCATTCACCGTTTGATAGCCTGGTCCACCATAAATGGTGATGAAAACAGGATACACATTGGTGTCGTTGAAATTAGGCGGTTTGATCATCCAGGCATTCAACTCAATATTTTCTGAGGTTTTAAAGCTGAAGAAAGTCTTTTGACTAATGGCGTATTCCTTTAGCTTTTTATTGAGATCCTTATTGTCTTTAAGTGTGCGAATTTCCTTACCGGAATTGTTGTTCAGGCTTATATATTTAGGTTGGTTAGCCGTAGTATGATAGTTTAGATAGTAGTCGAACGACTTACTGAACTTGGCACTATTGGTTCCCTTTCGTTTACTCAGTTGCACCTTTTTACCACTATTGATGTTTACTTTGAAAATATGTCGCTCTAGCGGATTTGGATCGGCTGCTTGATAGTAAAGCCATTTTTCTTCTGCATCCAAACCGTAGTATTCAGTGATCGGGAACTTACCTTCGGTGATCTGCTTTTTCAATCTAGCTTTGGTATTGTAGAGATAGAAGTGACGGTAGCCATCTTTCTCACTTATTACAATAAACTCTTTGCCGTCGTTCAAGAAGTGAATATCAAAAGGCATTTCAATATAGGTATCGCTCACTTCTGTATGAATCACTCTTGAGCGTAGCTTTTTGGGGTCTACCAGCGAGACCTTTACTTCATTTTGATGGCGATTGCTGCTGATCACAGCTAGTTCTCCACTTCCTTTATTCCACTCAATACCAGTAATGTATTCGTACTCAGGATCGATACTAGCCGCTTGATGTTTATCTCTTTTAAGATTGTAGATCCTGATCTCAACTTTTGAGTTTTGCTCGCCCGCTTTTGGATATTTGAACTGCTCTTGCTCTGGATACAGATTGTTGTAGATCTTCATATTCCACAGTTTCACCTGGCTTTCATCAAAGCGGTAGAAGGCAATGAAATCTCCTTCCGGCGACCATTTAAAAGCTTGAGAAAGTCTCAGTTCTTCTTCATAAACCCAATCTGATGCTCCATTGATGATCCTATTCTTTTCTCCATCATCAGTGATTTGGATCAATTCATCTGTCTCTAAGTCCTTGTAAAAAAGGTTGTTATTCAATACGTAGGCAACCTTAGAACCGGCAGGTGAGAAGTCGGCATACATCTGCTTATCATCTGTATTCAGTGGTGTAAGCTGTTTGCTCTGCAAATCCAAAATATAAAAGAAAGCCATGCTAGATCTTCTATAGATCTTCTCAACTTCAGTAGCAATAAGCACCTTACTCTCATCTGCAGAAAACTCATAAGCCTCCATCTTCAGTTTTTCACCCTGATAAACTACATCAGAAGGTAGGATAAGCGCCTCTACGAATTTGCCATCTTCATAGCTGTATTTCGAAAGTTGATTTCCTGAGCCTTTGTCTTCGATGATGGTGTAATGAATACCATCTTTCATACTTCTAAGTCCACTTACATTTTCCTCAGTAAATGTTTTATCTTTCCATATATCGGCTATAGTAATCTCCTTTTTATCATTTTTATCATTTTTATCATTTTTATCATTCCTACTTTGAGCAGTAGTGAGTTGCGCAAATGACAGCATCAATAGGATAGCTAAACTATGTGGTAGAATTCTTCTCATGAATAATTGGATTGTGCAAAAAATGATTGCCCAAGATACAGAAAAAGGTCAACTTTGATAGATGATGCAGAGCGATAATTACAAGCGATTGGAGGATTCTGATATCCAATTTTTTAAGGGTTTTCTCCCTTCGGAACGACTGGTATTGAATGAAGATAGAAGGCGTGAATACGATCACGATTATACAGAGGATCTTCACTTTTTACCTGAAGTCGTGATTATTCCAACTAGCGTAGAAGAGATATCTAAAGTTGCCGCACATTGTAATGAGAATCGCATTCCACTAACCGTTAGAGGCGCTGGAACTGGATTAAGTGGTGGGGCATTGGCGGTGAATGGTGGAGTGATTCTGTCGATGGAGAAATTGAATCGCTTGCTCGATATCGACGAGCAAAATTTTCAGGCTACAGTTGAGCCGGGTATGATCACACAAGTCTTTCAGGAAGAAGTGGCAAAGAAAGGGCTCTACTATCCACCGGATCCTGCAAGTAGAGGATCTTGTTTTATTGGAGGCAATCTGGCTGAAAGTAGCGGTGGACCGCATGCTGTGAAGTATGGGGTGACTAAGGATTATGTGTTGAATCTAGAAGTTGTGTTGGCAGATGGGAGTATCATATGGACAGGCGCCAATGTCTTGAAGAATGCAACTGGACTCAATTTGACACAACTAATGGTAGGTTCAGAAGGGACTTTAGGAATCATCACCAAAGCTGTTATGCGCTTGATCCCGCTTCCAAAGCTCGACCGTTTGCTCTTGGCCCCTTTTAAGAAAGCCGAAGATGCCTGTGCGATTGTGGCTAGGATCTTTCATAAGGGAATAGATCCTTCTGCTTTGGAATTCATGGAAAGAGATGCTTTGGAATTTGCTCAGAAGTATGTGGATGGGATTGAGATCCCGATAGAAGATGGTATTGAAGCACACCTCTTGATCGAGTTGGATGGCAATGATGAAGCTGAATTGGCTAAGCAGGCTGAGGCGCTTTACGAGCTGATTGCCGAATATGAAGTAGGGGAGATCCTCTATGCAGAATCAGAAGCTGAAAAAGACCGACTCTGGAAATTGCGTCGTTCTCTTGGAGAAGCAGTGAAGGCCAACTCTATCTACAAAGAAGAAGACACCGTAGTGAAGCGAGCTGAACTCCCAGCTTTATTGAAGGGAGTGAAGGAGATCGGTGATCGATATGGATTTAAATCGGTTTGCTATGGTCATGCCGGCGATGGCAACTTACATGTAAACATCCTAAAGGGCGAGCTTTCTGAAAAGGCCTGGAATGAGGATTTGAAGGAGGCTATTCGAGAGATCTTTCAGCTCTGCAAGCAATTGGGAGGGACTATCTCCGGTGAACATGGAATAGGTTTGGTGCAGAAGGAGTTTATGGATATCATGTTCAGCGAGCGAGAAATACAGCTTCAAAAAGACATTAAGGGTGTCTTTGACCCGAATGGGATCTTGAATCCGGGGAAGGTATTTGAATGATACAAATATGAAATATGAGATATGAAATATGAAAGCAACAGAAAAACTTTCACATTTCATATCTCACATTTCACATCTACAGAGAAATCCTACTTTTAGGAATCTATGATAAAACTCATTCTTTTCTTTACACTCAGCATCGCCTTCTCCTTTCTATGTTCGGTTTTGGAGGCAGTATTGCTAAGTGTGAATCCATCTTATATCCGCAAACAGGAGAAACTAAGGCCAGTCTTATTCAAAGACCTTAATGATTTCAAACAAGATATTGATCGCCCGCTTTCGGCGATATTGACACTAAATACTATTGCCCACACTATAGGTGCAATTGGAGTTGGCGCGCAAGCCGCTGTAATCTTCGGGGGAACTGCTATTGAGATCTTTGGAATTAGTTTTTATCTGGAATCGGTAATCGCAGCCTTGATGACGCTGGCTATTCTGATCTTTTCCGAGATTATTCCAAAGACCATTGGAGCCAATAACTGGAAAAAGCTAGCCCCATTTACCGTAACTACCTTGAAGATCATGATCAAGATCTTAGGTCCATTGGTATGGATTTCCCAGAAAATCACGAAAGGACTAAAGAAACAGAAAGATAAGTCGGTACTCACAAGAGCTGATCTACTTGCAATGACCTATGCCGTTTCTGAGGATGGGAGTCTGCACAGATCTGAATCAGAAGTGATCGAGAATGTATTGAATCTTCCTACTTATAAGATCGAGGATATCATGACTCCCAGAAAGGTTATGTTCTCGGCAAAGGAGAATGAGACTCCAAACGACCTCACAAATAACGAGCGTTTCTCCCAATTCTCGCGTATTCCACTCTTTGCGAATGATGGAGAACACATCATTGGATTGGTCTTAAAAAGCTCAATTTTTGAGGCTATTGTCGATGGAAAAGGCGATGAACCATTGGTCAACTTCAAAAGAGAAGTAAGTTTTGTAGGTGAAGATGAAAGTCTCGCTGATTTTTTCAAGAAAACCTATCGCAAGCGAGAGCATATGTACATTGTGCGCGACAAGTATCAAAGCGTCACCGGTATTGTCACTCTTGAAGACATACTAGAAACCATCCTAGGCTACGAGATCGTAGATGAAACCGATCAGGTAGAGGATTTGCAGAAGTTGAGTAAGGATAATTAATTACGAATTACGAATGTGGAATTACGAATGTCTTAATGCAAAAGATTATCCGTCATCGTTAAAAAGCAAAATTCTTAGGTAATAATCGAAGAATCTATTTTTCCCGCAGATCCCGCAGATTATAAATCAATCTACTCTAACTAAAAACTTTGGTTCCGCAGATTTCCGCAGATTCTAAGTCTGGCTTCTGGCTTCCAGTCTCTGGCTTCCAGTTTAAAAATCTCTGATTTTTAAACTGCAGCTATCTCATCCGATTTATACTCCCCAGCTTCCAGCTTTCCTTTCACCTTCTTGAAAGTTTCAATGGTATACTTCACATCTTCCATTGTATGCATCGCTGTTGGGATCAATCGAAGAATGATCATTCCCTTAGGAATAACAGGATATACAACAATAGAACAGAAAAGGTCGTGATTTTCTCTAAGATCAAGTGTAAGGTTCGTGGCTTCACCCAATCCTCCTTGAAGAACTACAGGAGTAACTTGAGTATTTGTAGTTCCAATGCTGAAACCTGCCTCTTTTAAACCGTTTTGCAGTCCGTTAGCTACTTCCCAAAGCTTTTCTCTGAGCTCTGGCATGGTCTTGATCATTTTCAATCGCTTGCGCGCTCCAATAACCAATGGCATAGGAAGTGATTTCGCAAAGATCTGCGAACGTGTATTGTATCTTAAGAAGTTGATGATCTGCTCATCACCTGCGATAAATGCGCCAATGCTGGCAAAGGACTTCGCGAAGGTTCCGAAATACACATCAATTCCGTCTTGACAACCCTGAGCTTCTCCGGTACCTGCACCGGTTTCTCCCATGGTTCCAATTCCATGAGCGTCATCTACGAACAATCTGAAGTTGTATTTCTTCTTGAGTTCAACGATCTCTTTAAGCTTTCCTTGATTACCCGACATACCGAAAACTCCTTCGGTAATCACCATGATGGCACCATTTTGCTCTTCAGCTAGTTTAGTCGCGCGCTCAAGTTGTTTCTCGAGGTTTTCTATATCGTTATGCTTGTATACATAGCGCTTACCTTGATGCAAACGAACACCGTCGATAATACACGCATGTGATTCCGCATCATACACGATTACATCGTTTCTGTCTACTAAGGCATCAATGGCCGACATACAACCCTGATATCCAAAATTCAATAGGATCGCATCTTGCTTTTGTACGAATTCCGCTAGCTCTTTTTCGAGCTTTTCATGTTGAATGGTATTACCAGACATCATACGAGCACCCATTGGGTAAGCTAATCCCCACTTTTTGGCTGCTTTTGCATCTACTTTGCGAATCTCCGGATGATTCCCCAGTCCTAAGTAGTTGTTCAAACTCCACTGAAGTACTTCCTTCCCTCTAAATGTCATTCTGTGGCTGATCTCGCCTTCCAACTTTGGGAATGTGAAATAACCGTGACTCTCTTTTGCGTGTTTACCTAGTGGACCAGGATTTGCGTTTATCTTATCAAAAAGATCTCTCATGAAATATTTGCTTGAATCAAGCGACAAAGGTAGGCTTATTTTGAACTTTTTCAAATCAGACCTAGCGTGCTGAGCTTCTTTTTGATAGACAAAAGGGGCGCCTCTTCAGACACCCCTTTCTCATGGATAAACCGGCTTAATTTTTCCCGCCCAACAAGAGGATCTCATTAATAATTACCTCGGTAATATACTTCTTCTGACCTTCCTTGTCTTCATAGGAGCGACTCGTCAACTTACCTTCAATGGCCACTTCACTACCTTTCTTCAAATACTTCTCGGCCACTTCGGCAGTCTTGCCCCAAGCGATCAAATTATGCCACTGAGTCTCTTCGATCTTCTCACCTTCTTTATTGTAATATCGATCATTGGTAGCCAGCGACAACTTAGCCAAGGTTTTCCCACTCTCCAACTGTTTAACATCCGGGTCATTCCCCAGATTCCCAATCAACTGTACTTTGTTTCGTATTGTATTCATCATTTTGATTTGCTAATTATTTCAAATCAAAGATGGGGAGAGTGGGAAAAGCTAGTCGTATGATATACGGATATATACGTATTTAAACGTTTATCAACGTTTAGCAGTAGCTATGTGAAAGAGTGCATCCCCTTGATTCACTAAGGGCGCATTGTTATGTCCGATGATGAAGCCGTCTTCTTTGGCCTTGATCTTGGTCTTGAAATCTGCGAATGGATCTGTGATGATGGCTAATAGGTCGCCGGCCTTAATGAATTCCCCGGACTCTTTCTCTAGCTTAACCATTCCTGAATTCCTAGCTCGTCTCCAGCTGCTCTCAGAGAAGTCATGACAATCGTTTGGAGTAGTTTCTTCATTGAGCATTCCAAAGTGATTGAGCACTTTTAATGCGCCATTGATTCCCTCCTTTATTGCGAATTCATCAAAACGCATTGATTCACCCGCTTCGTAAACTACCATGCTTTTGCCCATTTTGAAGACTTCTTTTCGAATCGACTTGTCGATCATTCTTGATGCTAAACTGATGGGTGCATTGAAGATCTCAGCTAACTCTCTTGCTTTTGGATCGTCTGGTGCATATCGAATTTGTGGATAATTGGTGCGGTTGGCTCCCCCTGTGTGGAAGTCGATACCATAGTCGATCTCTTCCAATACCGTTCTAGTGAGGTTGTATGCCACTCTTGCTGCTAGTGACCCCTTTTTATTGCCGGGAAAGAAGCGATTGATGTCTTTCCCATCAGGCACTTCTCTGGAAAAGTTCAAGAAACCATAGATATTCATCACCGGTATGGCGATCACGGATCCGCATTTGAGCTTATTGAGCACTTTGGATTCAATGATCCTGCGAATGATCTCAATACCATTGACTTCATCACCGTGAAGGCCACCGGATAAGAGAATAACCGGTCCGGCTTTCTTGCTGCGAAATACATGAATAGGCAGATCTATTTCTGTTCCAGAGATCAAACGGGCAATCTGCAAATTGATCACCTTACGTTCGCCAGCCTTGATAAGCTGATCGTTGATATGGATGTTTTTTCGGTATTGCATGGTAATTAGAACATAGAGCCTAGAATCTAGAGTCTAGACTTTCTGATCTCTGATTTCAGATTTTTGATTTTAACGAGCATCTCGTTTACACTCCCACCTTATCTTTCAGTCTCGTTTTCTTCCCCGCACTTTCCTCTACATATTCAATGATCTTAGTGGCGATATCTACTCCGGTAGATTCTTCTATACCTTTTAGTCCGGGAGAGGAGTTTACTTCAAGGATTAATGGGCCACGCTCCGACTGCAACATATCAACTCCGGCAATGCTCAATCCCATGGCAGCGGCAGCTCTTACAGCAGCAGCTTTTTCATTTCGCTTCAGCTTTACCATGCTACTGCTACCGCCGCGGTGAAGGTTTGATCTAAATTCTCCTTCTTTTCCTTGTCGCTTCATGGCGCCAACCACTTTTCCATTTACTACAAAAGCTCTAATATCGGCCCCACCGGCTTCTTTGATGAATTCCTGCACCAAAATGTTAGTGTTCATACCCATAAAGGCTTCAATTACCGACTTAGCAGCTTTTTGAGTCTCGGCCAATACCACTCCCAATCCCTGAGTGCCTTCCAAAACCTTAATGATCAAAGGCGCTCCACCAACGGTGCGGATCAAATGGGGTACATCTTTCGGCTGACGAGCAAAGGCGGTCTTGGGAATGCCCAAATGCTCTCTAGACATGATCTGAATACTTCTGAGCTTATCGCGAGAGCGGGTTAAGGCTACCGACTTTACCGTTGAGAAGATCTTCATCATTTCGAACTGTCGAATGATCGCAGCTCCATAGAATGTGACAGAAGCCCCAATTCTAGGTATGATAGCGTTGATGCCTTCTATACGTTCGTTGCCGTACCAAACAGCCGGCTCTAAACTTTCATTTACGATATAGCATTTGGCATGATCCAACACGCGAATTTCATGTCCTCGCGCTTCACCAGCTTCTTTTAGACGTCTGGTAGAATAAAGATTTGGGTTTCTAGAGAGTATAGCGATTTTCATTCTTGTATTATAAGTCAATTTAGATGAAAGAGCAAAGAAAAAGGAGAAAAGCCAATTATTAAAGGATTGACTATAACGATAATATAAAGTTAATTTCCTGTGTTTCTCTGTGTCTTCCCTGTGCTCTCTGTGAGCTAGCTTTGCAATTTGTTACACTGGGAACCGCAGGGAAGTCTCAGGGCACCACAGTTTTATTTCTTCTTCTGTATCACATTCGTTTTCGAAACATCCACCAAAAAACCATTCTTCAGAACCTTTCTGCCCACCAATACAGGATAACGCATCTTGCCTCTATTGGTCAAGCTCACATCCGCTTTTCGCTTTCTTCCTCCTAGTATCATCTTGGTTTTGATAATGAAACGTTTCTCGATCCTTCCATTACTGCTACGCACTTTCTTGCGATAAAAACTGCGGGTGCGAATGATGGTCTTGCGATATAGTGGATTGTCTGGATCCAATAACTCAAAGTTCAATACTTCTTCTCCATCGATCTCTTCTGTCCATATCTTATGGGCGTGGATTGCGGTGGAGTATGCTCCCGTATCGATCTTAGCATCAATAG
Source organism: Flavobacteriales bacterium (assembly GCA_002706365.1). Classification (GTDB taxonomy): domain Bacteria; phylum Bacteroidota; class Bacteroidia; order Flavobacteriales_E; family Vicingaceae; genus UBA1494. The sequence continues at coordinate 14,500 of PALM01000015.1, read as the reverse complement.
CATAGAGACCCAATTCCGGGAAGTCGACCTGCTCTTTTCGGCCGACAATCGTTTTTGGTGTTTTCCTTGCTTTCATTTCAGGCTATCAAGAATAAGAATTATTCGAAGTATTTTAGGGGATTCAACAGAGAATTTCACAATTTTGTGGGCCTTAAATCTCATTGCACATGTCAGACGATAAAAAAGTAATCTTTTCCATGGTCAATGTCACCAAGACATTGAATTCCGGAAAGTCTATCCTCAAGAACATCTATCTCTCATTCTTCTATGGAGCGAAGATCGGTATCATCGGTCTTAATGGATCAGGTAAGTCAACACTGCTAAAGATCATTGCCGGTGAAGATGAGTCTTATCAAGGTGATGTGGTTTTCTCCGATGGCTATTCTGTGGGAATGCTTCCTCAGGAACCTAAGCTAGATGAGAGTAAAACAGTAAAGGAAATCGTAGAGGAGGGCATGGCCGAAACGGTGGCTGTGCTTAAGGCTTATGAAGAAGTGAATGAGAAGTTTGCCGATCCTGATGTATTGGCAAATCCAGATAAAATGGAAGAACTTATGGGCAAGCAGGCTAAACTGCAAGAGCAGATCGATGCTTTGGATGCCTGGGAGCTCGATAATAAGCTGGAGCGCGCTATGGACGCTCTTCGTTGTCCGCCTGCTGATGCTACAGTAGCCAACCTCTCTGGTGGTGAGCGCAGAAGGGTAGCGCTTTGCCGACTTTTACTCCAAGAGCCGGATATCCTTCTACTTGATGAGCCTACCAACCACCTTGATGCGGAATCTGTGTACTGGTTAGAGCAACACTTGCAACAATATAAGGGAACAGTAATCGCGGTAACGCACGACCGTTACTTCCTAGATAATGTAGCAGGATGGATCCTGGAGCTCGATAGAGGAGAGGGTATTCCATTCCAAGGGAACTACACTTCATGGCTAGAGCAGAAGTCGAAGCGTTTGAAAGATGAAGAGAAACAAGAAAGCAAGCGCAGAAAGAACCTAGAGAAAGAATTGGAATGGTCGCGCATGAACCCAAAGGCCAGAAGAAGCAAGTCGAAAGCGCGTTTGAGCAATTATGAGAAAATGCTTTCTGAAAGTGGTAAGGAGCAGATCCAGCAATTGGAGATTCCTATTCCTTCCGGTCCGCGACTGGGAAATGAAGTGATCGAAGCCATACATGTGAAGAAAGGTTTTGGCGATAGATTGCTGATGGAAGATCTGAACTTCAAACTTCCACCTGCTGGTATTGTTGGCGTGATCGGACCGAATGGTGTGGGTAAAACTACGCTCTTTAAAATGATCATGGGTGAAGAAAAGCCGGATGAAGGCGACTTCAAAGTAGGTGAAACAGTGAAGATCGGTTATGTAGATCAAACGCATGCCGACTTGGATCCAAATAAGACCGTATTTGAAGTGGTTTCCGGTGGAAATGAGCAGATGGATATTGGCGGTAAGATCGTGAACTCTAGAGCTTATCTATCTCGCTTTAACTTCATGGGTGGAGATCAGAATAAGAAAGTGGGCGTGCTATCAGGTGGAGAGCGAAACCGTTTGCACCTTGCTATGACCTTGAAGACTGAAGCCAATGTGTTGCTGTTGGATGAGCCTACCAACGATATTGATGTGAACACTTTGAGAGCGCTGGAAGAAGGTATCGAGAACTTTGCAGGATGTGCGGTGGTGATCTCTCACGACCGTTGGTTCTTGGATAGGATCTGTACGCATATGTTGGCCTTTGAAGGCGATGCGCAGGTGTATGCTTTCGAAGGAGGCTTCACCGAATACGAAGAAAATAGAAGAAAACGTCTGGGCGACCAGCCGACGAAGTTTAAGTATAGAAAGCTAGTTAAGTAATTGTTTAAGAGTTTAGAGCTTAGATTTTAGAGCTTAGAAGCCTATATCTTCAATAATTCCACTCTAATATCTAAACTCTAATCTCTAATATCTATCAAATGAAAATATCCACTCCAAAAGGCATGCGCGATTTCTCCCCATCGGAGATGGCCAAGCGCAATTTCATCTTCAATACCATTGAAAAGCATTTCAAGCGCTTTGGTTTTGAGCAGATCGAAACGCCTACTATGGAGAATAGAGAGACGCTTACAGGTAAATATGGGGAAGAGGGAGATCGTTTGATCTATAGCGTGCTGAATTCTGGTGACTATCTGTCAAAAGTCTCAGGAGATATCTCAAGTCTGAACTCTAATAGTCTGAAGTCTGAAATCTCAGATAAAGCTCTTCGCTACGACCTCACCGTCCCCTTCGCAAGGTACGTGGTTCAACACCAGAACGATATCGCTTTTCCATTCAAGCGTTATCAGATCCAGCCGGTATGGCGCGCTGATCGTCCGCAAAAAGGGCGTTATAGAGAATTCTATCAATGCGATGCCGATATCATTGGATCGGATTCATTGATCAATGAAGTGGAACTGATCCAGCTTTTTGATCTGGTTCTTGCCGAGCTGGGGATGAAGGACTACACTATCAAATTCAATCACCGTAAGCTTTTGAACGGATTGGCAGAGATGATCGGCAGACCTGAGAAGCTGATTGATATCACAATAGCCATAGACAAACTCGATAAAATTGGAGTTGAAAAGGTAAAAGAGGAGCTCGAAGCAAGAGATTTGAGCAAGAGTGAGATCGATAAACTGGAGCCTTTATTCGGACTAGAAGGTAATAACAGAGAAGTACTGGAATCCATTAAAACTATACTAGCCGATATTGAAGTCGGTCTGGAAGGTATTGCTGAAGTAGAAGAAGTGCTCGACATGATCGATAGCATCGGCTTAAAGCAAGCCAAGCTACAATTAGACCTCTCACTCGCAAGAGGACTCAACTACTATACCGGATGCATCTTTGAGGTAGTGAGCAATGAGGTTGAGATGGGAAGTATTTGCGGTGGAGGAAGATATGATGATCTCACAGGTATCTTTGGATTGAAGGGCATGAGCGGAGTGGGAATCTCATTTGGTGCCGACCGCATCTATGATGTGATGGAGCAATTAAAGCTCTTCCCAGAAGATATTGAAGTGCAGTCGCAATTGATGATCGCCAATTTTGGAAAAGAAGAAGCTAAGTTCGGATTAGGAGTACTGAAGAAGTTGAGAGAAGCCGGAATTGCCTCGGAAATCTATCCGGATGCGGCCAAATTGGGCAAGCAGTTCAAATATGCGGATCAAAAGCAGATCCCTTATGTTTTGGTAATCGGGGCGGAAGAGATCAAGAGCGGGAAATTCCAGTTGAAGAATATGAAATCCGGAGAGCAGGATTCCTTAGAAATAAATGAAGTAATAGATAAACTGAAATAATAACTCAGTGACCTCCGTGCCTACTCAGTGCACCTCGACAAAGTCGAGGCTCAGTGACCTAAAAAAGAATGATGTTTTGGACACGGATTTCACAGAGAAGGAACAGAGAACATGGAGGAGATTCTACTTAGACTAAACCATTCATGAGCAAAATATACACAATCAACCTAGACCACTGGACACTGGACGACATCTCTAGCATCCTGAAAGAGAACAAAGACCTCAATCTCGGTTCAGAATCCAGAGAGAAAGTTTTGGCCTGCAGAAAGTATTTGGATGAGAAGATCGATCGTTCAGAGAAGCCTATCTATGGCATCAATACAGGCTTTGGCTCATTGTGCGATACTGAAATTTCCAAGGACCAATTGGCTCAACTTCAGCTGAACCTAGTTCGTTCACATGCATGTGGAATGGGTCCTGAGGTTCCTTCTCATCTAGTGAGATTGATGCTCTTACTCAAGATCAAAGGTTTGGCACTTGGCCATTCGGGTATTGCCATCTCTACTTTAGAGCGTTTGATCGACTTCTATAACTACAAAGTCTATCCGGTGGTTTACGAATTGGGTTCATTAGGCGCTTCTGGCGATCTGGCTCCTTTGGCACATCTATCTCTTCCGCTATTTGGAGAGGGAGAAGTGAATTACCAAGGTCAGAAAAGACCCGCAGCAGATGTATTGAAGGAGTTGAAGCTTGAACCTATCCAACTTACTTCAAAGGAAGGTCTGGCCTTATTGAATGGAACTCAGTTTATGAGCGCCTTTTCGGTTGACAGTCTGCTTCGCGCCAAAGAATTGTCTTTGAAGGCGGATCTGGTTGCTGCTGCATCGATTGATGCCTTCGATGGCAGTATTAAGCCTTTCCATCCATCAATTCAGGAAGTAAGACCGCATAACGGTCAGATCGAGACCGCCATCAACATACGCTCATTCCTTGAGGATAGCGAGATGGTGAATAGAGACAAGGTCTATGTACAAGATCCCTATTGCTTGCGATGTATACCACAAGTTCATGGAGCAAGCAAGGATGCTATTGCTCATGCGGAAAGGGTAGTGGAGGTAGAGATCAATTCAGTGACCGATAATCCAACGGTTTTCCCGGATGAGGATGAGGTGATCTCTGCCGGAAATTTTCACGGTCAACATCTGGCGCTGGTATTGGACTTTATGGCCATTGCCATAGCTGAATTGGGGAGTATTTCAGAAAGAAGGACCTATAAGCTAGTCAGTGGAACTAGAGGTTTACCGGCATTTTTGGTGAATAATCCAGGTCTGAATTCCGGTTTTATGATTGCACAATATGCGGCAGCATCGGCGGTAAGCCAAAACAAGCAACTCTGCACACCGGCATCAGTAGATTCAATAGATTCCTCGAACGGACAAGAAGATCATGTGTCGATGGGCGCCAATGCAGCAACCAAGCTCAAGCGTGTGATTGACAATTACGAAAGTATTCTAGGAGTTGAACTCTTCACCTCCATGCAAGCTCTAGACTTCAGAGAAGGCAAATCATCTAAGCAAGTAGAGAAGTTGAGAAAAGCCTTTAGAGATGAAGTTCCTTTTGTAAAAGAGGATGTGGTGATGTATGAGTGGTTGGAAGTGAGCAGAGTTTTGATAAGGAATTATGAGTTATAGAACCTAGAATCAAGACAAATCAGAAATCAGAGATCAGAGATCAGAAATCAGAGATCTTTTCTATCTCCCTCCCGCAGATCTCGCAGATCACCGCAGATTTATTGTTTGATGTATGGAAACTTCTTCCTCAGAATTCGACTCTTTGACCCAGCATTAACAATAATTTGAGCAATAAAAATGAACCCGATCGATAATTGATCAGATTCAGGAAAGAACCTAGAGTCTAGATTCTAGAGACGAGACAAGGAGGAACTAGTTCAGGAATTATATCCTAAGTTGTAAAAGAGAAGAAATTGAGGACAGAAATGCCGTCCTCGAACCCTTATTCTTCGCAGATGCAAAGAATAAGGTCGTCCTCGGACAAACGTATGTGTGTTAGGAAAACTGCCTAAAATACAATAGGCAATGGTTTTTAAAGACCACGAACTATTTCAGGTGCATCGCAAAGAACCCCATCATGGCCTCATAAAGATCCATTCGGTTCTCTTCTTTGCCAAAGCCATGACCTTCATCGTATTTAACCATATAAGGCACTTCTAGATCCCTTTCGCGAAGTCCTTCAACGATCTGGTCGCTTTCATCGATGTTCACTCTAGGATCATTCGCTCCTTGAACTACGAATAGAGGCTTTTTGATCTTATCGATATGGAAAACAGGCGAAACCTCTTCCATGATCTCTTTCTCTTCAGGAACAGCAGGATCATACCATACTGCTTTCAAAATAGGCAAGTAAGGTGCCCAATATGGAGGGATGGTTTCCATGAAGGTAAATAGGTTAGAAACTCCTACATAATCCACACCACAAGCATATAGATCAGGAGTTTTAGTCAAGCCGCGCAATACAGCATATCCACCATGGCTACCACCGTAAATTGCAGCTTTACTGCCGTCGACCCAACCTTCGTCGATCACATATTGCAATCCATCTTCAACATCATCCATAGCCTTACGACCAATTTGCTTGAATCCACTTCTAAAGAATTCTTTACCATAACCGCCGCTAATTCTGAAATTCACGTGCAGAGTAGCATATCCACGACTGGCAAATAATTGTGCTTCAGGATTGAATCCCCATGAGTCACGCACACCTTGTGGGCCACCATGAGGATTTACGATCACAGGTACTTTCTTGCCTTTAGAACCCTTTGGTAAGGTGATATAACCGTGGATCTTAACACCATCTCTGCTCATGAAAGAGATCGGACGCATTTCTGCCATATCCTCTTCCTTCAACTGAGGCATTAGGTCGAATAATAGCTTCACCTCATCTTTAGCTACATCATAAGAGTAATATCTACCATAAAGCTTATCGCTGGTAATGTAGATAAGGTACTGACTTTCATCATCTGTTTTATCTGAGATGTAGAAATCGTAATTAGGGAATTCCTTTTTGAGTCTTTTGTGGAGCTTTTTATAATAGTCGCTTTGCGGGATGATATTGTATTTTTCACCCTCATAGCTGAAGTAATCCAGTTCCCAGTTTCTGTTTCTAGAAAGTGAAACGCCTGAAACATCATAATCCTCATTAGAGAACAATTCCTTGATTGCTTTATCCTTTGCCAGATCGTATAGATAGATCTTCGACTTGTCGGATTCTAGATTAGATACCACATAAGCTTCGTGCTTGTTATCAGAGGCATAGTTAAAGCTGATAATACTAAATGAATCATCCCATTTAGTGGTTTTCATCAGCTTGTAATCTCCATCTTCAACTGCATAATACAATTCTGAATTGATACCGTCTTTCAGTCTCGCAAATCCTCTTAGGTTACCATCTTTGTCGAATTCGTAGCCCATAATTGGATTAGCTAGATCAGTATTCTCATAAAGTTGTTCGATCTCACCTGTGATGATATTGATCTTGTATGGATCGAATACCTGAGGATTGTTCTTATTCATTGAGATGATCATATGATCCTTATCTTCTTTAAGAGAAGCTAAGATGTTCACCTTTACGCCATCATAAGGAGTAAGCTCTTTTTGATTGGAGCCATCCACATCCACGGCAAAAAGATGATAATCTTCATTTCCGCCTTTGTCCATTACGTAGATCAAACGATTGTCATTCGCCCAGCCATAGCCGCGAATCAGCTCTTCACCTTCAGTGATTACTCGCTTAGTATCTCCGCTTTTGATGTTCTTCACATACACATGATTCTTTAGGTTCTCATCCTTCTCGCGATAACTCATATACGTACCATTTGGAGAAAGCTGAAAAGAAGAAGATGCCGGCTTGGCAAAATAATCGGCAACAGAATACTTATATGTACCTGTTTCCTTTGCAGCCAAAGCCTCTAGTTCTTCATCAGAACTTGGCAGAGATGCATTTCCCGGCTTTTCCAATTCGCCTTTAGTAAGCATTAATGGGAACTCCATTCCGGCTTGCTTGAATGAACCATTCATATTGTCGCCTTCAATGGTCGCAACATAGGCAATCTGTCCGCCCATTAATGAAAGATTCAAGGTGTCATTTTCGAAGCTTACTTTATCTACAGGAATTCCAGTAGCCCCTTGAGATGGACTGTCCATAGTGCCAGTTAAACCATCATCAGTGCCTGAGAAATGAAATACAAGAGGGACTTCCTGACCTTGGACATTGAGCTTACCGCTCCAGTCGCCTTCTACTTTTTGTGCATTAAGCATGCTAATAAAGGAGATTAATGAGATGAATAAAAGAAGTTTTTTCATTGGGTAGTTTTTTTAATGGATTGATTGTTAAAGGGTTGGTAAATGTATGGAATTCGTCTTATTTATGATACTAGGAATACGAGGTATTGGATTAAGGTTTAAGGATCAAGGATTAAGACTGGGAATGGAAATTTAAATAACGATAGCTGATAAATGATTTTTTTTTGAAACGCTCACGCGGACATGTTGTCCGTGTGAGGGCGTTTTTGTCAAAATAAGGCTTATGAGGACACTTAACTCTTAAATCCCCAATTCGCTAAAAAACTCCAACTCATCCTCTTCCAGGGTTCTTTCGAAATTCCAGAATAGCCCGTCATAGACTTCTAGATTTGCCTTGCCATCATAATAAGTAATTCGGATGGCTCCTTTCTTTTCCATAAGATGATCTGGGTGTGCAACTTTATTTGGAGGTGTTAAACCATTGGCCAGCTCTTGCTTGGCAACCTGAACTTTTAATGGTTCGGCTTGATATTGCTTTCCATTTAGGAAGTAGATCGGACCTTCAATGGTATATTTTCCCGGCTCATTGGCCAAGAGTTTAAATGTGTTCTTGGTTATATAGCTTTCTCTCCCATCCTTGATAGAAACGGTTGAAGTCTTATAAGAAGACTCCAATCTCCTGAAATCTACAAAATCTGGGAAATGCACAGAATCATATCTGGCATTGAAATCGAATTCAGCTTCAATGACCTCATTGAATTTATAATTCTCTTTTTCTACATTGCTAGAGGCTTCTTGAGCAAATGCGAAATGACTTAAAAAGAGCAGGAAGATTAGGCTTAGATTTTTCATGCCTGTAAATTAATGAATATGATGAAAATTCGAAATATGAGGCTGGAAGCCAGAAGCAGGAAGCTGGATGTGTTGAAGACTTTAGAGTTTAGAAGGGCTATTGAGATTACCCACCTTAACCACAGAATCCCCGACGGATCCCGAGTGATTCCGCTTTGCGGAATTGTATCGAGGGAAAGTCGGGGTTAGCGCGGCGGCATTTCGAACCTTAATGTCGTCCTTAATCTCCGATCCTCAATCTCCGATTTTACTTAATTTGTTGCACAAAGGTTCTCAAAGGTATCTCTAAGGTTCACTATGTAGATCTCCGAAAATCTGCGAGATCAGCGGGCGAGAATTTAGAGTGCAGATTCTCAGAGTAAAATAGGAATTCCGATACTTCAACTACCGACTAACGATTACGGTCCCTGAGCACCGTCTAAGGGTCGGTTATCCGCTATAAAGAAACAGAAATCCTACCCACATCATTATTTCCCATGATACTCCATCTTGGGTAGAGCTTCACCCTGCTTCAAGAATCGATTGAACCAGTTCACCACCTCACGATCTACTTCTGTTCTATGCTCTGATAGGCCATGATCTCCGCCTTCGTAGATAATGAGTCGGTAGGGGATGCGGTATTTATCAAATTCGATGGCCAGGCTTAGACTTTGGTCCACTTTCACTCTCCAGTCTGCATTGCCATGAAGGATGAGGATGGGGACATCTTTCGGAAACTGATCTGCCCATTTGATTGCAGATCGTTGCTCTAATTCATCTTCCTTATTTGTATCGTAGTTTGGAATAAGCTCTCGATAGACACTCTCCATTTCCGGTCGATCATCAATAGTTTTAAAACTATTCGATACTGCTCCTCCAACCACAGCGGCCTTGATCCTATTTGTTCTTCTTAAGGCTATATAAGTCATCATGCCACCGCGACTCCAACCATACATACCTATATTAGATGTATCTACATTCTCAAATTCTGCCAATAGATCAATAAGGGCCAAGACATCATTTACATCGCTGCCACCAAACTCTTCTTTACCTTCTTCTCCACCTGCATTTCCTCTGTACTGACTAGCAATTACCACATATCCTTCATTGGCTAGTTTCCCCAATAAAGAAGCTGCCATAGCTGGATTAATTGCCCCAAAGTCCATATTTCCACCTCTATTAAAGATTACTGCAGGATATGTTCCATTTTCTTTAGGGGAAGCCATGAAACCTTTGATCTTTAAGCCATCGCTTAAGTATGAGATCTGATAGATATTGATGCTATCCAAGTAACGAAACAACTCCTTCCATTGTCTTTGATCTCCATTTCCTTCAGTCAACTTATCAAAGAAGGGGTAAACCGACCAATCAGTTATCAATTCTTGATCGATTAGAATTCGTTCTGATTGAGCATTGCAGCTAAAAGAAAGTAGAAGTGAAATGAGAAGGAGATATAGAGTTTTATACATGAATTAAAAATAGGTATACAGATCGTCATTCTAATCCTTTAGAATCAAATGAGTGTATGAATTGGTCTTCGTCCTCGTCCTGACTAACTATAATGATTCGCTCTTTCGTTCTTTTCTGCCTTTTCGATCACCTCTTTTATTCGCTTAGCCTTGGTTTCAGCTCTTTTGGCGCTGTATACCCATTCTAATATGATCTTCTTTGAAGAAGGAGGAAAGGATTCATAATGCTTGAATGCCTTTGGGTTCTTAGTGAAGGCTTCTTTCAGTTCTTCTGGAATGACTAATGCTTCGATCTTATCTAAAGATGTCCAGCTGCCATTAGCCTTGGCTATTTTGATCATTTCTAATCCAGCTGGCATTATTTTTCCTTCCTTTTTTAGTCTAGCAATGCTATTCTTATTGATCTTGCTCCAATAGCTCTTGGGATTCCTCTTAGAAAAGAATTGATAATAGCTGTCTTCATCCCTTTTGTTTGGTTTGCTATCGATCCATCCAAAGCATAGCGCCTCTTCAACTGCTTCTGGATAATAGACGGTAGGGGTTTTACTCTTCTTCTTGTACATGATGAGCCAGACCGAATCTTCAGTCTGGTGGTTCTCTTCAAGCCACTTGCGCCATTCATTGCGGTCTTTGGCGAAGACTGCTTTTATGTCTTTGTAGGTTTTCATGCTTATAGATAGAGATCAAATCTACGATTCTGACTTCGTCATTTTTAAGACTAATCTGAGTTTTATAGATTCTAGATTTAAACGGTAATAGGCTATCAAGACCATCCGCTTTAACCACAGAGCCCGCCAGCTGGGCGCCTACGCTAAAGCTCCTGCGACAGCGTGCAGGCAGCACGGAGTCGCTTCGCTCTGCACGGAGAGCACAGGGATAGATTTGCGTATTCTGCAAATTAAATCCGCCTGATCAGCGGGAAACCAAAACGAACACTTACAAAGAACTCGATTTCATAGATTTGATCAAATAGTAAGCAATCGGAACGAATGTAACTATTAAGACCATCGGCAGAAACCAGCCTCCTAATCCATCCTCATGTCCGTGAGCATTCTGATTGATCTTGAAAATAACTGCAGCAAAGATGAGTGTGATGACCAGGTTTAAGATCCTGATCATCCTGCTTGCTTGAGTGTATTGGTATAGGGCGTTCTCTTCAGTGATTTCTTGTATGTAGTTGTATAAGTGTGGATATCTGCTTAAGTAGAGCATTCCTACTCCTAAAATGAATGAAAGTACTGGTAATATGAATATGCTTGATCTTTTCCCAAATCCATTTGGCTCACCAACTGCATTAAAGTGTGTGGGAATGGTTTCTGGTAGCGTTGCATAGTTGAGGAGAGTATAGATCCAGATGCAGATCAATACAAAGATGCTAATCAACTCCATTCCTTTATCGATAGGACTGAGAGCAACTTTTAACTTGGGTCTTTTACTCATATCAGTTCAAATATAATTGAACCATAGCGCTTAGCCTTTATTTTTGCCAAATGAGAATTAGAGTCTTTCTTACTGCCACGATAATATTTCTGCTGTCGACTCATTCAAATGGACAAGCTGAATTGGAAGAGGAGCAGCTTGGTGCCTGGTATATGTATTTTTTTAATACCCAATTCAATAATTCACAGTTTGGAATTCAAGGTGATTATCAGTTTCGTTTTTGGGATTTTGGCAGCGATTTAGAGCAAGTACTCTTAAGAACTGGATTTACCTACCGACCGAAAGATGCTGATATCCTCTTCACTTTAGGTTATGCTAATATTACAACTGGCGCCTTTGGTGAAAGTGATAATACCGTCAATGAAAGTAGAATCTATCAAGAAGCAATGTTTCCGTCTAAGATTGGGAATAGAGTGCTTTTGAATCACAGGCTGCGATACGAGCAACGTTGGGTGGAAGGTCAAGACATCCGAACCAGATATAGATATAACCTTTTTGTCAATGTGCCATTTAATGGCTTAAAACTCGAAAAAGGGGTCATGTATGCTGCTTTCTACAATGAGATCTTTATAAACGGACAAACAGACATTGGCGATGGCCGTTCTGTTGAAATCTTTGATAGAAACCGTACATATCTTGGACTAGGCTACGGTCTTCGAAAGAACATGAGAGTTCAATTGGGTTGGATGCGACAAACTACGGCAAACTGGGCCAAGAATCAGGCGCAGTTTAGCGTGCATCATAGATTTTAGGCGTTTAAAGCAAGATTATTGAAATTTCGGCTATAACATCCTCCGACAATGTAAACCGAAGCTTTAGCGTAGGTTTAAGCCTTGGCGTAGGAGGATCGGCTATCGGCTATCGGCTATGGTTCCTGAGCCCTTCGACCTTGCTCAGGATAAACTCCGCCGAAGGATCGGCTATCAAGACCATTCGCTTTAACCACGGAGCCTAGACGATGTCGAGGCAGCACCCCACCTACGCTAAAGCTTGGGTGGGCAAGAAAGGCGCTTCGCTTAGTACTAAGGGCGCAGAGAAATCTTGAAACTGAGTACGTGACATGTCTACCGGTAGAGGAAGGTTTCGCTGATCTAGACAGATTAGACCTTAATCCTTACTCATTGCTCCTTACTCCATACTCGGTCCCTGAGCCTGTCGAAGGGCCAAATAAAAAACCCCTTAAAGACAATCCAGCTTTAAGGGGTTTAATACTAACCAAATTGGGTATTAAGGACTAACAACCATCTTGCTTAACTGACGCTCTCCATCACTATTTCGAATTTCCAATAAATAGATTCCCGATTCTAGATTGCTTACATCTAGCTGAGTAACGTCATTGACAACACCCACTTCTCGAATCAGTCGTCCTTCTAAACTGAAGAGACGGATTTGAGCGTTGTTGAAATCGTTCAACTCAATATTTATCAATTGGGTTGCCGGATTAGGATAGATCTTGGCAAAGTCTTCTTTAGCATCTCCCAATGGTTCTAGGCCCACCAAGAACGCATCTATCTTATTTAGTGTTGAATTCGTAATCACCGCAGGATTATAATCAAAATAGATTGCCGCAGAGTTTTGAATAACTGTGCCATGAGGCAAGTTAGGCTGCTGCTTTATTCTATAGGTCACAAAACCATGACTCTCTGGCTCATTCGTATTGCTATCCGGTAGATTGATATTGTCGAATCTGAATCTTAGTACATTCTGAGTAGCAGAGATCAAATTCACCGTCATAGGATCACTAGCACCAATTACTTCTACAGTAGTTGGATCCAAGACCGCAAGATCTAAAGTATCTAGGATGTAGATATTGAATGCCTGGAAAGTTCCGGTGTTCTGGAACTGAATCGTATAAGTTAGATCCTCATTTGCAGCGATCTTACCAGAATCACCAATACCAATTGGTTGAACTGTTTTGATGTTTGGATCATAAGAGGTTCTCACAGGAAAGCAGAACTGCTGAATATTATTGCTGGTATTGGAATCTCCTGCAAAGGGCTCAACGATATAAGTAACGCATACCGTATCACCGATCATAGCAGTTGTATCCGTAATGGTTCTAATATTGGCTCCAAAGTAGTTGTTAGGACCATTATTAAGACTGCTAAAATTCCACTCCAATGTATCTCCATTAACTGCGTCTGGACTAGGGGTTGAAGTCCCGCTATAAGAGAATAAACTATCCTCAAAAACGATCTTCATGGTACCATTCTGACTTGCACAGTATGAATTGTATGTGCGGGCATACATGGTTCTAATTTGTCCTGGTACACTTCCTCCAAACACATTACCATAAAGGTCGAAACCTGGATTACATGTTAGGGCAAAGTCGTTTCCTGAGCTAGGGAAAGAAGAAACGGTGTGAGTTCCACCACTTGGGCATAATACTGAATATCCACCTAAATTAACTACCTCAATAGTATATGTGAGGCCTGTAGGCAATTCTAAATAGTAATATCCACTTGAATCTGTCCAGTCTGAGGCGATAATGCTACCACCTTGCTTGGCATTTACACGCATATTGGAAACTCCAACATCTGATCCGTTGAATGTACAATCAGAGTTTTGATCTTGATAAACTCTACCATCTACGTTTCCACAAGAATCCGCATAGATGATCCCATTCGGTATCACCAAAGTATCGGCGGCTGCATCTGGCAAAGCTGTGGCAATGTAGCGTAAGGTATAAAAGCCTGACAATGAGTAAGTATGTGCAAAGAAGGCGAAAAAGGTATTGTTGGAGTCAACATGAGCATACACACTATCTATGCTGCCATCTCCATAGGCAATTTGCACGATCAATGTATCAAATAAGTTGTAGCCAGTTGCTGTACCATATAATTGCATACGTACACCTTGAGAAAAATTACAAGGTCCGGCAAACTGAGTCTGATAAGTAGTGTCAATAGTTACAGTGCCAGCCTTGGCCTCAGGGACAAAGAAGCAGAAACTAAGTATGATTAAAGAAGAGAGTAGTAGTTTTTTCATAACGTTATGGTTGTTAGAGGGTTTATATTGATTAGACGATGGAAAGGGTGAAAAGGTTGGGTGGTTTTATGAAATCGGAAATCGGAAATTGGAAATCGGAAATTTGGAGATTGCGCTTGCCTGATTAGTGTTGACCGTTTTAGGTTACTAATTCATTGTTAAAGATAGTGATGATCTTTCTGGAATTAATTCCAGAAAGACTTCTT
>PALM01000014.1 GCA_002706365.1 Flavobacteriales bacterium | reverse complement strand
TCTATATTCCTGCTCCGATATCTTCAATTCTAGATTGTTCGACTCCAATTGCTCTAGCAAGTAATTCTCATCTATTGCCAGGGTGTCTTGGCCGAATGATGGAATCCCGAATAAGAGGATCAAAAGGAGTGCGAAGTTGATTTTTCTCATGTTCCGTCTATTTTTTTGGCAAAATTAGATGGCCACTATTGCTTTGGATGTAACCATAGTTACTTTGGGATAGGCTTGAGTAATTTTTTTAAGATCATAGTGGGATTGCTTCCACTTTTCCTTGCTTTTAACTACTTCACTTCCCGACCTTTGTACAAAAAAGTATAGATGGCTAAGTTTTCTGAATCAATTGACAGGACATGGACCCTATTTCTCGATCGTGATGGAGTGATCAATGAGAAGTTGGATGGGGACTATGTGAAACAGATCAGCGAATTCAAATTCATAAATGGAAGTAAAGAAGCTATTCGTAAGATGAATGAGATCTTCGGCATCACTGTAGTTGTAACTAACCAGCAGGGAATTGGGAAGGAGTTGATGACTGAGGATGATCTAAAGGTTATTCATCACTATATGCTTTCTGAGCTAGCCTTGGAAGGAGCTAAGATCGACAAGGTTTATCACTGTCCCGACTTGGCAGAAAAGAATTCCATTTGTCGCAAACCCAATACGGGCATGGCTGAAGAGGCCAGAAAGGATTTTCCCGCAATAGACTTTAAGAGCTCTATCATGGTTGGCGATTCTATTAGCGATATGCAAATGGGGAAGAGGGTAGGAATGATCACTGTCTATATCCATCCTGATGAAGAACTGCCTAAGGAGGCTGATTATGTGTGTAAGAGTCTTTTTGAGCTCGCAGAAGTGCTCGCTCAGAGCCTAGAATCAGGAATCTAGACTGAATGTGTGAATGATCAATGTGTGAATAATCAATGTTTGAATTGAGCTATTCATAATTCACACATTAACAATTGAAAATTAAAAATCCGTCTTCGTCCTCACTCCCAACTCCCAACTCCCTTCTCCGCTACACTTGATAACAAGCCACCGTCACATCATCGATCTGATCATAATTGCCCATCCATTCGCTGAAGAATTCGCTTAGCTTTTGTTTTTGCTCTTTAGCTTCCAGATGACTGATGGTTAGAAGGAAGTCCATCATTCTTCGCTTAAGTAGCTTCTTGCCATCTTCACCACCAAATTGGGTGTAGAACCCATCTGTAAATAGGTAGATGCTATCTCCGACATTTAAGGTCAATTTGTGATTCTTAAATGGCTCTGTTTTGTAGTTGTAACCAACGTGTTGTCGACTTCCTTTGATCTCCATGATCTGTTCGTTTCTCAATAGGAATAGTGGTTGAACAGCTCCGGCAAACTCCAGTTCCGATTTTTCTGGATTGATCAAACAGAGTGAAATATGCATAGCATCGTAGACATATTCTGATTCGTGGAATTTGAATAGCGACAACAATCGCTCTCTCACATACTCAAGTGCATCGGCCGGACTCTGAACTTCACTAGATAGGAATGATTCTTTCAATAAACTATTACACAAGAAGCTGAGCATTCCCGCTGGAACACCATTACCTGTGCAATCGGCAACAGCCAATAAGATGATATCCTCATTCGACCGATTGGTCATTTTCTCTGCTATGAAGAAGTCGCCACTGATCTTTTCCTTGGGCTGAAAGAAGACATACATACCCGGCATTTCTTGCCTCAACTGTTTCAACTCAATGATCATGTTCTCTTGCATGCGCTCGGCATAACTCAAGCTCTTGCCAATTTCAGCTGTTTGTTGTTCGATGGTTTCTATGGAGTTAACGGTCTGACTGATATCTCGCATTACCCCGGAATGTAGGTGGACCTTTCCTTTGCTATTCTTTATTGGAAATATCTTTTCATTGATCCACTTCACTTCATCATTGACGATAATGCGATAGTCTAGATCAAAATTCTCCCCTTTATCAAGCTTTTTTCTGGCAGATTGATAAGTGGGAAGATCTTTGGGATGAAGGAATTTATCTTCAAACTCATGAGCCCTTTTCAATTTGTTAGGAGGTAGGCCTAAAATCTTCTTGCAACTCTTGCTAATGTATTCGTATTCGTCTTTCTCTTTATTCCAGAGATAGAATAGATCATCTATGCTTTCTGTCAGTAGTTTAAGGTTTGCTTCAGTTTTCCCCAATTCCTCCTTCACCTGCACTTCTTCAGTGGCATCTCGCATGAACATCTGAATAGTAGACGACTCCTCCCCATTTTGCGCCTCAGATACCACAGCATCAAGCTTTAGCTCACTACCATCTTTGGCCTTTACACTGAGTTTAATGCTGCGTTCGTCCTTGCTCTTTTCCTCATGCAGTTCTTCGATCAATGATTTTAACTCATCTGCCTGAGCATTACTGACCAGCTCAAAGAAGTTGATCTTTTCAACCTCAGCTTCGCTATAAGCTAAATTCTCTTTCCAGCTTTCATTGCAAAAGAGCAAATTGCCCTTTTGATCCATACTGTGGATCAATTCCGAAGTGTTTTCAAATAGCTCCCTATAACTTGCTTCTCTCTTTCTAAGTTTGTTTTGAGCTCTCTTACGTTCATCGATATTCCTAATAATGCCCTGAACTCCCATGAAGTGGCTTTTATTAGTAGGTGAGGGGAGTAGTTTGGCAATTTGCCCTACCCAGATCACATCACCATTCTTCTTTTTCACTCTGAACTCCAAATAGGTTTCAGGAGTCTTCTGCTCAAATTGATGCTGATAGAATGCGATCACATCTGCTAGATCTTCATCATAAATGAAATGCTTTATTGACTTCCCGATCATCTCTCGGTACTGATAGCCCAACTGCACTCGACCGGCATCATTTATAAAAGTGCAATCTCCTTTAAGGTCGGTGGTTAGAATAATGTCAGTGGCATTATCCAATATGTTCTCATACTCTTGTTCTTTCTCTTTTTGCTTGGTGATATCTCTAGATATGCCAATGGAACCACTTTGATTGCCTTCAGAATCGTAGAGTAGATTTGCAGAGAGGAAGGAGACGAATTCTGTCCCATCTTTTCTTTGGTTCACTATCTCTCCCATGAATTGCCCCTCTTCTTCAAATGATTCTTTGACCCGTTTTAAGTCCGACTTCGATTTAAAGAGCGAATCGAATGGTTTTCCCATCACTTCCTCATTTGTATATCCGAAAAGTTTTTCAGCTGCAGTATTGAATTCTGTGATCCTGCCATTCACATCTGAAATGATAATACAATTCAAGGCTTGATTGAATATCCTGCTATTCCTGTTCTTAACCTCTAGCAGTAGCCTATTGCTTTTTGAGCTACTATAACTGCTGTAGATCAGAACCAAACTAATGATGCAAGCAAAGATCAAGCAGAGTATGGTCAAGGACCAATACTCATCTTGCTTCATATTGATCACATTCAGCCTGCTTCGATTCTCTTCGAGAAGATCATTGGAGTAATGAATCAGCTTAGCTAATTTCTCCTTAAGCGGTTCAATGTCAACTTTGCGGCGACGATCAGCGATAACCTTGATCTCGAGGATCATATCGGTTAAAGTTTCTAATTCTTCATCTCTTAGAGTTTGATCGGCTAGTTTATCATAGGCATCACTTAATGCATCCCAATCTGGAACGCTACCCTCATTTAATGATGAGTATACATTGAAAGAGGAGTTTTGAATTGCATTCAATAGGCGAATATCTTCTGAATGCAATTCAGCTTCTTCTTCTAGCTTACCAACGCTGATTATAAGGTAGGCACTTATTCCAATGAATACGATTGATACTAAGCTAGCGAGTATAAGCGCTAATCGTCCATTGATTTGGAAAGGTATTTTCATCAGCTAGTCTTTGAATAAATCATCTTGCGAACTGGTCTAAGATAGTTATTCAATACTTGGCCGACAAAAAATCTCTAGAGAGAAGGAAACTTCTATTCGAAATTCACCTCTGCTTCAAGGTTCCATAGCACAAAACTCCATACATCAGCCCATTCTTCGATGGTCTTGCTTGTAGGCTTTCCTGCACCATGACCGGCATCTACATCAATTCGAATTAGAACCGGATTATCTCCTTGATGCTTGGCTTGAAGCTCAGAAATAAACTTGAATGAATGTGCTGGAACTACTCGGTCGTCATGATCGGCTGTAGTTACCATAGTTGCAGGATACTCAACTTCCTTTACATTGTGCAATGGAGAGTAGCCGTATAGGTATTCAAAGCTCTCTTTGCTTTCTTCAGAGTCCATATATTCTCCGGCCCAAGCCCAACCAATAGTGAATTTATGATAGCGGAGCATATCAAGTACTCCAACACCAGGTAAGGATACTGCCATTAGATCCGGTCTTTGCGTCATCACTGCTCCTGCCAACAATCCACCATTCGATCTTCCGTGTATTGCTAGCTTCTCAGAAGAGGTGTAATTGCTATCGATCAAATATTCAGCAGCCGCTATAAAATCGTCGAATACATTCTGCTTGTTCATTCTCCAGCCTGCTTTATGCCAGTCTTCTCCATACTCACTTCCTCCGCGCAGATTAGCTACAGCATAAATTCCACCTTGCTCTAAGAATACGGTGTTTCTGGCCGAGAAAGAAGGGGTAATACTGATGTTAAAACCTCCATATCCATAAAGGAAAGTAGGGTTAGAGCCATCTTTCTTCAAACCTTTCTTATGGGTAATGAAAAGAGATACTTTTTCGCCATCCTTACTAGTATAAAACACTTGCTCGGTCACAAAATCATCTGATTTGAAGTCGGTCTGTGGCTTGAAGTACGACTTTGACTCCATACTTCCCATATCAACTTGGTAGATGCTTGTTGGCGTAATGAATGATGTGAAAGAATAGAATGCTACATCCTTTTTCTTGCTTCCATTAAAACCGGCAATACCAATACCAGGTAACTCAATATCTTGAAGGTAATTACCTTCCATATCATACACTTCCAGTTTGCTTTGAACATCTTTCATATAAGAAAGAACAAGCTTTCCTCCTGCCAAGTCTACTCCTCTTAGCACATACTCTTTCTCTGGAATGAAATCTTTCCATTGATCTTGAGATGGATTATTGATATCGGCCACTACAATACGATTGTTAGGTGCATTATAATTGGTTTGGATAAGGAACTTACCATCTCCAAGATGATCGATCACTCCGCTTTCTGTCTCAAAATCTCTAACAAATTCGATCATTTTGCCGTCTTCCTTCAGGCTTTTCACTTTAAGGCTATTTCCATGGGTGGATTCAGAGCCATAGATCACTAGATACTCTTCATCTTCTGTAACATCGGATCCGACATTGCGCTGAGGGTGCTCGGGATCCTCATAGATCAGTTGGTCATCTTTTTGTGATGTACCTAGTTTGTGGTAATACACTTTATGGTTCTCATTCTTGGCAGAATAGTCTTTGCCTTCTACAGGTGCATCATAGGCACTATAGTAGAAGCCATTGCCTTGCCAGTTGATTCCGCTGAACTTCACCCATTTTACTGAGTCGGGCATTTTGCTTCCATTTTCAAGATCCATCACATAGATGGTAACCCAGTCTGAACCTGCTCTTGAAACTCCGTATGCCATGTATTGAGCATCTTTTGAGAATCCAAGTCCATTAATGCTCGCTGTACCATCAGCAGAAAGGGTATTTGGATCCAGAAGTACTTTTTGTTCTCCATCCAAGCCTTTTTGATAGTAGAGGATTGATTGATTTTGAAGTCCGTCGTTCTTATACATGAAGTAAAAATCTCCTCTGCTGAAAGGAGTGCTTACTTTTTCATAATTCCACAATTCCGTCAATCTATCTTTCAATTGAGATCTATAAGGAATCTGAGCTAGATAATCGAATGTAACTTGATTCTGAGCTTTCACCCATTCGGCAGTTTCTTTTGAAGTGTCATTCTCCAACCATCTATATGGATCTGCTACTTTGGAACCGAAGTAGTCATCAACAACACTATCTTTTTTTACTTCTGGATAGTCGCCAACTTTGATCGAATACTTGTCGATGTGCTTTTTAGGGCTTTTATCTTCAGAATTATTACAGGCTATAAGCCCTGCCATTAGGGCGAAAATGAAAAAAGTTCTCATGTGAATGAATTTAGGAACCCAAACATAATAAATTTGAGTTCAATTCATTTTTAGAATTCCCATGAAAAATACTCTACTAATCCTTTCATTGGTCATTGCTATTGTATCCTGCGGACCAAAGCAAAAAAAGCAAGAAGAATCGGTAGGTTCAGAGACCACGAATATTGAAAACATCAAGGAAGCTTTTATTGATGATCTCTGGAAGAACTATCCAGTTTGGGCTTCATATGTTGGATTTCACGATTACGATGATCAATTGCCTATTCCGGACCAAAGTAGGAGAGATGCCCAATTGGAATTTTCAAAGAATTGGTTGGATTCACTAAGTAGCATCGATATGGATGCATTGAGCGAGAATGATCGCATAGATGTGTTGATCATGCAAGATTTCCTTAAGGGGATTGAGTTTGATATCAACGACTACCAATCATTTAAATGGAATCCCTCTTCATATAATTTAGGAGGAGGCTTTTTTCAGGTATTGAATTACAGGAAAGAGAGTCTTGATGACAGATTGATGACCATTTACGAAAAGCTTGCTCATGTACCGGCCTTTTATGAGGCGGCTAAAGCCAATATCGATCGTCCTACCAAAGTGCATACAGATTTGGCAATTAGTCAGTTAAAAGGGTCGATTTCAGTATTTCAAAATAGTTTAAATGATTCTTTGGATGAATCAGGCCTAGATGCTCAGAAGATTGCCTCTATTAAGTCTCGCAGAGATACTGCGGTGGCAGCCATTCAGTCTTTTGTGGATTATTTGGAGAAAGAACTAGTTCCTAACTTCTCTGAAGAGAACACAAGGAGCTTCAGAATTGGAAAGGAACTCTTTGAGCAGAAGTTCTATTATGATATCCAATCAGCATACAGCGCTGAGGAGATCTTTGAAATCGCCGTTGCAGAAAAAACTGAATTACATGATAAGATGTATAAGGTGTCTGATGCCCTTTGGGAAAAGTACTTCGGTGAGCAAGAGAAGCCGGGCAAGCGTCTTGACCTCATCCGAATGGTGATTGAAGAAGTGTCTAAAACGCATGTGCATAGAGATTCATTTATTACGGCAATTCGACAGCAAATTCCTGAGTTAGAAGCCTTTATTAAAGAGAATGACCTAATTGATCTCGATCCCGAAAAGCCATTGGTGGTGCGAGAAACTCCGAAGTATATGCAGGGAGTTGCAGGTGCGTCAATTTCAGCTCCTGGGCCATATGATAAGGATGCCGAGACCTATTACAATGTAACACCTTTGGATCACTACACAGAAGAAGAGGCTGAGAGCTATTTGAGAGAGTATAATCAATATCTACTGCAAATTTTGAATATTCATGAGGCAATTCCAGGACATTACACTCAATTGGTATATAGTAATGAATCTCCATCATTGATCAAAAGCATACTTGGAAATGGTGCAATGATAGAAGGTTGGGCAGTTTACACTGAATTAATGATGCTAGAAGCAGGCTATGGTGGAGATCAGATGGAAATGGGCTTGATGTACTACAAATGGAATCTTCGCACAGTTTGCAACACCATTCTCGATTATGGAGTACATGTAAACAACTTTACAGAAGAGGATGCCATGCAGTTATTAGTGAAGGAAGCATTCCAGGAAGAAGCTGAAGCTAAAGGGAAATGGAAGAGAGCCCGATTAAGTCAGGTTCAATTATGCAGTTATTTCACAGGATTTCACGAGATTCGTGAATTAAGGGATAGTGTAATGAATCAAAGAGGTGAGGATTACAGTTTGAAGGACTTTCACCACGAATTTCTCTCTTACGGAAGTGCTCCAGTAAAATATATAGCCCGCATGATGCTTATGGATGAGCAAGAGAATGAGGGCATTACCGAAAATTCGTCCCTATGAAAAAGATGAATGGAAACCATATGTTGAATTCTGCGTAAAAATGGGCATGGTTCGCACTATACTAACTTTATTATTAGCTGTTTTTTTGAGCAATGGAATCTTTGCTCAATGTTTTCAGGTACTAGATGGGAACGGTCAGCCAAGCTTGAATCCGTACTTTATTAACTGTACTCCAGGTACTTATACTGTAATTATTCAAGTTAATCAGGCAATTGGTCCATATACCATTGATTGGGGCGATGGCAGTCCTGTCGGCAGTGGGGCATCTTTGGTTCCTCCGGCTTTCTTAACGCATACATACGCAGCTACAACAGATACCTTTAATATAACTTTTGATGAGCCCGGTGCAGGTTGTACTGTGAATGGGGTAGTGGTAATGGAGCGGAACCCACTTGCTTCGATTCAGTTACCTTCTGGTGATGACAACTTTGGATGTACTCCGGTTCAATTCAGATTCATCAACTCAAGTACGCAGATATCTCAAACTACTGTTTTTACCTGGGACTTTGGTGATGGTAGCCCAATTGAGGTCTACGATTATACCAATCTTGGAGATACCATCTTACACACTTATTTGCCAGGCATTGGTGTACAAAGTTGTGATCTTGAGGTGACATTAACTGCAGAAAACTATTGTGGAACTTCTACTGCATCATTCTTCCCGCTAAAGGTTTGGGATTTGGATGAGGCTGTGATCGATCCTTCTGCAACACTACTTTGTTATCCTGATACTATTGTTCAGTACACGAATCAAACCATTAGAAACTGTTTTCCCGAAGGAAATACTACTCAACGATTCGAACTTTGGAATTTTGGCGATTATTGGGGGCTAGGTTATGATTCTATTATTGGTTGGAGACCTTGGAATCCGCCGATCATCAACCCTCCACCTATTGGTTATCCTGGAGTTGGGATATACACTGTAACCCTTATTGATAGTAGTTTTTGTGGTTTAGATACTACATCTATCCAAATAGAAATCACACCTCCTCCTACCGCAAATATCACTGCAAATAGAGACACCATTTGTGAGGGAGAAACTGTAACCTTTACCAATGCTTCTGTTGGAGGTGCAAATGAGTATTTCTGGAATTTCGATCTTGGAAATGGCTTTGAAAACTTAAATGGAGCTCCCAAAAGTAGAGCATATAACACAGCAGGGGATTATACCATAAGGTTAGTTGCCGGTATTGCCGGTGCTAATGGCTGTAGTGATACCGCTAATGTGATGCTTCATGTATTACCTGCACCAAATGCTGCATTTACTTTCGACAATAACAACGATTGTGATAGTATGCTGGTGAATTTTACAGATGCATCCACAGGAGTTATCACGGCTTGGGATTGGGACTTCGACAATGGAAATACTTTTAGTGGACAAAATCCTCCTCCTCAATTCTTTCCTGCACCTGCTACATACAATGTAAGACTCACGGTTACCGGAGTCAATGGTTGTGCAAATCAGATCACCCAACAAATTAGAGTTAGAGAAACGCCAACTGCAGATTTCTCAGTTTCTTCTGTTTGTTTGAACTTACCGGCCAATTTTGTGGATCAATCAACATTCAACGTTGATCCAATCACTTCATACCGTTGGTTCTTTGGAGATGGAGATAGTAGCAATCAGCAAGATCCAACGCATATCTATACAAGTTCTGGTTCTTTTCAAGTGACTTTGATTGTGAGTAATGGTTTCTGTTCAGATACCTCTATACAATCTTTTGTGGTTGAAGATCCACCTATTCCTTCTTTTAACATAGATACTGCCATTGGATGTTCACCATTTACAGCCAATTTTACGAATACAAGTTCTGCGAACTCTGTGAGCTTTAGATGGAATTTTGGAGATGGATCAGCTATTGATACCAACCGAAATCCTACCCACATCTTTGTAAATAACAGTCCGAACGACACCACTTTCTACGTGTCAATGATAGCATCTACGGCCTTTGGTTGTGTAGACACGACTTTTGATTCAGTTGTAGTTTCTCCAGTGCCATTGCCACTTTTCACATCAGATCATGTGGTGGATTGCGGTCCGATTACGGTAAACTTTACTAACAATACAGCAGGTGATAGCTTGAGTTTTATCTGGGATTTTGGCGATGGAACTCCAACGACAACACAAAGGAATCCTACACACATATTCAATAACAACACCCTTTTCATCAGTAATTACGATGTACAATTGATCGTTTTTTCTCAAAATGGGTGTACAGATACGGCCAGACAAACTTTAACAGTTTATCCGGAGCCTAATTTCAATTTTGGAATCAGTCCAGATTCCGGTTGTAGTCCGCTGAATGTGAGATTTCCTTCTGTAGTTGGTGCGGTGAGTTATCAATGGGATTTTGGAGATGGCGGTTCTGCTAGTGGTCCAACACCTACGCATACATACATCAACAATACAACCAACGATCAGGTATTTACCGTGACGCTTATTGCCCAAAACGTATTTGGCTGTTTTGATACCACTTCGGGAAGTGTGTTGGTATATCCTAACCCTACTTCTGTATTTACATTGGATACTAACGTAGGTTGTCAACCACTTCAGGTGAACATTACAAACAACTCCCAAGGAGCGAACAATTACTATTGGGACTTTGGAGATGGCACCAACTCGACAACTCCTGTTGCTATATTCCCAAAAACCTATACCAATAATGGTGGTGTTGCACTTTTTAGAGATATAAGATTGATCACTGAGACCAATCAGGGTTGTAGAGATACCTCTTTCCGTCAAGTTGAGATTCATCCATTCATTCAAGCCGGTTTCTTCTCCGATACTGCAGGATGTAGTCCTTATCCTGTGAATTTTCTCAATCAATCGATTGGAGCCTCTTCTTATTTCTGGGATTTTGACGACAATACCTCTTCATCTGCTGTTAGTCCTTCAAACACATTTAGGAACGACTCTGCATTTAATTTACAGTTCAACACTCAGTTAATAGCATCTTCACCTGAAGGTTGTTTAGATACAGCTGAACGATTGATCACAGTATTCCCTAAGCCGGAATCGATATTTGCTGTGAACGACTCAACTGCTTGTCATCCCGTTACAGTCACATTCACCAATGGTTCTCAATTGGCAGATAGTTGCTATTGGAGATTTGGCGATGGAAGTGATAGCAGTACATGTGTAGGTGCTATTCCTCATGTATACACCAATACAACATCCTTTTTACCTGTGAACTATCAGGCACAGCTCTATACATTTACAGATAATGGGTGTAGAGATACCGCTACAAAGACAATAACTGTCTACCCTAGAGTGGTAGCAGATTTTGATTCTGATACTGCAGGTTGTAGTCCGCTTACAGTAAACTTCAGAAATCAATCTACTGGAGCAAGTACATACGAATGGTTATTTGGAGATGGTGGGGCATCTACTTTGCAGGATCCTAGTCATATTTTTATCAATACTAGTCAGAATGATACCACATTCACCACTCAACTTAAGGTCATTAGTCAGTATGGTTGTGTCGATAGCTTAAGTGTGGATATCGATGTCTTTGCTCAACCAATTGCAGATTTCACAGTAGATGTGAATCAAGGTTGTCAGCCATTGAATGTGAACTTTACGAATCTGTCTACCAACAGAGATAGCTGTTTCTGGAATTTTGGTGATGGGAACTCTTTGGTGGATTGTGCCAATATCGTGAGCCATTCATATGTGAATCAATCGTCACTATTGCCTGTGAATTATCAGGCTAACCTCACAGTGGTTTCTGACAAGGGTTGTACAGACAACTTTAGTAGAATCATCACAGTAAATCCACCAGTAAATGCCGATTTCTCTATTGATGCGGATAGCTGTGCACCGGTAGATGCGACATTTAGAAGTCAGTCATTTGGAGCCAGCACCTTCGCTTGGGACTTTGGCGATGGTGGTATATCCAATGGTTTGATCACTACAAATCGATTTACTAATCCGGGAAGTACAGATACCACCTATAATGTGCAATTGATCGCTACTTCGCTATTTAATTGTTCAGATACCATTGTAAAGCAGGTATTGGTAAGACCAACTCCTATTCCCGACTTTACGCTAAATCCAGCACAGCAAACATTCCCAAATGCTACAGTGAACTTTACAAACACTACTAGTCCTGGAAATTGGACCTATAGATGGGACTTTGGAGATACAACAACTTCAAACGTGCAGAATCCTGGTTCTCATACCTATGGTACTTGGGGAGATTATCTAGTGAAGTTAGTAGCTAGCTCGCAATTCTGTTCAGATAGTATTACAAAAGTGGCTAGGATCTTAGTCCCTAATCCTATAGCAGACTTTACTGACTCAGCTAGAGGCTGTGAGCCTTTGACAGTTAGATTTACATCTAATAGTCTATATGCCCGCTCATATCTATGGGATTTTGGAGACGGTATTACATCTATAGCAGAGAACCCAACGCATGTGTATTTTGGAGAAGGAGAGTATGATGTAACCCTTACTGTTACAGGATTTGAGAACGGCCTAACAGATATGGAAAGAAAGACAGCTTACATTAAGGTATTCAAAGCACCACGAGCCTCTTTCTTCGCTAATAAGGATGAAGTATTCATTCCAAATGATCCAATTGTCTTTACCAACACATCCTTTAATGCAGATAGCTATGTGTGGAATTTTGGCGATGGTAATTCATCTACAGAGCAAAGCCCAGTGCATAATTATCAGTCTCAAGGAGAATTCCAAGTTTCCTTGATAGCCAATACGGTGAATGGGTGCGCTGATACTTTCTTTTTGCCGAATACGGTTTTTGCCAAATTGGAAGGAAAATTGCAAATACCTAATGCATTTACTCCTAATCCCAACGGGCCAAACAGTGGAAGGGTAAATCCTGGCTCAAGAGCCGAATTGAATGATGTATTCTACGTCAAGATGAACGGCGTAGCTGAGTATGAATTGAACATTTTCAATAAATGGGGAGAGTTGCTATTTGTAACGGAAGATCCCAATATTGGTTGGAATGGATATTACCGAGGAGAGCTGTGCAAGCAAGACGTTTATGTATATAAAGTTAAGGCTGAATTCGTAGATGGCAGGCAAATTGTTAAAGTAGGTGATTTAATGTTATTGAGATGATGAATAAGAAGATAGTTGTAAGCTTAGTTGTGGGAGTGATGCTTTGTCCGATCATAGCAAATGCCCAGTTCAACAAACTTGACAAAAGACAGAAGAAGACCTTTCTTGAAGCTGAATCTTTATATCAATATGGCGATTATCTAGGAGCTATAAAGAGTTATAAGGAAATTGAAGAGGCGAGTAAGAACTTTCCAGAGGTACATTATTATTTGGGAAGCGCTTACTTCAATTTGGATCGTTTTGCAGAAGCAAGACCATACTTGGAAAAAGGTGCAGACTTTAAAAGAGATGCACTTTATCTAATTGCAGAGATCCATTTGTACAATGAAGAGTTAAATGAGGCAATGCGAACTTTGGTTCGTTATGAGAGTCAATTGAACGACATCAAGGATCCCCAATTCGATCTTTTTGAAATTGAGTATTTGAAGAACAAGATCAAGACTGCACAAGAGTTAATGAGCGATCCGGAAGTTGTGAATATTTTGAACCTGGGTCCTGAGATAAATTCTGAGGAGGCTGAATACGGTCCACTTATTTCATCAGATGAGTCTATTCTTATCTATACTTCACGCAGATTAACTGAAGAAAATAAGCTAGATCCAACCGGTGAACCATTTGAGAACATCTATTATAGTGAAAAGAGCAAATTAAATACATGGCTTACAAGTAGAACTATTGGAGATCAGGTGAATACAGACAAGCATGATGCAGCTGTGGGTCTATCTCCATCAGGTGATCGACTATTCGTATTTAGATCGAATGAAAATCTAATTGGCGGTGATATCTATGAATCATTGCATAAGGATGGGAAATGGACAACGCCAGTTATTATGCCTAATGAGATCAATAATTTTGAGTCTATAGAGCCTTCTGCATCTATGTCACTAGACGGCCGCACTTTCTATTTTTCTTCAAATCGCGAAGGCGGCTATGGTGGATTTGACATCTACAGAGTTGTGAAGTTACCTGATGGAAGTTGGAGCTTGCCAAAGAATCTGGGTCCCGTGATCAATACTCCTTACAATGATGATGGTCCTTTTGTGCACCCTGATGGTAAGACTTTGTATTTCAGTTCTGAAGGCCATAAGAATATGGGTGGTTTTGATATTTTCAAAAGCTCAATTGATGAAGAAGGGATTTGGTCAGAACCAGAAAATCTGGGCTATCCTACCAACACTACCAAAGACGATGTCTTCTTTGTGATCTCTGCCAATGAGCAGCACGGTTATTACAGCTCTGATAAAGCAGGAGGATTTGGAAGTCATGATATATACATGATCGATTATTTGGAAAAACGATTGAGATCATCAGTGATCAGAGGCATAGTTAAAGACTCTGAAGGCAATGCTGTAAAGGCAGATATATCTGTAATAAACCCTACTACAGGAGATCTTGAAGGAGTCTATATTTCGAGTGATGAAGACGGAAGTTTTATCTTCCTTGTCAATCCTGATCTAAAATATGATCTGATCATTAAGCATCCTGATTATGAGGAGTATATAAAGTCGCTTTCTTATAGTACCGACGAATTATTGGAAAGACAAGAAGAGGAATTCATCTTAGAATCAGCTGTAGCGGTTGAACAATGAAAAGAATAATTGTCATATCAATCTTGTTGTGGTTCTCCATGGGGGGACTAGCAGCTCAGGATATGCAATTTTCTCAGTTTTATGCTGCGCCACTTTATATTAATCCAGCATTTACCGGTCAAACCATAGAGCATAGGTTGATCATGAATTACCGTAATCAATGGCCTAGTATTCCCGGTGCATTTCAGGCATATCACGCTACTTATGAGTACAATGCAGCAGATCTTAATAGTGGGTTTGGTTTGATCTTCAATAGGGAAGAAGCTGGTTCTTTCGGTCTCACCTCTGATGTGCTTGCAGTTTCTTATGCGTATAGATTTGCATTGAATAGAAAGACTTATATACAAACCGGCTTGAAGTTTGGCTACGTATGGCGAGGTATCGATTTCAACTCATTGGTCTTCAATGATCAGTTGGAAAGTAATAGTCAGCTTACAGCCGATGAAGATGCTTTTCTAGATGATAATGTGAGCTATCCGGATATTAGTTGGGGTGGTTTAATCTACAATGAAAACTACTGGGTGGGGACTTCCTTGAATCATATCAATGAACCAAACCAAAGTCTATTGACAGATGCGGGTCAAACAGTTTTACCTTTGAAATGGAGCGTGCATGCGGGTTATAGATTCGATCTTAGTGGTTCTACCAAAAGCAGAAATGCCAAAGAGCTGCACACCGCAATCCATTATAAGAGCCAGGGAAGGTTCGATCAACTTGATCTTGGGGCTTACCTCACTCAAGCGCCTTTTGTTTTCGGATTCTGGTATAGAGGTATTCCTCTGCTCAAAAGAAATGAAGAAGCTGTAATGAATAATGATGCTTTTGTGGCCTTGATCGGATTTGATATTCCAGATAGGAACTTGAGAATTGGATATAGTTATGACGTAACTATATCAAGATTGATCTCAGATTCTGGAGGAGCACATGAGATCTCTATTATCTATGAATTTGCCGGAAAGCACTCCAAAAGGAAAAACAAACGATTCTTAGCACCATGTGCGAAATTCTAGATTCTACTGATCCTCAGCAGAACTACTTTCCTCTGATTTGGTTTTTCTGAACATCTTCTTGATATTCAACTTGATCTGTTTTCCTTCAGGCTTAGACTCCTCATGATGCGATGCAAGAAGAAGAGCATAAGGTTTTAAGTGGTCGAAATGACGGAAAACGATTTGAGTGATTCCCATAAGTGGAATGGCAAGGATCATCCCCACAATTCCCCAACATGCACCTCCGATCAGCAATCCAATAATCGCTGCTAGAGGATTTACATTCACCTTATTGCCGACAATATTTGGAGTAATGAAATTTCCCTCCAAGAATTGTACAACGGCAAAAACTGCAATAACTCCCATTGGATACCAAATGGAATCCTTAGTGAGTAGTGCAACTAATAAAGGTAGAAGTGCTCCTAGGATTATTCCTATGTATGGAATGATGGTAAGTATGGCTGAAAGAATACCCATGAATATAGCATAGTCCAAGCCAAGGACAATTAAGCCAACTGAATTAAGTGTGGCAATTATGGTTATTACAATGAACAGCCCACTCATGTATGAGTATACCATCTTTTGGATCTCTTGCATGATGTCTATCAAGCTGTCGTTATCATTGCTATCGTCCATCATTATGCAGAATTCCTTGAAGTTCTTCTTGTATAGAAGCATGAAGAATACATAGATGGGAACTATTGAAATGAAGGTTAGAAAACTTGATGTAGCATCCACAGCATTGCCTAGAAAACTACCTCCGGTAGATATGAAGTTGTCCATATTCTCCTTGGCCATCTGCAATTGATCTGCCGCTGCAATTCCTGTGATGTCTGTAAACCATGCTTCAAGATTATCGAGAAATTGCTTGAATTTACTGGTCAGTTGTGGAATGTCTGAAATGAGGTTCTTAGATTGTATACTGGTATAATATACTCCAACTCCCAGCAATAAAGCGATCACTACTAAAACCAAGGCAATTGCTAGTATCTGATTTACTCCTTTCTTTGAAAGGGTGGTGACAACTGGGTTTAAGATGATCGCAATGAACAAGGCAAATACAATTGGAACAAGGATTTGCTTGGCTACAATGATCACATAGAAGAAAAGCACGCCTGTTAGAAGTATCTTCCAAAGCTTATCTAGCGTGAGGTTATGTTGGGTTTTCATTGATTAATAGGTAATTGAAGATTCACGCTAAGATATGTGATTCCCTTTATTTTAAGAGATAATGTACCAGGATTTTTCCAAGTCGGTTGATGAATGTAGACTTGCTACCAACCAATTTATCCAATACAATATTGGAAACAAGGGTTTTTATAGTTGTCGTGAGTATGCTGGAGTCTTCTGAAGTTGAGCTTTTGGCAGGTAAGTAAGTTTCAGGCCTGCTGTAATGGTCTTTGAGATGCTCTATTTCCATTTGGATTCTCTCCTCATTCAATTCAAGCTTGGCCTTAAGCTGAGCTTTGGCCATTCTTAGCTCTTCCTTATTCCTAATCTTCATCCGCATGGTATTCCTCCATTTTTTGAATAAGGAAATTCTGAATCGGATTACTCACCCAAGTGGTGAACTTCCAAATAAGTAATAGGAATAGGATCAAATAGAATCCAGCCACAATGGCAAATCCTGCCCACAATGACCCCAATAGCTCGCCTAACCAACTCCCTGCAAAGAAGCAGAAACTGATCAAGAAAAGTAAAAGAGTGCCGGCTAGTATGATATATGCCGTAATGTTGGCGAATAGGAAAGAGGAATGATCCATTGCTTCCAATCGCACCAATTCAACCCTATTCTCAATATACTCCTTGGCCTCCTCTGAGAGGCTTTTAAAATGTTCGCTATGTTGCATGCTTTAGGCTTTAGGACTTAGCTTCTGCTTCTTTGATCACATCACTCACTTCTTTGGTGATTTGATCTAGCTTCTCTTTGCCCTTATTGGCTAACTCTTCTAAACCTTCATTGAGGTCTTTTTTTAGCTCACCAGCTTTCTTCTTAGCTTCTTCAATTGTTTCTTCACCTGAGCCTGGAGCCAATAAGAGTCCGGCAACAGCACCTGCCGCTGCGCCAATTATAGCTGCAAGGATGATTTTGTGGTTATTTTCCATTTTAATATTGGTTTAGTTTATTCTATGTGTAAGGTCTCTTGTGTTTCTTTTATCCTATTAAATTTAAGCAAGTCTCTGGGATTTGCAATACTCATGGCCATTTTGCGACTTTCTGCAATTGGTAAATGTAAAATTCTAGGATATGCATAGAGTACACTTAATAAATCTTCTTGATCATATCTTTTACCAGCAAGTTTTGCCTTAAAGATATGGCTGTTGTGATTTATCAAACTTCGAAGGCCGCCATCTACTTTCCTTGATATTTTCATCAGCTTAGTATTACTAAGTCCTTCCTTCTCTATGTTTATTGGAAGAAATCTCATTCTATTTGCTTCTATCAAGGCTCTATACCGACCAAGACTTTCTTCTTCATTCTCATAATGATAGAATTTTATAGTAGGCTTAAATATCATCGTTCTAGTTCTAAGTTTTTTAAAAGGGATGAAGCAGCTTGTGATGCATCTACACCAAAAGCTTCTATTAAAACTCCCTTGCAGTGCTTCTCCTTGTCTTCTATGGCATAGATCACAGAAGAATCTGCGGGGTTCGACATTCCCTCAAAACGATGGAATTCTACTATATCCATATTCTCAACATTGCAGACTTCTCCGTCAATTATTGCTTCTTTATCATTCTTGATTTCTATCTCATTAACAAAACCTTGAGATGCCAAGGCTTTGCTAGCTTGTGATAGGGTTTGGTATTGATTGTTCATATAATATTCTATTTTTCGAGCATGCTTCTTAGCATCCAGGCCGACTTCTCATGAAGTTCTATCCTAGCAGTAAGTAAATCAGCTGTAGCTTCATCATTCACATCTTCAGCTTTAGCAATTAGTGTTCTTGAATTCTTGGCAATATGCTCATGTGCTTGAATTAGATCTGCGATCATTTGACTATCTGTTCCTTTTGAATCCGGTTCCTTTAATGAGGATAAGCTCTGAAACTCACTCATAGAACCCGGCGCCAGAAATCCCAATGCGCGAATGCGTTCAGCAATCACATCCACAGCCTGAAAAAGCTCTGTATATTGCTCTTCAGTTAACAAATGGATCTGACGGAAATTCATTCCCTTTACGTTCCAATGATAGTTGTGCATCATGATCATCAAGCAATAAGAGTCTGCCAAAACTTTTGACAAGCCATTGGAAATTATCTTTCTATCGGCCTCGGAGATGCCAATATCCATTTTAATATTAAAGTGATCTGTTTTATTTAATTCTAATTCTTCTAATTGTTTCATATCTTTTATAAAATAAGGATTTTTAAGTAATTATCCAAGCTATAAAGTAGACGAATTGGTCAAGAGATTGTTTACTAGAATCCGGACTTTCTCAACTTACCATCGGAATCGATTGACTAAATGATCTCTCAATTATTAATAAAATTGTACAATGCAAAAGCCCCTGTTTAGAACTTCCCATACTTGTCTTCTTTTTTGCCTTCTATTTGCATGTCAACCTAAGGATAGATATGGGGATCAAAGCATTCTCAGGATCAATTTACCCGACCTGAATTCAGTAGATCCGGCTTTTGCAAGAAGTATCGATAATGTGAATGCCTGTAAGCAGTTGTTCGACGGACTTGTAGAATTGGATGATGAGCTTAATTTGAAGCCCTCTATCGCAAGATCTTGGGAAATAAAGGATTCAGCAAGAACCTATAGATTCATACTGAGAGATGATGTGTATTATCACCCAAATAAAAAAGTATTTGGAGAGGATAGCAGTCGCACAGTTAAAGCATCTGATTTCGTTTATTCTTTCAACCGACTTATTGAGAAAGAGATTCTATCACCAGGTAAATGGGTGATGAACAAAGTGAAAAGGAGAGAGGATGGCAGTTTGGATATCACTGCCATCAATGACACTGTTTTGGAGATTCGCTTAAGTGAAGCTTTCCCCGCTTTCATGGGTATTCTAAGTATGCAGTACTGTTCTGTGGTGCCTCCTGAGGCTTTGGAAACTGAAGGATTTGATTTCCTGGATCACCCCCTTGGTACAGGAGCCTTTAAATTCAAATACTGGAAGAAGAGTGGAAAATTGGTATTACTTAAACACTCAGACTATTTCCAAAAGGATGCATCTGCTGAGCAATTGCCCTATTTGGATGCTATTTCAATAAGCTTTATTCGCGACCAGGAAGTGGTTTTCTTAAACTTCCTCAAAGGTGAACTTGACTTTATATCAGGTCTAAAGGGAAGCTATAAAGATGAGTTATTGGATCAAAGTGGAGCACTCAGAGCTGAGTATAAGGATAAGTTGGAGTTTGTAAAGCTACCGTATTTGAATACAGAGTATTTGGGCTTCCAATTAGACTCTGATAGCATTCAAGCTGCTACTGCAATTCAAAGTAAAGATTTGCGCAAAGCAATTAGCTATGCTATTGACAAAGAGAAGATGTTAAAGTACCTGAGAAACGATATTGGTACTCCAGCCTATGCCGGTTTTATCCCAATTGGTTTAACCGCTTTCGATAAAGAAGCCAAGTATGGATATAGCTATGATCTGGATTCCAGTGAATTCTATTTCAATCGCTTCAATCAAAAGCATCAGTGGAATGCTGAAGAAGAACCGATTATTCTTGGGACTACCTCTGAGTACATGGACATTTGCGAATTCATTCAACATCAATTAAATGAGAGGGGGATCAAAGTAAAGATCGAAGTGAATCCACCTGCAACAAACAACGAACTCATTGCATTTGGCAAACTCCCCACCTTTAGGAAGTCATGGGTTGCAGATTATCCCGATGCTGAAAATTATCTATCTCTTTTTCTCAGTCGTAATTTCTCACCATCCGGTCCCAACTACACTCATTTCTCTTCTTCAACTTATGACAGTCTATTCTCTGTGGCCCTTCAATTGGATGATGAAGCAAAAAGAAATGTGTATTATCGTCGGCTCGATAGCATGATCATGGCTGAAGTAGCTGTGCTTCCTCTTTTCTACGATCAGCAAGTACATTTTATCTCTCCAAATATTTCCAACTTTAGGGTGAACCCAATGAATCATCTGATGTTGAAATACGCGAAGAAGTTGCCTTAGATCAGATTGGATAAACTGTTAAATAAATATTTTAAGAAACC
Organism: Flavobacteriales bacterium; assembly: GCA_002706365.1. Lineage (GTDB taxonomy): Bacteria > Bacteroidota > Bacteroidia > Flavobacteriales_E > Vicingaceae > UBA1494. The sequence goes on along the minus strand of PALM01000014.1, from coordinate 65,595 downwards.
ACAACGCAATGGCATATGGGTATTGACAATACTTACTGTCATTCTATTGTTCCTTGGCTATAGAGCGGCCAATCTGCAGTTCGATTACGATTTTGAGAAGTTTTTCCCACAGGAAAATGAAGACCTGACTTTCTACCAAGAGTTTCGAGATTATTTTGAGAATGATAACGACTTCATTCTCATTTCTGTAGTGAATGATGGTTCTATTCTCGATTCCACCTTTTTAAGCTCTGTTCAGCAATTCTCCGATTCACTTCGACAGCTACCTCATATTCGAGAATTGATCAGTCCGCTCGATATGAAGAAGCTCGATTTTTCAAGATCTGGAAGTATTCCGGTTCAACGCTACTATTTGAGTCCGGATAGGGATTACTCAGAAGAAGACATGGCTTTACTGAGCGATTCTACAGAGCCGATCTATCCTTTTCTAAAGCTTGAGCAAAACACCATCATGCTCATTTTAAAGAATGTGCAGATGATCTCTAAGGAGAAATCTGATGAACTGGCGAGTGAATTGATTGCATTGGCAGATCTACAAGATTTCAAAGAGGTGCATATCTTGGGTAAGATCTTGGGTCAGCAGGCCTATATAGATGTCTTGAAGACCGAGTTCCTCAAATTCATGCTCATCTCTATTTGCATCGTGATTGTCTTTCTGTGGATTTCATATCGATCGCTTTGGGGATTAGCTATTCCTTTGCTTACGGTGCTTTTAGCTATAGTGGGGAGTCTTGGAATAATGGAGCTCAGTGGTTCATACCTAAACATGATGACTACCCTATTGCCAGTGATCATGTTGGTAGTTGGTATGTCGGATGTGATCCACTTGATCTCTAAATACCTTGAAGAGTTGAGAAGGGGTAGGGATAAAGTAGAGGCGCTAAAATGGATGGTGAAGAAGGTGGGTATGGCTACTTTACTCACTTCACTCACAACTGCATTGGGATTCATAACCCTTATTGGTGTGCAGATGAAGCCGGTTCAAACCTTTGGTATTTTCACCGCAATTGGGGTAGTACTGGCTTTTGTGCTTGCAGTTTTCTTTATCACTGCCATCTTTATGATCTTGCCTATTCCTAAGATCAGCCTGAAGCAAGTTGGTCGCAAATCATGGGAAGTGAGCTTAGCCAAGCTATTTACATTGCTTTTAAAGAAGAGAAAGCTGGTCTTGCTCTTCTATTTCTTATTAAGTGTAGGGAGTATCATTGGAGCATTGAATATTAAGTTCGACTACTTCTTAATGCAAGACCTGAGTGAAGAGCACCCATTGATGCAGGAGTCGAGGTACTTCGAGCAATTCGGCGGTGTTAGACCCTTTGAGATGGCAATTATGCCCAAGGGTGAACTTAAGATCACTGATCATGAAGTAATGCTAGAGATTGAAAAGATCGACAACTTCCTTTCAGCTGATTTTGGAGTGAATCAAGTATTGAGTCCAAGCTATCCTATTAAATTTCTGAATAAGAGTTTGAGAAATAATCGGCTAGAATACTTCAAAATACCCGAATCAAAGAAGAGGTATGACTATCTCTATAAGCAATTGAGCAATTCTGGAATGAGTTCAGATCTGGAGCAATTAATCGCAAGAGATGGAAAGATGGGAAGGATAAGTGGTAGAATGATCGATCCGGGAAGTTTAGCCATGCTGGAAAAGAATTCCCAACTCACTGAATTCATGGAAAAGAATGTAGATTCCACCATATTGGAGTATAAACTCACTGGCACTCCTGTGATCATTGATAAGGGAGGTAGGCAGATTTCCAGAACAATAATCCTGGGATTATTTACCGCATTTGCACTGATTGCAATATCTATGGGTATTCTATTCAAGTCGGTGAAGATGGCCTTTCTATCCCTTGTACCTAACATCTTCCCAATCCTTTTAACAGCTGGTTTCATTGGTTTTAGCAACATCGATCTAAATATGACTACAGCAATTGTATTCACCATTGCATTTGGAATAGCCGTTGATGATACCATTCATTTTTTGAGCCGGTACCGACAAGAATTGCAAATGGGAAGGAGCAATCTATTTGCGGTAAGGCGGACTTTCATTTCAACGGGGAAGGCAATCTCACTTACTACGATAATATTATTGGGAGGCTTTGTAAGCTTGTTGTTCTCAGATTTCCTAAGCACCTTTTATATTGGTCTCTTCGTGAGCATGACCTTGCTTTTTGCATTGGTGACAGATCTCACCTTACTGCCATTGCTTTTATTGAAGCGGAATCAATCGCCTGAACGGCGTAAATAGAACATAGCTCCAAGATAGATTAGCAATCCGCCAATAGCGAAATAGCCCGCTAAATCCTTATCTCCGCTAATAAAATAGCTCAATCCGATCATGATCAGAACCCCAATTGCTACAAATAGTCTGATACGGTCTTTTAAATACATGAGGCGAAGATAAGTCTAGCGATATTAAAAATTTATTTTTGTGGGAAATCGTACTCATGAACTTTATCTTATTCGACGAGCATAGAGAAGATCTTTTGCCACTCTCATACACTAGGCCTATAGCTGAATTCCGCTGCGGTATCCTTACCCTTAAGGAAAAGTGGGAGAAGCGTATTCCCGATGGTAATTTTTCTTTCTCAACTGTAGATTATTTGCAAGTAAAGTATTCGCTGAAACACGATGCGCAGAAGAACATATATCTAAGTGGCAATCTGCTGTCTTCTGATGAGCTTGTTGAATGGATTCACCGACTTCAGAATAATCAATGTTTAGTTGATAATGAAGGGTCTGTGCTGGCGATAAGAACCGAGAAGGAACTCACTTACGATAATATCACAGCTGATGGATTTGAGACGGTGAAGTTTGAAGGGGAAGCAATCAAGATCAATTATATGTGGGATATCTTCTCCCTCAATGCCAGAGAATTGGAGAGAGATTATGAGCTAATCACTAAGGGAAGAAGATCAAAACCAATTGATCCGAGTAATCAAGTCTTTGGAGATCGCATTTTTCTTGAAGAAGGAGCAAAAGTTAAAGCGGCGATCTTAAACTCTACCACAGGACCAATTTACCTTGGAAAGAATGCAGAGATAATGGAAGGTTCTGTAGTAAGAGGAGGACTAGCGCTTTGCGAGAGTTCTGCTTTGAAGTTATCTACCAAAGTATACGGAGCTACTACTGTTGGTCCGCATTCCAAAATAGGAGGAGAGGTGAACAATTCTGTGATCTTTGGCTATTCCAACAAGGGGCATGATGGCTTCTTAGGGAATTCTGTAATTGGCGAATGGTGTAATCTTGGAGCCGATACGAATGTGTCAAACCTCAAGAACAATTATGCCGATATAAAAGTGTGGAATTACCGCAAAGGAGGCTTTCTAAATTCTGGCCGACAGTTTTGTGGACTTATGATGGCAGATCACTCAAAGGCGGGTATCAATACCATGTTCAATACCGCCACTGTTGTTGGAGTAAGTGCAAATGTATTTGGAGCGGGATTCCCAAGGAACTTCATTCCTTCTTTTGCCTGGGGTGGAGCAGATAAATGGATACAGTATCGTTTGAATACTGCATTCGAAGTTGCAGAGCGAATGATGGAGAGAAGAGGTATAGAGCTTACAGATGCAGATAGAGCGATTCTCACCAAGGTACATGAACTAAGTGCCCCTTACCGCAATTTTTAATATTCCAACTGACAGAAAAGCAGCTTGATTTTTTGGCATAGCTGTTGAGTTTATCCGTCTTCATAACAGATAAGTAGGCATTAACTTACTTTTCTGACATTTTGACCTATAGAAGAAGATATATGAATTTCGATAATTATAAGTTTTCTGGAGTAATTGATGATGAGACAGAATTCATCCCCCTAATGACCTCTGAGGATGAGGAGGAGATGAATCAGGAGAAGACTCCGGATGTATTGCCTATACTTCCATTGCGAAATACCGTCTTGTTCCCAGGCGTAGTGATTCCAATTACGGTGGGAAGGGATAAGTCGATCAAATTGATACAGGATGCCAATAAGGCCGATAAGGTAATTGGTGTGATCTCTCAGACAGATGACTCTATTGAAGAGCCTTCTAAGGAGCATTTGTATGAAGTTGGTACAGTTGCGAGGATATTGAAGATGTTTAGAATGCCCGATGGGAATACTACGGTGATCATTCAAGGTAAGAAGCGCTTCAAGCTGATCGACTTTATCGAGTCTGATCCATACATAAAGGCTCAAATTGGCTCATATGAAGTGAATAAAACCCCAAAAGATGCCAAGTTTGGAGCTTTGGTAGACTCTATCAAGGACATGGCACTGCGTATTATTGAGCAGTCTCCAAATATACCTTCAGAAGCTTCTTTTGCCATTAAGAACATCGAGAGTAGTTCCTTCTTGATCAACTTCATTGCCTCCAATATGAATGCAGAGGTAAAGGAGAAGCAGGCATTACTTGAAGAGACGAATATTCGCAATAGGGCAGAGATCTTATTGAAACACGTTACCAAGGAGCTTAAGCTTCTCGAGCTGAAGAATGATATACAGTCTAAAGTTAAGACGGATATCGATCAGCAGCAGAAAGAATACTTCCTCAATCAACAAATGAAGATGATTCAGGAAGAGCTGGGCGGGAGTCCACAAGATCAGGAGATCAAAGAATTTGAGAAAAGAGCTGAAAAGAAGAAATGGCCGAGAGCCGCGAAGGAGCGATTCGAGAAGGAGTTGGCCAAACTTCAGCGCATCAATTCAGCTTCTGCAGAATATTCAGTGCAGATCAATTATGTAGAAACCATGCTGGATCTGCCTTGGGACGAGAACTCTAAAGATAACTTCGATCTAGCCAGAGCAAAAAAGGTGCTCGACAGGGATCATTTCGGATTAGAGGAAGTGAAGGATCGCATCATAGAACATTTAGCCGTTCTGAAATTGAAGGGCAATATGAAGTCGCCAATCCTCTGTTTGTATGGCCCTCCCGGAGTAGGTAAAACCTCTTTGGGTAAATCTGTCGCCGATGCCTTGGGAAGAAAGTATGTGAGGATGTCATTGGGTGGATTGAGAGATGAAGCTGAGATTCGCGGTCACCGTAAGACCTATATCGGCGCTATGCCGGGAAGGATACTTCAAAATCTAAAGAAGGCGGGAACTTCAAATCCGGTTTTCGTATTGGATGAGATCGATAAGGTGGGAAAAGACTTTCAGGGAGACCCATCTTCTGCATTATTAGAAGTCTTGGATCCGGAGCAGAACGATGCCTTCAATGACAATTTCATCGAGCTTGACTACGATCTTTCCAATGTCTTGTTCATCGCAACAGCAAACAATTTAGCCACCATTCAACCGGCCCTGAGAGATCGAATGGAGATCATAGAGATCAATGGTTATACCTTAGAAGAAAAGGTGCAGATCGCCAAGAAGCATTTGATTCCAAAGCTTATCAAAGACAATGGCTTGAAGAATGATCAGATCAAAATCAGTCAGGAAATCATTGAAAAAGTTTGTGAAGAATACACCAGAGAATCAGGTGTGAGAAATCTTGAGAAACGATTGGGCAAGCTAGTGCGATTTGCTGCGAAATCAATAGCCATGGAAGAAGAGTATCAGGCAAGTCTGACTGCTGAAATGGTTGAAAAGATTCTAGGCCCCGGACATTCGAAAGATAAGTATCAAGGCAATGATGTTGCCGGAGTGGTCACAGGATTGGCCTGGACACAAGTAGGAGGGGACATACTCTTTATTGAAGTGAGCTTGAGCAAAGGCAAAGGAAAGCTTACGCTAACAGGTAATTTGGGTGATGTGATGAAGGAATCTGCAATGATTGCCTTAGAGTACATTAGAGCACACGCAGATGAGTTGGAGATAGGAATAGATTCATTTGAGAACCTCAATGTTCATATTCACGTGCCAGAAGGTGCTACACCAAAAGATGGTCCTTCAGCAGGAATTACCATGTTAACGGCGCTTGTGTCTGCTTTCACTAAGCGTAAGGTGAAGAAGAATCTCGCTATGACAGGTGAAATCACCTTAAGAGGTAGAGTGTTGGCAGTAGGGGGGATCAAAGAGAAGATATTGGCTGCAAAAAGAGCAGATATCAAAGAGATCATCCTTTCAAAAGACAATAAGAAAGACGTAGACCAGATCAAGGCTGATTACTTGAAAGGTCTGAAGTTTACCTATGTTGAGGAGATGTCTGAGGTACTAGATGAAGCCTTGTTGAAGACAAAGGCCAAGTAAGTCTTAGTACGACTTTAGAAGATTAAGCTGATCTTCTCTTTTTCTCGCAGTGCGTTCAAGTGCATCCATCCAATCTCCGTAAAGTGGATTTGGTAAGATGATAAGCCTTCTTCCAAACTCATCAGAGAATTCGGTGTTTACCAATTTGTCTCTTTGCTTAAGATCGAGCTTTTCCTCAAAGAGGGCGTCTAGATCGGCTAGATTATCTCCAATAAGCATTGCAATTGAGTAGGAGGTTAGTTTATTCCTGCGCTCTTCCTTAGTATTGCTTGCTTTTAGGAAAAGATTATCTGGTCCTGCTTCTATCCCATACTTAGCAAGGTTTTGGATAGTTGGCTTTATTAGTGATACATCTCGATTGCTAATGAAGATCACATTGATTCCTTTCTCATACAAGAAGGTAATAAAGTCTTGAGCTCCTGGAACTAATTCAGCTTCCTTTTTATTCACCCATTCGGTCCAACTCTCTTCTGAATATCTTTTCCCCTCCCGCATCATCTTAACAGCATAAGGGCTATTGTCTAGTACGGTTTCATCAAGGTCCATGATCACAGCCATATTATCTGTGACAGCCATATCAGATTGACCGCTTTCGATCATTTCAATTCTAATCTTTGCTGCATTAAATGCCTGATAACAAAGCGCTTTATACTCGGCTGAGGTTTGTTGCCATAGAATCGCATCTTCTGATGGATGAGTCCCATTCTCTCCGTTCGTGACTACATTAGAACCTGCACAAGCAAAGAGAAATGTGCTTATTAGAAGAGCGGATATGAATGGTAATCTTTTCATTATTGAATTTGAATAGCGTTTCTACTAATGGAAGATAGCGAAAATACACCCAAAACTTCATCTTGCAAACCCCCGTTAATATCTCTGATGTTTGTTCTGATATTAGAGGGAGGAGTTGCGAATAGTCCACCATTGTTAGCTTGAATAGTTACTTGATCCAAGTATTCAAAAACATCTTCATTCAAGCTTAGTAATTCTACAGAACTTACATCGCCAATCTCAAAGGGCTCGTCTGAATTTGTAATAGCAGCTCTAAGCGGTAGAATGAAAACAAATCCATCAGCCCCATTACCTCCAAAGGCGGCATCTTCTGAAAGTATTAGGCTAGAAGGGTTGTCTGGTCTAATTGGTTCACCATTCTTAAATGCTTTGATCCAGTAGAAATCTTGGGTTCCAACGAAGTCGCGAGCCCAAAATTGTGTGTAATATCCTTCTTCTGAACCTAATTCTTCTTCTTCAAAAGCAACTGTCATGCTGTCTATAGGTGGAACAGGATTTAATTTAGAATGAGCAGTATATTGCTCACCATTGTATGATAATTCTAGTCTGTAAGTGAAATTGGTACTATCCAATCTGCCTTGAGTTGATGGGTCGTAAGTGTAATCTCCATTACCGCCATCTTGGAAGATGTATTCCACAGCTGCAGGACCAATGATCTTGACACTTGCGCCACTTACGGTCGGTGTAGCTTCATTCAAGAAGTATGGTGCCGTAGTTGTTAATCGTATTACTTGAATGTTACTGTCATTTGTGATGAATGCATCAACAACAAGCTGAGTTCTTCCTTCTTCCAGGTCCAAATCAATCTCATCTTCGCATGCAACAACACTTAGAATGAGAAATGAAATGAACAATAGCCTAAATACTTTCAATTCTTTCATGACTTAAAACTTAAAGTTATATGAAACTGCAGGCACGAAGTTTCCGATTACTGAATAGCGAATTGCCCTTGTTCGATTCACCTGATCTGGGTCTTGTTCGAAGAAAATTGCAAATGGATTTCTTCTGTTGTACACATTGTAAATAGAGAATACCCACTCTCCTTGAATTTTTCTGTTTTCGTTTTTTCTAGGAACCAGAGTAGCCGAGATATCGAGTCGATGATAGGCTGGGATTCTATAATTGTTCCTCGAATTATTCACATTATGAGGCAATACAATTCCTTGCACCTCATAGCGATTTGTAGGGAAAGTAGCCGGAGTTCCCGAAGAGAATACAAAGTTGGCAGAGAAAGACCACTTGTCGTTGTATTCATATGAACCCACCACACTTAGGTTGTGAAGTCTATCGAAGCGACTCGGATACCAATCGTCGTTATTTATTCCCTTCACCTTTCGCTCTGATCTAGAAATCGTATAACTAACCCAGCCTGTCATTCTTCCTGTATTCTTCTTTACGAAGAGCTCAAGGCCATACGCTCTTCCATCGCCACTTAAAAGATCCGCTTCCAATTCATCATTGAAGAAAATATCAGCATTATCAATGTATTCAACTTGATTTTGAAAATCTTTCACAAATACTTCTGCAGACGCTTCATAGGTATTCTTTTTAAAGTTTCTGAAGTATCCCACTGCCACTTGATCTGCAATCTGGGGTTCAAGATTGTTTGTAGTGGGTAGCCATAGATCAACAGGGGTAGATGCAACGGTATTAGATATTAAATGCAAGTACTGAGTCATCCTATTATAACTCGCCTTTACAGAACTGAACTCATCTAAGCTATACTTGATAGAGAATCTAGGCTCAAAATTATTGTAGGAAGCTATAGATTCGAAATCGCCAAACTCCTCTGACTCAACCAATGTCTTTCTAAGTCCGGGAATGGTATCGTTGAATACTTGTTTCTCCCCAGCTCCTAGATAGGAGAAATGCGACCAACGAAGTCCATATAACACTTTTATTCTACTTCCAAACTTTTGCTCGTTTTGAATATACAGCCCATTCTCTAAACCAAACTTCTCTGGCAAGCTAATGTCATTCGTAGCACCACCACTCGCAAAAGTAGCTTCGGCTGGTTTGAAGTCGTAATAGATTGATTGTCCGCCAAACCTCAAAGTGTTGTTGTTATTCAAGTAATAAGAGAAATCGGGTTTGATACTCTGACTTACGACCGATGAGCTCCACTCAAAGTCGTCTCGATCATCTCCTTCAACACCAAAAGCGTAGTCGTAATCACTGTAAAATGCTGTAAGATTCATAAACAAGCGATCGTTGAAGATGTGGTTCCATCTGGCTGTAGCAGTTGCATTTCCCCAATTGAATATGAAGCCGGAACCGAAGATGTCTCTTCCAAAGTAGCCCGAAAGGAAGAATCTGTTCTTTTCATTCATCGTCCAGTTCACTTTAGCAGTGAGGTCATAGAAATAAAACTTGCTATCGGAAAGACCACTATTTAAGAAGGGTTTTGCCAATACATCAGCGTATGACCTTCTTCCTGCAATAATGAATGAAGCTTTGTCTTTTTTGATTGGACCTTCAAGGGCAAGACGACTGAAGATTACTCCAACTCCACCAGAACCTGTGAATTCCTTCTGATTTCCCTCTTTCATTCGCACATCTAGAATAGAGGAGAGGCGACCACCATATTCGGGAGCAATACCTCCTTTGATAAGCCTGACATTCTTTACAGCATCCGGATTGAAAACCGAGAAGAATCCGAATAGGTGAGAGGAATTATACACAGGAGCTTCATCCAATAAGACAAGGTTTTGGTCAATTCCACCACCTCGAACATTGAAACCAGTGCTTCCTTCACCAACTGTGCTAACACCTGGTAATAGAAGCACACTCTTAACTACATCCGCCTCACCAAGTAGTGCGGGAATCTTTTTAATGGTCTTTGCGTCGATCTTATTGACGCTCATTTCTACACTTTCTATGTTCTTTTTAGCCGATTCTCCTTCAATCTCAACTGCTTCCAATTCATTTAAACTCTCAGAAAGCTCAATATTCAATTGAATATCCTCACTCAACTTCACTTCCTTGATCACATCGTCGAACCCTATATAAGAGTACCGCACTTTATAGGTGCCTGCCGGAAGGCTCAATGCATAATAACCATATACATTCGTGCTAACGCCTGTATTGAGCGCGGGAATTGAAACAGTTGCTCCAATTAGCTCCTCTCCACTGGCTGCAGAACGCACATATCCGCTAATGGTATACTTTTCCTGCGAATAAAGCAGAAAGGGTAGGTGGAGAATAATCGTCCAGAGATATCTCATTTGATTTAGTTTGGCTGTAGAAAAACGCCGCAAAAATAACTTCTTAAAAATTAACTTATCCTTAAGTTACAGCTATGGATGAATTTTGTTTTAAATGGTAGGGAAATTGGATGAACTGAAATTTGTCTTACTTCCTGGCTCTATCAATCTGTCTCTTTAAGTCCTTCTCTTTCAGCTTCTGACGCTTGTCTTGCATTTTTTTACCTTTTGCTAAAGCAATCTGCAATTTGGCATATCCAGAAGAGTTGATATAGAGTTTTAAGGGCACTATTGTAAGGCCCACATCCTTTTTCGACTTGATTAGCTTATTGATCTCCTGCTTGTTCAATAATAGCTTTCTTGGTCTGGTCATTTCATGGTTTTCCTGACCGGCTTCGCTATACGGACTGATATTCATATTCAGTATGAATAGCTCGCCCTTCTTGAATGCGCAATAACCTTCTTTGATACTTGCCTTTCCCTGACGAATGGATTTGATCTCAGTACCCTTTAATACAATTCCGGCCTCATATTTATCGAGGATCTCATATTGAAAGAATGCTTTCTTGTTCTTGATCTCTACCTCTTTGCGTATCTCTACTCCCATGCTCCAAAAGTAAGTAAGCTCTAGTTTAGATTCGCTATGCCATAATGACACACTAGTATGTCATAATGGCGTTAATTTTCCTTGAAATTCAATTGGTATTGGCTTTGATAAACTGAGAGTGAAAGAAATTTTGAACCTAAAACCATAAATATCATGACACTAGTAAAATTCAAAGACAACTTCCCATCATTTCTCGATGAGTTTTTTGGAGGAGATATCTTCGATTCAATGCAAAGAACTTCCTCAATTGGAAATTCCCTTCCTGCGGTCAATATCAAACAAACTGAGAGCGGTTTTCATCTTGAGTTAGCAGCACCTGGAAAGAAGAAAGAGGACTTCAAGATCGAATTGGACAATAATGTATTGAGCATTTCTTCAGAAAATAAATTCGAGAAGAATGAGAATGAGGAAAAGTATACGAGAAGAGAATTCAGTTATAGCTCATTTAGAAGAACATTCACACTTCCTGATTCTGTTGATGCGGAAGGAATTTCAGCAAGCTATAATGAAGGGGTATTGAATATTGATATTCCAAAAATGAAAGAAGAGAAAAAGGCTAATAGCAAATTGATCAATATCAATTAAATAAGGCTTTCAGTTAGATTAGTAGTAGTAGTTAGATGAAAGAGCCTTTCTCCGATTGATTTGGAGAAGGGCTTTTTTTATTTGAAATAGGTGACTGCATCATTCTTCAATGCTCTAGGAAGATGCTTCTGAATGATCCACGCAAGGTCTTGATCATCATAGGTTGCTGAGATAAGTTCTTTTGCTTCTTCTATACTTTCCACCTTCTGATCTAGCCCAAGGCTTGCATAGCCTTTTAGTCTTCCTTTCTCTACCAGCACAATAGCCTTAGTATTCACTTCTTTTTCTTCCAGAATGAATGTATGCTTCTGTTCAATTTTATCCCTCAGGGCTTCTTTAACTCTCTTATTGTAGTCGGCGGCATCTTCTTTACCACAGCAAGCACCTTTGCAATTCACTTCTTCAATATAGTTGCACTTCCCACTTCCCAATGGCTGTAAGCCAATCAAACGCGGACAAAGCGCATATTCAGCTAACATTTCTTTGAGTGCATCTATGCATTGATTGTGCGTCTTAAAACTCTTTATTGGTCGGTCGTGCTTACCACTTCTGCCTATAGCCAATCTCAAATAACCGTTGCGATCCTCGTACTTGAAGATCCCAAAGTTCAAGCTGAATCTTTTCATCGAACGATTGTACCTTGGCCAATGCTTTTTGATCTCAATGGCTTCGATCAGGTCGAGCAACAATGGATTTGGGACAAGCTGATAATCGAGGCTGTAAATACTCACACTGAAATAATGCTTCGATTTGCTATTAGAGTTTCCTGAAAAATGGGAATGCACTCTTTGCTTGATATTCTTTGCTTGACCTACATAAATGATCTTCTTTCTGGCATCTTTAAAGTAGTAGATTCCCTGAGCTTCTGGCAAAGCCAAGAAATCGTTCTTGGGCAGATTTGGAGGCAATAGTGCTTCTAGTGAACGAATCTTTAGAGAATTTGGAATTACATCGTACTCATCTTTCTTCAAAAGAAGGTGAAAGAGTTCAACTGTTGCCTTTGCATCACCCGCAGCTCTATGTCGGCCGATCAATTTGATCCCTAGATTGGCGCTTAATTTTCCAAGACTGTAAGATGGTTGATTCTTGATTATTTGTCGGCTTAAACGAACAGTACAGAGTTTTTTCCGAATAAACTGTCGTCCGCATCTTTCGTATTCAGCGCGCATGAAACCGTAGTCGAAGTTTACATTATGCGCTACAAAAACGCTATCCTCTGTAATCTTTTCTACTTGATCAATGATCTCTGAGAAGGAAGGTGCATTGTCAACCATCTCATCTGTAATGCCTGTGAGATTGATGATATGTCGGGGAATTGGCCTCCCCGGATTTACCAACGAACTAAAGCTGTCGACTATTTTCTTTCCGTCGGTTTTATAAACCGCTATTTCAATGACTCTGCTTTTTGTAGCACTACCACCGGTTGTTTCTAGATCGACAATACAATACACCTTTCAAATTTAATTCAGATTAGGCACAAAAAAAACCTCTCGGCCGAAGCGCGAGAGGTTTTTGATTTTTAGCTCTAAGATCCTTTAGGCAGTCACTCCGGCTTTTGGAGCAGCTGAAAGTATCTCTTCATTTGCGAATTCAGCAAACTTCTCGAAATTGTCTACGAATGCTTTCGCCAATTTCTGAGCTTTAGTGTCATATGCATCTTTGTCTTTCCAAGTATTCTTTGGATTCAAGATTTCAGTAGGAACTTCCGGACATTCAACTGGCATAGCCAATCCAAATACTTCATGTTCAACGAAATCTACATTGTCCAATTTACCTTCAAGAGCAGAGGTGATCATATTTCTTGTGTAAGACAGTTTGATCCTTGAACCAACACCATACTCACCACCAGACCATCCTGTATTGATCAACCATACATTCACATTGCCTTCTTCCATTTTCTTACCAAGCATTTCTGCATATTTGGTAGGGTGAAGAGGCATGAATGGCGCACCAAAACAAGCTGAGAAAGCCATAGTAGGCTCGGTAATACCAGCCTCAGTTCCGGCAACTTTAGCAGTGTAACCAGAAATGAAATGATACATTGCTTGAGCCGGTGAAAGTTTAGAGATTGGAGGTAATACTCCATAAGCATCACAAGTAAGGAAGAAGATATTCTTAGGAGCAGCACCGCTCAAACCTTCTTGTACATTGTCGATATGATGAATAGGATAACTTACCCTTGTATTCTCGGTCTTTTCTGAATTGTGATAATCTACTTCAGTTGAATCATCCTTGAAATTGATGTTTTCCAAAAGCGCACCGAATTTGATGGCTTTGTAGATCTGTGGTTCTTTCTCTTCACTCAGGTCGATGGTCTTTGCATAGCAACCTCCTTCGAAGTTGAATACAGAATCATCATCCCATCCATGCTCATCATCACCGATCAACTTTCGATTTGGATCAGAAGAAAGCGTGGTTTTCCCAGTACCTGATAGTCCGAAGAAAACTGCAGTATCTCCATCTTCACCAACATTGGCAGAACAGTGCATAGAAAGCACATTCTTTTGGTGAGGAAGGATAAAGTTCAATGCAGAGAAAATACCTTTCTTGATCTCTCCGGTATAACCGGTTCCACCGATCAATAGGATCTTCTTGCTGAAGTTCACAACTGCGAAGTTGTGCTGACGTGTACCATCTATCTCAGGATTTGCTCTAAAACCAGGAGCGCAGATTACATTCCACTCAGGATCGAAGTTCTTCAACTGCTCATCAGTAGGACGAATGAACATATTGTAAGCGAATAGATTTGAATAAGGAAATTCGGTAACTACTCGAATTGGAAGGCTATACTTTTCAGAAGAGCAAGCAATTGCATCTCTGGCATATACTTCTTTACCTCCTAGATAAGCAATCACTCTGTTGTAGAGTAGATCGAATTTATCTGCATCAAATGGTTTGTTGATCGGACCCCACCAAACCGCATCTTTGGTGATCTCATCTTCAACGATGAAACGGTCTTGTGGCGACCTACCGGTAAATTCTCCAGTATCAATAGCCAATGCTCCGGTGTCGGCTAATACACCTTCACCTCTTAGGAGATTTTCTTCAATCAATTGAGAGGGTTCTAGATTCCAGTAAACTGTGTCTACATTCTCAAGTCCCAATGCGGAAATGGAAGCGTTATCCGCCTTTTTCCCATACTCGTTCATAAGATATTTTTGATTATTTAAATCGGAATTTCAGGAAATTGTTCGTGATTCCTTATTTAGATTTCTTAATGCAAAGGTAACCGTGATTTTATAAATACGAATTCGGAAGGACTGATTTTTTGAACAAGGAAGGCTCATTTGAATAGAAATCAACATCAAATTCTAAGAAACTGTGGCTCAGTACTTTTGATTTGACCTACATTAAAACTTTACTTTTGGCCTTTCTAGAAATGAACAAGATTGAATGACTAAGGTCAAAAGAATTGCTACCCTACTTTTTGGTAAAGGCTTTAATGTCTTGGTTAGTTTTCTCTTTCTGCCATATATGGCTAGGGTGCTTTCCTATGAAGATTATGGTTCATACGGACAAATTCTTCTCATCACTGCTTTTGCAAGTGCAATACTCGCCTTAGGTTTACCCCAGATACTCTACATATATCTAGCGAGGGAGAAGAATAATCAGTTGTATTTTGATTCAAATCTGATCTTCATTGTTTCATTAGGACTGATAGGTGGGATACTGATCTTCTTCTTGTCGGAGCCCTTGGCATATTGGCTTGAAAACCATAAGCTTATTGATCTTCTCCGTGTATTTGCATGGTCAATTCCATTTCACTTGGGCTACCAATCTATAAAAAGTCGCTTGATCACAGATCAGAAAGTCAAGCACTTTACCTTCCTCAACATAGCCTCTAATCTATTGAAGGTATTACTTATTGTATTTGCAATTCAAGTTTACAATTCTGTTTATCTGGTATTTGTATTTATCCTTTTTACTACCATAATACAATTCTCTTTCGGACTCTACATCGCCAAGAGGGGAGATGTGGGTTTTCTGTTTAGCAAAAGAGCGGTTAAGATTCAATTAATCGATGGACTACCTCTAGGAGTGACTAACTTCTTCAGTACCGGACTTTTCTACGTTGATGGCTTAATGGTGAGTAGATACTTAGGAGTAGAGCCATATGCTATATACAGAAACGGTGCATTTGAAGTTCCTTTGATCTCTAGTATCTCAAATTCCATTAATGCTGTTATTCTTCCAGAGATCAGCAAATTTTATAATAGTAAGTTCTATGAAAAGATTGTCAAGCTAAAAAGGGAAGTCGTCAAGAATTCCGTTGCTTTGATCTATCCCATCTTGATCTTCTTACTATTCAATGCTCAAGATTTTATTGTGATCTATCTAGGAGAGGCTTATCGAGATAGTGCTATCATTTTTGCGATATTCAACCTCACTTTATTTGTACGCATTTACGACTATCAAGATATTTTAATGGCTGCGAGAAAGACCAAAATGATCTTGCAACACAATTTGCTTGTCTTTGCATTGAATATCATCCTCAATATTGTATTGATTCAAGAATTTGGAATCATTGGTGCGGCAGCAGCTACGGTAATTTGTCTATTCCTGATCTCGGCCCTTCTTCTTCACAGGAATATGAAGGCCATTAAGGTAAAGATGTTTGAGCTTTTTGATCTAAAGAGGATACTTCAAGTTTGTCTTTTATCCTTATCTACTGTAGTCATTATCTACTTTTTATTGATGAAAGTAAATGATGGCATTTTGAGACTAGGTCTCTCTATGCTCTTTTATTTCCCAATTGTTTACTTCTTGCTGTATAGGTTTAAGTTTGTCTCAAAGGAAGTGGTAGATGGCCTCCTTAAAAGAGAAACAAAGCAATAGACACTTATTTAAGTCTTGAGAACACTAAGCATAAAAACCAAACTACTCAACAGCTTTAGAGCAATCTTTAAGCTTGGCCCATTGGAAAGCATGATCAGATCAGCGGTATCTGGAAAGTCGCCCAATTCCTTATTTGGCAAAATGGTGCCTAATAATTATCAATATAGTGAAGGGAGTGTAAGAGAATTCGATTATTTCGGAATCAAGCTGTTTGTGGATATCAGCGATTATATTGGTCACTATCTTTATTTCGGATTTAAGGATATCGGTCAAGACAAACTTTTATCCCTAGCAAAGGAAGGTATGCATGTGCTGGATGTGGGCACCAATATAGGCTCAACCTTATTGCGTTTCGCTGATAAAGTAGGACCCAGTGGGAAGGTCATCGGCTTTGAGCCGGATAGCTTCAACTTCAAAGCATGTGAGAAGAATATCTCCCTCAACAGCTTCAACAATCTAGAAGTCTACAAATTTGGTTTGGGCGCTGAAGAAGCTCAATTGAAACTTAAAGTAGATACAGAAAGTAATAGGGGAGGGAATCGGATATCTACGGATATTGAAGCCAAAGGGGAGATGGTTCCTATAAGAAAATTAGACAATCTTGTAGAAGAGTTTAGATGGACTAAGCTAGATCTAATAAAGATCGATGTAGAGGGTTTTGAACTCAAGGTGATTCAAGGTGCAAAACAGACTTTGAAGAACTTTCATCCAACTCTATTTATTGAATTAGATGATCAAAACTTGAGTGAAGTGGGTGATACTGCAAAAGGTCTAATTTCATATTTAAATGAGCTTGGATATGATAAGATTCGCAATGCAGAAACCAATGAAAGGGTTTCGGCTGAGGATGATTTTACCGGACTTCATTTCGATATCATAGTGGAATAATAGAATTACTCATTGGAAAGTAAGCACATCCTATACATCGTTTCAAATGTCTCAAAGGCTATTGCTTTTGAATGGATAGCTGATGAGCTCAGTAAGAAAGGATTCAAGATCAGTTTCCTGATTTTGGGAAAGTCGGAAGAGACTGGGTTTGCTGATTATCTGAAAGTAAGTGGAATCCCATACAAGTCTTTTTCACTAGGGGGTAAATTAAGTTGGCCATCTCTGATCTATAAGCTTTATAATACCATAAAGACCTTTAGTCCTGATGTAGTCCATACTCATTTGGTAGAGGCTTCACTTCTTGGCTTATTAGCTGCAAAGTTGGCTGGAGTTAGGTACAGAATATCAACAAGGCATCATTCAACATTCCATCATCAGTATCATCCTAGAGCAGTGCTTTACGATAAGATCATCAATCGCTTGTCGACAAAGATCATTGCTATTAGTCCGAATGTGAAGAGAGTCCTTCTTGAAAGGGAAAAGGTAGACCCTTCAAAAGTTGAAATGATCCCCCATGGTTTTGATCTAGAGGAATTTGCAAATGTTCCAAATGATAGAGTTGAACTATTGCGAAAGAAATATCATATCTCGGAAGATGCTTTTGTTGTAGGAAGTATTGGTAGATATTTCAGTTTAAAGGGAATTCAATACCTCATTAAAGCATTTATAAAGTTTAAAAAGGAAGTACCTAATGCTCATTTATGTCTTTTCAATGCTCATGGCCCTTATAAAAAGGAACTCCATGAACTGCTTAAAGAACTAAATCAAGATGAGTATACAGAGGTAGCTTTTGAAAATGATCTTTTTGCCATCTATCAGCTTTTTGATGTGTATGTGCATGTGCCTATAGATCCTGAAATAGAGGCATTCGGGCAAACTTATGTAGAGTCGCTTGCATCATCAAGAGCTAGTATTTTTACTCTTTCGGGAATTGCGCATGAGTTTGTGATTGATGGATATAATGCGCTAGTAGTCCCTTATCAAAATGCTGATGCGATCTATCAAGCTTTAAATAGGCTGCATAAAGACAATGAGCTGAAGAGTCGCTTGACTTCTAATGCTGCAGCTTCTGTGAAAGATTATAATTTGCAAAAATTCATAAACAGACTCGAAGCGCTATACTTGCAAAGTGATGAAGACTGATCCTTTTTTTTCAATTGTCATCCCCACCTATAACAGGGCAGATCTTATCTCTGAGACTCTCGATTCAGTGCTGCATCAGTCTTACAAGCATTATGAGATCATCATTGTAGATAATAAGTCCACTGATAATACCTTAGAGGTTCTTGAGCCTTATCTCCAATCAGACAAGATCAGCTTGATCGTGAATGCTGAGAATTTCGAAAGATCGAGATCAAGGAATGTAGGCATGGAGAATGCCAAAGGCGATTATCTTACCCTTCTAGATTCTGATGATTTTATGTATCCCAATACACTAAGTGATGCAGCAGTATTCATAAAGAAGGGAGTGCATACCGATTTCTTTCACAATCATTATGAATTGGTTGATAGCGATAGGAAGTGCTTGTATAAGTACCACTTTCCAAAAGAATCTCAGCATATCAAACGATTAGCTAGAGGTAATTTCCTATCGTGTATTGGGGTTTTCTTATCGAGAAGTGTTTACACTCAATTCAATTTCAGTGAAGATGAGAAGGTACTTGGATCTGAAGATTGGGAGTATTGGATTCGGATCATGTCGCAATACCCATTGGGTGTAATTCCCAAAGTGAATTGTGGCATTAGAAGTCATGATGCACGTTCTATTTCCAACTATGAAGTTGAAGCTGTTGCAGAAAGAAAGAAATACATCATTGATCGACTAATGGAGATGCCAGAGGTAAAAAAGGTCTTTGGTCCCTATGAAAAGCAAATGAGAGCCTTTGCCGATCTCTTTACGGCCATTAGTGCCAATCAATCAGGAAGTAAGAAAGAAGCCAGGAGATATCTTCTCAAGTCGATGAAAAGACGCCCCATAATGCTATTTAACCCTTACTTTTTGAGAAATCTACAATTGGCTTATTTCTAGATTTAATTGGATTAAGCCTGTTTTAACTTCCTTTTTTTTCTAGCCTCATAGTAGATAATGGCCAGAGATACCACATAAAAGGGTAATGCCGGTATTTTGTATCTAGAAAGTGCTCCAAAATTATATGAGGTGAAGCCTACTGCAAAGCCGAAGAAAATGGCAAAAATGATAAAGGCCCTCACATGTACATTTGAAATTATTAGTCGGAATGTCCTTAAAACACCTGCTTTGAATAGTACCCAAATACTTATGATCAGGAGTACAAAAGATTGAATGGATTCGAAGAATGTGGAAGCATTCCTGGTATCTACAAAGGGGATAGGCCTAAAATAAGTGACAAAGATTGCCGCAGGAGCTTTGCTCAAGATTCCGATCGGTGTGAATTCAACTTCTCCTAAAGTATATCCAGATTGATTTCTGGTTTCTGCCAGGTATTTATGCCAATTGTGGAAGCCTTTTGCCACATCTTCTATGTTATCCAGTGAATATTTTCCCGCTCCGGCTGAAATCTTGTCAAAAAGGAAATACCCGCCTGTCACAAAACTCAAAATGATAATGGGCAAGATTAAGCTCTTAATAAAGTTTCTTTTTATGCTTTTGGCCAACATACCGTAGATCCACAAGAGCATAGTAGGAATGAAAATATAGAGTATATAGGGTTTTAATGCCTGACAAAGAAGAATTGAGATCAATATTGTAATAATTGAGAATAAGACCCTCTTCTTCTTAAACAGCATGTAGGTTGATCTGAAGATCAGTCCAACTGCCAACATCGCCAATGGATCCTTTAACATTCCAGATGACCAAATTGCAATGGTTGGATAATAGAGTATTCCTATTGCAAAATACTTCCTCAAAGAGGGATAGATCTCGCTCACAGTTTGAAAGATCTGCCATAAGCCAATGGAACAGATCATTGAGAATATGATGGTGCTAGACATGAACTGACTGCCTGTGAAGACATTGATAATTCCAATGATCTTCCCCATTAGCATGGCATCTGGCGCTTTTAAATAGAAGATGGAATAATAGCTCGAGCTCATCTTTATATTGCGCAAGGTTTCAAAGTCTGAAGCATAAATACCCAAGACATTCACCGGATTCAATCTTATTTGATCCGCGTAGAAATCACCTAGATCGAAGTAAACAAAGGTGTCGCCACCTTTAAAATAGAGAGCATGAATAGCAACAAATGCAATGGAACAGATTATTCTATAGGCTATAAAAGGCAATAGATAACTCTTTACAGTTGGTCCTAGGTTTCGTCTGTAGACTAAGCTGATAAAGATGATCAGTAAAATGTAGAACGAACTGATCAGTATATCTAGAGGCCCAATGTGGGGAATCATTGTTGTTGAAATTTTGGTGAAAGATAAGTCATCTTTACCTTCCTAAACTGCATATGCACATGAGTATATTTGTAATGTGGTGAATCGCATCCTTCTATTTTTCATTGTGTTAAGCAACACATCTGCAATTGCTCAGGAATTTGAAATCCTTCAACCAAAAGCTGCTCAGATAGTTGGACAAAGGTTCAATGTGTGGGTTTCTGAAACTGAAGTTCAAAATGCTAATTATAGACTGCTTGTAGATTCTGCAGGGATCTTAATGCTGGATTCAACTTTCCAGACAGCCACAGTTCAAGTAGATCTGCAATCTGGTATTTATGGCATCAAAGCATATCTGGTTCAGCAAAATAACTTGATCGACTCATCTAAGCGTATTCCAATTAGAGTCTTTTCTCCCAGAGATATCGATAACTTAAGTATCTGGATAAGTGCGGATTCAGTAGTACTAGGAGTGAATGATCGAGTAGTAGAATGGATAAATAAGAGTGATTCAGCAATTCAATTGATCCAGTCCAACAACAATTTTCAACCTATATACAGAGACTCAATGCTAAATGCTCTGCCTAGTCTCTATTTCGATCTAGTGAATGACAGATTCAGCTTCCCAATAGATCTAGAGCGACCTAGTTTTCTAATAAGCTCAGTTTACAATTGCTATGAGACATCCTTTGGTGGAATGAGGATGTTAGAAGGTAGTAATAATTGGTTCTTCGGTCCTTATTTTGGTCTGCACCGAGCATTTGCCGGTGTGTTCACTCCAGGGTATCCATTGGATTCTGCAAGATTCCTCAATCATACTTTGAATGTTTCCAATGATACTTTAAAGAATTATGTGAATGATAATTTTATTGGTCAAGCAGTTGGCAATCGCAGACCTGGTACATCTTTAACTCTTGGCAACAGGCTCAATGGAGATATAGCTGAATTCATCATCGTGAGTGGTGTAGTGGCTGATTCTAATAGAAGACTGATCGATTCTTACCTCATGGATAAGTATGCGCCACCAATTAGTCTTGGAGCTGATCGTGTGCTTTGTGCATTTCCAGATACCATTGATGCCTTCAAAGATTATTTGCGTTCCTATTCCTGGAGTAATGGTGATACTACTTCCACGACGATCATAGATTCTGCGGGTGTCTATTATCTAGATGCTATTGATGAGTTTGGAAGACTTACTACTGATACCATTAGGTATCTTCTCGACATGAGCAATAATCCAGTATCAATTGACTTTAATGATACCACTCTTTGTGCAGGGGAGAGTATTGCAATTACAGTAGGTCCAGAACGCTTTACTTATCAATGGAATACCGGAGCTACATCAAACTCTCTAACGATTGACTCGGCCGGTCTCTATAAAGTGACTGTCACTAATTGCGCGCTTTCTAGCTCTGTCGACAGCTTTACTGTTAATGTGAATCAACCGCTATTTAGCCTTGGAGCTGATACTACTATCTGTTTTAATCAGCCTTATCGCATCGAGCCCGATTCTCTTTTTTTCAATGCGACTTATTTGTGGTCGGATGGTGATACTGCCAGCTTTTATCTAGCCGATTCAACTGACATATATAGCTTGACAGTGCTAGATGAGTTCAATTGCAGCTATACAGATTCTATACTGATTACCGTTGATTCTAACCTATTTGGTCTTTCGCTTGGCGCCGATACCAGTCTATGCGAAGGTAACTCAATTGGCCTTCAAGGCAATACCACTGGCATTCAGTCATACCTCTGGGGAACGGGAAACACAAATCCCAATCAAGTGGTAGATACAGCAGGAGCATATACCCTTACAGCTTCAGATGCTTTATGTGTCATTTCTGATACGATTAGTATCAGCATACAAGGACTTGCTCCTACGACTTCATTTTCATTCAGTCAGTTGTGTTTAGGAGACACAGTAAGCTTCATTGATGGGTCTCAAGCCCCAATTGGAGATACCATAGTGGATTTTCTTTGGGATTTTGCAACCCTATCTACCGACACCAATCAAAATCCATTCTATAGCTTTCCCGACACCGGGCTTTATGCGGTTAGTCTTAAAGTCACTACCGATAAAGGCTGTGAGGATACTTCTATTCAGTTTGTAGATATAAAACCTCTGCCTGATGTTGAATTTGACATTAGCGGGAATTGTTCCAACAGGCCAATACAGTTTACTTCCAACAGTAGTATTAGCAAAGGTAGTTTGCAGTCGTTTAAATGGGACTTTGGCGATGGAGGTCAGAGTTTGCAACAGAACCCGATTAGGCCTTACTCCAGTTTTGGTGCTTATAATGTGACTTTGATTGTGAGCTCTGATCAGAATTGTGTCGATTCAACTTCAAGAAGTCTATTTATCAATGCTACACCGGCAGGCTCATTTGACCTAATTGGAACATGCTTGGGCGACTCATCCAAGTTCATTAGTACCGCTCAAATTGATAATGGAATCATCAGCAGGTATAGCTGGTTTGTAAATCAACAGGTAGTGGAAGACTCAATAGCCAACATATTCTTCCTCACAAGTGGGGCAAAGGAGATCACTTTGCGCACAGAGAGCGATAGTGCTTGTATCGATATTCTAAGAGATACCATAGACATTTTCAACTCTCCTATTGCCCAATTCATCGCCAATGATCCTTGTGAGGGAGATAGTTTGAGAGTAATAGATGATAGTCAGGGCCAAGGTGATACGATTGTAAGCTATTCATATAGTTTATCGAACGGACAAACAAACCAAAACTCAACAGTTCCTGACCCAGTGTTCGATCTTCCAATATTAGGGAATTATCAACTAAGTCTGAAGGTGGAATCTTTGAATGGTTGCATTGATAGCACGAGCCGATTAGTGAGATTGAACCCCAATCCAACAGCTAGTTTTCAGATATTGAATAATACTTCAGGAGCGCCTATGACGCTTGATGTAATCAATAATTCCCAACTAGCTAGCACTTACGAATGGAGTTCTAGTGATGGACAGTCTTCAAATCTTTCTGAACCTGCATTTGTATATCAGGATACCGGCTCTTATCAATTGACATTGATCGCCATTTCTGATGCGAATTGCAGAGATACTATTTCACAAGAATTATTGGTTTTTCAGCAATTGTTGGATGCTTCAATTCTAGATGCTCAGATCATTCCAGGCTTAGCCAATGATTATCGAATTCGCGTGCGATTGGCCAATACGGGTAACAATCAGATCGATGAGGTCTTATTAAGTGTACTTCCAGATGGAAATTCGGGCTTAGCAGAGAATGTGAATGTGAATCTATATCGCGGTCAGTCCGTGACTAGACTCTTGAATGCCGTACTCATTGATGATGAATCAAAAACCTCCTATGTCTGCTTAGAGATAGAGACTGTGAATGGAGTTGAAGATGAAAGAAAGGAGAATAATCGTTTTTGCCTTTCCGCATTTCCGGATAAACTATTCCTAAAAGCATACCCTAATCCAATAGCTGATCGTCTTCAAATCGACTTTGTGCTTCTGGAATCCAATCAAATTGATGTATCCATTCACGATGCTACCGGTAGGGAAGTGCGAACAATTGTAAAGGATGGATTTTACGATGAAGGCTTCCACAATTTGACTATTGCAACAGAAAGTTTGAATGCCGGAGTATACTTCCTGCGTTTCGTGATCGATGGAAATAATAATGATGTTAAACTGATCAAACAGTAGTATGCAACAGATTGTATTTGCCAGTCAGAATGAAAACAAGGTTAGGGAAATTAGAGCTCAGCTTGGAGATAATCTTCAGATCCTTTCACTCAATGATATTGGTCATACTCAGGAGTTAGCAGAAGATCAGAATACCCTTGAGGGAAATGCCCTTCAAAAAGCCCAGTTTGTAATTCAGAAACTCGGTTATAACTGCTTTGCTGATGATACGGGTCTTGAGGTTAATGCATTGAATGGCGCCCCTGGAGTTTACTCTGCTCGTTACGCCGGCGATACAAAAGATGCCAATGCCAATATGGATAAACTCTTGGCAGAAATGGAAGGTGTTCTTGATCGCAGCGCTCAATTTCGCACTGCAATTGCACTGATTATCGACGGCAAGGAATATCTTTTCGAAGGAGTTTGTGAAGGAGAGATCCTCAAAGAAAAAAGAGGGGAGAAAGGATTTGGTTACGACCCTATTTTCAAACCTAGAGGCTATGATTTGAGTTTTGCAGAAATGGATCTAGCTGAAAAAGCCAGAATAGGACATAGAGGTAAGGCAGTTCATCAATTAATCCTCTTCTTAAATCAACTCTAAAGCCTACTTTTGCTTAAATTTAAATAAGAGCAGATGAAAGCGATCATGAGCACCGAAAAAGGGGATATGACCATTGAATTCTACGAGAATGATGCCCCTAAAACCGTTGATAACTTTGTAAAACTATCGAAAGATGGATTTTACGATGGGTTGAAATTCCATAGGGTAATCGACAACTTTGTAATTCAAGGTGGTTGTCCAGATGGAACAGGAGCAGGCGGACCGGGATACAGCATCGATTGTGAATTGGATGGCGACAATCAATATCACGACAGGGGTGTGCTATCTATGGCTCATGCAGGTAGAAATACCGGTGGATCGCAGTTTTTCATTTGCCACAGTCGCGACAATACTTCACACCTAGACCGCAATCATACTTGTTTTGGAAAGGTAGTGGAAGGATTAGACGTGATCGACCAAATACAAGTTGGTGACAAGATCAAAGAGATCAAGATCATCGAAGACTAATTATTAATCTGATAAATAAGGAGATAGAAAAATGAGTTTTGAACTAGAAGGAAAATTGATAGAGAAATTTGATGTTCAACAAGTAAGTGATTCATTCAAGAAAAGAGAATTTGTAGTTGAAACTACTGAAGAAGGCGGTGGTAGAGTATTCACCGAGCAGATCAAGTTTCAATTGATTCAAGATAAAACTGCCTTGATCGACGATTTGCCGGTCAATTCTGATGTAAAGGTTAGCTTTAACCTAAAAGGTAGAAAATGGGAGAAAGACGGAAGAGTAAACTACTTTACCAATCTAGATGCATGGAGAGTAGAAGCGAAATCTGCTGCAGGTGCACCATCTCAAGGATCTGTTCCACCACCGTCGCAAGAACCGGCTCCAACTTCTTTCAATGCTAACGATTTTGATGGAGCAGAGGAAGAAGATGATCTTCCGTTCTAATCTATTGTTCAACTGATTGGATTCATTAACCCAAATTGTTCTGGGCGGAGCTGTTGGTGAAGCAGTTCTAGGTAAAAAAGTAGGGAATAAGGCCGTGCTCTGGGGAGCCATTGGCGGTACTATTCCCGATTTGGATACTATTCCCGGTCAGTTCATGGACACCGTTGATCGTTTGGCAATCCATAGGGGATTCAGTCATTCGATCATTTTTGCTATCCTCATGGCCCCGCTCTTGGGCTATTTGGTAAACCGACTCTATAAAGGAAAAGGAGCAAACTTTAGGGATTGGACATCCTTGTTCTTCTGGGCAATCTTTACGCATCCTTTATTGGACATTTTCACCACCTGGGGTACTCAGCTTTTCTGGCCTTTGGATTGGAGAATAGCGCTTCATAGCATTTTTGTCATTGATCCGCTATACACTGTTCCATTCTTGCTTTGTCTGCTAGTGGTCTTGTTTCTAGCTAGAAAAAACAAATTGCGAAGAAAGGTCAATCGCTGGGGATTATACATTAGCTCGCTTTATTTACTTTGGACGCTCATTGCAAAACTCATTGTGAATGAGAAGATCGAAAACATACTGAAAGAGGATGGTGTGGAGTGGCAGTCCTATCAAAGTAGGCCTG
Source organism: Flavobacteriales bacterium (assembly GCA_002706365.1). GTDB lineage: Bacteria > Bacteroidota > Bacteroidia > Flavobacteriales_E > Vicingaceae > UBA1494. The sequence goes on along the minus strand of PALM01000014.1, from coordinate 39,351 downwards.
GAATATTCAATACGATACTCTGGTCGTTCAATATTGAGCAGAATGACCGTTTTCTAATCACCTATTATTCCTTCCTAGATAAGGATGAAGAGCTTTTGATCCACGAATTCCATAAGAATCATCATTTACTGAATCCATACAGGAACCATAAGGATATTGAAAAGCTTATCTTTCTTACAAAAGGCTATTTCATTATAGAGGAGGTTGAAGACGGACTATTGATGCACGATCTTCGATTTGGTTTAACAGAAGGCTTTTCAGAGAATAAGGGCGACTTTGTCTTTACCTATAAGATCATAGAAGAAGAAGGTGAGCTGCTCATTGAGCAGGAAGAACAGAGCTTTAAAGGGATGGAAGATGTTTTGGAGAGAAATTATCTTCGAATGATGGGGAAGAAGATCTAAGCTTTGGATTAAGTCCAAGACTCCGGTATGCTTCTATTGAGCATCTTAAACAACTTCTGATTGTGCTCAGAATAGAATTCTTTTAGTGCACTCTTATCAGTTTCCGAGATAGCTTCGAATTTCTTACCCGACTTATTCAATTCTAAGAACTTATCGCTCAGAGAAACAAACCAACTGTAGGGAAGAAGCCAACGAAGCAATCTCTTGATTGGATTATTGGGCTTCCTTAAGCTTTTCGAAAGCATTGATAATTGTTTTGATCTTTCTTTCTCTGTTTTATTGTGGATGCCTTTTTCCTGAAGCTGATGATTGGGATCCACATTAAGCCAAGAGTAGATCTCAGAGCATATTTTCTGTGGGTCCTTCATGAATTCTTCAAAGACAAATACTCTAATCTTATCGGGACTGAAATGCTCAAGTAAATTACTCAGCTGCAGATGGTATAGTCCCATATTCACAAATTGAGTGTACAGAGGATCCTCCGCCTTCTTCTTTTTTGCTACTCTTACAATATCGCTGAATTCATTCTCCAACCATCCATTGAATCTCTCCATGCAGTAAGAAGAATATGCTCTTGAGACAGGTTCTCTAATTAAGAAAACGATCTTACAATCCGGATTGTGATCATGCAAACGCTCAATAGCCTTTGGCGTGACGTATAGTCCGGCGCTTTTGGCGATGATCTTGGAATCATTTGCTATATCTCTGCCAAATGAGTTGTTGAATTCCTTCTCAAAGCCATTGGCATATTGAGAATCACTTCTAAAATAAGCGAATTCGGTCTCTTTATGACTGCATATTGAAGGATGTTCCTCTAGATATTTTTTTAAGGAAGTAGTGCCGGCTTTTTGAGCACCAACGATCATAAGATCTATCTTCTCATTCATTCCTTTGGTTTGGATTTAGTGAGGAATTGAGTTTAAGTCTGCTTAAATCCCGACTTGATAAACCTAAGAAAAGAATCTCTACCTTCTTTAGATGAAAGGCTTTTGAAGACTGTCCATACATTCTGATTGGCCTGCTCTTCCTCTAGCTCCTTTTGAAGATTCCTGCCTTTTACTGCCTTGCCAATGATCTCTTGATCTTGTCGCCCTCTATTTTCATCTTTTTGGCTTAATTCATCTGCCAGTTCGAATCGTTTTTTGCTTTGATCTATATAGCCTAACTTTTCTTCTAGCAACCCCAGATTGTTATGGGCTATTGCGTCATCAGGGTCAATTTCTATCGCTTTTTTATAGTCTTCAATGGCTTTCTTAACCAATCCCGCTTGTCCGCGAATATATGCTCTACTAGAATATCTGTAGCTTTTCTTTGGCTGTAGCCTGATGGCTTCATCCATATCCTTAAGAGAACCTGCCATATCTTGAAGATGGAATTTCACCACCCCTCTTTCACTAATGAAGTCGGCTTCTGAAGGAAATTCACTCACTAGATCGTTAAAGATCTTCAATGCAAGCTGATATTCAGCTCGTTTGAGATGATCAACTCCTTTTTTAAATCGCTCTTTTGCATCCATCAACTATAAAACTGCCTAGATTTGTGATTGTTTGAGAATGAACACAAAAGTAAGCAATACTAAAGGCCAACTAAGCGCAACCATCTTTGGAAGCACTGGTCTTATTGGTGGTTTCCTCGCGGATTTATTAGCTGAAGATAAAGATTTCTCAAAGGTCTATCTGGCAAACCGCCGTGAAATTGAAATTCCAAACAATCCTACCATTGAGCAGAAGATCGTTGATTTCGACAAGCTAGAGCAGTATCCAGAGCTTTTCAGTGTAGATGTGACTTTTGTTTGTTTGGGTACAACCATGAAAACGGCCGGTTCAAAAGAGGCATTTGAGAAGGTTGATAAACATCTTGTGCATAAAATAGCGCAGATGGCCAAAGAGCATGCTTGTCCTAAACTGCTGATGATCTCTTCCTTAGGAGCAGATTCCAAAAGCAATAATTTCTATTTGAAGACCAAAGGAGAAGCTGAGGATTTAGTGCGAAAGGATGGACCGGAACAGCTAAGTATTTTAAGGCCTTCCTTACTTCTAGGAGAGAGATCGGAATTTCGATTTGGAGAACTCATCGCCCAAAAGCTCATGCCAATTTTCTCATTTCTCTTAGTTGGCGGTTTGCGAAAATACCGTCCTATCAAAGCTAGAGATGTAGCAAAAGCAATGCAGATACTTTCAAAAGAAGAGAAGGACCATAAAGTATATCAAAGCAATCAAATCAAAACATTAGTAGAACAGCATAAATGAACATACCACAAAGTGGAAAGAAGCGAGTAGTGATAATCGGTGGAGGCTTCGCCGGACTGCAAGTCGCTAAAAATCTAGACGATCGATACTTCCAAATCGTGATGGTCGATCGAAACAACTATCACACTTTTCAACCTCTTTTATATCAAGTAGCAACAGCAGGTTTAGAACCTGATTCAATTGCATATCCACTTCGCAAGCTTTTCAAAGGCTCAAAAGATTTTTATTTCAGGATGGCTGAAGTGGAGGAAGTGAAGACCGAAGAGAATATCCTTCAAACGAATATTGGAGATGTAGAATACGATTATCTGGTGGTAGCAACCGGTGCAACCACCAACTTCTTTGGAAATAAAGAGCTTGAGGCCAATGCCATGACTATGAAAAGTGTCTCAGAAGCCTTGGATCTGCGGTCATTGATCTTGCAAAATTTTGAAAAGGCATTATTGAAGTCGGCCGTTGAAGAACAAGACGCTTTAATGAGCATAACTATTGTGGGTGCGGGTCCAACAGGCGTGGAGCTCTCCGGAGCTCTTGCAGAGCTCAAGAAACATGTTCTTCCGCATGATTATCCCGATCTGAATATCAATAGGATGCAGGTCTATTTGGTAGAAATGGCCGATAAGGTCTTACCGCCAATGTCGGAGCATGCATCTAGAAAGGCTTTGAAGTACCTTCAAGACCTAGGAGTAGAAGTAATCTTGGGAGAAGCTGTGAAGGAGTATAAGAACGATAAGGTAATCTTAAGTTCCGGCAAGAAATTGAATGCGGGAATGCTGATCTGGGCTGCCGGAGTAAAAGGTAATTTGCTTAATGGTCTGAAGGAGGAGTCAGTGAAGAAAGGAAGATATCAGGTAGATCGCTTTCATTTGATCGAAGGAGAAAAGAATGTATTTGCTATAGGTGATATTGCCTATATGGAAACAGCGGAATTTCCAATGGGATTGCCAATGGTTGCGCCGGTTGCAAATCAGTCTGGAGTAAACTTGGCGAAGAATTTGAACAAAAGTCAAAAGAATAAAACCACAAAAGAGTTCACCTATAAAGACAAAGGAGCAATGGCAACTGTAGGTCGGAATAGGGCAGTGGCAGATTTGAATAATTTAAAATTTGGCGGTTTGGCTGCTTGGTTGGTTTGGATGTTTGTCCATTTGCTAACACTAGTTGGATTCCGAAACCGTTTAGTTACCTTTTTTAATTGGTCGTATAATTATTTCAATTTTGATAGGGGGATAAGGTTGATTATTAGGAAATATGAGAAGAAGAATCTAGAGCCTAGATCCTAGATACAATCCATACTCCATACTTCTTACTCCGAACTCTTTATTTTGTGCGTTTTAAATGAATAAAAACCTCCATAGCAATTGTTTGATTTGTAAATCTGACCAGCTTAAAAAGCTGAAAAATTTCTATCAAAAGCATCAATTGGTAAAATGCTCAAATTGTGGATTTGTCTTCATGGAGAGAGTTCCAACTCCGGAAGAGCTAGACGCTCACTACGCTCATTACGATTACTCTTCAGAGGTATTTCTATCACCAATTACAATTAAGCGCTACCAAACTTTATTAGATGATTTCGAATCATATCGAAAAACAAATCGGATCCTTGATGTAGGTTGCGGAAGAGGATGGTTGTTAGAAGAAGCCAAAAAGAGAGGATGGGAAGTATACGGAACTGAATTCTCTGACGAAGCCATTGCTGCAAATCAAGCCAAGGGAATCAAAATGGAGCAGGGGAGTCTGAATACCAATTCCTTTGAGGTCTTGGAATTTGATGTGATCACCTCTATTGAAGTCATAGAGCACATTAACAATCCATTAGAAGAGGTTAAACACATTCGTAGCTTATTGAGAACGGGCGGACTCTTCTACTGCACCACACCAAACTTCAATGCCTATTTAAGATATCAATTGAAGGATCGCTACAATGTGATCCAATATCCAGAGCATTTGTCGTACTACACCAAGAAGACCTTGAGGCGATTGTTTGAATCCCATGGCTTTAAAACAAAAAAATTACTCACCACAGGCATTAGCATCAGTAGATCAATAACATCTAAGAAAACCTTTGAGGGAACCGATGAACAGTTGATCTCTAAAGAGAGTCAGGATGAGAAACTGAGAAGCAAGATCGAAGGAAAATGGTATCTAGAGCTAACGAAGTCTGTCGTAAACAAAGTCCTAACCGTTCTTGGATTGGGTATTTCTTTGAAAGGGTATTTTGTTAAAGAAGAACCTAGAACCTAGAATCTAGAACTTAGACTGAGTCTAGACTCTCTAAAGCACTATCTTCCACCTCGACCACCCATAGTCGGCTCCGTAAGATTCCAAAGCTTCATCTCCGTATCCTTATCTATTCCACTTAGGATTTCGATATTGATCCCATCTGAAAGTCCGGTTTCTATATAGCGTTTTTCAAATACTTGAGGTTCGGTTTGTACTTCTACATATGCAGAGTCACCATCAAATTGAAGAAGGGCTTCAGAAATGGCTAAAACACTATCTCTACGATCCAAAACAATATCTGCATTGGCACTGTAGCCAGCTCTGATGAACTGATCCTCTCTCAATTTTACAGCTGCTTTGATCTCGAATTGAATAGCTCCGTCTTCTTCAATACCTTTTGGTGAGATGTATTCCAATACTGCATCAAAAGTCTCGTCTTCTATTGCTCCAATCCGCATGATCAGATTCATGCCTTCTTTGATCTTGCCTACTTCTGATTCATCTACTTTTCCTTCAAAGACAAGATCTGTCATGTCAGCTACCGAAGCTACAGTTGTACCTTCATTCATTGTGTTTGCTTCAATCACTGAATTACCTTCTTCTACCGGCACATCAAGCACCATTCCTGCAATAGTAGAGCGGATTAAGCGGTTTGTTTGTGTCTTATTCTTAGATGTCTCTCCCTTCTTTACCAATTCTAAATTGGCTTGTGCAGCTTTGTATTCTTCTTCTGCTGTTCTATAGTTCACTTCGATCTGTTGGAAGTCGGCCTGGGCAATTACTTTCTTATCCAAAAGCTCCTTATTCCTATCGTAATCCAATTTGGCATTATCAAGGCTAATCTTGGCCTGTCTGAGTCGGTTCTCCGCATTATTGAGGCTTACCATATTCGGGATGATCTTCACCAAGGCGATCTTATCTCCCTTTTCAACCTTCATTCCCGCTTCTACATAAATCTCATCGATGATTCCGGAAACCTGAGGTTTGATCTCGATCTCCTTTCTTGGAACTACAGATCCTGTAGCCACTGTTTTCTTGATTATATCTGTTTTCAGGGGCTTTTCAGTTTTATAAACCACTGGTTTTTCTTGTGACTTTGCATATAAGTAATAGATGGTGTATACAAACACACCGATCAAGACAACTACTCCTAGAATTTTGAGAAACTTTTTCATGTATACAATTGAGTTATTCTGCCCTCAGGGCTTCTATTGGTTTGATTCTTACTGCTTTTCTTGCTGGAATTAATCCTGCCAATGCTCCTGCAACTACTAGTATGAGCAAAGCGGTTAGCGCCACTTGCAGATCGATTGTTGGATTCGTGAACATTGAATTTCCTTGCTTCGGACCCATTTGCTTGGCGATGACTTCCGTTAAAAAGATGCCCAATAACAATCCAATATATCCAGCCATGGATGTTAAGACAACTGACTCAAGCATAATTTGAGTTATGATCGAACGTGGTGTTGCACCTATGGCTCTTCTCACTCCAATTTCTTTGGTTCGCTCTTTTACAATAATGAGCATGATGTTGCTCACGCCAATAATCCCCGCCATTAGGGTTCCTGTACCTACAATCCATATTAATGTGGCAATACCATTGAACAGTCCATTGATTTGCTGGAATTCTTCATAGGCATTGAAAGAACCAAAAGCTCGATCATCTTCTGGAGCGACTTTATGTCGGGGCTTCAAGACATTAATAATTTTCTCTTCTACGAGGGTTGCGGGGAATTCATCTTTGGCAACAACGGCTAACCAGCCTACGACATTGCCATAATTGAATGCCTTTTGAAAAGTGCTAAAAGGGATAAAAAGTGTTTGCGAGTCACGCTCTCCTTGATTTCCGCTCTTTTTTGTTTTCCAAACACCAACCACTTTGAAATACACTCCATTGATCTTCACATTTTCATTGATAGGATCCTTATCGCCAAAGAGTACATCTCTTACATTCGTGCCTATTACAACTACTTTGCGCTTTTCTTCAATATCATAGTGATTCAAGAAACGCCCTTTGATGATATCCATGCTGTTGATATGCAAGATATCTGGATAATCCCCCATCACTGAAAAGTTACCGGCCTTATTCCCCCAGCTTACATTATTTCCACCTCTAAAGCCGCGAAGCTGATTCCTAGGAGCTAAATATTTGATCTCTGGTACTTCTCTACGGACAACCTCCATATCCTCATTGCGCATATTGAACCACCTTCCTTCAGGCAATCCTTTATAGGGAATAGAAGTACTTCTTGTCCAAATGAAGACCGAATTGGTTGCCGTGCCTCCAAAGTTTCCGGTTACTCCATTCTCTAGACCATTGCCAGAACCCAGCATAATGATCAGCATGAAGATTCCCCAGAATACCCCAAAGGCCGTTAAGGCAGTTCGAAGTTTGTTCTTCTTCAAAGCGCTAAAGATCTCATCCCATCTATCTGAATCGAATATGCTCATTACTCGTCTCTTAGTGCTACTATGGGTTTAATTCTTGCGGCCTTTCTAGCGGGGATCAAACCTGCCAGTGTTCCTGCAGTGATCAAGATAATGGTGGCGCTAATAGCCACCTTAAAGTTGACTTCAGGGTCTTTGAAAAATTCTCCTGGGGGAAGTACGCTGCTAATGCCTTCTATAACTCCAACCCCCAATACCAATCCTATATATCCAAAAACGGAAGTGATCAAAACGGATTCCATGATGATCAAGCTCACTACCGACCAAGGTGTTGCACCCAGTGCTTTTCGGATGCCGATCTCTTTGGTGCGCTCTTTTACCACGATCATCATGATATTACTGATTCCAACAATTCCTGCGATGATGGTCATGATTCCAATGATCCAGATAAAAGTGCGTATTCCGTCAAAAAGGTTTTGGAATTGCATGAAGTCCTCCACATTATTCCAAAAACGTATGGCTCTTTCATCATCAGGCGAGAATTTATGTCGCTCTGCCATAGTTTTCCTCAGTTTCTCCTCCATCACCTTGCTCTCTTCAACTGTAGCTCCTTCATCGAGGTTCACCATGAACATATCAACACGATCCGCCCCATTGAATACCATTTGTGCTGTGCTAATGGGAATGTAGAGTATCTCCTGCTCATTTTCTCCACCTTCATCTTCAAAGACTCCTACCACCTTAAAGGGTACGCCGCTTACTTCAATGTATTCACCTATGGGGTTCTCCCCATTCACAAATAGTGCATCTCTAACCAAGGTTCCAATTGACACAACTTTTCTCTTTTCCTCTATATCCTTTTCATTGAAGAATCTCCCTTGAATGGTTAAGGTTTTCTCAATGAATTGATGTTCTGGATGTACTGTTCTGATATTAAAACTTCCGTGCTCACCTTTGTAGGTAACTTCATTGTTGCCCAAGTAGAATCGACCACTGCTGGCAGTTACTTCAGGCATATTGTTGGCAACCAGATCATAATCGGCATTGTCGAACCGAATGAATCGTCCTGGCTTCATTCCTTTGTGAGGAACTGAAGTCTGACCGCTAAAAACCCAAATACTATTGGTGGCGGTGTCTTTGAAATTGTCGGAAACGCCTTTCTGCAGCCCTGTTCCAAATCCTAAAAGAATAATGAGCATAAAGATTCCCCATGCCACAGAAAAACCGGTGAGAAATGTTCTCAACTTGTTTTTCTCAATGGTATTGAGAATTTCCTGCCATTTATCTCTATCAAACATTGGCCGTTACTTCTGATTTGATGATCTGACCATCCTTCAATCGAATGATGCGATCTGTTTTTGCCGCAATATCATTCTCATGGGTGACAATGATCATGGTGATTCCCTCTTTGTTGATCTCTCGCAATAACTCCATCACTTCATAAGATGTTGTAGAGTCTAAGGCACCAGTTGGTTCATCGGCTAGGAGGACTTTTGGACGAGTAATCAAGGCTCGCGCAATGGCCACCCGCTGTTTTTGTCCACCGGAAAGCTCATTCGGCATATGTTCAGCCCAATCGGCCAGACCAACCTTTTCCAAATATTCCATGGCCAAAGCATTTCGCTCTTTTCGCTTCACTTTTTGATAGTAGAGTGGAAGCGCCACATTCTCCAATGCATTTTTGAATGAGATCAGATTGAACGACTGGAACACAAAACCCAAGAACTTATTTCGGTATTGGGCAGCTTTGGTTTCACTCAGATCCTTAATGATTTTATTGTCTAGAGTATAAGATCCTTCATCGTAATTATCCAACATCCCAATGATATTCAAAAGGGTGGATTTACCCGATCCGGAGGAGCCCATGATCGAAACCATTTCTCCCTCCTTGATATCCATATCGATGCCTTTTAAAACGTGCAAAACGTTCTTTCCAACGATGTAGGATTTATGTATGTTTTCTAATTGTACCACAAGCTTGTAAATATAATTGATAATCTGCCTCGAATGTGACTGATTATACGGACGGTAGAATAGATTGATGACCTACTTATCTGGGGTGTAAAAGCACCGAAATAGGATGGTGATCTGAAAGTTTTTCAGAATGAGTGGTGAAGTTTTCCGACTTCAAAATATCATCATGAAGAATATAGTCGATCCTGAACGAAGGAAACTCGCCAATATAAGTTTGTCCAGAACCAGATCCACTTTCAATGAATCCATCTATCAATTCACCTCTGATCGTTTGATAAGCATATGAAGCAGGAGTATCGTTAAAGTCTCCGCAGACGATCACAGGATATGGAGAATTTTGGATACTTGAATTGATTGAATCCGCTTGTGTAGCGCGACGAATAAAGCCGGCTTTCAACTTGCTGAACAATAACTTTTCATCATCAAAATCATTGGAGTAATCATTTTGATTGATCTTCTGCATCGCCTTATAATCGTGCTTGTTGAGTTTTATTGATGCCAAATGAGCGTTGTATACCCTGTAGATCTTTGGACCTACTTGAATATCTGTAAAAATGCAGGCATTACCGGCGCTCTTTTCAAATGGGACAAGGCCTTTATTTAGGATTGGGAATCGACTAAAAGTCACCAAGCCCCAATGATCTGTTCGCCTTAGGGTAGTGGTATAGTAAGTGTGATAGTTCTTTGCTTTGAGGAATTGAACTAGGGTGTCAAGTGTTTTGAATTCGTAATTACTTCTCGTTGTATCTGATTGATAGAACTCTTGCAAACAAAGTACATCTGGTTGCTCTTCTTTCAAAAAGTCGAAGATTTGATTGCGTGTACTTTTATCCTTCGACCACATATATAGGTCGAATACCCTCACATTAAAGCTCATTACTTTAATGGAATTCTCCTTTTCCACCGGAGGGTTAAATCTAAGTTGGAAGTAACGTGGTACTGATTTATATCCCAAAAAGATGATCAACAAGGGCAATACAAATCTCATATTACCTAGAATTACCCATATCAAAAGGAAAATTACATTGATCAAGAAAAGATAGGGTAGACCAAGGCCAAAGAATGCCACTGGCCAAAAATCACTTGGATTAATATAGGGCGAAACATAAGCTAGTAATAGCGAGATAGCCGCTAAAACATTGAAAAAGAATAAGAGCTTATGGAGAAATTTTAACCTTTTCAAAGCGGGGCCAAAATACTAAAATAATGAGGCTTTAATCTTTATTTAACTTTAAGGAATGACCCATCTTTTCCTTCTTGGTTTTGAGGTATAGTTGGTTGTGTTTATTCGATTCGATTTCCAGGGGAACGTTCTCTACGATCTCCAAACCATAACCGATCAATCCGGTGCGCTTTTTCGGATTGTTACTCATTAACTTCATTTTGCGTACGCCCAAATCTCTGAGGATCTGAGCACCAATTCCATAGTCTCTATAATCCATCTTAAAGCCCAATTCAAGATTGGCTTCAACAGTATCCAAACCTTCTTCTTGAAGTTTGTAAGCTTTGAGTTTATTGAGTAAGCCAATACCTCTACCTTCTTGATTCATGTAAACGATCACTCCTTTCCCGGCTTTTTCGATCATGGCCATTGCCTTCTGCAATTGGGGTCCGCAATCGCAACGACAAGAACCAAAGATATCCCCGGTCATACAAGATGAATGCACTCTCACTAAGATTGCCTCATCTTCATTCCATTCGCCTTTAATCAAAGCCAAATGCTCTTGTCCGGTAGTCACCTGCTTATAGTGGATCAATTCAAAATCGCCATACTCCGTTGGCAATTGAACTTCTACCTGACGCTCGATCAAAGTCTCGTTGCGCATTCTATATTCAATCAAATCTTTGATGCTAACCAATTTGAGCTCGAACTTCTTGGCGATCTTTTTCAATTCAGGTAGTCGAGCCATTGTGCCGTCTTCATTCATGATCTCAACGATTACTCCGGCAGGCTGCATTCCAGCCAATCTTGCAAAGTCGATAGCTGCTTCTGTATGACCAGCTCTCCTCAATACACCACCTTTTTTAGCTCTTAGTGGAAAGATATGTCCTGGTTTACCAAGATCGGAAGGTCTTGTATCTGGATTCACTAGAGCTTGAACAGTCTTAGATCTATCACTAGCAGATATACCAGTTGTTGTTCCATGTCCAATTAGGTCGATAGAAACAGTGAATGGAGTCTCATAAGCGGCGGTGTTTTGATCCACCATCATACCAAGCCCCAATTCATCACATCTGTCTTCTACCAATGGAGCACAAATCAAACCTCTACCATGTGTAGCCATGAAGTTGATCACCTGGCTATTCACCTTCTCCGCAGCAACAACAAAGTCGCCTTCATTCTCACGGTCCTCATCATCTACAACGATAATGATCTCCCCATTCTTGATAGCCTCAATGGCATCTTCTATTCTGTCTAATTCCATGGCGTTTAATTAGGTTGCAAATTTAGTTAATAACAAATCGGAAATCGGAAATCTGGGATCGGAAATGGTATGACAACTGAATGATGATTAAACAATTGAAGAGGATTGAAGTTTTTAACGAATTCTCATATTAATTCTGGGCTTAAACACGCTTTCAAAATTTAAATTCATCAGCTTTTTACCACAGTCCCGACAATCCTTCGATACAATCCCGATAAATCGGAATTACTCAGAAGACGTCGGGGCGCAAAGGCGCTTCGCTCTGCACAAAGGTCACAGAGGTATCATGGAACTAAACTCCATTCATCGCTCTTTATCGGAAATTCGACTTGTTATACTAGATTTCATTGATAAAAGATTTGCCAGCCTCGACCAACACTAAATACCCTGAACTCTTGATGTCTAGGTTCTAGAATCTAGAATCTAGGCTCTAAAAACTAGATTTCTCCTAAAACAGAAACCTTCACCCAACCTTCATTGCCATTGGGTAGGCTGATCTCGCGCCAATCACCGCTTTCTTCACCTAGCTTCACTTTAGTTCCTTCGTGAAGGACAAAGAGTTTGGAGCTTCCTTCAGAGGGAGAGCTATTGATGTTTACAGTAGGAGAGAGGATGATTGCGTAATTGCTCTTTTCTAAACTGTTTTGATAAGAGGCTGAGATTATCCAACTTAGTATGAACATAGCTGTAAAGCCGACTGCAGAGTAAAAGAAGAGCTTCTTCCTGCCACTTAGGCTCATAAAGAAGTATCCGCCAATTGCCAATACTGCAATGGCCAGACAGATCAAGCTGATTATGGCCCATGTGTCGCATGAACATGCGTGAAGTATAGAGTCCCACCAACGATAGAAGAAGATCTTGGCAGGTGTTTCAATCTTATCAATGGTCTTACTGTTGGCAAATTCCAAATTGTGTTTTGCATCTGCCATTGTGGGTTCTAGCTTCAAGGCTTTTTCATAATGTAAAATGGCCTTGGCTATTTCGCGCTCTCTGAAGTATGCATTGGCCAAATTATAGTGAAGGTCTGCCGAGCTTTTTCCCTCTTCTAAAATGGATTCATAGATACTTATTGCATTTGCATACTCTTCTGCCTGATATAGCTCATTAGCCTCTTTGAAACGATCCAAAGAAGACTCTGCCTGCAAGTGAAAACTTGCCAGAAAGATCAAGATCATATTGATTGCAATTCTCATCGTCCCAATGCTTCTGTTTGTTCTATGATATTCAATGCTTGCTTGTAAAGTTCTTCTGTAGCTATGGCTGATCCTGGAGCATAACGAGCAATGTCTACTTGTTCTATGCATTCATTCAGCATTTTGAGCAAGTCTTCTGAAGCTCCCTCGGATCTTAGTTTATCTAGAAGGACTTCAATTGAAAGGTCAGCCATGCCCATATTATACCTATCGGCGTAATAGCCATAAAGTGCATCTCCAATTTCCTGATAGAATGCAGAATCTTCACCGGCATCTTTGAATTTTAATGCTTTCGACAATCGTTTTTTGGCGAGTTTCTTCGCTCTTGATTTCCTGCGACCCACTAGGTCGGATTGCTGTGCTTTGTATTTCTTTGAAATGAAGTAGAGCAGGACTGCCAATAGTAATAATGCAAGTATGCAGATGTAAAATGTTGTGGATCCGCAAAAGCTTTCACTCTGATCTAAAAGACTTAATTGGTTCAAGTGAATGAAGCGGATATCATTCTCCAGTATCTCCACATCTTCCTTGCGGCGATTTGATTCATAAACCACATTGGCCTCTTCATCTCCTTTCTTCACATCAAAGGCCAGACTGTCGGTATACAAGGTCTTATACCTTTTGCTCTCTAGATCGAAATAGGTAAATGCATGTGGTTCAATTACATACTTTCCTTTATGTCTTGGGATGAGCAAGTAATTGAAGAGCTTCTTGCCAGATGATCCTCCAGCTGAACTACTGAAATTATTCGTGGTCTCAGGATCATAGGCTTCTAAGTCGGGTGGAAAGTTCAATTCCGGGGCGCCAATCAATGGTAAATTGCCATTTCCAGTGATTTCATAACGAAGATCGATGGCTTCATTGGCCTTTAGCTCTTGTTTGTTACTGCTGATCTTCACATCAAACTTACCCACAGCACCTGAGAATTCACCATCACCGCTGAATTTAGGTAGAGCTTTGATGTCAACTTTTATAGATGGACTATTCAAGGTGAGCTCCTTGGTTTCATAAGAACCAAAGAAGGCTTCAAAGGCCGATCTGCTGTTTCTTCCGCGAACTTGAACCACTGCATTCATTGAAAGTGGATCAATGGTCAAATTACCTGCACGTTGTGGATAGAGCAAATATTGATTGATCACGGCTGTTTGATAGACCTCTCCATTAATATATTCCGTTTCCAGTCTAGGCTGATCCTTCATCAAATCAGAGGTCCAAAAACCATTGAAGTCAGGTAGTTTTTCAAGATTGAGTGAGCGCATTCCAAGACGAGTGTAGAGCTTGTATGTGAGTGTCATTTTCTCACCAACATAGGCCGACTTCTTATCGATGAATGCTTTGATGAAAATATATTTACTTAGTTCATCTGCAGCTTGATTCCTCTGTGCATCACGCTGATTCTGAGCTGCATTGCCACTCAGTTCTTCAACAACTTCAATCTCAACTATATTACTTTCGATCTTATCTCCATCACTGGTGATCACCGCAGGACCAATTTCAAACTTGCCCACTTTAGTGCCCACCAATATGTAGCTGATGGAATATTGACGGCTAACCTTGCCGTTTACATATTGCATCTGATTACTCTGGTTAGGACCTGATAGTACTCTGAAATTGTCGAATCTAGGGGCCGTAAAGTTTCCTCCACTGGCATTTACGGTAAATGTGATGCGAAAACGCTGTCCCACTGCCACCTTTGAATGGCTGAGCTCTGCCTTGAAGCTAACAGCACTAGCAATTAGCTCCACAGCTAGTAAAAAGGTCGATATGAATACTATCAACTTCTTCATTACCAGTCTTTTTCAATGTCTACGTTCACCGACTTGCCTTTTTTCTTCTTCAACTTCTCTTGAACCTCTTTCTCTTTATTGTTCAAAGCTTCCAGTATTCGTTCAGCATCATCCCTAGAAACCTGTTGTTCTTGTTGCTGCTGTTGCTGTTGCTCTTTTTGTTGGTCTTGTTGCTGCTGTTCTTGTTCCTGCTGTTGCTCTTGCTGTTGCTCTTGCTCTTGTTCTTGTTCTTGTTCCTGTTCTTCTTGCTCTTGCTCTTGCTCCTCTTGCTCTTGTTCTTGCTGTTGCTGCTGTTGTTGCTGTTGTTGCTGCTGAAGCATTTTCTGAGCATATGCTAGATTATAGCGACTCTCTTCATCATTTGGTTGATTGAGTAGGGCTTGCTTATATGCCTGAATACTTTTCTCCAATTCCTTTTGCTTGAAGAATGAATTTCCCAGATTGTGGTATGCTTTTGCTTTGTCTTCTTTGTTTTCTGCTCTATCGGCAGCCATTTTGAAGTACTCAGTAGCTTCTTTGAAGTTTCCCTGACGGTAATAGGCATTACCGAGATTATAGAATCCTTGAATCGGTTTTTCCTCTTTGCTAATGCTTGCTCTATATTGATGGATCGACTCATCAAATTGATTATTGAGATAGCTTTGATTACCATCTCTCACATCCTGATAAGCAGACTGAGCCAGCATAACAGCAGGAATAAAGCACAATACGAATATAAATTGCTTCACCATACTCATGATTCAAATAGATTAATTCGTTCTTTCCACTTGCTTTTCTTTTCTCCCATGATCATAGAGAGAAAGAAGAAGAAAAAGGCCGCTCCTATAAAGAACTGAAAACGATCTTCGTAATCAGTGTAAACTTGACTTTCAAATTCATTCTTCTCTAAACCGCTCAATTGATCCAATATGCGTTCAAAGCCCAAGGATGAATTTGTGGCTCTTATGTATGAACCATTCCCGATCCCGGCAATTTCTCTGAGCATATCTTCATTCAAACTACTTACAACCGTATTCCCTTCTTTGTCTTGTCTAAAGCCTGTTTGACGGCCATTTTGAATAATTGGAATCGGAGCTCCATTTGGTGAACCCATACCTACTGTAAAAATGCGTATTCCACTTTCAGCAGCTTCTCTACTAGCTTGTATGGCATCATCCTCATGGTTTTCTCCATCTGTTACAATGATCAGCGCTTTATTGCCCCCATCTTCAAAATTATAGGAGTCTTCTGCCAATTCTATAGCAGCACCAATTGCGGTTCCTTGTGTTGGAACCACATCTGTATCTACTGTGTTCAAAAACAATTTTGCAGCTGCATAGTCAGTAGTAACCGGTAATTGAGTGTATGCTTCTCCGGCAAAGACGATGATCCCTATTCGATCTGAATGCAATTCGTCTAACAATTGAAGCATCGCTCTCTTCGCTCTCTCTAGTCGGTTAGGCGAAAGGTCTTCTGCCATCATACTATTCGAGACATCTAATGCAATGATAAGATCGATACCTTCTCTTTTTACTTCCTCAAGCTTAGTTCCTATCTGAGGATTTGCAATTCCCAATACAAGGAATAAGCAGGCAATCAGAAAAAAGACAAATTTCCAGGCTGTTTTCACGGCTGAATGTCTGGGCATCAATTGCGTCATCAATTTGCTATCGGCAAAACGCTCCCTAGCTGATCTTTTCCATCTTTGGATCAACCACCAAGCAATTAGCATTAGCGGAATCAATGCCAATAGCCACAATGCCCAATCATGTTCTATCCTATACATCTAATTCAAGCTTCTTAATAGGGTGTGATCCAATGCAAACTGCAGCATAAAACAAGCTGCAGCGATAAGTGCAAAGGGTAAAAATTCTTCTTTCTTCTTACGATATTCCGTTACTTCGATCTTGGATTTCTCCAATTGATCGATCTCTTCATAGATCGCCTCCAGACTTCTGTTGTTGGTGGCTCTATAATATCTTCCACCAGTCATATTGGCAATCTTGGTAAGGCTTTCTTCATCGATCTTAACCTCTAATTTCTGGTAAGAGATCGTTCCAAATGATGTTCTGTAAGGGTAGGGGGCAAGACCGTTTGTTCCAACTCCAATGGTATACACTCTAACGCCAAACTCTCGGGCAATCTCGGCTGCGGTGAGTGGTGGCACAGAACCCCTATTATTAGAACCATCTGTGAGTAGGATTACCACCCTGCTTTTCGCATCCGACTCTCTCAGTCGGTTTACTGCAGTAGCCAAGCCCATTCCAATGGCTGTTCCATCTTCTACCATACCGTTCTTCACATCCTTGAAAAGATTCTTTAATACTGCATGGTCCGTTGTTAATGGTGCCTGAGTAAAACTTTCTCCACTAAAAGTGACCAAGCCAATGCGATCATTTGGTCTGCCATTGATAAACTCCATCGCCACCTCCTTTGAGGCTTCTAATCGATTTGGCTTCAGATCCTCTGCCAGCATGGAACCAGAGATATCCATTGTCATTACTATGTCAATTCCCTCTGTGGTCACATCTTGCCAGCTCAAAGAAGATTGTGGTCGAGCTAAGGCAACGATCAATGCAGAAATGCCTACCAGGCCAAGGATGTAGGGCAAATGACGAGCTTTTACTTTAAGGTCTCCACTTGAAGTTGGTATAAAAACAAAAGTCGATAGCCGAACTGAGGCTTTTGACTTTCTCAATTTCATGATATAGGCCAATAGCAGAAGCGGAACTACTGCAAAAAGGACAAATAGCTCAGGATTCGCAAATTGTATGTCGTTCCACCAGCGGATCATATTTTCTTATCCTCTTTATCTTCTGCCTCTTTTATTACCTGGCCATTGGCTTGATTAGCTTTTTCTGAGGCCGATTGCCGATCCTCCTTCGCCAAGGCTTCGGAGGATAAATGGCCGAGTCCGGCATTATTTTCCACTAATTCAATTTCCGATTTCTGATCTCTGATTTCAGATTTTTCTTCTACAACCATCTTCGTATTATCAACAAACTTATATGCGAACTCTAAGGCATATTCATTCTCAGAAGCCAACGGTTCTTGCTTTGCAAACTTTGCCATATCGCAGAGCTGCATTAATTCTGTAAACTGCTCTCTATGCTTGGCCTCAACTTCTTTGTGGTATTTCAGCAGCATCTCAATTTCATCAGTAGTCTTTTCTAAAGCTGATAGCATAAAACGATTTTCCAGATATTCCCTTAAGATGTGAGAGAGCTCAGTATAGTACTTATTGATATTTCCTTTTTGCCATAGTTCGGCAGCTTCAAGGGCTTTTAGTTGTTTAATGGCTACTACATCTGCTTCTTCCTTAGGAACCACAACTTCTTCATCGGGCTTAGATCTCTTAAATTTCTTGATCAGTATAATGGCAATGATTGTCAGCACAATAAGAGCTAAACCAGTCATGAACCAATACTTGTGGACTAAGATCCAATCCCACAGTGAGAAGGGGACTTCCATGATCTTTTTAATATCCTTTATGTCGGATTCCGCCTCAATTGAAACTGTGGTCACTTCCAATAAATCGGGCTTTGTTTCAAGCCTTTCATCGCCCAAAAAGAAAATGAAAGGAGGAATAGGGTGAAAGCCGCTATCCCAAGATGTGATGGTAATGGTCTGACTTAATATTCGGATGGAAATGTCTTTCTCATCATATGCGGTATCTATTTCAGAGACTTCCAAGATCTCAATTTGAGCACTTATGGTGTCCATTAGCTTTGGAAACTGAACCATTTGTCCATCAGCTGTAGACCGCAAGCTTAGCTCAATTGTGGTTTGCTCTCCAATCTTGATCTGTCTGTCTTTTAGCACTACACTCACTTCCTGGGCAGAAAGCTTCAAGAAGATCAAGCAGATCAATGGAAGGATGATATGTTTTAAATACCTCATCATCTTCTCGACTCCCTTCTTTTGAATAGGTTCATCAATGGGGCAACATATGACTGATGGGTTGCGATCTTGCAGTGATCCACACCTGATCTCAGCATGGCTTCATGTATCATTGCTTGTTGCTTAATTGCAGCTTCTCTGTACAATGTTCTGTTCCTCTTTGAACTGCTGTCCATCCACTTAACCGCTCCACTTTCGGGATCGATCAGCTGTATCAATCCAACATTTGGCATTTCACTTTCCCTTTGATCGTGAATTTGCAGAGCTACCAAGTCGTGTTTTCTATTTACGATCTTCAATTCATCTTGAAAATCCTGATCTAGGAAGTCGGAGATCAAGAATGCAGTTGAGCGTTTCTTGATAGCACGACTGAAATACTTCAGTGCTTCTTTGATATTAGTGCCTTTATGCTCAGGTTGGAAATCGAGCAGCTCCCTTATGATCATAAGAATATGACTCTTTCCCTTCTTTGGAGGGATGAACTTCTCAACTTGATCACTAAAGAAGAGGACACCCACTTTATCATTGTTATTGATGGCAGAAAAGGCCAAAACAGCGCAGATCTCGGTCACCAACTCCTGTTTGAATTGAGATGTTGATCCAAAATCCTTGGAGCCACTTACATCTACTAGAAGCATAACTGTCATCTCGCGTTCTTCTTCGAACACCTTTACATAAGGCGTATTGAAACGAGCAGTTACATTCCAGTCGATGGTGCGTATCTCATCCCCAATTTGATAGTCGCGCACTTCGCTAAAAGCCATACCTCTTCCTTTAAAGGCCGAGTGGTACTCTCCGGAGAAGATCTGATTGGAGAGACCGCGACTTTTGATTTCGATCTTGCGGACTTTCTTTAAGAGGTCCTGCGTATTTTGAGAGTTAGTTGACAAGCTCTTGAGATTAAGGTACCTCTACTGCATTTAAAATTTCATCTACGATCTGCTCTGAGGTCACATTCTCAGCTTCAGCCTCATAACTCAAGCCAATACGGTGACGAAGCACATCTTTTGCCACAGCGCGAACATCTTCAGGGATCACATAGCCTCTTCTTTTGATAAAGGCATAAGCTTTAGCGGCAAGTGCCAGACTTATACTCGCACGAGGAGAACCACCAAATGTGATCAGATCCTTGAGTTTTGATAGATTGTAGTCCTCAGGATTACGAGAGGCGAAAACAATATCCACGATATACTTCTCGATCTTCTCGTCCATATATACTTCTCTCACTACACTTCTAGCTTTAAGAATATCTTCCGGTTTTAGAATCGCTTTTGCTTTTGGCATTCCATCTTTTGCAAGATTCTGACGAATGATTAATCGTTCTTCTTCCTTCTTAGGGTAATCCAGAACCACTTTCAGCATGAAACGGTCAACCTGCGCCTCTGGAAGAGGGTAGGTTCCTTCTTGCTCAACTGGGTTTTGAGTAGCAAGCACTAGGAAAGGCTTTGGCAGCTCAAAAGTAGTTTCCCCGATAGTCACTTGCTTTTCCTGCATGGCTTCAAGCAAGGCCGACTGCACTTTAGCAGGTGCACGGTTGATCTCATCTGCCAATACGAAATTGGCAAAGATCGGTCCCTTCTTAATGCTGAATTCTTCTTTTTTCTGAGAATAGATCATGGTTCCTACCAAATCGGCAGGAAGAAGGTCAGGGGTGAATTGAATTCGACTGAAGTCGGCTTTTACAGCACTTGCAAGAGTATTGATAGCAAGTGTTTTTGCCAGTCCAGGAACCCCTTCGAGAAGGATATGTCCGTCTGAAAGTAAACCAACAAGTAAGCGTTCAACCATATATTTCTGGCCAACGATCACCTTGTCCATTTCCATTGTGAGCATGTCCACAAAGGAACTTTCTTGCTTTATCTTTTCATTTAAGGCTTTGATATCCACATCATTACCGCTATTGGCGGCTACTGCGGGACTAGTCGATTCATTTGACTGTTCTGCTTCCATTCTTTCTCTAAATTTGATTCTCAAAATTAACGAGGCCTTAGAGCCATCGTAAATTGCAGGCTGTTAATTAATGTTAACTATCTTCCTTAAGCTTTGTTAAAATGATCAAGACATTCTTCACATCAGATAAAGAGCTCTTTGCTAAAGCCAGAACTATTCGAGAAAAAGTATTTATCGAAGAGCAAAAAGTCGACGAAAGAGATGAATTCGATGAGTTTGAAGACCTGAGCAAACACTATCTGATCTTTGATGATGAAAAGGCTGTGGGCACTGCTCGTTGGAGACATATTGGAGATAAAATCAAATTAGAGCGATTTGCGGTTTTGGAAGAGTACAGGTCTAAAGGATTTGGCGATCAGATATTAAGGGCTATTTTAGAGGAGGTTTTAACTTTTAAGAAACCAATTTATTTACATGCTCAATTGAGAGCCATTCCCTTTTATGAGAGAGGAGGATTAAAGAAGGTAGGTGAGATGTTCTCGGAATGCGATATCGATCATTATAAGATGGTGATCGAGAATCTAGAGTCTAGAACCTAGAGGCAAAATCGGAAATCTGAAATCTGAAATCGGAAACTGTTATTGAAAAGAATCAGCGGAAATCAGCGCAATCAGCTGGAAAAATTAGATTATTGTTTTATCTCCCGCAGATTTCGCCGCCGATTTAATCGGGGCAGGCAGATTCACGCAGATCAAAATCTGGATTCTGGACTCTGGACTCTGAAATCCTAATTTACCGCAAGTAATTTGAAACCAATTTCTCTTTAAACTTGCCAAACTTTTTAAGGACTTAATTGTCATCTCAATATGAAAAAAGCCACCTTCGGATCGGGATGTTTCTGGTGTACAGAAGCCATTTTTAAGCAGTTGAAAGGAGTGAGTAAAGCCACTTCAGGGTATATGGGAGGAAAGATCTCAAATCCTACCTATAAAGAAGTATGCAGTGGCTTAACCGGTCATGCTGAGGTGGTTCAAGTAGAGTATGATCCAAATGAGATCGACTATGAAGCTCTTTTGAAGATCTTCTGGAGAGTGCATGATCCAACTACATTGAACCGACAAGGAGCGGATGTAGGAACGCAGTATCGATCTGCAGTTTTCTATCATGATGATGAGCAGAAAGAAAAGGCCGAGAAGGTTAAAGCTGTTCTAGATCAGTCGGGAGCATTTGAGAATCCAATAGTGACTGAGATTACTAAAGCATCAGAATTCTACGCCGCTGAAGATTATCATCAAAATTACTTCGAGAAAAACCCAGAACAAGCTTATTGTCAGGCCGTTGTCAGACCAAAAGTCGAGAAGTTCGAAAAGGCTTTTGGTGAAATGATCGACTAAGCTTCAACTGCCGATAAAGCTCTTTCTGCCTGATTGATATGGCGCTCTTGATGGGCGATCACAAACTGCATAGTAGCGCCCAGATTCATCTTAATGATCGGAATGGTAAGGCTGCATTTGTTCTTGTTCAAATCGAATTCCTTAGCCTTATCCAAAATGCTTAACCATTGTTCCTGATACTCTAGAAATCGCTCTAAACTATCGGTCTTAGCTTCCTGAAGAGATGGATTCTTGCTTTTGAAAGTGTTCATCTTCTTGATCTGTCCATTCTCATCTGGTTTCATACTCTTAATGAACTTATTCCCCCAATAACCCGCATTAAAAACATCGTCCTCGATCCTCGTCTTCGATCCTCTATGTCTTAACCTAGTACCAATCTCCTTCACATAGAAATCAGCATACCTATTCAAATGCTCTAAGCACTGCAATGCATTCCAAGAGTCCTTAGCAGGGTTTGTAGATAGGGCGAGCTCTCCAAGACTTTTGAACTCCTCTACTTTTTCGATCTGTCTTTTGATCGTCGACTTTAATTCCTCTATGACTTCTGACTGTTTCATCTTTTTTTTGACAAAGGTGCGCTGCTTGAGAATTCTAAATCTTGACCGAAATCAAGAATTCAATAATCTGCTTAGGGTTTCCGGACTCATTCTCAAATAAGCTGCGATATACTTATGAGGTATTTCTTGGAAAAGCTGCGGACTGCGATCTAATACTCTTTCTAGACGTTTCTTGGGGTCCTGAGTTAAGAGATCATTCTCTCTTTCTATGCAGCCAATAACTAAATCCTCTAACAAATATCGATATGCTTGAAGTCGCTCAATACTTGCAGAAACAAATCGGTCTAGCTCAGTCTTATGGCACTTGAGCACATTTGAGCTTCTAATTGCTTCAATATACATTTCTCCCGGCTCACCGCTGAAGAAAGAAGAGAGCGAAGTGAATATTGACCCTCTATATCCAAATCGCACAGTAAATTCCTTGTCCTCAACTATTGTGTAGGCTCTTAGCGCTCCGGATTCCACGAAGTAGAAATACTTCTCAATTTCACCCGCCCTTGATAACAAGTCGCCTCTACTGAGTTGAATTTCAGTCCAGTTCACATCCTCTTGCGACAAAAACTCTTCAATCATATAACGAATATATGGAATTGAGAATAAGTTATACATAAATAAAATTTAATTAAAATATATAAACAATAAATAAATATTTATCATTCATGGCTTTATTATAATCTATTTTTGCATAAAAATTTATTTATGAAGACCGTAGTATATGCAAAAGGTGATGGAATTGGCCCAGAAATAATGGACGCAACCATCGATATTCTCAAGGCTGCAGGAGTCAAACTTAACTTCGAAGAGATTGAGATAGGTAAGAAAGCCTATGAGAGAGGAATTATGAATGGAATTCCCAAAGAGAGCTGGGATAAGATCCTAGAACATAAAGTCCTTCTCAAAGCCCCAATTACTACTCCGCAAGGAGGTGGGTATAAAAGTTTGAATGTAACGCTGAGAAAAACGCTCGGACTTTTCGCCAATGTTCGTCCTTGTAAGAGTATGGCGCCTTTTGTTGCTAGTCGTCACCCTCAGATGGACGTAGTGGTGATTAGAGAGAACGAAGAAGATCTCTATGCCGGAATTGAGCATCAGCAAACTGCTGAGGTAGTGCAGTGTCTGAAACTGATCACTAGACCGGGGACTGAGAAGATCGTGCGTTATGCTTTTGAATATGCTAAGGCATACGGTAGAAAGAAAGTGACCTGCTTTGTGAAGGATAATATCATGAAGCAAACAGATGGTTTGTTCCACAAGATCTTCAAAGAGATCGCTGCAGAATATCCAGAGATCGAGAGCGATCATATCATTATAGATATCGGGGCTGCAAGAATTGCCGATACTCCAGAAATGTTTGATGTAGTGGTAATGCCGAATCTTTATGGAGATGTGGTTTCGGATATCACTGCTCAACTGAGCGGATCCGTAGGATTGGCAGGTTCGTCGAATATTGGACAGAAAGTTTCAATGTTTGAGGCTATCCACGGTTCAGCACCTGATATTGCCGGTAAAGACATTGCAAACCCATCAGCACTTATCAATGCTTCAGTAATGATGCTCAATCATCTTGGGGATTGTAAGTCTGCAGAAAAGATCCATAATGCGTGGCTTAGAACAATCGAAGATGGAATTCATACTGCAGATATCTATCATGCAGATAGCAAGGAGAAAGTGGGTACAAGAAAATTCGCAGAAGCGGTGATTGCCAGACTGGGACTTAAACCTGAGAAATTGAATGAGGTGAGTTATGATAAAATGACTCCAATCAAATTGCCAGAATACATAAGAGAAATTGAGAAGAGAGAGGAGAAGAAGTTGGTTGGAGTTGATGTGTTCATCGATCATCCAAGCTTTAAGCCTGAGCAACTGGCTGAGGCTTTGAGAGCGTTCAATGATGAGAAATTGAGCTTGAGCATGATCACCAATAGAGGTGTGAAAGTTTGGCCGGAAGGCTTCGATGAAACATTCTGCACAGACCACTGGAGATGCCGATTCGATCAAACGAATGGAAAAGCTGTTGAGTCGAAAGATGTGGCCAAATTGCTTTGTCGACTCGCCGAAGGAGAGCTCGATGCGATAAAAACAGAAAACCTCTACACCTTTAATGGTGAAAGAGGCTACTCATTGGGACAAGGACAGGGCTAGTCCCAATATGGTTGTTGTGGTAAGAGGGGTTCCTTATTGGATCCCCTCTTTTTATTTGAAGTTCTCGAACCAGGCAAAGCGCTCAGCGATCAATCGCTCCTTGTTTTGCTCTAGGTAAGCTCTGTATGCCTTAGCGGCAGGAGAGAATTTCTTATCCTGAAGCCAAATAAGATTCCATTCTGTGGTAATGGGTAGTTGTTTGACCGGAATGATATGAAGATCTCCATTCTGCAATTCATTCTTAATTCCAATAAGCGGCATAATTGAATAGCCAAATCCGGCAATCACGGCCTGCTTTACTGCTTCATTTGAAGTGAGTTCGATCTCTTTGTTTACACTTAGCTGATTCTTTTCAATAAAGTCCTGCATTGCAGCTCTAGTGGCACTTCCTTTTTCTCTGAATATCAAAGTGAGACTTTCAAGGTCCTTGCTGTTGATTGATTTCCCATCTTCAGCCAACTGTTTATTTCCAACCAAAAAGAGTTTGTTCTGCAATAGCTCAATGCGGTCTATTCTCAGCTTGTCGGGCAGCACAGACACCATTGCGAAGTCTACTTCGTTGTTTTCTAAACTTTCCACAACCCTGCTCTTATTGGTTACATCCATCTTAAGGTCAATTCCCGGGTTTTCGCTCAAGAAGTCAGATATGAAATAGGGCATTACATATTTGGCTGTACTTGCTACGGTTAACTTGATTCTGCCAGTAACATGGCCTTTATGTGCCATTGATTTATGACGCATATTGTAAGCCTCACCAATGATCTTATCAGCTGATTCTGCGATCTCATAACCAAAATCAGTGATGTGCAATTTTCTGCCGATCACTTCTGTGAGCGGAACTTCAAATTGATCTTGTAAGTTCTTTAGTTGAATAGATACTGCAGGCTGACTGAGATGTAGTTCCTGTGCGGCTTTAGTGATACTTTCTAACTGTACGATCTTCCTGAAGATCCTGAGTTGATTGAGTGTATAGTTCATCTATTAAGATATCTTATATAAAGTATTGTAAAGATATATAAAATTATATATATAAATCTATTTATGGAAAGTAGTTTTGTCCTAAAATTTAAAATATGTCAAACACACGATCACTGAAATTAATCGACGGCACATATGATGCCTCAGATGCAGCTGAAATCCTTTATACTGTATTGAATGATAAGATCAAGTTTCACAGTATTCAGTTGAACTCATGTTTAGAACGCAATCAGGGAGAGGTTAGTCATTCTGAAAGCAGGCTTAAACAATTGCGTGAAGAGAAAGAGAAGATCGCCGAGATCTTGTCGGACGCCAAGAATGGCAAGAAAGTCAAGCTAAGAGCCTCAATTGACGTAGATATCGAATAAGCCCCGAACCTTCGGGGTTTTCTTTTAGCCTTATATCAAAATCTTTTCATCCCAAATTTTAATTATGGATCTACACCTACTGATCGATAACCTAACCAACCCTGCCTTATTGTTTTTCTTCTTAGGACTCTTTGCCGTTCAATTGAAGAGCGATCTGGCCATTCCTGAGAATTCATCTAAATTTATTTCAATCTACCTTTTGTTTTCCATTGGGTTTAAAGGCGGACAGGAACTATCGCATTCTGAATTCGACTCTGAAGTGTGGTATGCATTGGCTGCAGGACTGCTTTTGGCAGTCTCTGTTCCTCTATATACTTTCCTTGTGCTTAAACGCAAGTTAAGCGTGGAGAATGCAGGCGCCATTGCCGCTTCTTATGGTTCGGTGAGCGCTGTGACCTTTATTACCGCAATTTCTTTCTTGAATGTGGAATCAATGGAATACGGCGGACATATGGTTGCAGTGATGGCCTTTATGGAAGCTCCTTCAATTATAGTTGGTATGGCCTTGATTTATTTCTTTGCCGGAAAGAATAACGGTATTATGTCATTCGGACAAATATTGAAGCATTCCATCACAAATGGAAGTGTGTTGCTCATACTCGGTAGTCTTTTGATTGGTTTTATTTCAAATGAGGAGCAGGCTAGAGGTATTGAGCCATTTACCACTGATATTTTCAAGGGCTTTCTGGCAATCTTCCTATTGGATATGGGTATTGCTTCGGGTAAAGGTCTGGCTACATTCTTTAAGAATGGCTGGTTTACCTTTTGGTTTGCGATAATAATTCCTTTGATCAACGGAAGCTTGATGGCGATCTTAAGTGGCTTGTTCTTGGATGTGGATGGTAACCGGTTCTTGTTATCTATTCTGGCTGCTTCTGCTTCATATATTGCTGTTCCTGCTGCAATGCGAATGGTTGTACCCAAGGCAAATCCATCCTTGTATATACCAATGGCATTAGCGGTAACATTCCCTTTTAATATTACCTTGGGAATGCCCATCTACTTATATATCATTCAATGCTGTTAACATTAGTTAGCAGCTATAATTGAGCAATGCTTTGCTATTTGCTTAATTTTGAATTGTGAAGAAGCTGAAATCCATCTTTTCAATTTTGGTTTTGCTAAGTCTGTTGCTTAGCACGACAGGGATTTCTGTGTACAAGCATTATTGTGGCGACTTCCTTGCTTCTTTGTCATTATACTCTCCAACAGATGGTTGTGGTGATGAAGATGAAAAAGGCTGCGATGAGTCAAAAATGGACTGCTGTGATGATGAAACGGAATTCTATCAGGCAGAGCTGGATCTGATCAAACATGAGAAGACCGCTTTTGCATTTAATTTCTTCACTCTTCCATTTGAGTCAGCGACTAAGCTCGACTTGTATAAGGCTACTTCATCAGCAATTCAAATTAACGATAGAGGTCCGCCTATCACTAAAAAGCCTCTGTACATTACCCTTTCCCGACTCACTTACTACGGATAGATTTCTTGATCTCTCTCAATTCCCTATTTACAATTTTAAAATCAAGAAATCATGAAGAAATTAATCGCAATCATATTATGTGTGTGGTCGATCAATACCATCGCACAAGAAGAATCAAATAAGAATATCGCAGAAACTACTTTTGAAGTAGATGGAGTCTGTGAAATGTGTAAGAAACGCATTGAAAATGCCGTAATGCGCGCCCCTGGTGTTAAACTCGCTGAATGGAATGTGGAAACGCATATGCTTAAGGTGGTTTACAAACCGTCTAAGGTCAATGAAGATGAGTTACACGCTGCTGTTAATGCTGTTGGTCACGATACCGAGAAGCAGAAAGCAGAGGATGAAGTCTACGAGCAAATACATAAATGCTGTCACTATCGTGATGAAGCGGTAATTGATAAGCATAAGAAGACCGGTTCCGGTAATTCTGCTCAATAAAAGCTGACGACATGTTGAAGAAGATTATTGGACTACTGCTATTGCAGGGTCTATCGCTTGCTTTATGGTCGCAAGAGAGCGTGAGCGGCGTGGTGATCTCAGAGGATAAGAAAGGGCGCTTTAATCCCATTCCATACGCAAATGTGTACTGGATGGACAGCAATTACGGCACTACCACCGATTCCAATGGGGTTTTTAATTTGGCCATTCCGGATAATGCTAGATTCCTGATCGCCTCTTTTGTGGGATATAGTTCAGATACTTTGGAGGTGCGTAATTTCTCAAAAACACTAACCCTCAAACTTGGCATAACTGTAGAACTTTCTGCAGTAGAGATAGAGGCTAGAAGGAAGAGTACTGAGATGTCGTTCATGAATCCCATTAATTCTGAGAATATATCTCAGAGGGAGCTTTTTAAAGCAGCTTGCTGTAACTTATCTGAAAGCTTTGAAACCAATCCATCAGTAGATGTGAATTTCACCGATGCGATAAGTGGTAACCGACAGATCAGGATGCTGGGACTCGACGGGCCTTACACACTGATCTCTAGGGAGAATATGCCCGGAATTAGAGGTTTGGGTAATGCTTTCGGACTCACATTCATACCTGGTGTTTGGGTAGAATCCATTCAACTTACTAAGGGTATTGGCTCTGTGGTTAATGGATATGAGAGCATTGCCGGACAGATCAATTTTGAATTGAAAAAGCCTGAAGTCAAGGAAGAAACCTTTGTGAATCTTTATGCCAATCAAGGTGGAAGAATGGAGGTGAACTTCATCAAGAATCAAAAAGTGAATGAAAAATGGTCTACTGCATTATTGCTGCATGGAAATATGAGACCATTCGAGAGGGATATGAATTCTGATGGTTTTAGAGACTTTCCCTTGCAAGAGCAGATCAATGTAATGAATCGCTGGAAATATGATAATGGGAAGGGCTTAATGGCGCAAATCGGCTTTCATTATGTGAATGATGAGAAAGAAGGTGGTGAAACCGATCAAAGAGAGGATGAGCTTTCAGAGCTCGGTAGAAATGCACTTTATCGATTGAAAATCAATACTGAGAAAGCAGAGGTTTTCACCAAGACAGGAATAGTGTTCCCTTCTTATAAATACCGATCAATGGGCTTGCAGATGTCGGCCTCTTTCATTGATCAGGAGTCGTTCTACGGCCTCAGAGATTATGATGCCAGAGAGGAAACTTTCTACGCAAATTATATCTACCAGTCGATCATTGGCAGTAGCTTTCATAAGTTCAAAGCAGGTATGAGCTTTCTGTACGATGATTTTGATGAACGATTGGATGATCTAGAATTCAATAGAACGGAAAGAGTTCCGGGAGCCTTTTTTGAATACACCTTTGAACCATCGGCTAA
The DNA here is from genome assembly GCA_002706365.1 of Flavobacteriales bacterium. GTDB lineage: Bacteria > Bacteroidota > Bacteroidia > Flavobacteriales_E > Vicingaceae > UBA1494. The sequence goes on along the minus strand of PALM01000014.1, from coordinate 10,199 downwards.
TTTTACTTTGGTGGCTGGGGCCCGATGGGATGAGCATAATATCTACGGAGGCTTCTTCACACCTAGGATTCATTTGCGCTATGCCAGTGATGAGTATACGGTCTTTAGACTATTGGCCGGTAGCGGACAAAGAACTGCAAATGTGATCGCTGAGCGACAGTCGCTCTTGGCCTCTTCTCGTAGCTATCAATTCTTGGGACAAAATGCAGATTACCCCTTTGGAATTCCCATGGAAAGAGCCTGGAATTATGGTTTTAATGTGCTTCGAAACTTCACCATCGATTACAGAGATGGATATGTTAGCTTGGATCTATACAGAACCGAATTCGAGAATCAATTAGTGGCAGATAGGGATGAAAGTTCCTCTGAAGTGTTGTTTTACAATTTAGAAGGGGAGAGCTATGCCAATAATTTACAGTTTGAGTTAAGTTATGAGTTGATCAAATTCCTCGAGATGCGCGCTGCTTATCGCTTTACAGAGGTGAGAACTGAGTATCGTTCTGGTCTTCGACAAAAGCCATTTACACCGAAGCACAGATGGTTTGTGAATCTAGCCTATTCTACAGCGAAGAGCTTGAAGGGAGCCAATTGGACATTCGATCTCACAACTCAATGGTTTGGAGAACAACGTATTCCAACAACAGCTAACAATCCGGTGGAATATCAAAGAGGGGAGATGTCGCCTTCTTTCTTCACCTTCAATGCACAAGTCACCAGGAATTTCAATGATCGATGGTCGCTTTATGCTGGTATGGAGAATATCATGAATTATCGTCAGGATGACCCAATAATCTCTTCAGAAAACCCATTCGGCAACAATTTCGACGCCTCTATGATCTGGGGACCGATCTTTGGAAGGATGGTTTATGGAGGACTTAGAATGACGTTGGGGAAGGCAGAAATGTAATTTGAATGTGTGAATGATTAATGTGTGAGTGATGAATGGACTATTTCTAATTACAAGATCAGATTAATTCAAAATTCACACATTGAAAATTCATAATTCGTCTAGACTCTAGGTTCTAGATTCTAGGCTCTTGGCCCTAACAATCCTTATACTTATCATAAAGCCCTTTCCCTTCCTTAATCATAGGAATTACCTTTTCAAGACGACTTAATCGGGTTTTTTCTTGCTTGGCACTGCTGATGTGTTCGGCATAATCCTTTTGTTTGCCCGGTGTAAGGGATTCAAATGCCGATTTTAGGTCTTTATCCTGTTTAAACATTGAAGTAAGTTCCATTGGAATCTCCAGCTTCTTCTTTTGAGGCTTGAGCTCTTTGCCTGCCTTTTGGTTTTCTATGGCTTCATGCACATAGGCTTTCACCAGATCCACATCGATCTCATTTGCCGAAGCAAAACGCCATTGGCGGAGTGCCTTGGTCTTTCCTTCCTGAGCATTCTCCAATACCTTGGCATCATCCTTTAGGAAGACTCCTTGAAAGAACCACAGTCCCACATAAGACTTAAAGGCTCCCAAGCCCACCACATTTTTGGTGCCGAATGAATAGACAGGAGCTCCCCATTTGATGGATTCTTCGAGATCGGTTTCTTGAAGGATCTTACGAAGTTTAGTTAGGGCTTCTTTCCATTCTGATTTCTTCTCGATGAATTGGTCTACGGTTGGCATTTGTTAAGTTTTGATAATGACCAATTTACAAAATTGAGAGGAAGTGCATTTTAGGTTATACCACAGAGTTCGCAGTATTTAGGATGTAGTTTCTTCACGACTATCCCTCGATACAATTCTGCTTCGCAGAATCACTCGGGAGGCGTCGTGAATGAAAGGTAGTTGATAGGAATTTATGTAACTTAAATAGATGGACGTTACCTATATGTATATCTTAAGATGCTCGGACGGAACATATTACACTGGAAGCACTAGAAATTTAAGAGTGAGAGTAGCGCAACATGAAAATGGAGAAGGTGCTAATTATACGAAGAGAAGATTACCAGTCCAATTAGTACATTATGAGAAGTATGACCGAATAGATATAGCATTTAATCGTGAACATCAAGTAAAAAAGTGGTCCCATAAAAAGAAAGAAGCTTTGATCGATCTTAACCACGATCAGCTGCCACCTCTTGCCAAAAAAAGATCTAATAAAAAGTAAGGTTCTCGAGTGGGCCCGATGAAATCGGGCTTGTATCGAGAGAACCGCTCGTAAACTCTGTGGTATAAATCACAGATAATTTACTTTATTAACAGCAATTTTTCAACAACATCAAGGTCTAAAATCAATTCACTCCATTTATCAACACAGCCCAAAAACACGCCCCTCATTTAACTAACTTTATATGCCCCAAAGTCTGTAATTCGAATGCCCGATTTTTCACATTTACACGTCCACTCACAATACTCTCTACTCGACGGTGCCGCGCCTATAGCCGATATGATGGCGAAAGCCAAGAACGATGGCATGCGTGCGGTTGCCCTTACCGATCATGGGAATATGTTTGGTGCTTTTCAGTTTGTGGCTGAGGCGGCAAAGGTGGGTGTAACGCCGATTGTAGGATGTGAATTCTACATGGTGGAAGACAGGCATAAGAAAGAATTTACCGGAGGCAAGAGGGATAAGCGTTATCATCAATTGCTTCTTGCAAAGGATCAGAAGGGCTACGAGAACCTATCCAAACTCTGTTCTTTGGGCTATATGGAGGGACTATATTCCAAGTACCCTCGAATAGATATGGAATTGCTTAAGCAATACAAAGAGGGCTTGATTGCCACTACTTGCTGTATTGCTTCCGTGATCCAACAAGCCATCCTTTTCAAAGGAGAAGAGGAGGCAGAAAAGACTTTTCAAGAGTGGCATGAGCTGTTTGGTGATGATTATTACATCGAGCTACAGCGACATGGTTTAGACGAGATCGACGGTACCGGAAAGACCCAAGAAGATGTGAATCAGATTCTGATGAAGTGGTCGAAGAAGTACGGCGTGCCCATGATCGCTACCAATGATTCCCATTATGTGGATGAGGAAGATTGGACGGCACACGATATTCTACTTTGTATCAATACGGGAGATAAAATCAGCACTCCTAAAGGTGATGGGAAAGGCTTCAGGTTCGGATTCCCAAACAGCAACTTCTATTTCAAGACTCAGGCAGAAATGAACGAGCTGTTCAAGGATGTGCCTGAAGCGATCGACAATACCAATTTGATCGTCGATAAGATTACCCCGCCCAACCTCAAGCGCGATATTCTGCTGCCGAATTATACATTGCCCACTGAATTCAAAGACCAGAACGACTATTTGCGTTATTTGACTTTTGAAGGAGCGAGAAAGAGATATGGTGAGATCACTGCAGAGATAGAAGAGCGACTGAATTTCGAGCTCAAGATCATTGCCGATATGGGTTTTCCGGGTTATTTCTTGATCGTACAAGACTTTACTACTGTAGCCCGACAAATTGGCGTTTCTGTGGGCCCGGGAAGGGGGTCTGCAGCTGGTTCTGCAGTAGCCTACGCCGTTGGGATCACCAATATCGACCCGATCAAATACAATCTGCTCTTCGAGCGATTCCTCAACCCGGAAAGGGTGAGTATGCCCGATATTGATATCGACTTCGATGATGATGGTCGCTCAAAGATCATCGACTACGTAGTAGATAAGTACGGTAAGAATCAGGTGGCTCAGATCATCACCTATGGTTCAATGGCGGCTAAATCATCTATACGAGATGTAGGAAGAGTATTAGATCTGCCACTTCCAGAAGTAGATAAAGTGGCCAAAATGGTTCCAAATGCCAGTTTGGGAACCATATTCGGTAGCGATGAGAAGCAACTGAAAGAGAAGTTCAATAATGATGAATTCTCCCAAGTCCAAGAACTTAGAAAACTAGCGGAGAAAGACGACCTCACTGCTCAAACCTTGAATCAGGCGAAAACCCTGGAAGGCTCGGTGAGAAATACAGGTGTGCATGCCTGCGGTATCATTATTTCTCCGGATGATATTACCAATTATGTCCCTGTTTGCACATCCAAGGAATCAGACCTTTTACTAACGCAGTTCGACAATAAGGTAGTTGAGGATGCAGGTCTATTGAAGATGGACTTCTTGGGTTTAAAAACCCTTACCATCATCCGTGATGCCATTGCCTTGATCGAAGACAATCACGGTATCAAGATCGATCCGGATGAAATTCCGCTCGACGATGAAAAGACTTACGAGCTATATCAACGGGGAGAGACCAATGGAACCTTCCAGTTTGAGTCGGCTGGTATGCAGAAGCACCTCAAGAACCTCAAGCCAACCAATATTGAGGACTTGATTGCCATGAACGCCCTTTATCGTCCGGGGCCTATGCAATTCATCGACCTATTTGTCGCCAGAAAGCACGGTAAGGAAGAAGTAGAATACCCTCATGAACTTCTGAAAGAGATACTCGAGAATACCTACGGTATCATGGTTTATCAGGAGCAGATCATGCAGGCAGCTCAGATCATGGCAGGTTACAGTCTAGGAGAAGCAGATATTCTCAGACGAGCCATGGGTAAGAAGAAGATGGACGTAATGCGTGAGCAGAAGGTCAAATTCGTTGAGGGAGCTGAAAAACTGCATGGAGTAGAGAATAAAAAGGCCGAGGAAGTCTTTGATATCATGCTCAAGTTTGCCGAGTATGGCTTTAACCGCTCACATTCAGCTGCCTATTCTGTGGTGGCATTCCAGACAGGATATTTGAAGGCCAATTATCCTGCCGAGTATATGGCAGCGGTACTGACCAACAATATGAACGACATCAAGAAGGTCACTTTCTTCATGGAAGAATGTCGTCGTATGGGTATGAAAGTGCTCGGTCCGGATATCAATGAAAGTGCCTATAAGTTCATTGTAAACAAAGATGGGGAAGTCCGTTTTGGATTGGGAGCGCTCAAAGGCGTTGGAGAAGGAGCAGTGGAAGCAATTGTGGCAGAGCGCAAAGAAGGAGGCCCATTCACTTCGATCTTCGATCTCACAAAACGTATTGATCTAAAGGCAGCCAATAAGAAGACTTTTGAAAGCTTGGCACTAGCCGGTGGATTTGATTCATTGGGAGAAGTGCATAGAGCACAGTACTTCCATGCAGAGAATGGGGAAGCACCTTTCTTGGAAAGGGCTTTGAGATTTGGAGCCAATCATCAAGAGAGTGAGAACTCATCTCAAGCTTCGCTTTTTGGTGGAGAGACAGCAGTGGAGATTCCAGAGCCTCAAATCCCTGAATGTGAGGAGTGGAGTAGGATGGAGAAGCTATCAAGAGAGAAGGAAGTTGTGGGTATCTACTTATCAGGTCACCCATTGGACGACTATCGCTTTGAGCTGAAACATTATTGCAATGCCAGAATTCGCGATCTGCAGAATATGCCTGCTAATTTGAAGAGAGGCGAGATGCGAATGGCTGGGATTGTCACTGAAGCCCAGCATAGGATTTCAAAGAATGGCAAACCTTTCGGCATTCTTACTGTTGAAGGATATGAAGAAAGTCATCGCTTCATGCTATTTAGTGATGATTACATCAAATTCAAGAGCTATCTAACTATGGGATGGTTCCTTTTTATCAAGGGACAAGTGCAGGAGAGAAGATGGGGAGATGAGCTTGAGTTCAAGATATCGGGAATAGAATTATTGTCGGATGTAAGGGAAAAACTGACTTCTTGTCTCACCCTTCAATTCGACTATAAGTCGGTAGATGAAAAACTTCTAGATGTGCTCGAGATCTTGAAAAAGGAGAAGGCGGGAAGCTGCAAGTTGGAGATGACATTATTAGACACAGAGCAGAAAAGAAAGGTGATGCTGCGGTCTAAGAGTATGAAAGTAAATCTTACCAATCAATTGATCGAGACATTAGATCGTATTCCAGAATTGCGATATCAGATCAAATAATGACAGAATGTCGCGAAAAAGTTATGGTAAGATAATTGACAATAGGAACTTTGTAAAACGAAATAGTTCACTCAGGAGCTTTAGTGAACATAAAGCAGAAAGAAGAGCTCACAGAATATAAATCAAACATCATTATAAAAAGTTATGGCTTTAGAATTAACAGACGCAAACTTTGAAGAGCAAGTATTAAAATCAGACAAACCAGTATTGGTTGACTTCTGGGCAGAGTGGTGCGGACCATGTAGAATGGTTGGACCAGTAGTTGAGGAGTTGCACAAAGAGTACGAAGGCAAAGCTGTTATTGGAAAAGTGAATGTAGATCACAATCCAGCAGTATCAGCTCAGTATGGAATTCGCAACATCCCTACTGTACTTTTCTTCAAGAATGGAGAAATCGTAGATAAGCAAGTTGGAGCAGCTCCAAAAGCAGCTTATGCTGAGAAGTTAGATGCCCAAATGGCATAAGCTAAAAAGACTTCATTAAATCAGCTGTTCTTCCTAATTTGGAGGGACAGCTTTTTTTATGTCAAATTTGACCCTATGCCGATCATAGACCCTAAACAATTACACGTATATAGCCACCTAGAACTCTTTGCTAAACAGGTGGTTGAGGGCTTTATAACCGGCTTGCATAAATCGCCTTTCCACGGTTTTTCAGTGGAATTTGCAGAACATCGTTTGTACAATACCGGCGAGTCTACCCGTCATCTCGACTGGAAACTCTACGCTAAGACAGATAAATTATTTGTCAAGCGATATGAAGAAGAGACCAACCTAAGATGTAGGATCGTGATCGATACCTCTTCTTCTATGGATTTTCCTGAAGTCAAGGCAGATGATGAAAGCAATAATAAGCTACAGTTCTCAATATATGCGGCAGCAGCACTCATAGAGCTTTTGAAGAAGCAAAGGGATGCATATGGTTTAAGCTTCTTTAGTGAGGGAATCGACTTGCATACAGAAGCTAAGACCAATCCTGCTCATCAACGCTTGATGTATAAGCATTTGGAGGAGCTTTTGAATAGAGAATCAAAAGCTAAGCGAACTTCGGCTGTTGATGCCCTTCACCAGATCTCAGACATGATCCACCGAAGAGCTTTGGTGATCATCTTTAGTGATATGATGGACAATTCAGAAAGGGGAGATGAGCTACTTTCTGCGCTGCAACATCTGAAGCATAACAAGCATGAAGTGATCCTCTTTCATGTGGTGGATAAAAGAACTGAACTCGACTTTGAGCTGGAAAATAGGCCATATCGCTTCGTCGATCTAGAGAGTGGAGAAGAGGTGAAGCTCAATCCAACCGAAGTGAAGGATGAATACCGAAAGGCTGCTCAAGCCAGAGAAAAGGAGCTGCGATTAAAGTGCGGACAATACGGCATCGATTTCGTGACGGCAGATGTGTCGAAGAATTACCATCAGATTTTGTTGCCGTTTTTGTTGAAGAGGAAAAAGTTGTATTGATCAATTAGGGCTTCTAGGCTGTTTCACAGAGACACACAGGGAAGACACAGGGAAACACTGGGGTAACTGTGGTGCCCCGAGACTCCCCAGTACCACCCCGAGCGGAGTCGAGGGGCTCTGTGAGCTAACCCTTTACTTCAAAAAAAAGCCCTCCCGACACATCGGGAAGGCCTTTGCACTCTACTAACTAATAAACCTGCTACACTACCTTCTGGCGTTGTAGCTTAAATTCAAATCGTATCGATCTGCCTGCATTACCTTAACCCAGGCATTCACAAAATCATTTACAAATTTCTCTTTGGCATCGTTTGCTGCATAAACTTCAGCGATGGCTCTCAGCTCTGAGTGAGAACCGAAGATCAAGTCGGCGCGGGTAGCTGTCCATTTTACTTCACCGCTTGCTCTGTCTACACCTTCATAGATACCATCTTCGCCCTCTTTCTTTCTCCATTTGGTATCCATCGACATCAAATTCACGAAGAAGTCAGTACTAAGAGTTCCAGGCTTATCAGTGAATATACCGTGCTTAGAACCATCATAATTGGCATCAAGGGCACGCATTCCACCTACAAGTACTGTCATTTCAGGAACAGTAAGTCCAAGCAATTGAGCTTTATCCACCATTAATTCTTCGGTAGTCAAAGTGTATTCTGCCTTTTGATAATTTCTAAATGCATCGGCCATTGGCTCAAGAACCGCCATGCCTTCAACATCTGTCATTTCTTGAGATGCATCTGTTCTTCCTGCTTTGAAAGGAACATTTACTTCATAACCGGCATCTTTAGCAGCAGCTTCAATTGCAGCAGCTCCGCCCATTACGATTAGATCAGCCATTGATACTTGCTTCTTCTTGTTCTTCTTATTGAACTCTTTCTGGATCTCTTCAAGTTTAGCAAGTACTTCTTTTAAGACCTCAGGATTATTTGCTTCCCAATTCACTTGAGGTTCAAGTCGGATTCTACCGCCATTTGCACCACCCTTGAAATCTGAGTTTCTAAAGGTTGAAGCTGCTCCCCAAGCAGTAGTGATCAAATTCTGACGGCTTAGGCCTGATTCCATGATCTTATTTTGAAGCATATCTACATCCTCTTGGGAGATCATTTCATAATCGGCCTCTGGAATAGGATCTTGCCATAGGAATTCTTCTTTTGGAACTTCTGGTCCTAGGTACAACTCTTTTGGTCCCATATCTCTATGCGTCAACTTAAACCAAGCTCTAGCAAAGGCTTTATTGAATTCTTCTGGGTTTTCCATGAAGCGCTTAGAGATTTTACGATACTCAGGGTCTCTTACAAGAGATAGATCGGTAACTAACATAGTAGGTGCATGCATTTTGGTGCTATCAAAAGCGTCTGGTACCATCACTTTAGGGTTCTTAGCTACAAATTGGTGTGCTCCACCCGGACTCTTGGTCAATTCCCACTCTTCATTAAAGAGAGCTTTGAAATAACCGTGATTCCATTCAGTCGGAGTAGCTGTCCATATAACTTCCAGACCAGAAGTGATAGCATCTTCGCCTTTTCCACTTTTATAGTCGCTTGTCCATCCAAAACCTTGCTCTTCAATATCAGCAGCAGCTGGTTCCTTACCCATATGTGAACCGGCAGCAGCACCGTGGGTCTTTCCTAGAGTGTGACCACCGGCGATCAAGGCTACAGTTTCTTCATCATTCATTCCCATTCTGCCGAAAGTCTCGCGAATGTCGTGTGCTGCAGCAACAGGATCGGGGTTACCTGCAGGGCCTTCAGGGTTCACATAGATCAATCCCATTTGAACGGCTGCTAGAGGCATTTCAAGATCTCTATCTCCAGAATAACGATCCTTATCGCTCAACATAGTAGTCTCTGAACCATAGTATACATTATCGTTTGGCTGCCAAACATCTTCTCTTCCTCCGGCAAATCCCAAGGTTTCAAAACCCATATCCTCAAAAGCCACATTACCAGCAAGAATCATAAGGTCTGCCCAAGAGATACTGCTGCCGTATTTCTGTTTTACATGCCACAATAGTCTTCTTGCTTTATCTAAGTTGGCGTTATCAGGCCATGAGTTCAAAGGTGCAAATCGCTGCTGACCTTCTCTAGAACCACCTCTACCATCTCCTGTACGATAAGTTCCGGCAGAATGCCAAGCCATACGAATGAACAATCCACCGTAGTGTCCCCAATCAGCTGGCCACCAATCTTGAGAGTCTGTAAGGGTTTTACGGATATCTTCCTTAAGTGCTTTATAGTCTAGGCTATTGAAAGCCTCTGCATAGTTAAAGTCGTTGCCCATTGGGTCTGCTTTCTCTGAATGCTGTCTAAGCACACTGAGATCTAAACGATTAGGCCACCAATCGCTATTGGTATTGCCTTGTCTGAAATCGGGTCTGTCTTTGCCATCTTCAGCTGCAGTTGCAGTGCTAGAAGCAGATCCGTGCATTACCGGGCATTTAGTGATGTCCATGTCCTGTGCACTTAATCCACTTACAAAGAGGAAAGCAGAAAGTAGCAATTGATTCTTCATTTGAAATCTGTTTTTGGTTGTTGGATTAAAAATATAATATGTCTCTTAACAGCCAATATTGAAGAAAGGTTTTTCTGGTTTGAAATGTCCTCTGTGGACCTCTGCGACCTCAACCGAATCCGCCAACCGGCAGAGGAGTTAGAAGTGCAGCTAAAGTTTTGTAAATGTGAAATACTTGTGCTGAGCATTCTAAGATAAAAGCAAGTTTTTAAGCTGCTAATTTTACAAAAGGCTCATCTCTTTTCACAACAGCGAAGATTCTAAGTACTAATTTATTGGCAACTGCATTTAGTGCTGTTAATTTATGCTTTCCTTCTTTGGTTTTTCTTTGATAGTACGCTTTGAGTTGTGGATCGTGTTGTATG